>JBMOFC010000001.1:0-120611 GCA_049314455.1 Chthoniobacterales bacterium
CCACACCAATAATATAAACCCTCGATTGATTCTCTTGTAGCTCTAATGATATGGCACCATCAATCATGAATTCAAGCAAAGGAGCTTGAATCTCCTCCTTAGGAAGATGATACCGTTCTATTAAAAAGGGTGCAATATCAGAAAAATGAGAATTATTGATAGAATACGAAATAAACATACAAGCATTGTAACTAAAACTCTACACCGCCCCTAGCAACGAGATGCTGGTAGAGAACAAACATTATTAAGAGCGTAAAGCCGTTTCAAGTGGGCTAGCCATTTGTGATAAAGTAGCTCCCGCATTGGTTACTTCATTTTCAACAGTGTTTAATATGTTTGTAAGTGAGTTATTACTACTTTCAATAAAGCTTTGCATTTCGCTCACAAACGCCTCATCGATTTTTACATTTCCTTCGGATTGTTCAAAATTTCCTGCAGCTATAAGAGATTGTTTCGCTACCTTAGCGTTATGAAGACTTAAAAGAGTGTTAAGTGCGGCAACAAGTATAAAAACACCATTAACAAGTGTTCTGGGAAATAATTGGCCAATAGTCTGGTAAATCTTAGCAACAGTAAGACTAGCAGTTTCTTGTGCACTTTCTGAAATTGTTGCTAACACCTCTTCAAAGGTGCTTTTCTGTGCTAAAGACATTCCGAACTCTGCAGACTCTTTTAAAAATTGGAATAACCCATAAAAAACTGAGCATACAAAATCAAGAATATTACCTGCCATTCGTATTGGAAATATAGCGGTATTGTATATGCCAGAGGTAACAAGTGCTGGTGCTTCGAATATAGCAAGTTTCAAACTACGTGTACCTATTCTTGCAGATCGGGCTAGGCTATATCCAAAAGCATTAAGTGCTCTTATTGAACCCCATTGGCTAGTAGATCGTACGCCATCAACAAGAGTCATATCTTCAGGGGTAAGATGATCTCTCGATGAGCCAGCCATGAATCCCTCATCGGCATCTGTTGTGCTATCTGCGGTAGAATCAGCTGTGATGTCAGCACCTGATGAAGTACTTATTGATGCGACATCTGTAGTAGTTTCTGCTCCAACCATTGCTGCCTTGATTGCATCAGAAAATACCGCTGCTAGTCCTTCTCCAATGCCAGAGCAAGCTATAATAAATGATGCAATAATAATTTGAGAGACAATGTCAGCAGTTTCGTGAGATGCATGACATGGAGGGCCTTCTAATGATTTTGTTAGGTCATTAGTGATATCTTTCCCCCCTGGAGACATCATGACCATGGAAAGAGCGGCGCCGATCATAAGAGCAACTCCCAACCCAGCCCCTACTACTGTACAACTTAAAAGGAATCCTGCAGCAAACATGAGACTATTTACTACCCACCCTGTGGTATTGCTAGTATTTTGGGATTTACGAGATGCGGCATTCGCAGCAGCCTCCGCTTTTGCATTATTTATTGTCGCAGTGATTTGAGTTTGTTCTTTAGTAATAGAGTCAAGTTGAATGTTTTCATCCGCATTTGACCCAGCAACACTAGCATCGATAGCCTCCAGTTGTGAATGAGTACTGAGCTGTGCAGAACTTTCTGCCGCAATGAAAACGTTAAATGTATCTTGCGCTGTCTCTGTTGTTGTGCTTAACGGAGTACTATCACTAGATTCATTAGTGGGAGGAGGTGTGGTTGCTTTGTAAGTACTAACTGTATAAGAAGTAGAAGTGCTGGCAGTAGGGGAGCCAGAACGAGCGCTATGAAGTGTGCTTGCAGTAGACTTGCGAGAGGATTTTGACGGAGTCCTATTAGTAACTGTGGTTTCATCAGTCTGGTTATTATTATCTTCTGAAGGATCAGGTTCTATTACAAGAGGAGTTGGTTCTGGTAGCAAAGGAGCTCTATTATGATTTAAAATAGTAACAGACTGATTATAAGAGTTTTTTGGTACCGTAGTCTGCATTTTTAAGGTAACTGAATTCAAAGAAACTTTATCTTGAATGTTTTTGGAAATATAATCAGTAGCTTGTGGTGAAAGAGTACTGCTATTAACAAATTTACTTCCAGCTGTTTGAAATTGAGCTGCAAAAGCAGCGTGAGCCGTTGATTCTCCCTGACTCTCACTAACTGAAGAAGCTAATGTTCCCTCATTTGGAGTAGCGCTGGAGCTACTACCTAAATTCCGTGCATCATCTTGGGAGCTCTCATGGTTTTGACTAATTGCATCAGATGAATTGCGTTCTGAATAGTCACTATTAGTTTTAATATTACGATCGTTAGCTGCTCCTGCCAGAGCAGTTGATTTTTCAGGAGAAGCTGTTTTAGATGATTTCTTCTGAACAATTTCATTTTCTTGAGTTCCTGATAATAATTGTGGCGTAGGAGAAGATAAATTTGATGAGATGTTTGACATAAAAGTGAGAGTTAAGATTTGGTTTTGCTTTCTTGTATCGTTGAATGAAGCATGTTTCTCAAAAACTCCGCTCGCTT
The DNA here is from genome assembly GCA_049314455.1 of Chthoniobacterales bacterium. Classification (GTDB taxonomy): domain Bacteria; phylum Verrucomicrobiota; class Verrucomicrobiia; order Chthoniobacterales; family UBA6821; genus CAIWMF01. The sequence continues at coordinate 2,458 of JBMOFC010000001.1, forward strand.
TCTAATTTCTTGATATTCTGGTTTCTTTGAAGATAATAAAAGAACAGCTTCCAAAGCAGAAAGTGCTTGAGGATAATTTTTTAATGCAAAATGACAATCAAATGCATGAAGGGCAGGCAATGGATCTGACTTGTCGAGTAATGATATATACGAATAAGCAATAAGAGCCTTATCGTACTGTTTTAACATTTCTGCAGAACCTCCTGCGCCTAACCATGATTTTTTATCTAAGTGATTGTAGAACACGATAGTTTGAAATATCCTCCCAGCTTCTTCATATTTTTCTGCAGAATAAAGATTGTAAGCAATGGAATAGAGATTTTCCAAATATTGTTTTGACATTCCTTTAACTTGATAAAGAGGTGTTCCATTTTTAAGAATGGAGTAAAATTTTTTAGCAAGAGGACTCATTGGCTCTTGTTTCAGGGGATTGGTTTTTTTTTCTTCGTTAGATATTTCAGTCATATTTTTTAAGGTTTTGAGTTTATGCTATGTTGGTAATGATGGCCTGAGTTGCTGAAGCTAAGGAACCAATAATTTGGCCAGCTAGTGAAACCTGACTCTGGAGGGTAGTTACTGAGTTGTTTAAAAATGTTTGAGAATTAGACAAATAGTTATTTTGTATAGTAATCAGTGACTGAATTTGTGTAACTGCATCTGATGATTGAGTGATGGTAGTTCCATTATAAGTATAAAAAAGGTAAGAATTGACAGCTGTTTGAAATGTAAAATTATTTCCTGTTGTTACTTGGCTTCCAGTCCAACCGGTTCCAGGTTCACTGCTCCACCACCATGAAAAAGTGGTAACAGTAATAATTCCCGATCCTACAGCACTCCCATATTTAGTTGTCGTAACGCTATTAAGGGCAGCTGTCAGATTATCGATATTAATTTGGTAAGAGAGCGATTGGCTATAATAGGTGCTAACCTGCTCATTATTATAAATAATAACGGAGTTTGTAGTAACAAGAAGACCTGTATAGACATTACTGCCAAGCATATTCACAAAAGTAGAACTGGCTGTGAAAAAACCAGGTGACAGATCAGTAGTAATCTGTTCATTATAAATGCTATTTGGAATGCCAGTTTGAAACGAGGTGAAAGTAGTGCTACTTGTGTCGACAGGTGTGTAGCCTATATCCTGCCAAGGGGAGTTTGGACTTGCTTGGTAAAACGTTTCTATACTAATTCCAGAATAGGCAACTGTCTGGATAAAAATATTTTCATAAGTGAGTGTATAACTCGTGCTTGAATTATCCGAAAAATAGAGCGTTTGTAATTCCGTTCCAAAGCGATAACTAAAAGTTACCGACTGCATCGTAACGTCGGTAGCATAAATGGTCAGATAAGTAGAAAACTGAGTTGATAAAGCTCCTACAGTGGAGTAAAACTGTATCGTTTGATAAGAAAAAGAAGTATTTAATGGGTCTGTATTTCCTCCTAATATAGTGTTATCAGATGGTCCTATCAGAGTCGTTACGGTTATATAATTCCCCCCCAAGTACGTAGAAGTCGTTACTTGTGGTTGATTCATGATCGAATTAAAAGTAAACGCGTTATAAAGGTTCGGGTTATAGTATGCCGGTTGCATTTGGTGCGTTGTCGCTACGCTATAACTCGTCAGTGGATTTGTTCCTACATAGTTGCTCGGAATAGAAGTGGGATTGTAATATAACGGTTGCATGGAAGTGGCTATACCTTTTTGATAAGGCGAGAAGGAGGGATCGTATTAAAGTGAGTAGCGCGAGGCCGCTCCAAAATTTTCCTTTTTTTAGCAAGTTGAAGATGTGACTTAATGACTTCAAGATGTGCTGCAAAAAACATTCCTTTAACACCCTCCGTTTTTTTTGCAATTTCAGTCCAATCTTCGATTGTATAAGGGGTTGATTTTATCAGTCCCTCTAAATCCTCCCAAATCGAAATGGAGCGAGCAAAAAGTTCTTCTGTGCGGTTGGCACGACGTTTAGATTCAGTAATAATTGCTTTAAATTGCTCTGACATGAATCATTGGTATCCGTTCGGTAACTATTACACTTGGTTATTAAATAAACTTTGAATTCCGCTGACTGCTTTGGAAGCCATTTGACCGTACAAACTCCAGTTAAGTGTTGTTTCTATTATTTCTGCTTGAAGCTTGAACATAGCAAGAGGGTCACTGGGGCCGCCTTGTTTCTGAAGAAAATGGACAGAATCCGTAAACAAGTTGGAAGAGTTGGTGTAGTTTGAGTCACCATTGTTTTCTTGAGAAGCCGCAGCATCTTGAAAAGAGCCACCTCCACCATTTCCTTGATGACCATGATAAGCTTCCGTGTCGTGGAACTGTTGCATGTGATGTGGATTCATCATTGCAGGCTGAAATCCGATGCCGATGGAATCATATCCCACCGTATAAAAAGCATCTATATCGTTAGGGAGTGTTGGCTGCTGAGGAGTCGTAGCACTTGTCTGATGAACTGTTGTTGCATCAACATGATTAGGGTCAACAGGAGCATTAACGTTGAGGTTATTTGCTAGTGCTGCATGAGGAGCTGTTGTCGGTAATGACGCACCTTGTAATGGTAAAGCAGCAATCATTGTAGTGGGAGATGCTGACTAATTTTATCCTTGGCGATGACGCGATTTAGACTTACCAGAATCGGTTAAATCATCCATGATTTTCTTATGTTCCTCAACATAATGCCGGGATGAAGCATTTGCTTCACGGAATTCATAATCAGAAAATCCCTTGTTAAATATCTTTTCGTTATCTTTATTCCAATGAGTTAGATCGAGTTTGCTTTCAAAATCCTCTTGATCTTCTTTTGACACCTGATTGTGAGAGGAGTAAGGTGTGACCCCTTGGTTTGTGATACCAGCTTTTTGGGTATGTGCAATATGATTTCCGGGTGCAATGCTCATAGTTATGATGTTAGTAGAACTTGAAAGAAGCCGAACGCAGCGGCGTTATCCTGGAGAGAATCTTTATGACTATTAAAAAGCGCGTCACGTTTTTGAGGTTTTTTTTCGAGATGAAAGGCCAATCCGCGCAACGCTATTCCGTAATCTTTGAGTTTCGAAGAGGCGACTGAATGGTGTTTTAAAAGGTCATGGGCATCCTCAAATTGTCCTCCCATGATTTTACAATAGGCGAGGCCCACGCGTGAGTAAGCTTCTTCGGGTTCTGCAAGCAAGAGTTGTCCAAAAAGAGCATGTGCTTCCCAAGGAAGAAAGTTCGAGGAGGCTGTGAAGCCCAGCTCCATGAACATTTGACGATCTTTTTTGCTTAATAACCCCGTTTCTTTATTGGGGAGAGGGTCGTGATGTTCTTTTTTGTGAGGATGGTTTTTTTCAGTAGTGCTCATGACAGTATCAGAGAGTAGAAAACAGTACTTTTGATAAAATTGACATATTCTGCTATGGTAGTCTTAGTTTGAATCTGACGAAGGAAAGCAAATGGACTCGTTATCCGTTACTCTTTAGTGAGTCACATGTTATACTGATTTCGAGTGAACAACGTGCTTCCTTTAAGTAAATAAAACTCTTAGAAACACTCTAAATATTTTGAATAATCGCCTTGAGAAGCGTTTCCCAAGAAGCATACATAGCTGATGTCGACTGGACAGCATTTTCATATTCACTCATTAAGAGCTGAACTTGCAGGAGAGCCGCCGGATTACTGGCATCAATGTTTAGCAAGGTAGCTTGCAGAGCTGTAAAGGTTGTTTGAATCTGAGGAAAAAGAGCAGCTCCAATGAAGTTCAAGTTGAAGCCGTAGGTACAGACGAGAGAATTGTCCGTAGAAAGAGGATTAACTCCTATAAGTGCGTGGGAGGTGTTCGGGTTAAAGTACTGAGGGTCACTAGGCAAGTTCGACATAGCGATGAAATATCACCTCAATTTTTTGAACAAAACGGAGATGAGTGGAAGTTGAAAATTAAAGTAAATCCTTCTGGTTCGCGAGCACAATTGTTTAGTACTACCCAGATTTTTTGAGATAAGCAAATGAGTTTTTCTGGTTTTTAATTGGTTTGTTCAGTCTGCCGTTGTTCAAATATTTTGAATAATCGCCTTGAGAAGCGTTTCCCAAGAAGCATACATGGCTGATGTCGACTGGACAGCATTTTCATATTCACTCATTAAGAGCTGCACTTGCAGGAGAGCCGCCGGATTACTGGCATCAATGTTCAGCAAGGTAGCTTGCAGAGCTGTAAAGGTTGTTTGAATCTGAGGAAAAAGAGCAGCTCCAATGAAGTTCAAGTTGAAGCCGTAGGTACAGACGAGAGAATTGTCCGTAGAAAGAGGATTGGTAGCACCCAGAATGAACTCGTGGGAGTTCTTCGGATTGAAGTACGTTGGATCAGTAGGTAAGTCGGACATAATAATAATCAAGCCAATAACTCAGCAATGAATCACCGTTTTTGGTTTTAGTTTGGAATTTATCATTAAAAAAACCTCGGAGCAGGTTGAACTCAGGAAGTCCTACTTTTTATCCTTTTTTAAAAAAACAACAAGCACTTAATGTGGTGCAAAAAAATGATCCAGAAATTGTTTTCTCTCTTCATTGCTTTTGCAGGTGAGGTGGCAGAGAAAGTCTCCTTCTTGCCATGGTTCTACAGCAAAGGGATGGAGTCGTTGAGGAACCGCATTGAGAGCCCTTCGAGGAAGAACATGGAGTAGGTTTTTAAATTCACGAGCGGCTTCGCGTAGTCCGTCTTGGTCCCAAAGTGGATGATTCGCCCAATGTGTTTTTCGGGATGCTGCCTCCAGGAGTGGCAATGCTTTTTGTGTGAGGATCATTCCTGCAGAAGAAAAATCGAGCAATGTGGAATCGATACCCCAGTCTCTGGAGGCGGTGAGACCATCGATATGCGGGATCTGTTCTAAGGAAATCTCTGAATTGGTAACGAAAGAATCGGCATCAATCCAGAGCAAGCGATCCACAGTTGGTAACACATCTAACAAAAGACGCAGTTTCCCCCAGGCTGGATATTCATCCGGTTTTCTTTCTAGCACATGACCGCTGTACTCATAACCATGCTTGTGAGCGTATTCTATTTTTGTGGGTGACGTGATCTTGACCACCTCTTCCATATTTTCGGTCCATGCGGTTAAAACGAGGGTCTTCATTAAAGTTGAAGTTAAAAGTTGAAGTTGAAATAGCAAAAAACGTCTATTCAGAAAGTAAGTGCTGAAAAATCATTTTTCGCCACTCCTGCGAATGAATACGTGAAGTGTAAGTACTAGCCCAGATATTTCATACTGATCTACTACAGAAGCCGAGAAGTCTGATGGATGATGCGCCCAAGCTTGAAGTCTTTCTCGAGCAGTGTGTACACACACAGCCACGTCATTCCCACGCATGCGGGAACGTCAGCCTAGCTCGCTCGCCTTACCCCATCAGCCTTCGCTGCCCGCCTCGTTACGATTAGCATGAAATATCCGGACTAAATTTAACAAATGTTTTCTCTGCTTCAACTTCAACTTTTAACTTCAACTAGAGTTCGTCCAAATTTTTTTGGACAACTCTCGTCAGAGCGGACTTAAAAACTGATGCTGAACAAGAGGATCACGCAAAAATTGGTCTATATTTTTGGAGCGCAGTGCTAAATTAGCCAAGGGTTGATGTTCTTCGGCAAGCGATCCGACGATTTCTGCACGAAATGGTTCTATTGGGGAATCGTGCCAATAAAGAATATCAGCGTTGAGGTCTCGGAGAAGCCACAAGAGTGCATCGAGAGGCTCTTCTAATTCTTCATAGCCGACAAATTCAGCGGCCAAGAAACTCGCGAAATTTCCTGTTAACACGAAATTACCAAGTCTTAGAAAATTAAGATGCAAATTGTTTTTTCGAAGAGCATCCAAGACTCTTATCGCTGAACGGAGGATGATATATTGTTCTTCTTTTTTGAGAGGAAGAGTGGGAAGACGCACAGGAGCGCCTTGCATCTCGAGGACTAAGTGGTATCCAATCTCATCTTCAGAGTGACCATAGATACGTGGAAGCTCAGGAATGAGGTTTTGAATCGAAGGCCATATTTCAGTTTCACGATGGTGAATATTCCCCGGGCTTTGATCCGCAATACGTTTTAAAAAGGTTCGTGCAACTTGGTTTTTTCCTAGAAGATATCGTTTCGTATTTAAGGTGAGAGAGGGATTGTTCCAGGGCAGCATGGCAGCATGATGATGGAGCGTTTCAAATCCTTGCCATGTCGGGTCATGAATACGCATGTCAAAGCATGGGAAAAATTTTCCAGCGATAGAAACAGAGCGGCGTTGAGCGACAAAATAATAAAATTTTTGAGTTCCTTCGACATATTCTCCAACGCGTTTGATGTCATAAAGAGGAGTAATAAGATCTTCTCGGATTAATGGTTCATGATTGCTGGTGAAGAGTAAAAAATGAGCTCGACGCGCTAATTCACTCAGAGCTGAGATTAATGCGGGACCATCTTGTGCAATCCATTGATTCCAAATGGAGCGATGAAACCAGATGGCATCAAAAGCATCTATCGGAATGGTTGAAGCGCTGTTGAGTTGAAAAAGGCAGTGGCTCGATCCGATAGAAGGTACCCGGCCATACAAAGGAGATATTTTTTCGAGGTTTTTTGCCAAAGTTAGTAACAAGCCTTGTTTTTCAATGGTTCCCAGGCGTGCCATACGAGAGAGGTGGATGGCGCTGAGTCCAAATCCCGATCCAACTTCCATGATGGAACTCACCCTTCTTGGAAAAAGAAGAGCATGTTCCCATGCCCGACATGCTGCATTATGTTTAGGTATCATTCCAAGATGTTCTGCTATTGCAGGATCTTTTTTGTCTTGAGGCGCACCCATGGCTTGGAGCCAGGTGTTCACAAAATCTTTTCGATCAATAGTCCCAATGCGAAAGAACGCATACCATCCCTGACATTTAGTAATGAGGGATTCTATTTGTTGTTCGTAAGCGGCTTTATCTCTCTCTTCAAGGGCCTTCTGAACAACCATAAATTGTGCATCAATTTGATTGCATGCTGCCGTTAATTGAGCTGCTAACGATTCAATTTCCTGTTTTGCAGAAGCATCCGTTCCCGGAGTAGCATCGAGTTTACGAAGAAGCTCTCGCGTTTGAATAAGCTGTTCGCCAGCCGTCTCCCTCATCTTGCGCCAATCTTGATGCAGCTGGATCAAGTTAATATCAGTCGTATTCTGGTTCATGATTTTTTATATGCTCTCTTGCATTATTTTTAATAAGAAATCTTCGCTGCAAAATTGGCGCACTTTCATGGTGGACCATGTTGGTTGGCTTCCCAGAATAGTGATTCTTTTGTTAAAAGCTTTGGCAATCGGGACAAATGCAGAGTCGATGGAAACTAAGAAATCAAATTCATCTCGCGCGAACAAATGTGGTATCGTTAGAGAAGGACATGTTGCGCCAAGCTGTTTCATAAAGCGAAGTTCTGAATGATCCATAGGAAGGGCGGAGCAATAAAAAAAATTGGGACAAGATTTTAATAGTTCCATGATGGGATCAACATAGGTTGCTAGATTAATAATGGACCCGCTTCGAATTCGTTCTGTTTGCAAGACACTTGTTCCAAGAAATAAAATCAATGCATCGTTTCTTCCTTGATTGATGAGAAAACGATTGGCGAGCCACCATGCACGTTCGTCAGGAGATTTATTTTTTCCCCAAAAATTTTGTTGATAGAGATTTTTCAAGTTAGGTAATGAAATAAAAAAATCTTCAGCAATTGGAAAATTAGAGCGCACCAAGACCGCACGCGCAAAGGGAGCACAGGGCATTGGACGAATGATGAGCGTTTTTATTTTTAAAGAAGTAAAAAGCGCTTCTGCTCCTGGAGGAAGATTCACCCCAATGATAAGATCATAGCTGGTTAAGGGAGAGGGAGTCCTTCGCAGATATTTTTCCATCGAAGAGGCTTGGGTAGTCCATGTAGCAAGTGTGTGAGCAGGGGCTGGCTCCAAAAAATATTCTGTGGGAATGCCTGTTACTTGCAGTTGATCCCAAATCAAACGCAAAAGATTTTCTGAATTAGCGCGCTCTGGCGAGAGTGGCTCATGAAGATCAAGAGTGAGAAGAATTTTCATTTTTAATTCACTGGCAGGCGATGTCTATGGTAACAAAAGGCGATGAGTATAACACTGCAACAAAGCGATCGTGAATTAAAAATTGTATGGTCTCTCAATAGTCAGGTCCCAGAAGACCTCGCCGGATTTTTAAAAATCACTACTTTCAAGGAAGGGGTGGCTTTAGAAAGATGCTCTTTTTATTTGGTTGGAGAAAAAGAAATTTCCACGCTGGTATGGCGAGCTCTTACCGAATCACTCAAGACTTTATTGGACCGCAAAATAAAAATTCGATTTATCTGCAATAGTAAAAAAATAGAAGCGATGCTTGAGACTTTTGGATTTTCTTTGCTCGGGGAGGTCGTTTTTGAAGCAAGCATGCATTAAAAAATAATTACCAACATAACTAAAATAACTTAAAAAGAAATTAACAGAGATGGAAGAGATGAAAGGGATTGACCCAAAGGTGCAATCGCTTCCTGATTCCATTTCAGTAGTTGCATAGGAGTTTTTCATTCCTTTCATCCGCGTTGAGTTTTGTTTTCTTTTGCTGCGATGTTCTTTTTAAAAACAAGAATGAGTGCCTCCTTGGCTTGAAGATGATGGCTTGGGGTTGCTGTTTTTAAAAACTGATGATGTGGTCGTTTTTGTACTGTGCTCACAGAATAGAAGCCTGAATGTGTCGGATAAATCGAACTGAGTTTGTAGCCTTCTGCTTCTTCTCTGTTGAGGATATATTCAAGCTGTTGGCACAAGAGATCGTAGTTTACACTGAGTCCTGGTTTTTCTAATGTTCTTTTTTGGAGCGAGACTCGTGGCAGTTTTATCTTCCAATAATCTATCCATTGAACATGAACATAGGAATATTCTGTTGTTTCGCGTGGGTAGGGTAAATGAACAACACGCCATGGTTCTAAGAAAGATGGAGTTTGCTTGATTGGATCCTTAGAGTCACTTACGGTTACTTTTTTCATGAAAACTGCTTATCCTAGTTTGCCCAACCAGCTCAAGCATTTGCTGCTCCAAGGGAAGTTCTTTGTGAAATTTTTTGTAGTACTTCTGGGTTGTTTGATGCTTGTAGGGTGCGGCCCTGAGGTCCTCTATTCCAACTTATCAGAATCGGATGCCAATACAATGATGGGGCTTCTGCTGGTCCGAAACATTCAAGCAGTTAAGACAGCGCAGAAGGAAAATTTATTTTCGATTTCTGTTCCGCGGCAGCAATTCGCTGCAGCTACCGATTTATTAAAATGGTATGGAATTCCCTCAGAAAAATTTTCTGGCATTGGCGAAGTTTTCAAAAAAACGGGAATTGTTTCCTCTCCCAGTGAGGAAAAAATTCGCTTCATGTATGCCTTGAGTCAGCAAATTTCTGAAACGCTTAGTCATATTGATGGAGTTTTGATTGCAAGGGTTTCCTTAGTGCTTCCCAAAAATGATCCCTACACGGAAACATTAACCCCTTCTTCTGCTTCTGTCTTTCTTAAGTTCCGCCCGGGCAGTGTTCCTCCGACATTGGTTCCTCAAATCAAAACGCTTGTCATGAAGAGTGTTGAAGGACTCAACTACGATAATGTTTCTGTCGTGATTGTTCAGTCTGAAAGCATCGATTATTATTATCCACTCAATGTGCAACAAGAAGTCTCTTTCTTTGGCATTAAACTTCCCAAATCAGCACTGTGGAATTTCTGGCTCGTGATTATGGCCTTTGTTTTTATTAGCGTGGCTCTTGTTATCGCAGGAATTTTCGGAAAAAAAGTTGTTTTGGATTTTTTAAATAAGAGATCGAATTCTAATGCCACTCCTGAGAAGTCTGCCAATGCTACTTCGCCAGCCCCAACTCTTACGGTAGCTCCACCTGTTCTGTCGTCTCCTGAGGGAGGAGAAGTGACATGAGTGAGCTCCGCTTCGCAGAAATTCTAATACACCTTCTATTTTCTGCGTAAAAAAATCCTAAAATCCATCCGACAAAGGTGTAGAATAATCGTACTTTCCTAATGAACCAAGAAACTGGAAATAACCGACAACTGATAACTGAGAACCGAGAACTCTCACAGCAGAGCAATGTCCCAGGCCTTTGGAATGATGAAGTCATTGCTGCATGGATAGAACGTGCTCCTGCGGCCTCCTCTATTGATCAATGGATCTATTGGAATAGCTCTCCATTACGACATGCATCTCATGAAGTGCTAGCCACTTTTTTCCCCGCTTCTTTTAAGGCGATATTGATACGTGATTCTCTGGTGACAACCCATGTTGATAGCTTGTTACGTTCCCGATTATCGTGGAATGCAACAGTGAATTGGGCTCCTCAAGATCCGCTCTGGGAAGTCTCTATGATTTCTCCCGATCGTTTTCAACGGCTGGTATTATTAAGTGCTTCTTTTTCTATGAAGAGTGAGATTTCTCGAATTATCGATGGTTCTATGGTTCGGAAACTTCGTGCTCAACTAGGAGAGGATATTTTTCAATTCGTGCTTTTGAGCAATGCTTCTTTAAAATATTTTTTGGAACCACTGCATGATGCTCTCTCGGCATTCAGTGACATCACGGAAGCCATTTATCAAGGGTCAGTGATGATCGTACAACAGGCCTTTTCTTCGAAAGAGCGTGGCGTTCAAGAGCGCATTGCTACAAAATTTTCAGGATGCTTTGCTCAAGGATATTATGAAACTCCCTTGCCATGGAATGCGCGCGCAGAAGAAATCCTCAGTGGACTGTGGAAGGAGGCTGGGTCATGGATGTAAATACCTCATTAGACTTCTTTCGAAACTCTACTGCTGATGCGAATGACGGCGTTACTCCGGCGCTCGCGTCCTCGAGTACTTCTTTGTACACTGCGGGTCTGTGCGCCGGAGCGCCTTTTCCTTCATTACCCGCAGCAAGTTTTGAAAGAAGTCTATTGCTTCAATGGGATCAGGATCTCCCAAGCTACTTACAACGCGGGCCTGTACTTCCACAAAAAGAACTAGCTGTTTGTTTTCAGGCGATAGATCTTTTGGAACAAGCGCGAGCTCGTGGTGTGGCCATTGAAGAGGAGTCAAAGAAGGAATTTGAACATCAAAAAAAAATGGGCTATGACGAGGGAATCAAGCAGGGACAAGCTGCAGCAGCGGCGTACAATATTAAAACGGTATTGGCCTCGTTGGACTATTATGATCAATCCAAAAATCAACTAGTCGGAGTCGTGATTAATTGTGTGCGACGCTTTGTCATCGATCTTCCTCCCGAGGAACGATTCTATCAATTAATTGGGAAAGCGCTTGATGAATTGAAACAACAGCCACGAATCGTGCTTCAAATTAATTCTCAAGATCGCGAAGCCGTGGAGGCCGTTATTCCAAAGATTCAAGCGTTGATGCCCTCAGGTTCTAAAATAGAAGTCAGAGCACGTGAAGAACTAGCACCTAATTCGTGTGTTCTAGAATCTCCTTTAGGGCTTGTTGATGCCTCACTCGAGAGTCAGTTGGCAATTTTAGAACGTTCCTTGTCTCAAGCTACTGGGTAGGGGGTCAGTTGTCAGTTGTCAGTTGTCAGTTGTCAGTTGTCAGTTGTCAGTTGTCAGTTGTCAGAGAAATAAAATGATTCACATAATGCCAAAAATTAAAATAAATATCTCGTAAGATTTCTCGTTTTCAAACCTGCACTGCAAACTAAATATACCTTTTCTGATGGAACAACGAGATGAAAACAACCGACAACTGATAACTAACAACCAAGAACTGTCATTGCAAAGCGATGGCTCCAGTCGACAATTTTTTGAAGATGGATTCCTAAAAAAACTGCAGTCCATCGCGCTTGTCACAGAACCTAAGCCACTGCGCGGACAAATCACCGAAGTAGTTGGAATGTTGGTGAAAGCCATTTTGCCTGATAGCAAAATCGGGGAGCTGTGTGAATTGAGGCGACCTGGTATCAAAGAACCACTTGATGCTGAGGTGCTCGGCTTTAGAGGTGATAGTGCTTTGATAATGCCTCTGGGTGATTTCACGGGACTCTCCTTAACCACAGAAGTGATTGCTTCTGGTAAGGTTCATCAGGTAGGTGTTGGGCCTGGTTTGCTAGGACGTGTGGTTGATGGACTCGGAAGAATTATGGATGAGGGCAAGGAACCTTTTATTCCTGAGGCCTACTACAACGTTATTGCAGATTCTCCCGATCCCCTCAAACGTTCTCTTATTAAAGATCCCTTGTCGCTTGGGATTCGAGCCATCGATGGATTGTTAACCTGTGGTCAAGGACAGCGGGTTGGGATTTTTGCTGCTGCAGGTGGTGGTAAATCAACGTTGCTCGCTCAGATTATTAGTAACACAGAAGCAGAAATTGTGGTAATGGTGCTCATCGGAGAACGTGGTCGAGAAGTTCGAGAAACATTAGAAATGACGTTAACTCCTGAAAACAGAAAAAAAACAGTTATGGTTGTTTCTACTTCTGATCGACCAGCGCTAGAGCGCCTCAAATCAGCTTATGTGGGGACTGCCATTGCAGAATATTTTAGAGATCAAGGAAAGAAAGTTCTCTTAATGATGGATTCGGTTACACGCTTTGCCAGGGCTCAGCGTGTCATTGGCTTGGCCACGGGAGAGCCGCCGGCACGGCGCGGATATCCTCCATCTGTTTTTTCTATTTTACCTCAGCTGCTAGAAAGAGCTGGTCCTGGGATCGTAGGATCCATTACCGCACTTTATACAGTGCTTGTGGAGGGAGATGATATGAATGAGCCGGTGGCTGATGAGGTAAGATCTATTCTTGATGGGCACATTATCCTCTCTCGTAAATTAGCCGCTGCTAATCATTATCCTGCTATTGATATTTTGGCATCGATTAGTCGTGTGATGACTCAGATTTCTCAACCTAAGCATTTGAGCGCTGCTGGAAGATTTCGTGAGCTTTTGTCCAAGTATCAGGAGGCGGAGCTTCTATTGAAAATCGGAGAATATAAAGAAGGAAATGATTCCATCACCGATGAAGCCATTGAAAAAAAAGATGTCATGAACGCTTTTTTAAGGCAGGGTCAGGGAGATCACTCCACCTTTGAAGAAACTATTAAAAAGCTCGAAGCACTTGTTCGATGAAAGTCTATCCTCTCGAGCCTATTCGTGCCTTGCGGATGCGTAAGGAGGATGAGGCCCAGCGGAAGTTAGCCGCAGCCCGTGTCAATGAGGCACGCTTAGAGGAAGAGGTGAAAAAAGCTCAGAAAGCCCTTGAGGATTATCTCGTCTGGATGCAAAAGGAGGCTGACCGTCTTTTTCAACCAGTCCTTGGCAAGCTAAATCCCATTCATAAGGTCACAGATATCACTCACCAAATCAGCTGGAATCGATCGCAGCAGTCAACTTATGTCGTGGCCATTGAGGAGGCTCGTAAAAAATTAGAAAAAGCAAAAGAAGAAACAGTGGCCTGTTTGCACGCACAAGAAGAGGCTTATAAAGAAGTATGGAAGATCAATCAACATCGTGATTTTTGGATGAAGGAAGAAATGCTACGTGAAGAACAATCGGAGGAAGCCGACCTAGAAGAGATAGCCGCTACGATGTTTGCCATGCGTGATCAGGAAGAGTAATCAGTCGTAGCCAACGTTCCGTTGGTAGTCACGATCAGTCTTGCACGAAAGCATCTCGCAAGGCATTATGTATGTCTTAAAAACCATGAGCACTATACGAGCAGCGAAAGCCTATCAGGCGCAACCGAAGTCAAATATTTCTTCTGCTGATATGCACTCTACCAGCGCTGTAGAAGGTTCTCATGACGCCTATGGCCTTCACAATTCGTTGGAGCATGCTGCCAACGCCCATGAATTTGAAAAAAACAGCGCATTGCATAGAGATATCGAGGATCAATCACATCATGACGTAGCTTCTGACTCAAAAACATCAATAGCTCATCAAAAACAAAATGCATCTGTCGCTTCTCATGACAGAAGTTATGTCAGTATTCATTCCAAAAAGGGAGATGTTCAAAAATTCAAAGTCACGGATGACAATGACAATGGCGATGACAATAAAAATACAGCTCCCACACAAGGAGTGGGTATGGGTATCAACTCAGGAGTGCCCGTGACAAAAAATAATGAGGCAGAGAATCTTTCAGATCTATTTTCAGCAAAGAAGTCTTCTCTTGACTCATTTGTCTCCACAGATACAACCGGCACAGGAGAATTGGATGATAGTGATTCTAAAAAAGAGGTGCCATTTCCCACACAAGGAGTTGGCGTAGGTTTCAACTCAGGAATACCAGTTGTCACAAGTCAATCGAAAGGGGGGATTTCTGATCTCTTATCAGCAGCGGTTTCCTCTTTGAGTTCATTAACATCAACAGACGGGACTACAAGCGCGTTGGGAGAATTTGAAGATGATAAATCCAATGTATCGGAAGAGAGTTCAGGATTTTTGGCTGCTTCTTTAGTAAGTCAAACTGCTTCTGATTTTAAAAGCGAAGAATCCGTATCGGAAGAGAGTCCAGGATTTTCGGCTGCTTCTTTAGTAAGTCAAACTGCTTCTGATTTTAAAAGTGAAGGATCCATAGGGTCTGCTGGTGCTCTTGGAGGAACCGTTTCAAAGCAGATGGCCAGTGCTATACGAACAGGAAATTTATCAGATTTTTTAAGTGAATTAACGGCCACGGTGAGTCAAGTGCGTCGTAATAGCGCTAATGGACAAGATATCACACTCCAACTACGAAGTGATGTTCTGGATGCTACCAGTATTCACATTAATGCCAACACAGCCCAGATGCAGGTTGCTTTTTCTACAACGAGTGCTGCAAGCAACGCGCTGCTCAACGCTCATCTCACAACATTGCAGAATCATCTTGCCATGCTCTGCCCTGGCCAAGCGGTTGAAGTGAAAAATCAATTCTTAGCTTCTTCCAGCTCTTCTAACTTTAATAATGACGGAGAAACTCGGGATGATTTAGCAAGTTTCAATCAAGAAAACAGAGGGAATTTGAGCAAGCGTGATGAAACCTTATAAACCGCTTGAACTTTCTCGGTGCGATGTGGAGGTGCTTGAGGAATTAATTTTTTCTAAAAGATTATTTTCACTTGCAGAAGCATCCCAAAAGATGCGCTTTGTACTCCCTCCTGAGTCCAGCAGTCAAGAGTTTGACTTTTTTCTTTCGCTCAAGACAGGAGAGTACCCTATACACTTAGCGTTGAAACCAACCAGCGAAAGCGATTTCATCAAATGCCTCTCAGAGTTTGGCGGAAAAGAAGCTATTCCCAAAGATTTTTTGACAGCAGTAACTGCTTTCTGTAGTCGAAAAATCGTTCATGCAATAGAAACTTTCTTGCAGCTTCCTGTTTCTTTAACAGAAGAGACGCCGAGTGACGATACTGCGTCAGAAGCAAAAAAAATTTATTTTGAAGTTATCAATGATCACTCTGCTGTCGAGATTCAAGGGGAAATCAAACTTCCTCTCCTGCTCCTTCAAAAAATTCTTTCGATGGCTCTTCAGCTTCCTCGCGCAGAACGCTCAGATCTTGCTGGCTTCTTTTTTCAAGGAGAACTCGTCGTTGGTACTGCAACGCTTTCACCTAAACAGCTCAGCAAACTGATGCCAGGAGATCTTGTTTTTTTTCAAGAACCATCTGCTTGTTCGAATGGAAAAAGTTTCTTCTATTTTAACAAGGGTCAGCGAGTTGACTTCTTGCTTGATGTGAAGCAAATACAATCCTTGATTCATCCTTTGGAGAAAGTTGCTTTGTCTGGGTTTGTTCCCTCTAATATTTCCGCTGTAGAAGAAAAAATGAATGTTTCAGAACAAGAGTTGGCTTCTTTAGAAACGCTTGTGAAAATAGAACTCGCTTTCAGCGCCGGTACAGTTTCTTTGAGCATGGATGAGGTCATCCATCTTGCTCACACAAAAAAGTTGCCTCACGTGCCACATTTGAGTGGTCCTATAAAAATGTTAGCCCAAGGAACATTTATTGGGACTGGAGAGTTGGTAGAGCTTCATGGACAACACGCTATTTTTATTACTCAACTTAACTTAATAACATGAATTTTAATATCGGAAATCCTTTAGAACTGATCTTAGTTTTGCTCGCAGTAGCAATGCTTCCTTTTGTGGCCGTCATGGTGACCTCTTTTGCAAAAGTGATTGTTGTTTTTAGTTTAGTGAGAACAGCGCTGGGCCTTCAGTCTAGCCCTCCGAATATGGTTCTCAATGGAATGGCAATTATTTTATCAGTGTACGTGATGTTTCCTGTTCTTTCCGATACGTATCATTTAACTGAAAAATTAAATATCTCTAATATTACCATCTCAAACATGGGTACTATGATGGATTCTATTAAAGAACCGATAGAAACATTCTTGAGTAATAATAGCAAAGTGAACGTGCAAAAGTTTTTTGTTGTTACTGCAAAGCGCATTTGGCCTCCTAAATACGGGAATGCTGTTTCTAAGACAGATTTTATTATTTTAGTTCCCTCCTTCCTTGTTTCCGAATTAACTGCCGCTTTTCAGATAGGATTTATTCTTTATCTGCCGTTTATTATTATTGATCTTGTGATTTCTAATATTCTCATGGCACTTGGAATGATGATGCTTTCACCGACAACCATTTCACTTCCTTTTAAATTATTACTTTTCTGTTTTGTGGACGGTTGGACGCGTCTTATGGATGGTCTGATTATGACCTACCGGATTTCTTAAAGGACGGTATCCGTTCCTGCAAACAGCTACAAAGGACGATCTATGAATCAAGACACTTCTGTTAATCTGGTTTCTCAAGCGATGTTGTTGGTCTTAACATCATCGCTCCCTCCTATTGTCGTGGCTACAGCTGTAGGATTGTTGGTGGCTTTATTTCAAGCGCTCACGCAAATTCAAGATCAGACGCTCCCTTTTGCGATCAAAATCATAGCAACCTTTTTAGTGATTGTTTACGCCATGAATTATGTTTTTGGCGATCTCTTAAATTTCACGATTATCTCTTTTCGTGATTTTCCAGCCATGTTGAATTATTGAAGATACTGAAGCCTGTAGTCTTTTTAACGTAGCGAACACCATAACCCATCGAAGTAGAAAGATTCTTTTTCAACATCATCCATTTACGGGCGCTATCTATGGCTGACATTACACATTGGATTATCCAAGCTCCCATGCTGATCGCTCTCGGATCAGTTCGGTTTGGGGTGGTATTGACCATCGTTCCCTTTTTTTCGGCTAGTGGTCTTCCTCGACAGGTTTTTTTAGTCATGATGATTGGAATCATTGTTCCCATGACTGCTCCCATGATCGCTCTCGAACAACAGGGTTTGATTTACATCATGATACTCGTTCTGAAAGAAATTTTTTTGGGAATCGTCATTTCTTTTTTTATTTCCGTCATTTTTTGGGCTGTTGAAATTGCAGGTGAGCTCATTGATCTGCAGCGTGGAACGACAGCAGGAGGTATCTATAATCCGATGTTGGGAGCTCAAGAATCTCCTATCGGAGGAATGTTTCTTCGCATTGTCAGCTATTTCTTTTTTGCCTCAGGAAGTTTTCTTTCCCTATTAGAAGTGATGTTTGCAAGCTATGAGGCCTATCCCGTAGATAAGCTTCTTCCTCCTTTTGCCATTGGTTGGCAAAACAGTGTTTTTCCATTTTTCACAAAAGTCTTCGAGCTTGGGATTCTTTATGGTTCCCCCTTATTAATTATTTTCTTTTTTATGGATTTTGGGTTGGGTTTAATGAATCGTTTTGTTTCGCAGTTGAATATTTTTTTCATCTCGCTCCCCATCAAAAGTGGTCTTTGTTTCATCTTTTTACCATTTTACATGTATTATCTTATTGAGGGTTTCCAACATGACCTTTTCACCACGACAGGGGCAGCGTTTTTTTTGAAGGGACTTTTTCATGGCTGAGCAACCCAGTGGAGAGAAGTCGGAAGAGCCCACGCAGAAGCGTCTGAGCGACGCTAGGGAAAAAGGCCAAGTTGCTAAAAGTACTGATGTTGTAACAACGGTCGGCACTTTTTTTGTGATGGAAACCATTTATTTGACGCTGGGGGATATCTATAAATCGCTCATCAAACTGTTTGATACTGTTTTTGATGCCATTTCTAGGCCTAGTACAAATTCAGTCATGGATATATTGCAACTCTCGGTTCCCTGTTTGCTCTCTCAACTATTTCCCGTTGCGATTGTCGCTGCCTTCGCCGCCATTATAGCCAACGTAGGGCAATTCGGTTTTCTCTTTTCATTCGAATCACTCAAGCCTGATCTCAGTAAGCTGAGTCCCATCAGTGGAATGAAAAAAATTTTTTCGATGAAGACACTTTTAGAGTTAGTCAAATCGACCTTGAAGCTCACAATCTTTGGAGTGCTTCTCTACTATATTATTTCAACCTCCATAGGGCCGCTAGCCACCTTACCGTTTGCAACGTTATTCAATTCCTTGGATATCGTTCAGCCAATGTTATTACATTTTATTGCTTGGTTTATGGCTTTCTATGTCGTGATTGCTCTTTTTGATTTTATCCTTCAAAAAAAGTTACTCATGAAAGAGCTCAAAATGACGAAGGATGAAACCAAACGTGAAATGCACGATATGGAAGGAGATCCCCAGATCAAAGGAAATCGTCGGCGATTACAGCGCGAAATGATTTTTGAAGATACCTCCACTGCGACGCGTAAGTCTACCGTGCTCGTGACTAATCCGACGCACTATGCAGCGGCTATTTATTATGAACGTGGCAAAACACCACTCCCTATTTTACGAGCTAAAGGGAGTGGCTTTATTGCGCTTCGAATGATTTCTGTCGCACGGAAAGAAAATATTCCGATCGTTGAAAATGTTCCTTTGGCACGAGCGCTCTATAACGAACTTGAGGTGAATGATATTATTCCTAAAAATCTTTTAGAGCCAATCACCGAGATCTTACGTTGGGTAAGAACATTGCCTCCACGGGTGGCAGAGTAGGCACCCCGGTGTAGAACGGGTACAGTCGCATTTTAGTAATTGCGCTCAATATTACTAGAATTTCCAAAATAGAAGAAGATAGCTGAGAATGCGAATGCACTCCATCCACGATACCATCGACTATTGCATT
The DNA here is from genome assembly GCA_049314455.1 of Chthoniobacterales bacterium. GTDB lineage: Bacteria > Verrucomicrobiota > Verrucomicrobiia > Chthoniobacterales > UBA6821 > CAIWMF01. Next base: position 21,541 of record JBMOFC010000001.1, read on the forward strand.
CTCTTCCTTTACGTTCTTTATAAGCCTGCGCTAATGCGTCGAATTGCTCAGTGCTCAGTGCGGCTCCTGAATCAGCACCAGCAGAAGCAGAACCAGGAAGCTGACGCTCAAGAATTGCATTCCATTGCGTCTCCCCCAGCGGACGAGTCCCATAAAGTTCTTCACTCGCTCTTCCTTCGGCAAGAATATGAGATCGTATCAGTGTATTGGCTTCCATACAATCTGACTCTATGAATTCGCCTCTGGTTATCAAGTTGATGACAGCTTGATATGCCTCCTCAGTTCTTAACGTTGTTGCGACCAATCTAAGCTCAAAGATCGATCTGAGCTCAAAAATCGATCTGAGCTCACATGCAATACGTGCCACACCTACCATATCGCCCACGCCTACAAACAGACTCAGAGTGCCTAACATATTCGCAACCACTTTCTCTATTGTAGCCTGTTCCTGTTGATTCGAAAATTGATACAACGCGCTACTTTTCAATAGTGGAAGGTTTTGTTGAATTGTTTGTTGGATTGCTCTGTATTGCTCTTGGAGGCTCATTTCTTCTGCTTCTGCTCCAGCTGGTTGCATCATGATCTCTTTGTTAACGGCAAGTTGAATAGCTCTCTTCTCGGTGGAAGCAGTGCTCTCCTTTAAAGACTCTGCAGTCCAGATAGGTTCTCCTCCCTGAAGAGAAAATTGCTCAGCGTAGTGATGATTCCAAGATTGCTGTTGTGCAGTTCTGGGAAGGAAAAAAAGAGCATGGTTATCGATCCTCTCCACACTATTTCCATTTTTGGAAAGCCAATAACACCCAACCTCAGCGCTCTGAGCAAGAATGGCATCAATGTGGTCGATTTGCTGACCATTGGACTCAACATAAGCCACGGGAGGATAGATGAATTTTTCCTTAAAGTGTTTTGTCAAAGAGCAATCTAATTCTTTTTTTGGCGGATTTCCATTGAGAACAATTTCCTCCTGTTTTAGCTGATCGCAGAGCCATGAAACGGTGCATCTCCAATTTGCATAACCCCGGGCCACAGCAGCTGGAAGCATGGCGACCTCATTTTCGTATTCTGGCACCACCTCATACGAATATTCTTGAGTGCCAAAGGGGCTTTCTGCAATTTTTCGACTGATTACCTTTCGTGTAATGAAAGGTTTCATGTCACGTGTCCAAAGAGCGTGTTGCGTTGCATCGGGATGATTCGAAGAATAGAGCCTTCTCGCACTATTTAGGAATTGTGAAATCTCACCCCAGGTAGTCAAATGATCGCTCAATGCTACACCTGGAGCATCAGGAATGAGATAAAAACAACATTTTTGAAAAGAGGGACATACTTTTTCAAAATTATCCAAATGTTGGTAAGCTACTGTTTTAAAATCACCAAAGTCCGGAAGGCTATTAAGAGGAATAAAAAGATTGGCATCAGATTGGATTACCGCAGTATTGCTATCAGGAGAATCAGTTGTCCTAGCTGACACATTGCGAGAGGGGCTCAAGGCTACTATGGTTCCTAGCAGTGGAGAGAGGAGGGTGGAGTGTAGATAAAATTTCATATTGTGGGGTAAGGAATAAAAAACCTAGCCCGCCGGCGTACACTAGCTTTTACAGCTTTCTACATAAAAAAATCTTAACATTTTTCGTGAAAAATAGATATGCACCCGGAACAATTAAAATTCGATAAAAAGTTTCTGCAAGACTTGTGGAATTTATTAAAGCCCTATTGGGTTTCCGAAGAGAAAAAATTGGCTTGGGTCTTGTTATTCCTGTTAATGCTTTGTGTCGTGTGTGAAGTGACCGCAGGAATTGGTTTTAACTATTTTTATAAATTTTTTTATGATGCGCTGCAGTCATTCGATACACATAAAATTATTAATTCTTTTTATTATTTTGTAGCCGTTCGTGCGCTCTTTACAGCAGCTGTAGCTGCTACTGTTTTTCTGAGTGGAACGCTGAGCATTCGTTGGCAGCGATGGTTAACACAATATTACCTTCATCGCTGGCTTCAGGAGCATACCCATTATCGCCTGCAGTTTTTAAGCCAGAAGATAGATAATCCTGACCAACGTATTACCGAAGACCTACAAAAATTTACCGAACTGACATTGCGGCTCTTATTTGGTCCTTACATGCTCATTCAGCAACTTCTCTATCTTGTTTCCTTTAGTGTGATTCTATGGAATCTTTCTAAAAATTTTCCACTCCAAATAGGAAGACATAGCTTTCTCATTCCTGGTTACCTGCTCTGGATTGCCTTATTTTATGGGGCTTTTGGAGTGGTTGTGATTGTTCAGCTTGGGAAAAAACTCTCTTTTCTAGATTATCTCCAACAACGCCTTAATGCAGATTTTCGCTTTAGCCTTATTAGAATGAGGGAGTCGAGTGAGCAGGTTTCTTTTAGTAGAGGAGAGCCTATGGAAAATAAAAAATTTCGTTACTTTTTTAACCTTATTTTTCACAATTTCTTAAACATTGTTTCATTAAATACGCGTCTCGCTTTTTTTAATCGATGTTATGACTATCTTTCCTATGCGATTGGATTTGCTGTTTGTATTCCTGCCTATTTGGGCAAGCTTGTTGGTCTTGGAATGGTGATGCAGACTTCCAGCGCTTATAGTTTTGTGGTGGGAAGTATTTCACTATTTTTAGAAGAGTTTCAAAGTTTCTCTGATTGGCGTTCGGTCATTTATCGCTTAACGGAGTTCCGTCATTCCATGGAGAGTTTGCCAACTAGCGTGGAGCAAAAAATTATTATTAGAAAACAAGAGGTTCCTTTTATTCTGGTTTCTAACCTGCAGCTTGCCTGGCCAGATGGGAAAAAATTACCGCGCAACATCCAGTGGAAAATTGCGTTAGGAGAAAAAATTTTACTTCAAGGCCCTTCTGGCTCTGGCAAAAGCACCTTGTTAAGAGCCATGGCTGGAATTTGGATGTATGGCACAGGGGAAATTATTCTTCCCAAGAATGCTTCTATTTTATTTCTTCCCCAAAAAACCTATTTTCCGCTCGGTTCTTTTAAAGAGCTATTGAGTTACCCTCATGATTCAAACGAAGAGGAGAGAATCGATGAAGTTTTGAAGCTTTGCTTATTAGAAAAATTCAAGCCGTATCTTCATGATGAAAAAAGTTGGACGCATCAACTTTCTTTAGGCGAGCAGCAACTCTTAGCTTTTGCACGTATTTTTTATGCGAAGCCTGACATTCTTTTTCTTGATGAAGCGACTGCTAGCCTTGATGAAGCCACTGAGTTTCAGCTTTATGAAAATTTGAAACTCTTTTTACCCAAGGTAACATTGATTAGCGTTGGCCATCGCAAAACGCTTCTGCAATTTCACGAGAAGGTGGTTGATTTAGATCAATTGTCCTCAAACAATAGAATTCATGAATATTGAAAGCACTTATTCCTCGGGAAACACTAACCGTAATCTGAAGCTGCCCATTAGCTTCTCAGAGCGAGATTGCATTCCAAAAAGTCTCATCGGGAAAGAGCTGTACGAGCGTTTTCAGGAGTATGTATTTCGTGCTAACCCTGGAGAGAGCCCTATGGCGCGAGCTTTAGTGGCCCATGGGTATGAAGTTGTTGATTATCCAATATATCCACAGTATACGGATTCTGACTGGTTAGCTTCTTGTGTTTCAATGGGGGGGCTTAGTATTGTTTTTCGCCAACCGACATCTGAGGATCTCTTTGTCTGTTTTATAAAAAGAGAGTCAGAAGATCAAAAAATGGCATCGGCTCTTTTTGGCATTGCGCAATTTTTTGCCTTCTGTCGCTACGATTGTCCTGGTCTCAAATATGTGGGAGGGAATATCGACAAGCAATTCAACGATGAAAGTCGGGAGTCAAAATTAGAAATGGATAGGCTGGCAGCTTTTTATAATCGTATTTTAGGAGATGTTGAAGCTTATGAGGAAAGTGGATTGCTTTTTATTTATGCAGAATTGCATCGAGATATACGTTTTAAAAAATTTCCTATTTGGAAACGGTGTCGGAGAAGAAACGTGCCCATTCACAAGAACGGGTAAGAAAATAGAAGTTTGAAGATGGAAGATGGGAGTCGACCTGCTTACGCAGGTGAAAATAGTTTGATCAATTGCCGAACGCCTTGGGTTCTATCTTCTATCCACCATCTACTATCTTCCTATCCGTTGCTTTGAACGAATACAAAGAACCCTTTTGACCTCATAAAGAAACTGAGTTATTGGTAGCGTATGGCAAATCCTGAAGAGACCATAGAAGAAGAAGTCGCACATGAACCGCTTGAGGAGACTATTCCCTTGGATGATGAAACGTCTCAAGAAACAGCATCATCTCAGGGCGAATCTGAGCTTGACAACTTATCTTCTAAAGAAGAAGAACCACAGGAAGTGCCGCAGAAGGCATTGAAAGAAATAGAACCGACTTCTCTCGAGCCAGGACGCGTGAGTTTAGAATCCTTCAAACAAGCAGTTAAAAAAACATCTCTCAGTGCAGTAGACACTCCGCAAGCCTTGTCGAAAGGTCCTGTCGCTCCTCTCGGCTTAGAAGTTGAATTATCTTTTGTATTGGGGAGTCAATCGATTCCACTGGAAGAGGTAAAAACACTCGTCGAAGGGAAGGTTATTTCTCTTAAAGGTTCTCAGTTTGAAGCAAGCATTGTGCTTGAAGAAAAAATCATTGCTCATGCTCAGTTAATCTTAGTAGAGGGAGTGCCATCTCTTCAAATCACAAAAACAGTCACTGTTTGAGGTATGTGGAGCTATCGTCAATTATTTTTAGGAGATGATGAATCCTAGAGTTCTAGCTCGTGTATCAACGCCCGTGGGGGGCGAAATAGACACTTCTGATTTACAAGGTATTGGGCTTTATCGGGGCAAGCAGATTAAAAAATCTAGCTTTGATGATAATCTCGAATTTGGCGTTCATGATGAGGCAGATGATCAAGATGGTCAATCAGCGACAAGCGATCGGGTTGAATTAAAAAGCGCCTTTGAAAAAAAAGAAAAAAACGCTTTTGACGATCAACAGCAAAATCTTCCCGATTTCGATGAGTTTTCCAATTCTCCCGATTTTCAAAAATTTATGGCTCAAATCAGAAGGAGTCAGCGCGGGGGAAACTATCAGGAAGTACAACAAGCATTGGATTCTTTTTTTCAGGATCCTACTTTGAAGAATGCTGCCTTGAGAGTTGCCATCAAGCTGCTTGGTGACGATGCGGCTGATCCTGCGTTAAAAGAATTATTAGAAAAAATTCTTCAGGATTTGAATGAGAGTAATGGAGCTGAGATTCGAGCCGGATATAATGTTTCTCAAGTTGCCGCTTCAACAATAGGCAATGAAGCCGACCTAGTGGCTGCACTTCGAGATTTTTACTGCCAGGTTGTTTTTGGTGATCAAAGTATGGTAACCAATTATCACACAATCATGAATTCTTTTCCTGAACTCAATAAAGTTAAGCGAGATAAGAAAAAGAAAAAAAATCAGCATGGAGAGGAGGAACCAGACGGGCAAGAAGGCCAGGAGCGTCTCGAGAAGGCATTGGAATTTCTTTTGAAGTCATTAGCGGCTGAATTAAAATCAAACGCTCCTTCATTGGAGCCTTCGTTTTTAAAAAGTGTGATGGATGGATTGTGTCAGATGGAGTTTTTTCGCAATGCCTATCGTTCATTTCTTCAAATGCTCACAAAAATGAACATCAGTTATCCTTCTATCCCAGTGAAACCTTCTCGGCTCATCAATGAAATCTTAACGCGTGTGACAAAAGATACATTTGCAGACGACGAATTTTTGCGCATCGCAGAAAAATTTTCCGTGCCGCCGCTTCAACTTTCTATTGAATTTCTAACACGCATTTACGAAATGATCAGACTTTTCCCAGAAAGAATTTTCCCTAGTAATATCAATCGAGAAAGTTGTTTGAGGGCAGTGCAAGCTTCTCTAGATTCTGCCATTGCTCGTGAGAGTGAAGTCGCGTAGATTGTTCCGTAATAGTTTAAGTGACTAGCTCGGATATTTTATGCTGATTCTGCTTCGGCTTGCGAGAGCCTGATGGGAACTGCGTTGGTCTCGAATTGCTTCTCGGGCAGTATGAAACATACAGCCATCGTCGCAACTCATCGCCCGCCTTGTTCTCATCAAGCTGCGCGGCGCCTCGCGACGAATCAGTATGAAATATCCGGGCTGGTTAAAGTTAAAGTGCTGAATATTCTCTGATTCAACTTCAACTTGTTCCGCAGCAGTTGTAGGTGTCATACAAAAATAAACCATGCATCTTCAAAAGTCATTCACCTGCTAAAAATTTCACTATGATCACAGACGTTGTTCAACAATTTCTTCAAAACTATGGTCTTTCTGGCGTCACCATGCAGGAAGGAGGAAGTTTAAATTTAAAGATTGATACTATTGGCGCACTTCAGCTTGTTCATAAGGCTCCTCACTTTTTAATAGGATTGAACAAGAAAGTAGAAAACCTTTACTTGTTAAATGCGCGAAAGGTTTTAGCCTTTGCTCATTTTAGAGAACAGAGAATCAAACCGCTTCATGCCCAGCTCCACGAGGATATTTTGGGATTCTACTACATTTTTGGAGAGCGAGAAATCGATCCTTCTGTTTTATCAGGTGCCTTAGATTCTCTAACTGAACTGATGGATCAGCTTTTTCAAATTCTCTGATTTTCTTGAAAATGGAGCTCAAGCGGATTTCCCCATTTGATTTTAGAGAAGGAGGTCTGACTCTTTTGCCACAGGCTCGTCCTGAAAAACTTCCTATTGAAGAGCTTTCGCCTGCTTCTTTAGGAGAAGCTCCGGTTCTCAGTAAGTTACAGGAACTTTTTCGTGGAAATGAGTTAGAAAATTTTGAATTAGATTCCATGGCTCTTCCACCTGAGACACTCAAAGTTCTTACACAAGAGACGCTCAAATCCCTGATCGCTGATACTTCTTCATTATTGAATGCTGCAAGTGGTATTGCCCCAATGCATGAAATCAGCCACGTCGCCGAGATGCTACGTGAAGAGTTGACGAATCAAGAGCTTCTCTCTGCCCTTCGTCGGACTATTCTTGGAGGATGAAAAATGAGCCAAGAAAAACGGTGCACCCATAGAGAGCGTTTGCATGCGCTCTTGGATTTGCTCAGCTACTTTTACATGGTTTACGGAAAACCAGAACGAGCGCGTCATTATTTGCGGTTACTTATTAAATTGAGGCCGAGCGATAGTCGTCTTTTGAGATCTTTGGCACGCAGCGAAATGGAATCTGGTAATTCAGAACAAGCAAAAGAAATTTTGGAAAATAGTTTGAAGATGAGTATGGATCATCAGGAACGGGCTGCTACATTTCTTTTGTTAAGTAGAGTCTTTGTACGACTGGAACGCTCAGAAGATTCTTTTAATGCTATTACTGAATTTTTGAATCTCAAAAAAATGTTTAATCTGAAAAGTTAATTTTTTTGAAAAAACCAAGGCAGCCACTTCATGAATGAATTTTTAGAACAATTTCAAACTTGGATTACGCGTTCTAAGAAGTTTGGTGATTTTTATATAGCATTCCTCATTGTTGCTATTATTGCCCTGTTCATTCTGCCTGTTCCCTCATGGCTGCTGGACACATTGATTTCGCTCAACCTTACGATTTCTATCGTCATGCTAATGATGGCGCTTTATGTCCCCAATGTGTTGGCTTTTTCAACATTTCCAAGTTTGCTCTTGATTACGACGCTGTTTCGATTGTCGCTCAATATTACTTCGACACGCATGATTCTTCTCGATGGATACGCAGGAGAAATTATTTATGCGTTCGGAAATTTTGTGGTGGGAGGTAATTTTGTGGTGGGTGTCGTGGTTTGGATGATTCTACTCGTGGTTCAATTTATTGTGGTGACTAAAGGTGCAGAGCGTGTTGCAGAAGTCGCTGCTCGTTTCACCCTCGATGCTATGCCGGGTAAACAAATGAGTATTGATGCCGATATGCGAGCTGGTGTGATTGATATTAAAGAAGCACAAAAACGACGTCACAATGTAGAAAAAGAGAGTCAAGTCTTCGGTTCGATGGATGGTGCCATGAAGTTCGTGAAGGGAGATGCGATTGCGACATTAATTATTGTCTCTATCAATATCATTGCTGGAATTACTATTGGGATTTTGCAGAAAAGAATGCAGCTAGGAGCAGCTGTTCAAACATATTCTATTTTGTCCATCGGAGATGCTTTGGTTTCTCAGATCCCTGGATTACTGATTACGATTACCGCAGGTATTATTGTAACACGTGTTGGCTCTGAGGAAAAAACGGGACTCGGATCAGATATTTTTGGTCAAGTGCTAGCGATTCCTAAAGCATTGCTGATTGCAGGAACTATTTTACTGTTTTTTGCTATTGTTCCAGGATTTCCAAAAATTCAATTTGGATTTTTGTCCATCATCGTTCTTGTGCTCGGTTATATGCTCGAACGTGGTCCCCTACCATTATTAAAAAAGGGGGGTTCTTTATTGCTTTCTCCTGGCGCTAAAAAAGCACCAGCAGCTCCTGGGGAGTCTCCAGCTGAGGATGGGAAAGAGGCTTCCCATGAAGAAGATTTTTCGATCACTGTTCCTGTCTTGTTGGAAGTAGATGCTGCCATCCAAGAACTCATTTCTCCAGATGCCCTCAATACGGAGCTCGTTCAAGTCAGGCGTGCACTTTATCACGACTTAGGTGTCCCTTTCCCTGGAATTCATTTGCGATTTAATGAGAATCTTAAAAAAGGACAATACCAACTCTTGCTACAAGAAGTGCCAATGTCCTCTGGAATTCTTCGGCCAGATTTTTTCTATGTTCGCGAAAGTCAAGAACACCTGTTGGCCTTCCATATTCCTTTTGAACCTGTCGAGTCTCCTCCTGATCAAATTCCTGCCGTTTGGGTTCCTGTTGCACAACAAGAATTACTTCAGCAAATTGGCCTCGCTGGAATGGATTCCTCGAAGTTGTTAAGTTTTCATATTTCTCTGGTGCTCAAAAAATATGCCGCTGATTTTATCGGTCTTCAAGAAACCAGAACGCTTCTTTCTCAAATGGAAGCAGAAAATGCAGAGGTTGTTCGCGAAGTCCAACGTGTTTTGCCTCCTACAAAAATCGCCGAAGTTTTGCAAAGGCTGGTTCAAGAAGAAATTTCTGTTCGAAATTTACGTACAATTTTTCAAGCGCTTATTGAATGGGCTCCCAAAGAAAAAGATGTGTTGTTGCTCACAGAATATGTACGCATCGCGCTGCGTCGTTACATAAGCTACCACTTCAGCGGCGGTAGAAATGTGCTTGTGGCCTACATTTTAGAGCCAAGTGCAGAAGAACAAATTAGAAAATCGATTCGACAAACCTCTGCAGGAAGTTTTCTAGCCATGGATCCTGTCATGAGTAAAAAACTCATCGATGCCGTGAAACAGCAGGTTGGTGATATCGCTCACAAAGAGCGGCCTCCTGTTTTAATTTCCTCTATGGATGTACGGCGGTATATGAAAAAACTTATTGAACTCGATATTCCTCAATTGACTGTTCTCTCACACCAAGAATTAACTGAAGAAATCAATATACAACCATTAGGTCGTATTAGTATTAATTAAGAGCGTGTTTGAAAAAGTCTCAAATCGCGCATTATCGTGTTGCTGCGGTGCTCGCATTCTCGAGTGTTTCCACATGCACTGCGGGTCTACGCTCCTCACTCCTGGTACTGCATCGATTTTAGTTCTTTTTCAAGCACACTCTTTAACTTATAACGATGCTTTTTTAATGAAACGACATTGCCATTTTCTATGGTGCTCCATCATCCCTTTTCAGACCTCTTTCTTAAGGTGTGCGAAACACTCTAATTAGCACTTTATTTCATGAGTATCGAAAAACCATGGCTTCTCAAAGTCCTCAATGGACCTAATGCGGGAGCGCAGATTTTAGTTTCTAAAGAGATTACGATTGGCACCTCACTCGAGAGTGATCTTATTTTAAATGATCCCCATATCTCTCCCATTCACTGCCAAATCAAAAAAGTGAAGGAGGAGGGGTTTGAAGTTATAACACGAGATGGAGCTGTGTTTATCAATGGAACTCGGATGACCGAGAAGGAGAATTTGTTAAAATTAGGAGATGTTTTAACACTTGGAAGCACCCACCTGACTGGTGGGCCCAGTGAACAACTCTGGCCGCCTATAAAAATTCCAGAGATTCAAGAAATAGGATCCATTTCTCAAGAAGAGGTGCCCGGTTCTAAGGTGACAGCAACTCCTCTCAAAACGGCCTCACATAAAAAACAGATTGTTTCTACCTTGTCACTGGTCATTCTGATCATTGTAGGAGTTTGTGTTTTCATGGGGTTGGCACTTTTTAAATTGATAGCACATAAAAATCTCATGATTCCGCGGACAGCATTTCAGCCTGCTTCTTTTGATCGAGAAGATCAAAAAATTTTACAGGAACAACGAGCAACTGCTGAAGCCTTAGCAAAAGAGCTGCAAAAAAAGTTTCCTAAAAATAATATCAAAGTTGTTGAAAGGAATGGAGTATGTGCACTCTACATTTATGTGCACGATCAGATACAGAGTGATTATGTTCGCAAGACCATGAACGAGATGAGTGTGCCCATTGTGTGCAACATTATTAACATTAGTGATATTGATGACAGTGGGTTGGCGATGATGGGAGCTATGAATTTAGCGGTCTCGATTACGGTTGATGAAAATACGGGTAAAGCAACATGGAGTGGTTATCTTCCCAATCAAGAACTTTTCGATATCATGAAAAAACAGATCGAAAAAGATCTTCCCGCTATTACAGAACAAGAATTTCATATTGTTCTGGGAGACGATGCCGCAAAGCAAGTGCGTGAAATATTAACGAAAAATTATTTTGGAAGTCTCGCGATTACTCCAGAGCGAGAAAATATAACCTTAACAGGTACAATTGGGATGGCAGATAGTATCCGTTGGGAAAAAGTATTGAAAGAACTTGACCAGGCCTTTCATGGAAATGTCAAATTTTTGAACATGGTCACCATTAGTGCTGCTTCTATGAAAACACGTGGATTTTTTAATGCGCCAGTTGTTTCTATCTCCATCTCCTCTTTTCCTTATGCCATCCTCGCAAATGGAGAACGTATTTTCCTTGGTGCGAGGGCCAATAATGGTTACACTGTCGACTCTATTACGCGCAATGGCATTGAATTAATCAATCATGGTGATAAAAAAACAATTCCTTTAATGGGGCAATCACCTGTATCAGAAACCAACATCTGTAAGTAAGAATTTTTATGATTAATAGCAAAAAAAAACAGATCATGGAGATGGGGGAATCTCTTCAAAACGATCATAGCGGTCAATATCGTACAATGCTCTGCAACCGTGTTATTGAACTACGTCGGGAAACCGAGCTGAAAATTAGAGAAGAAAAAGACCATGCAGCTATAAAATGCCTCGAGGCCTTAATGCGGGCTTTGATAATTACCGATCGTATCTTGGATAAATTACTTGTCTCAGAACCGCATGAGATGAACTCCCAAAGTCGAGCAGTGGAGTAGAGTCTGTGTACCTGTTCAGCAGAACGGGTAAGGTTGCAGACTGCAGGTGAAATAAAGCCTTTGGCAACGTACTCGTTCAGCGAACGGGTACTCGGCAGCAACATTGTCTCTTTTGTTGCTTCAACTATTCTTGCTAAGCAGGAGCCTGGTGGAGGGGGTGGGATTCGAACCCACGGAGGCTTTAACACCTCTCCGGTTTTCAAGACCGGTGCAATCAACCGCTCTACCACCCCTCCAAAATTTCATTTTTAAGTGACCTCCTGTTGCGAACTGCTGTGTCGCTGCGGTGCTCAACTCCTTACGTATTTACTATACGCTCGTCTTCTGCGCTCCTCGACTCCTTGCATTACATTATTCCGGTGAACTCGAAAATCGAACGAAAGGGTGTTTAGTTAAGCTTGAAGGAGGGCTTTCTGTCAAAGTTTTTGAGCGATTTACTAAACAACTTGACGGTGTCATCAGTTCTTTGCTTTTCTCTGCCCCCACTTATGATAAAAACCACAACAACCCAAAAACTCGGCTCCTTTTATTCATGGTCCGTCGTTAGCATGCTTTGGGTTCTCCTGTTTTTAAATTATGCAGATCGTCAAGCCATCTGCGGAATTTTTCCGGCACTAGAACAAGAATTTGGTTTTTCCAAATTTCAACTTGGGCTGATTGGGTCAATGTTTATTTGGGTCTACGCTGCAGCTGCCTTTTTTGCCGGTTTTTTAAGTGACCATGCAAAACGCAAACCATTCATTCTCGGAGGGTGTCTTTTTTGGAGTTTAGTAACGATGGGTACCAGCATCTGTTCCAAGTTTTGGCATTTTCTTGTGGTGCGTGGTCTCGAAGGAATGGGAGAAGCCTTTTACTTTCCATCTGCAAATTCCTTGATTGCTGATTACCACACGGAAGAAAAGCGTTCTACGGCATTAGCAGCCCATCAATCGGGAGTCTACATGGGGACTATCGCTGGAAGCTGGTTGGGAGGCTGGCTGGCAGAATATTACGGCTGGCAGTATGGGTTTTATTTTTTTGGAGGTTTAGGAGTTATTGTTTCTATCCTTCTTTTTTTCTTTCTCAAAGAACCACGACGACTGAGTGCTGAGCAAAAAAACAGGATGCTCTCTGCTCCCTTGAACCAAGAAGTATTTGCCGAGATTACGGAAAAAGAATCCTCGTTGAGTATGCTTGAAACCCTATTCTATCTACTTAAACGTCCCGTCGTTGTGTTACTTGTTTTATCTTTTATGAGTTCCAATGTGGTGACGATGATTTTTCTCACCTGGATGCCGACTTTTCTTTATGAAAAATTTCATATGACTCTTCCAACTGCTGGATTTTTTGCAGTGGCCTTTATTCAACTCTCCAGTGCACTGAGCGCTCTTGGTAGTGGCTGGATCAGCGATCAGTGCTCACGACACTTTCAAAATGGACGCGTGGTCATGCAGTTTCTCTGTTTACTCTTGGGTGGAGGTGCTATTTTTTTTATTGGAAGTGCTACAAAAATCGCCACGCTTTTAGTGGCAATGATTTTTTTTGGTATTTGTAAAGGGGGATATGATGCTGGACTTTTTTCTTCTCTTTTTGATTATGTTGAACCCAAGGTGCGAGGCTCTGCTTCAGGGTTTCTTAGTTCCTGTGGCTATTTTGGAGGTGCCTTGGGTCCCGTAATCGTGGGGGCCGTCACTACTTATGGAGGAGCGCATAGCGGCGCCCTTAATCGTATGAGCATGACGATTGCATCAAGTGCTGGAGCCTACGGAGTGGCTGCTTTGTTGCTCTTGGCAGTGCTCATTGTAACACGAGTTAAAACATCACAAGGCTCAACAACCGAGGTCTAGAATTCTAAAAAATTCTTTTTCCTTAAGTGGCATCACGCTCAGACGTGATTGTTTGATCAGTGGGACTTCTGAAAGCATAGGATCTGCTTTGATGATGGGGAGGGGCACAGGACGTTTGAAAGCATGCAGCGGTTTGAGTACAACGCAGCTCCAATCTCCTTCTTTTGCTGTCGGATCGGGATAAGCTGTTTTTACAACCTCGGCAATACCAACCACGCTAGGATTCACAACGCTATGATAAAAAAGCACCTGATCTCCCATCTGCATGGCACGAAGGTTATTACGTGCTTGGAAATTGCGAACTCCGGTCCACTCCGTTTTTCCTTCTTTCACAAAAGTATCCCAGCTGTAAACGCTTGGTTCCTGCTTGACGAGCCAGTGGTTGGTTTTGCCCGGGGGCAAAAAAGTTCTCAGTTGTCGGTTGTTAGTTGTCAGTAGTTCGTTATTCATCGTCAAAGATATTATTGGTCGATTAGTATCACTTGATGTTTTATTTTCAACACTGATCATCACAACGATAGTTCTATGAGTGTCACACTGACAACCGATAACTGGCAACTGACAACTGACCTTGCGCAACGAGGCCCAAAAGCTCCTTTGTTTATTACTTTCGAAGGTTCTGAGGGTTGTGGTAAGTCAACTCAAATTGCTTCTCTTGAAAAATACTTGCGTCAAAAACATAATGAGCGCGAAGTAGTCGTGCTTCGTGAGCCAGGTGGAACTTCTTTTGGAGAAAAGATTCGACATCTCTTGAAGCATGAAGATCCTGGAGTTTCTATTACAGCCGAAGCGGAATTGCTGCTCTTTGCAGCGAGTCGTGCACAGCTTGTTCGTGAAATTATTCGTCCAGCCTTACAGCGAGGTGCCATCGTTCTCTGCGATCGCTTTCTCGATTCCACGATAGCTTATCAAGGAGCAGCGCGAGCCTTAAATTTGGAAGATGTGACCATGATCAATCGCTTTGCTACAGGAGGGTTGCTTCCCGATGTGACTATTTTACTGGATCTTGAGGTGGCTGTGGGACGAGCTCGTATGCTGGAGCGTAATAAAAAATCCACGACTCTTGACCGCATGGAGCAAGAGCCAGAGGCTTTCTATGAAGCGGTGCGGCATAGCTATTTAAAATTAGCCGCTACTGAACCAGAACGTTGGAGTGTCATTGATGCTTCTCAAAGATCGGCACAAGTTACTCAACAAATTATTCTTCAACTGGGGAAAAAATGGAGCATTTAACCCGGATATTTCATACTGATCTACTGCGGAGACCGGGAAGACAGATGGATGATGCGTTAGACTCACATGTTGACTTGGACAGTATGTATACATACTGTCCAAGTCAACATGTGAGTCTGCCTTACCCCATCAGCCTTCGCGGCCTCCTCGTTACGATCAGCATGAAATATCCGGGTTAAAGCAACTAGATTTTTTCCTTTCGCCTCCAGCTTGTTTTTATGCCTTTTTCTAAACACGAAGCTCTCGCCCTATTACAAAAAGCACTCGAGGAAGACCGACTCGGTCATGCCTATCTCCTGTGTGGCTCTTCTAAAGAGGAGGTAGGGCTGTTGAGCGAGGAGGTGGCTTCGTTGATTTTGGGGTGTAGTTTATTGCACCTTCAGGAGCATCCTGATTTTCATCAGGTGGAGCCAGAGTCTAAGGCTCGAAAAATTCTTACCGATCAGATGCGACAGCTTGAAGAAGCGCTTCATCTCAAGGCCCAAGCCAGCTCTTATAAAGTTGCGGTGATTCATGATGCTGATCGGATGGTTCCTGCAGCAGCGAATGCTTTTTTAAAAACACTCGAAGAACCTCCTGAGAGAACGGTTCTTTTTTTAGTAACGCTGTTGCCCGAAGCGATACTTGCGACGATTCGATCTCGTTGTATTACCATCACCTTGCATGAAGCAGATTCCGCTTTCCAAAATGAATATGAGGAAAAAATAGAAAGAGTGATGGAATATTTTTTTAAAGAAGGAGCGCCTACTGATGCAACAGCTGCTTTTCAACTAACACGTGCTTTTCAAGAATTATTGTCTACTGCTCGAGAAAAAGCCACAGAAGGGGCTCAAGAGGAATTTCAAGTTGAGAAAAAGCGCTATGGAAAAACAACCGATGGTTCTTGGGAGGATCTTCGCGAAGAACATTTCAAAGCAACAGCAGAAGCAACAGCTCTAGAATCTCGCTCTTTATTGCTTGTGGGAGTTGAGAACTATTTTGGCATGCGCCTGAGGAATCTTTATCAGCAAGAAGAAAGTGGGGAACGTCACGAGCGAGGCACCTCTCTCTTGCGAGCACTAGGAATAGTAGAATCCCTACGCCATTCCCTCGAACAAGGGGTTCAAGAGGCGTTAGCCTTGGAAGCAGGGTTTTTGGAACTGATGGAGGTTGTGAAATAAAAACAATTTTTTTGACATGCAGATTTTTTTTTATATCCTTCAGCGCCTTCTTGTTAAGAAGGCTATAATTTAACTATCATCACGCTATCTAACTATGAAATATCTAGTCCCCCCTCCATTCCTTTTTGCCTCTTTTAACTCTTGCAAGATGAAATACCTTTTTATTTCCTTGTCTGTTTTCGTGTTATCTTTTTCTAATGGCTATTGTGAGCTTACATCAGATCAGGCAAGATATATTATTGGAAACTGTGGAGAAGATAGATTGATTTCAGTTTCCCTAAGGAAGAATAAGAATATTCTGAAAGAAGTTCATTTGGACGATGGCTCATCGATAGAGGTTAGTAGTGCTGAGGGATTTTTTAAAATGAATAAAATTTTCCCCATTGGAGGGGAAAACTATTCGGGTTTAGAGGATAGAAACATTCCAACGTCATCTGCTTCAGCAAGAATTTCTAATATCGACGGTACATATTCCGGTGGATTTTCAGATTGTGTCATAGAATTAAGTGGTGATGCTCGGATGGGTGGGGAAACAAAAGTTTATAATGGTAATGGATTCATAAATATTGATGAATATCATATACGATTCCCATCACCCTTTCTCCCTGGAGTAGGTGGTAGTTCAGCAGACATTGTGGGTAATGGAGTCGCCTATGCTGCGCGTATAATGGGATATGAAGCGAGAGATAGTGGAAGGCTAGATACTTCAAAACTAAAATTAGTCACAGGAATATTTGTTTGGGGGGATCCAGATCATCGTCCACGAAATTTATCTCTCCCATTAAACAAAGAAGATGATAGTAGCTGGGTAGGTGAATTTTTAGCGTTGCCTGAAGGGAAAGAAGTTGTATCCATTATTTATTTTGATCTCACAGAATTAGTAGTGCTTTGTGGAGATGGTTCGTTATGCTTCTGGAGCATTAATAAAGAAGGATCTTGGGATCGTGGAGTTATACCGATTGAAACTCATGGAAGAAAAATCGTCGCTATTAATAGCTGGCAGCCTGAAGGCTGGCATTACGGTATTGATGAATTGATGTTTGGGTTGCACATTACCTTTGACAACAAAGAAGAGGAGGATTGGACTCATGTGCGTACGATCTCACTTGGCGATTCTTTTCCCCATTATAAGATTACTATTGATTCAAATGAGGGTTGGAAAAAACAAAAGCCGAAACCATTTCCTCTGGTGCAGGTATCTTATGAGGGCCTTCTGATAGATAGTGATGGCATGCTATATTAAAAGATCATTATCATTTTCCTCTTAAGGATGCTGGGACTCGAGCGTTAGCAGGAGAGGGTGACATTGACATATAGAGTATTCTAAAAAATCTTTTTTCCATCTCCATGTCAGCCCTCCTTCAGCCTCTAGCCTCTAGCCTCCAGCCTACTTCCCCTGTTGTTCTCAAATTTGGTACCGGTATTTTAGCGGAACCGGGTGGTTGCGCTATTGACCTGGTGCAGGTGCGGCGTTTTGCCAAAGAAATCAGCAGATTTATCAAGCAGGGAACCCCCTGTATTCTGGTCAGCAGTGCAGCGATTGCTGCAGGAGTTCATGCATTGCGATTAAGTAAACGTCCAGCCGATACGGCTGGGAAGCAGGCTTGTGCCGCCGTAGGGCAACCTGCACTCATGGCCGCCTATGCACACTGTTTCGCACGTCATGGAATCACGACAGCTCAGTTGCTCTTAACGCATGAAGATATTTTTACCAAGAAGCGCCGTGCTAATGCTCAAGAGACCTTGAAGCGCCTCCTTTCCTCTCCCCATGTGCTTCCCATCATTAATGAAAATGATTCTGTAGCGACCGAAGAACTCAATCTAGGAGATAATGACCAACTCTCTGCCGAAGTGGCCATCATGATGAGGGCACGGCTGTTGATACTACTCACCACCTCTGATGGACTGATGGCACGAGCAGGAGCTGCGCCAACACGGATTTCAAGAGTGACGAATATACAAGAAGTTTTGTGTCATGTAACTCCAGAAAAGGGAGAACATGCTCGTGGTGGAATGATCAGTAAGCTCAAGGCGGTTGAAATAGCTATGGCTGCAGGAATTGAAACCATTATTGCCGATGGGCGTCGGCCTCAGCAGATGGAGAGAGCTCTTGCAGGGAAAGATGTGGGAACACGATTTCTAGTTTCACAACAATGAAAGGAGTGGAGTTCTCTTTCAAACGGCTCGGCATTCTTGCTACGATGACGTTTCGAGAATTGCTTCATCAAAAAGTAAGTGCTCTTTTTGCGCTCCTTTTTTTTCTTTTTTTAGCAGTGGGATCGCTCTTAGTAGCTGTTTCATTTCAAGAGAAAACTCTTTTATTTCAAGAGATGTTTCTGAGTCTATTTTCCCTTTTTTTAAATCTTTTGGCAATCGTGGCATCAGCACCACTACTCACGTTCAGCGGAGAAGAAGTGATGATTCTTGCAAGAGCAGTTCCACGTTTTGAATATTTTCTTGGGAAATTATTAGGTGTTCTTCTTTTACTCTTCATGGCGAGCAGCTACTTTGGTGTCATATCTCTTCTTTCTCAAAGCTTCTGGAGCATCATCTTGGTGGGACCTCTTTTTTTTATAGCACTCTTGGGAGCCTTTATGAAAGCCGCTCTCCTAGCAGCGATGACCTTGTTGATTTCTACGATAGCCAGCTCTTCCCTTTTTGCGATTGTTGCTTCTCTCGCTTTCTATGTGATGGGACATATTGAAGCCGCTGCTCAACAACTTTGTACACGGCTTGCACTCGTTCATGGTTGGACCGAGCATGTGCTTCAGATGCTCCTCTACCTCGTTCCTGATTTGTCTCTTTTTAATATGAGTGAACATGAAGGAGTCAGCATCACGGAATGCATCTCCTATTTTCTAGAGATGATGAAATTGGGTAGTCTCTATTTTGGAATCTACGTTTTCTTAGGCTGTTTTCTTTTTGAGCGAAGAGAGAGCGCTAACGCATGAAATATTTTTTCTTCGTTTTTTTTTCATTGTTAGTCGCAGGAATGTTCTCTGCTTCCTACGAAGAAAAATTGAGAGAAAAAAATCAGATTTTCTTATGGAAGCCAGAAACAGCCTCTTTATTGGGAGAATCAGGTTGTATAGCTCTTCTTGGAGGTTTGCGTGCGCCTTTAGCCGCCTGGTTGTGGTTGAAGGTAGAGGCTTGCTGGGAAGAACAAGGCTGGAAGCAAATGGAGCCGTTGTTAGAGCTGATTTTGCAATTAGAACCGTATGACATTCCTTGTTATACTATGGCTGCTTGGGAGCTAGGCTGGAATGCTAGCAGTGCGGCTCATGATGAGGGTGAGGCTCGGTTTTATATCAACGCCGGCCAAAGGGTGTTAGAACAAGGAATCGCAAAGAATCCAGAAAGTTCGCTGCTCTATGAATATTTAGGAGTGCTCTTGCGCGATCGTCTTCACGATCATGAAGCAGCCGCAGCTGCTTTTGCTAAGGGAGCCAACTTGCCAGGAGCTCATTCTTACTTGAGACGTTTCGTGGTTTATGAGTTAGCTGCTTCTGGAAAACATGATCAGGAGGCCTATGAACAACTTCAGGAACTTTATGAAGAGGGCCACTCAGAATGGGTGCCGGCATTGTTGGATTTAAAAGAAAAGTTAGAAAACAAGACACAGGGATGGAGAAAATAATGCACAAGGATAAAAGAGAAAAAAGAAAGTTAATTTTCTTCTGTTGTTATCTTTTCATCTCATAACTGCCAACGTACTGTTAGCAGTTGTTTCATCCCTGTGAATTTTTTACTTCATCCACCACGTCGTATTCTCTTAATCAAGCCTAGTTCGATGGGGGATGTTATTCATGCCTTGCCGGTTGCAGCGGCACTGCATCAAGCGTGGCCCAAGGCAGAAATTTGCTGGCTCATTCACCCCGCGTTCCAAGATCTTGTGGAGCATCATCCTGCTGTTGCAAAAATCATTCTTTTTCCACGAGAGGAATTTCGAGGAGTCATGGGTGGCGTGCGTGCACTCTCATGGGCGCGCACGTTATGTGATTGGAAGCCTGATCTTGCCATCGATTTGCAAGGGCTCTTGCGAAGTGCCTTGATGGCGCGCGCTTCGGGGGCTCGTTATCGTATTGGACTGAGTGATGCTCGTGAGGGGGCTGGGTTTTGTTATTCAAACATTGCAAAGGTTGATCGAACTAGTCATGCCGTGACGCGCTACATGCAGGTTTTAAAAACACTAGGAATTTCATACCGTGAGCCGCAATTTGATCTTCCCAAGGGAAGCATTCCTCCCGGGTTTTCACTCACCACTCCCTTTGTGGTGATTCATCCCTATGCGCGTGGTGAAGGAAAAAACCTCACTCAGGAACAAGTGCTCGCTTTTGCAGAGACCTTACATTCTTTTCCTGTTGTGCTTGTCGGGCAGGGCGAAAAAATGGAATGCCTTCCTGACAACGTTCTTGATTGGAGTGGGCGAACGAGCATGTTAGAACTTATTGGTCTCTTGCGTCAGGCTTCTTTTGTGGTAAGTTCTGACAGCGGACCAATGCATCTTGCAGCGGCATTACAACCAGAGCGGCTTATTGCGATTCACCGCTGGAGTGATCCTTTGCGTGTTGGACCATGGCCTCAAGCCGCTTTTGTTTGGAAAAATGGAAAACTGAAGTCCCATGGTCAACTTACCGAGGAGGCCCGATCTCCAGGTAGAACTCCCACGTTGGAAGAAATGAGAGCGCTTGGGACCTCTGTTTTGAAAAAACTAAAATAACATGAATTTTTCTCATCAACTGGCTCGTGATCTTGAGGATCCCTCAGCTTCTTTGCGTTCTTTTCAAAAGCTTCTAGAGCCATGTGATGATACTCTCCTAGAAAAACGGGCCCGTTCTTCTGCCGCTATCACGCGGCGTTTTTTTGGACGAACGATGCGGCTTTTTGCACCGCTTTATTTGTCCAATGAATGCATTAATTCGTGTGCTTATTGTGGGTTTTCACGAGATAATCCCATTTTGCGCGTAACGCTGGATGTTGAACAAATGGCTGCGGAAGCTTTCTATTTAGCACAGCAAGGTTTTCGTTCAGTGTTGCTCGTGGCGGGAGAGCATCCCAAATTTATTTCTAATGGTTATTTGGAACGTTGTGTGGAGCGGCTTGTGCCACTCTTTCCCTCCATTTTATTGGAAGTAGCCCCGATGGAACAAAAAGAATACCAGCAGCTCATCAAAGCGGGTGCTGAGGGAATTCTTGTTTATCAAGAGACCTACAACTCTACCGTTTATCGTGAGCTTCATACAGCTGGTCCTAAAAAGGATTTTAACTGGCGTCTCGATTCTTTACAACGAGCCTACTTGGCTGGATTTCGACGTTTGGGATTGGGCGTTCTTTTTGGTTTGGCGGATTGGCGCCAGGAAGCAATGGCGCTAGCAGCGCATCTTTTTTTTCTTCAGCGTCATTGTTGGAAAGCACAACTCTCCGTGAGTCTCTTACGCCTGCGTCCTGCTGCTGGAAATTTTGAACCTCGTATTTTTTTTAGTGATCGTGATCTAGCGCAGCTTCTTTTTGCACTAAGGATGACTTTTCCTATGATTCAATTGGTGATGAGCACGCGAGAAGAAGCCGCCTTTCGTGATTCTATGGCTCCTTTGGGAGTCACGATGATGAGTGCTGGAAGTCATACAGAACCGGGTGGCTATACAGGTCAAGGGAGTGAGGAATTGCATTATACGATTCAAGGAAAAAAAATAGAACAATCTTGCAATGCTAAAAATGCCACGAAGCAATTTGAGATTTCTGATGATCGTTCTCCCGCGGCAGTTGCAGGGATGCTGTCATCACTAGGACTCGAGCCAGTCTGGAAAGATTGGGATGCTGGAATTTTGGGAGAGCACTTAACAGGGATAGAAGCCATAGAAGAAATAGCAAACAAGAAATGTAATGTATGAAAAAGATTCAACTCAATGGCGAAGAACGTCAGGTAGTCGCAAACTCTCTTGTGGAATTACTTCAAGAGCTGAAGCTCCCTTTATCCACAGTCTTAGTGGAACAGAATGGAGTGGCTTTGCTACGACATGAATTAGAAAAAGCTCCGCTGAATGAAGGAGATCGTCTTGAGGTTTTAAAAGTTGTTGCGGGCGGGTAAAAAATCCGTAGTGCAAATCTAATAGGCTTTTGAGACGGAAGCTCAAGAAAAGAAGTTGTTAGGTAAGCTGCTTTACGAGCAGTATGTGATGCGCTCTTTCTCTGCCCCTATATAGAGAAGGAAAAACCAAAAACCAACGCCGTTTTATTTATGGGGAAAAACCAAGTTTCTCTGCTGCTCTGCGTGCTTATATGCACCTTATTTCTTGCTCGAGCCTCCATCGGGCAAAGTCTCTACGTTGGCACCAATAGCACGCCGGAGACGAATATTTTCTCCAGTGGAACCACCACGTATGATTCCATCTATATTGGCACCATCAGTACTGCTTCCAATAACAGCCTGCAGATTTCTAACACTGGAACGACTCTCATAGATACTAATATCAATACTGGGATTTTTATCGGCTACTACGGAAGTGCTAATAATATGACCATTGCTGCTGGAGCTACTCAACAAAACTACGGTTATGCATGGATTGGTGGAAACTACGCAGATGCTTCTTCTTCGACGGCCTCAAATAATAGTGTTCTGGTGACGGGGAGCAGTTCGAGCTGGTTCAATGGTCAAGATCTGACCGTGGGTGTTTACGGGGCAGGGAATAGTTTGATTATTTCTAATGGTGGGTCTGTTAATAATAATCATTACGCATGGGTTGGAGGAAATGCGTATGGGACCAATGGCGACTACAACGGAGATGCTAATTCTGCTACTTCTTCGAACAACAATGTGGTGGTGACTGGCAATGGCTCTCGCTGGAACATTGGGTATGATTTGACCATTGGTGTTTATGGATCAGGAAATACCATGAATATTTTGGATGGAGCACAGGTAGCTGTGCAAGGAAATGGATGGATTGGAGGTAATGGGGTTTATCCTAATAGTGATTCTACGAACTCTTCGACTGCTTCTAACAATACAGTTGTCGTTTCAGGAAGTAACTCGCTTTGGAGTAATGGAGGAGACCTGATTGTGGGGCTCTACGGACCGAATAATAGCCTCATCATTTCCAATGGAGGCGTGGTTCGAGATAATTATGGATGGATTGGAGGAAATAGCAGTTATGGGGATCCGCAATCCTCTACCTCTTCTAATAACAGTATTGTTATTACTGGGAATGGTTCAATGTGGAGTAATGGGCAGGACATTTCCATAGGTATTTATGGAGGGGGAAATACAGTCACGATTTCTGATGGAGGTCAACTTCAAGATGTGAATGGATGGATTGGAGGAGGATGGACGAACAACGGTATCACTTCTTCTAATAACTCCGTATTGGTAACGGGCAGTAATTCCATTTGGAACAATGCTGGCATGCTTACGATTGGAAGCTATACGGCAGGAAATAGTCTAGTGATTTCTAATGGAGGAGCAGTGATCGTCAGTGGAGATGGGGTCATTGGTGGGAATGAAAACGACACGAATAATAATCTTTCCTCCACTGCTGCAAGTAACAGCGTTCTGGTCACAGGATCCAATTCTTCTTGGAACATTCAAGGAAGTTTGATCGTAGGGGCTTATGGGGCCGGCAATACGATGACCATTGCTGATGGGGGTCAAGTTACCAATCAATATGGAAGGGCTTGGATTGGAGGAGAAGTTTATGGAGTTAGCAATCCTGCTTCTGTTACCTCTTCCAATAATTCCGTAGTCGTGACTGGAAGTAATTCTACTTGGTACGCCGGGAGTATTCTAACGATTGGTTGTTATTCTTCAGGTAATAGCCTTATGATTCAAAATGGAGGAACTGTTTTTAGTACAGCCGATAGTGATGATAATTATCAATCCCCCTGGGGCACCTGGATTGGGGGAAATGCTTTTGGGGATGCTCCTAATTCTTACATGGCTTCCAACAATAGTGTGCTTGTGAGCGGCGCTGGTTCGCTTTGGAGTAATGGAGGTGACATCGGTATCGGCGTTTATGGAACAGGGAATACGATGGTTGTTTCCAATGGAGGTCACGTGATGAATGCCGGCAGTGGTTGGATTGGAGGAGATGGGTACAATGCTAATGATACTTCTTCGACTGCTTCCAACAATAGCGTTCTGGTTACAGGATTAGATTCGCTTTGGAGTAATGCTGGGAATCTTACTGTGGGTGTTTATGGAGCTGGGAATAGCTTGGTTATTTCTAGTAATGCACAGGTCTTTAGTAGTAATGGCGTGATTGGTTTATATGCCACTTCCCTTAGTAATAGTGTGACCGTGAACTCAGGAGGTCTCTGGAGCAACAGTGGTATTCTTTCTATCGGCTCTAGTTCCAATGCTGGAAGCGGTTCGCTTCTGGTGGATGGTAGCGGAAGTCGCGTCTTGGCTCAATCGATTGCCATTAACAATGGAACGCTTCAAATAGGCTCCAATGCCGACTCCGCAGCCTTAGGAAATGCTATCATGACTCTCAACAACAGTAGTCAGGTGAGATCCGCAGCCACCTTGAATCTCTTAGCCTCATTTACCATGGATACACTGAACTGGGGTTATGGATATGTTGCGCTCTTTTCTTCTAATGCATCCATCTCTACGAGTGGCTCTCTTGCTGTCAATACACTCAATGTCATTTCAGGGGGCGGGATCTTCGATTTTAGTTATTATTCAGCCTCCGGAACCAACGTGGTTCTGAGTGCTTCCAATGGTATTTCTAATACCTTTCAGGCATACAGCTACGGCACGCTTGATACCAATTGGAGTTTTTCGAACAATGGAAATACCTTGGAAGCCATTTTTACTCAAGCAACCTACAGTAGCTCTGACCTCTACGTGGGGAGCAACACCTCTGGCAATGTTGTCGATTTTTACACTGGCACGAACAGCTACGACAACACCTACGTTGGCTATGCGACCAATGCCTCCAGCAATGTGCTCAATGTAGCCAATAGTGGCACGGTTCTCTCTAACAGTGGAAATCTTTATGTTGGTGATGAAGGTAGTGGCAATATCATGTCTATTTTTAATGGAGGCCAGGTTTTTGATGCACAAGGATCAATCGGTTTTACGAATAGCTCTTCAAGCAATAGCGTCTTTGTCAGCGGAGCAGGCTCGCTTTGGAGTAATAGTGACGATCTCACAATAGGTGTTTATGGAGCGGGGAATAGTTTAACTATTTCTAATGGAGGTCAGGTTTTTTCTAGTAATGGATGGATTGGGGGAAATCAAAACCACCAGGATATGAACACCTGTTCTAATAATCTCGTCTTAGTAACAGGAACTGACTCGCTTTGGAGCAATGGAGGTGCTCTCAATGTCGGTTTTATTGGTGGTAATAACCAACTCATCATTTCTGAAGGAGGAGAAGTGATTGTTGATAATAACAGTGCTGATAGTTTTATTGGCAATGGCTCCTCGAATAACACTGTTTTAGTTACTGATACCAACTCCGTTTGGAGCAATGGAGGGAATCTTTATATTGGAGGTGCAGGCGTTGGTAATCAATTGATCATTTCCAATGGAGGTACGGTTTACATTGGCGGTACTGATGCAAGCATCCTTGGAAATGGTGGTGGCTCTTCCAACAATATGGCTGTTGTTACAGGAACAAACTCCCTTTGGAGCAATGCAGGTGACCTTAGCGTTGGTTACAATGGTTCTAGTAATCAACTGATTGTTTCTAATGGAGGTGTCGTCATCAGTCCTAATGGTTATGTTGGTAATGTTGGTAATTCTAACAGTGCTATTATTACTGGAAGCAATTCCCTTTGGAGTAATAGTGGCAGTCTGACGGTAGGCGTTTACGGGGCTGGAAATAGTCTTATTATTTCGAATGGCGGTCAGGTCTATGCAGGCCAGTTTTTGAATGGAGGAAATATCTGGATTGGCGGAGATGGAGTAAATTCTGATGCAAGTTCTTTCACAGCTTCTAATAATAACGTTCTAGTCACCGGTCAGGGGTCCATTTTGGTTAGTTATGGTGATATCACGGTGGGCGTTTACGGAGCAGGAAATACATTGACCATTTCTGATGGAGGTCTCGTAGAGAGTTACTCAAATATCTGGATTGGAGGAAATGGAGTAGGGGAGGGTGGCGATCCCAATTCTTTTACAGCTTCTAACAATAGTGTCGTAGTTTCTGGAACTAACAGTGAAGTTTTTTCTTTGGTAGCTCTGGAGAATTTGGGAGTAGGTCTCTATGGAGCAGGGAATAGTTTAAATATTTCGAACGGAGGAGCTGTGTTATTCGGAGGAT
Source organism: Chthoniobacterales bacterium (assembly GCA_049314455.1). Lineage (GTDB taxonomy): Bacteria > Verrucomicrobiota > Verrucomicrobiia > Chthoniobacterales > UBA6821 > CAIWMF01. The sequence continues at coordinate 47,527 of JBMOFC010000001.1, forward strand.
CCAATAATACTATTTCCTATGCCTTGTTGATTGGCTCTGGAAGTACTGCTTCCAATAATAGTGTTTTTGTTACCGGCTCAAATTCAGCGTTGGGATCTTATAGTAGCAATTCCTATATCTATGTCGGTCTAGATGGATCTGGCAATAGTCTCACTCTTGCTGATGGAGGTGTTGTTGCATCAGCTTTCCTCTCGATTGGAAATAACGTGGGGTCTTCCAACAATAGTCTCAATATCGGCTCTTTCGGAGGAACTGATACCGCAGGACTCTTATTAATATATGATACTATCTCCTTTGGAAGTGGAAGTAATGGGGCTATTAATTTTAACCAAACTGATATCTTCACCCTGACATCTCCTATTTCGGGAAATGGTCTGGTCAACCAATTCGGCACAGGCACGACCATTCTCGCTGGGAGCAACAGCTACGGTGGCATCACTACGATCAACCAAGGAACTCTTGAGGCAACAAGCACCAACGCGCTTGGAACCAGTGAGGTTATTCTTGGAGGTGCGGGAGCGACCAATACTAATTCTCCAGGCACCTTACTTCTTGCTACTAATCTTACCATTGCCTCGCTTGTCTGGGGAAGTAATGGATGGCTTGCTCCCAATACAACCACCAATCCTCCGCTGGAGCTTCTCACTATCGAAGGCTTCATGAGCAATGCTGGAGGTGGTGGCAGTATGTACTTTGGAAATTATTCTACGGTTGGAACCAGCACGGTGATTGGGTTTGGAAGTCAGAGTGGATTTAGTGTGGGAGATTTCCAAGCGGTCTATTCTAATGGGGTCGTAGACACTAACTGGAGTTTTGATCTAACCAGTAGCACCGTTCAGGCCATCTTCACGCAGTCGATCGATACGAACACTGACCTCTACGTTGGAAGCAACACCTCTGGCAACGTCGTCGACCTTTATACGGCTGGCAGTTACAACTACAACAACACCTACATCGGTTACACCACTAACGCCTCCAATAATATCCTCAATGTAGCTAATGTAGGAGTTGTCTTAAATAACACGAATGATCTCTATGTTGGCGATGGCGGCGCGGGCAATACGATGAATATTTTTAATGGAGGTGTGATCAATGATACAAATGGACATATCGGTTTCGAAGGTACCTCCTCTAATAACAGTGTCTACGTCACGGGTGGCGCAACTTGGAATAACTCTTTTAGTCTGACCGTTGGAGAAAATGGTTCTGGAAATACCCTTGTGATTTCCAACGGTACAGTCAACGCTCCGACGCTCTTTATCGGTGGTAATGAAGCTGGAGCAACCTCCTCCAACAACACCGTGATCGTCACAGGTTCTAACGCTGTTTTGAATGACAATTATAGAATCAAAGTCGGATTTGGTAACGGAAATACCCTTATCGCTGCCAATGGAGCTACCATTAACGCGGGATCATTCTTTGCCATCGGTGAGGGAGCCGGTTCTAGTAGCAATACAGTCATACTCACAGGGTCTAATACAACCTTAACTTCCGCTCTTAATTTGGTGGTGGGCGATTTTGATGGCTCCTACAACAAACTCATTATCGCCCAAGGTGCTCATGCTAGTGTTACTGCTAATGTCTATGATAGTTGCGTGGGAGTTGGTGGCTATAGCAACACAGCACTCGTGACCGATCTTGGTTCTGCATGGATTTTAACAGATCAGCTTGGTGTTGGAGCTGGAGGCTCCTTTAGCATCTTAACAATTTCTAATGGAGGAATTGTTTCGGATCTAACTGGCTATCTTGGTTCTAACGGGGGAACCAATAACAGCGTCCTAGTCACTGGAACAGGATCGCTTTGGAGTAACAATTCAAACCTTATCATCGGTGTTGATGCGAGTGGTAATAGCGTCACTATTGCTGATGGAGCTTCTGTGGTCGTTGCCTCAAATATCATCATTGGTGCTTCCAGTACTTCTTCGGACAACAGTCTCAACTTTGGTGCGCTCGGTGGGAGCGACAGTGCTGGAAGCTTAGTAGCCTCAAGCATTATCTTTGGGAATGGAAGTAATGGTGCTATCAACTTCAACCAAACAAATAACCTCACCCTGACTAGCACCATTACTGGTTCTGGTTCTCTCAATCAACTTGGAAGAGGTACGACAATAATCTCCAGTAGCAATAACTACAACGGCACAACACTCATTCAAAATGGAACCTTAGTTGCAGCCAATCAGAGTGCCCTCGGCACAAGTGGAGTTATTCTTCAAGGAACGGCAACGACCAAGGGCATACTCTCCTTAAGCAACAACCTCACTATTGAGAGCCTTACCTGGGGAAGCAATGGTATCCTAGCTCCGGACCCAGGAGTAACAGCTCTCACGGTTACGGGAACTATGAGTAATTCCGGAGGAGGAGGGACTTTTAAATTCGACCCACTGTCCGCTGGGAATGCAACCAACATTCTCATTAATTTTGGAAGCCAGAGTGGCTTTACAAGTGATAGCTATAGCATTTCTGGATTCAGCGGCTACACCTTTATCCAAACAGCTAGTAACGTTTCTGGATATCTCTCGACCAATGCGGATCTCGTGGTTTCAGATAACTACACCATCAATAACAATACGGCTCACGTAAGCAGCCTCACCATTGCTCCTAGGGGTAGTGTTAATGGAACAGGAAACCTTAATGCTAACTTAATCAATGAAGGCCATCTAGCGCCTGGCGTTCCCACAGGTACATTAACAGTCAATGGTAGTTTCACCTGCTATCCTAAAGGAGTCCTACAAATTAACGTTGCTAGTCCCACTAGCTATGGACAACTCCAAGTCAATGGGAACGTGAACCTCGGAGGCACCTTGGAAGTAGCGCCAATAGGAAACATCCCACTTTTTTATGGTGAACAACTCACCTTCCTCAATTCCACTGGTCCCATCAAAGGAAACTTCAACACCGTTCAAATTGATCAGTCAGGCTGTCGCGGACGTGTTCAAATCATAGGAGATCCCCAAGCGATCGTCCTCATCGCTCCGACAAGCTACACCCTAGTAGCCCAAAATCAAAACCAGATGAACGTTGCTGCGGCCTTGGACAGCCTCATCCCAGCAACCAGTTCCGATGCACAGACCGTTTCCGCAGCACTTGATTTCTTAACCGCGGAGCAGTATCCAGCTGCCTTCGAACAAATCATGCCCACCCTCTACCAATCGCTCTCCACCATTGCCTTTAACATCGACAACGCCCAGAACCAAGAAATCATCCAACGCCTCTGGGGAGTCCGCTTAGCCTCTGCGCAAGAGGCAGGGGGTAACTTCCAAATGAGCGGCTTTACTGACAACACAGCATGCCTCCAAGAAAAAGATAAAAAAGAAATCAAAAATGACATCATGCGCCCTGCGCCTAACAACCATTGGGGAATGTTCGTGGATGGAAACGGAATCTTCGCTCAAGCCAACAGCGCCAACAACCTCTCCACCTACAACGCCGAGAGCGGTGGCGTCACCACAGGACTCTCTTACCGCTGGAACAAAACAGTCACTACCGGAATCTACGCTGGCTACCAAGGAGTTTACAGCAAATACAACGCAGGAAGCACCCTCATTGACGACCAAGTGAATTTCGGACTCTTCGGTACCTACGGAGAAGAAAATGGGCAAGGACTCTTTATTGATGGCCTTGCTGGAGGAGCCTACGACAATTACCAAATGAACCGTAACATTTCCTTTGGCAGCGGAGACTATGCTCTTAACCGCACCGCCATGGGAGCCCCAGGAGCAGGGGAACTCAACACCATGGTTGCTACCGGCTACGACCTCAAACGAGGCAACTTTACCTTCGGCCCACTCTCCAGCATCCAATACCAATATTTTGGGGCTCAATCCTTCAGTGAAACAGGCGCTCAAGCACTCAACCTAAACGTCAATGCCTGGGATACCAGCAGCCTGATCTTCAGCCTTGGAAGCCATGTTGCCTACAACTGGCAAGCCACCAAAAACCTTCTGGTCATTCCTCAAATTTCCTTAAGCTGGCAACATCAATTTTTAGAAAATCCTTATACCATCAACAGCACCTTGAATTACGGAAACAGTCCTACCTTTGCCAATACCAGCAGCGTCCCACTTCGCGACACCCTCTACACCGGCATTGGCGTTACGATGGAATTTGCGAAACGCTGGGATACCTCCTTCTTCTACAATGCCGCTGCCGGCAACCAAGATGTCGTCAGCCAAAATATCTTCTGGAGTTTGGGGTATAAGTTTTAGAACCTGTCTTCAAAATCTACTGCAGCTACGATGGGCTGCGTCCCGCCGCTGGCTCTTTCTCCATCATCAGCCGTAGCAATTTTGAAAATAGGTTCTTTAGTCAGAAGGTTAGGTTAACTTAATATAATTTTATGGAGCAAACTCCCCCTCTCGTTTCCGTACTGATGACTGTTTTTAATGCAGAAGAATATTTGGCAGCTTCCATTGAGAGTATTTGCAACCAGACATTTGATGACTGGGAATTTTTGATCGTGGATGATGCTTCGACCGATCGTTCGCTTCAGATTGTAGAAGAGTATGCTTTGAAAGATCAACGGCTTCGTGTGATTCGAAATAAAATAAACAAAGGTCAAACAGCCTGTTTGAATCAAGGTCTGAGCGAGGCTCGTGGAAAATGGATTGCCAGGCAAGATGCGGATGATCTTTCTTTGCCAACACGCTTGGAACAACAAATTCAATCTGTAACACATCATCCCAATCTAGTATTGGTAGGCACTTGCGGTTTCATTATTGATGCTCACGATCGTCTTATGGGTCTATTGGATGTTCCCTTGCGACACGAAATCATTTATTGGAGTGCTGCTATAGCTAATCCGTTTTTACATACATCTGTTTTGTTTCAAACCGATGTGGTGCGCTTCTTGGGAGGCTACGATACAACCTATCGCATTGCTCAAGATTACGACCTTTGGGGGCGTTTGATGGCGGCTGGCTATGACACCAAAAATCTTTCGGAACGCTTGATCTGTTATCGCCACGTAAATCATTCTTTATCCAAGGGAAATCAGCAGCAAACGCTTCAAGAAATTTCAAGGGTCTCAGAGCGTTTGGCTGAGGAAACGTTTCGAGAAACGCTTTCACATGAAGAACGAGTTCTTTTGCAAGGCTGGCGTTCTTCTCAAAAACGAACAGCTTTTTGGAAGCTGTATCGCAAGCTCTCCTCTTTTTTGTCACAAGAAAACATCTTGATCCAAAAAGATTATGCTCGTTTTACAGCAGCACTGCATCTCAATGTGGCTGGGTGCTGTTCTGGCCTCGCACTGTTAGAAGAGTTGGTGGCGGCATTCATGGCTGATGCTAGCTTTTTTGTGAGTTGGATGTTTCAGCGCTTATTTCCAAAAAATTTTTGAGGAGTAGTTTTCCTTCTTGAGTCACAATGGACTCAGGATGAAATTGAACTCCCCAAAGTGGTAGCGTTCGATGTCGCAGAGCCATAATTTCTCCTTCTTTTGTTTCTGCAGTAATTTCCAAGCAGGAGGGAAAGGTTTCACGTCGCACTAAGAGGCTATGATAGCGCATCGCTGAAAAAGGATTCGGAAGATTTTTAAAAAGATCGTTTCCACCGTGGTGGATGAGAGAAGGTTTTCCATGCATCAGACGAGTGGCTCTTACAATTTCACCTCCAAAAACTTCTGCGATGCATTGATGACCCAGGCAGACTCCTAAAATCGGAATTTTCCCAGCAAATGCCTCAATGAGGTCCTTGCTGATACCCGCATCACAAGGCCTTCCCGGGCCTGGCGAGATGCAGAGATAATGGGGGTTTAGAATCCTTATGTCTTCGAGTGTGATTTGATCGTGTCGAACAACCTGTGGCTCTGCTCCGAGTTCTCCAAAATAATGAACTAAGTTGTAGGTGAACGAATCGTAGTTATCGATGAGGAGGAGCATGCTTTCAGAATGAGTAAAGAGTAAAGGGTGATGGGTAAAGAGGATAAAATCGAAACAAAATTAGTTATCGAATGGCCCATTTTTATAGGATGTTTTTTTCAAAAAATAGAGCTCAGTAAATGGTTTCCATTATTGCGCCGGCTACTCTCTTTACCCCCATGCGCTATCAATCTTCTAGAGTGATGGCATTAACAGTATAGTCTTTTAAAGAGAGAAGGGCGCGATAAGAGGATGAAATTTTTCTTGATAACAAGGCCGAAGAGCGAGCGCTATCTTAAGATAACGTGAGTGATGAGAACGCTGTTATCAAGAAAAAGAGCAAGTTCAGATCGTGCCCTTATGGATTTAAAAGACTATAGATTGCTTCCTAGCAAGTTCCAGTTACCGTCGTTGTTTCTCAAACCGCACAACTTCTCGTTTCATTTCACGAGTGGCATCTTTCTTTTTTAAATCTTGACGTTTATCTCCTGCTTTTTTTCCTTTGCCAACACCTATTTCTACTTTGACTTTTCCCTGTTTCCAGTAGAGCCGCAGTGCTGGTAGGGCGCGCCCATGCCGCAAGGTTTGTTCTGCCAAACGGCTGATTTCTGTTTTATGCAGCAGTAATCTGCGAGGACGTTTTGGATCATGGGTTTCATGGCTCGCTTGTGCATAGGCTTGAATCGTAGCCTCGCAAAGATAGATTCCTTTTTTTTCGAACCGAGCAAAGGCGCCTAGCAGATCGACATGACCCTGACGAATCGATTTTACTTCTGTTCCGAGTAAGGAAATACCGGCCTCTAAGCGATCTAAGATTTCAAAGTCTCGAAGCGCTTTTCGATTCAAGACGATATCAGCGCTCATGATGAGATGTACCCGTTCCCTGAACGGGTGCTATGCTAATGCTTCTTCTTCGGAAAGCAGATTCAAGATGGAGACATGGTGAGCAGCGATTTCTGAGAGAGCAATGTCAGCAAATCCCATATTAAAAGCGTTAGCAATCAAAGGGCGGCTTCCTGCGGTGAGTTGGCGAACACGTTTGCTAACAATATTCACTAGAAGTTGTTTGTTTGGGATCACCAAAGCGGCTTGCTCGATAAGTTGGGAATTCATAAATGGCGGGAAATTTTAAAAAGGAAGTGAATTTTTAAAGCAAAAGAGGCTTGACGGCAATAAGAATCATTATTCGTTTTGCTATGAGATTTGATTTTTCAAACAAAAGAGAATCTTCTCTGCAATGGCCTCTGCAGTCAGACCATATTTTTGCCTTAGGATCGGAACAGAACCATGTTCGATAAACTGATCGGGCCAGCCGATCCGTAGGAGCGGTGTTTTGATCTCCTTTTCTTCAAGGTGTTCGGCAACAGCTGTCCCAAAGCCATTCAGGAGTGCATGGTCTTCTAAGGTGACCAGCAGTTTTGTTTTTTTTGCAAAAGCATTCACTGTTTCTTTATCGAGTGGTTTGATCCAACGAGGATTAATCACCGCTGCATGAATCCCCTGTTTGGCTAATAATAGAGCTACTTCCTGGGCAATGGCGCAAAAATTTCCTAATCCAAAAAGAGCGACATCTGTTCCTTCACTGACTATTTCTGCTTTGCCTACAGTGAGTAACTGAGGATTTTTTTTAGGAATGGCTCCTGTGCCTGTGCCCCGCGGATAGCGAATCGCCATTGGTCCTTCCTGGTGATGAAGCATGGTCCAGAGCATATCGACAAATTCTTCTTCGTCTTTGGGCTGCATCTGAATCATGTTGGGAATAGCCCGCAGGTAGGCGATATCAAAAAGACCATGGTGTGTGGGGCCGTCATCACCCGAAAGTCCAGCACGATCCATGCAGAGCTTCACGTTAAGGTTCTGCAAGGCAATGTCATGAACGATCATATCAAAAGCCCGTTGCATGAAAGTGGAGTAAATGGCTAGGAATGGCTTCATTCCTTGTGTTGCCATCCCTGCGGCAAAGAGAGCTGCGTGACCTTCGGCAATACCGACATCATAAAAGCGATCGGGATGACGCTGTGCAAAGTGGATCAATCCTGTTCCATCGGGCATCGCTGCAGTGATGGCAACAAGAGAAGCGTCATGCGTAGCAAAATGAGCAAGTGTTTGTCCGAAAATTTCGGAGTAGGTTGGCGTGGCCGAAGAATCAGTCTCTCCGGTGTCTGGTTGATATTTCCCAAGGCCATGAAACTTGTGGGGTTTTGCCAAGGCGGGAGCATATCCTTTCCCTTTTTCTGTAAGGATATGAAGGATAACCGGTTCTTGTTGGGTCTTGAGAAATTCAAACGTCCGAATGAGGAGTGAGATATCGTGACCGTCAATAGGACCATAGTAGCGAAGTCCTAGATTTTCAAAAATAACACTGGGGAGCAAAATTTGTTTAACACTGGTTTCGATTTTGTGAGCCAGATGGCGTGCTTTTTTTCCACCAATCCATTCTACAAATTTGGCAGCCTGCTCGTGGAGATGGGCATAGGCGGGGCTTGTGGTGATACGATTAAAATGTTGAGCAATGGCGCCGGTATTTTTGGCAATCGACCATTTGTTGTCATTCAACACAACGATGAAACGTTTGGTGGTCGCAGCAACGTTGTTTAAGGCTTCATAACTCGTGCCACAGGTGAAAGCGGCATCGCCAGCAACAACAACGACATGTTCGTTTCCTTGATGATGATCACGTGCTGCAGCCATTCCTAGAGCGGCAGAAAGGGCTGTGCCTGCATGTCCTGCACCGTAACAATCATGCTCACTTTCACTGCGTAATAAAAATCCATTGAGTCCACCATGTTGACGCATAGTTGCTAGCCTGTCGCGGCGGCCTGTGAGCATTTTGTGGACATAACCTTGATGGCTGACATCAAAGAGAAATTTATCCTCAGGAGTGTTAAAAACGCGATGCAGTGCAATGGTCAGTTCTACGACTCCTAGATTAGGTCCGAGATGACCTCCTGTCTGCGAAAGCGTTGTGATGAGTTCTTGCCTGATTTCCGAAGCGAGTGCCGGGAGCTCACTTTCTGGCAGTTCTTGCAGTGCAGCGCACGAATCGATGAAGGTGGGGTGGCTCAAGGCAAGTAATGGGTAACGAGTAACGGGTAAGGAGTAGGATTTTTGAACTCTCTTTTGTAAGCAATGTTATTTTTTAGAAAAGAATGAAAGACAAAGAACACATGGATAAGATAAAGAGCGCAAAAGAAATTTTATGAAAAATTTTCTCTATTTTAATGATGCTGGTTGCATTTTTTTTGAGAAGAGACTCGTTTAAGAAAATAGGTATTTTATAAGGAAGAGCTTTCAAAAGGTTGTAACGATACTTCTCCTCGTGCATTACGCGCGATGATTTCGATGCGCTGCTCTGCTGTTGTGAGTTTTTCTTGGCACAATTTTAAAAGTCCCACGCCCTCCTCATAGCGTTCAATTAAGGTTTCCAGGGGAGGTGGTGTTGTTTCGATAGTATTGACGATTTTCTCCAAGCGTGAAAGTGCTGATTCTATGGAATCGGGAGGAGTTGATTTTTTTTCAGCCATGAGAGAATGAGAAAAGTTAGTGGGTATGATTGACGTTGATGATAGGCTAGCCTATATTTTCTGGAACTCCAAAATGATTTAAAATCTATTTCACAAGAACCAAGCCTTTTCTTTAGTCTTTTAATCTAACAGTAATATTTTTATGAAGAACAACATTTTCTACTCTTGTGCATGGGTTGGTCTTCTCATGCTCGTTCTTTCTTCCATCAGTTGGTCTCAAGAAAAATCTTCTGCTTCAGTTGTGCCAACACCGCCAGCAAATGCCATGCCAACAGCCGTGTCAACTCCTTCTGCAGAGACAGGTGCTAAGAGTGGTGCGCCTTTAAAGTCATACCCTCGTTATGGTCATGTGCATGTTGATGGACCTTATGTCGCATTGACTTTTGATGATGGTCCCAGCGCTACACTTACACCACGCTTGTTAGATATACTAAAAGAGCATCATGCGAAGGCTACTTTTTTTATCATTGGAGAAAGAGCGCAAAGAAATTCTGAGATTTTAGCTCGTGAGGTCCAAGAGGGCCATGAAGTTGGCAATCATACTTGGGACCATATCACTATTACGAAATTGTCTGACGCACAATTTGACGAAGAGATTCAAAAAACAAATAAGCTTATTACAGATGCCACAGGAGAAAAACCAACCTTATTTAGACCTCCTGGTGGTGCTATCAATCGTCATTTTGTTGAAATTTTGGCAAATAAATATGGAATGAAAAGTATTCTTTGGTCCGTTGATCCTCTCGATTGGAAAAGACCAGGTTCTAGTGTCGTAGCGCAACGGCTTATAGCTGGTACCACCCCAGGAGCCATCACGATTTCTCATGATATCAAGCTTGGAACTATTGAAGCGATGCCAGAAGTGCTCGATGCCTTACAGGCAAAAGGGTATAAGTTTGTCACAGTTTCAGAGCTCATTGCGCTAGAGACGAAGGCTCCTGCAACAGCTCCAACAGTGAAATCTGTGGCATCGACTCAGAAGAAAGGGAGCTGAAGGGTTTCCGTTCACAGGAACGGGTAAAGTAACTTCAACTATTGCTCAGTGAGGTCGGAACAAAAGGATGCGGAAAGCCCTTAGGAAGACGTTGTACTTTGGCCTCGGGCATTTTAACGAAAGCCAAGGATTGTTGAGAAGTCACCATCAGTGCTCCATCAGAAGGACGAATGATTCTAAAATGGCACCAGAAGCGTGCAGATCCAGTTTCTCCAAGCCAGCTCTGGACTTCGAGTAGATCACCCAAAAGGGCTGGCTTTTTGTAGTCAATCTCGGTGCGCACTACCACAGGAAAAATAGATGTCTGCTTCATATATTCCCAATCAAGGCCATAGTGGATGCCTAGGAGTGTGCGCGCTGTTTCGATAAAACGTAGGTAGGCGATGTTATGGACCACCCCTCCAGCGTCTGTATCAAAAAACATCACGGTGATAGGCGTGATCATCGGTTGTTGTTCAGTAATCATGAGAAAGAAGTTATTTCTTGAATCAGTCCATTAACAATCAGAAGCTCTCGATCTCCGCGTGCAGCCAGCAAAGGATCATGTGTCACCGCAATGAGGGTTCGACGATCTTGTTGTGTCAGTTCTAGCAAGAGATCAATAATGGTAGCACCTGTGGCGGCATCTAGATTCCCGGTCGGTTCATCGGCAAAAAGAATACTCGGGTCATTCATCAAGGCACGTGCAATAGCGACACGTTGCTGTTCACCACCACTGAGCTGAGAAGGAAGGTGGTCGAGGCGCTTGACCAAGCCAACACGGGTGAGGAGCTCCTCTGCTTTGTATATATCAGGCTTGCCTAGGAGCATTGCTGGGAGATGGACATTTTCAAGAGCTGTTAACTCCGGTAATAAAAAATAAGATTGAAACACAAATCCCATTTGCTTATTGCGCAGCAAGGCCAAAGAGTCTTGTTTCATTTTGAAAAGAACATTCCCTTCAAAAATGACCTCTCCGGCCAGAGGCTTTTCCAAACCTGCAAGGGTATAGAGCAAGGTCGATTTACCAGCCCCAGAAGCCCCACGCAGAAAAAGTACTTCTCCCTTGGCTACATCGAGATCGATACCACGAAGAATCTCAAGAGAGCTATTTCCGAGTCGATATGTTTGACGCAGTCCACGTGCAGTAAGGTGAAGAGGAGATGGCATGGGAGGCAGGAACCCGTTCAATAGAACGGTTGTAGTTAAAGTGAAAAGTTGAAGTAGCAGGCACGCATATCTTTTTAGTAAGATGGGTACTATTCCTTATTCCGTTTTTGTCATTGCCGTAAAGGAAGATTGAAGCATGAAAGTATAAACCGAGTGCGAAATATAACACCCAAAAATAGTGTTAGAAGCTGAAAAGGATTTACTTCAACTTTAATTTGCAAGGTCAACTCAACTCAATTTTTCCTTGAAAAATTGAGTTGCCCCCTCTTCCTCAGAGCGCAAACGTCGTCCCAAAAGTCCTTTGATGGCCTCTCGCGGAGATTTTCCGTTATCCAGGACAGCCACCACTTCATCGATAATAGGGACTTCAATGCCTCGCTCTCTTGCGCATTCTTGAGCGCTGCGGGCTGTAAAAAGACCCTCTGCGATCATGGTCATGGAGTGTTCAATTTGTGTGGGAGATTTTCCTTGAGCGAGTTGCCATCCCACTTGATAGTTGCGGCTTTGGGAGCTAAAGCAGGTGGCCATCAAATCTCCAATACCACTAAGGCCGCTAAAGGTCTGTGGCCGTCCTCCCATGGACACGCCGAGGCGCGTCATTTCGGCTAAGGCGCGCGTCACAAGCCCCGCACGTGCATTCTCTCCCATGCCTAATCCATCGGAAGCACCTGTAGCGATCGCAAAAATATTTTTAAGAGCGCCTCCTAATTGAATTCCGGAAACATCACTGCTGGTATAGGCACGATAATGAGTCTGATGAAAAATATTTTGTAATGAAGCGAGGGCTGCTTCATGGTGGCCGCCGAGAACGCCTGCTGCAGGTAGACCTCGAGCGATTTCACCAGCTAAATTAGGACCTGAAAGAACTGCAATAGAAGCGGTCGGAATGATTTCTGTGAGGATTTCACTCATGAGCTTTCCGCTCGTGGGTTCAATACCTTTAGTGCAGCTGATAATAGTTGGAGTAGTAGAAGGGTCGATGCATGTTGCTAAGGAAGTTGCGACAGCACGAAAAAATTTTGAAGGAACAACAAAAAATAAGATTCCTGCTTCTGCCGCCTCACTGAGACTTGTCGTGAGGTGAATATTTTCAGGAAAGGTAATTTCTGGCAAATAGCGCGCATTGAGACGTGATTCTTGGATGGCTTGGAGGTGCGTGGCATTATGGCCCCAGAGAGTAACGGATTTGCCAGCCCGTGCAAAAATAAGTGATAGTGCGCTTCCCCAGCTGCCAGCACCAAGAATGCTTATGGAATGGGAGGTTTGAGTGAGAGGCATAAAGTTATTTTTTTGAATTTTTATTTTCAAATCGTGTTTCCGTTCCTGCAAGAAGGCGCTCTATATTCCCACGGTGGCGCCAAAGGACAAGTCCTGCCATGACGAGTGAGGCAACAATGGAAAGCCAATCTCCAGCGAGCCATAGGGGCCATCCAGGAAAGAAATGACTGCAGAAATAAAAAAGAATAACTGTTGCTGGAAGCATGAGGGCAGCCACGATAGAGGCGATCGAGACATAACGTGTGGTCAAAAACAGAAGAAGCCAACTTCCTAAACAAAATAAAAAGGATCCTGGAAACATGCCAACAATAATCCCTGCTGAGGTCGAAATTCCTTTGCCGCCTCGAAAGCGGAGCCAGATGGGAAAACTATGTCCTAGCAGTGCTGCTAATGCAGCGATGGCTCCAGGAGCCGAATGTGGGCTGGTAGTGACAGCGTCACTCCAGAGTGTTGCTAGAAAAACAGGAAGCCATCCTTTTAGAAAATCGATGACAAAAACGGTATAGCCCCATTTTTTGCCCAGCAGGCGCATGACATTAGTAGCCCCTATATTGCCGCTTCCATGCAAGCGGACATCGATGCCACAACAAAGACCCGCCAGATAACCGGCAGGAAAAGAACCGAGGAGATAGGCTCCTAGGGCTATAAAAAAAAGGGGGAACAAAAAACTCATGGTTGGAAAGGCTAAAGCCTAACACGTATAAGAAAAGAAAATTGATATTGTTAGAAAATCTCTATTTTCATTTTTAACTGATAAACTTTTAACTGATGAATGTTAGGAACGTTTGTTGGTTCTTTTTGAGACTATAGTGTGTTGAATCGATAAGGGCACGCTATAAGCTGACCTCATTTATCCGCGCATTGTGGCATCACTGCGGTGCGTCATTTCCTCGCGAAGGAGGGAATCGAGTTCTCGAATATCTCTTATACACTGCGGGTCTGCGCTCCTCGTTTGACTCGCTCGCTCCCGCTCACCTCGCCCTTGCTGGGCTGCCTAACGGCAGTCTGCCCAACCGACTCCCGTCGGGTCGTTTTCTGACACTGCACACAACTACAATATTTTTTAAAATGCACGGATGGTATCCTTTCATAGGACTGGAGGGGAGAAAAGTCTCGATAATGGCTGTCACCGCAACAGTTGTCATCTCCGCTTTCGCGACGATGACGACTAGTGGAGCTTGAGGTTACACTAGTAACAAATATTCACTACGTATCATCATTGCAACCGGTCCTCTGAACGAATGCTGTTAATGAACGAGTGGTGCTAACTACAAATAAGGTTCGTCCTTTTTTGTTTTTGGGTTCTGGTAGCTATCAATTGATGTGGGAGCTTTTGTGGGAGTTTTGGATGCAATCATTTTTCTGAACTCATCTTCTGTGAGACCATCAAAACCTCCAAAAAACCTTTCGTCATCGTCCTGCGGCTTTGTTGTAAAACACCCAAAGTATTTTGCAAAAAAACCTTTCTTTGGCTGAAGATCTTTTTGCGAAGGATTTGTTACAGCAGAAAGAGAGCCGCCTCCAAGAGTTCCATCCTTTGGTATGAGGCACGTTTTCTCATGAGGTCGTGCAACACCCTGAAAATTACTGGTGCTAGAGGGGCCAGTGTGAGAAGAGTCTATCGGTTGAAAATCTTTATCGGAGAGGGGAAGTTTGCGGTAACCACTAAAAAATCGATTCATAGGATATAAAAATTTTGGTTTTTCTTTTGTCTGCTGCTTCAGGGAGTGTTGTCCATCAGATGTTGGGTTGTGATTATAGTCTATTCATCATCTTCATCATCTTCATCGTCACTAACATTACCACATTTACGAATAAATGTTTCAACTCCATGATCAGAAGTTCTATCGGAAGAACTTTTTTGACTATTACTCTGGTTGCGTTCTGTTCCAAACCAATAAGAGACAAAACGGAAGCGTAAACTTTTACTTTGATCATTATTACGATAAACATAGGTTTTTCGTATGCCTGAATCTTGCTCAGCGTTGCTGAAGATTGTTGATGCAGAAGATCCAAAATAGGCAAAGAAAGAATAAGTTCTTGAAAGAATCCCTTTAATACGATCGCCAGGAAACCAGCTAGATTGACTTTTTTCGTTAGCTACTTCTTGTCGGGATCCAATAGAAGTTTTTTGATCACGGGAGTTATAACCTGTACTTAGTTCAGTCGCCAGACTTGTAATCGAAGTATTATTTGACGTCATAAGACCCTTTTCTACTCCCCTACGTAGCGTTGTGCAATCGGGAAATGTCGTCCTAGGCCGAATGCCTTTCCAGTGACTTTGAGACCAGGGGCTGCTTGTTGGCGTTTGTATTCGTTCCGGTACACATGGCGAGCGATCCAACGGACGGTTTTTTCATCGAAACCTTGAGCGATAATTTGAGGGAGGGATTGATGTTCTTCGAGGAGTAATCCCAGGATCGCATCCAAGATTTCGTAAGGAGGGAGCGTGTCTTGATCTTTTTGATTGGGGCGAAGCTCGGCACTTGGGGCTTTATGGATCGAGTTCCAAGGAATGATTTCCTGTTTGCGATTGATCCAGTGTGCCAGCTTGTAAACAACGGTCTTTGGCACATCAGCAATGACGGCCAATCCTCCACACATATCGCCATAGAGGGTGCAGTAACCGACAGCCAGTTCGCTTTTATTTCCTGTGGTGAGGAGAAGAGTGCCAAGCTTATTAGAAAGTGCCATGAGGGTTATAGCACGCAAGCGTGCTTGGAGGTTCTCTTCGGTTACTCCGGATATATGTGCTAGGTCTTCCTGCAAATTTAAAAAGGGTTCTTCCAAGGTCTTTGTGG
Organism: Chthoniobacterales bacterium; assembly: GCA_049314455.1. GTDB lineage: Bacteria > Verrucomicrobiota > Verrucomicrobiia > Chthoniobacterales > UBA6821 > CAIWMF01. The sequence continues at coordinate 63,128 of JBMOFC010000001.1, forward strand.
CTTCATCGTAGAGCGAGGTAATGGGAAGAGTGAGATGAGGTATGGTAAGGTTATTAGCCAGTGCCTTGGCATCATTAATACTTCCTTGAGAAGAGTAGGGGCCTGGCATCAGGACTCCTTGGACATTCTCTGGACCAAGGGCGGCGACAGCCAAAGTGGCAACTACGGCAGAATCGATGCCTCCACTCAGTCCTAGCAAGGCTCCCTTAAAACCACATTTATGCAAATAATCACGAAGACCTAGGACCAGAGCACTATGGAGTTCTTGCATAGAATTTTCCGTGGTAATTATTGATGAAGCTTTTGTTTCATGACTCAATAAGGAAAGATCGACTAATTTTGTTTCTTCACGGTATCCTGGAAACGTCACTATGGATCGGCCTTGAGAGGCGATGACCAGAGAATGTCCATCAAAAATAAGCTGATCATTGGCTCCCACCGCATTGCAATAAATAATAGGAACTTTCAGTCGCTTCGCTTGACCTTGAAGCATGGCTAGGCGCTGTGCTGGCTTACCCATCTGAAAGGGAGAGGCGCTCAGATTCAGTATGATCTCCGCTCCTTTAAGTACGAGCTCTTCTGCGGGATCGATGCAATAGAGTTCTCGAGGTAAGTAATCTGGACTCCAAAGATCTTCACAAATAGTGATGCCCCATGTTTTTCCTGCATGAGAGAAGCAGGGTGCTTCACAACCCGGTTCAAAATAACGTGCTTCTTCAAAAACATCATAGGTGGGCAGGAGGCGTTTATGAGCAATAAGCCGAGGTGTTTCTTGACACAGCAGAGCAGCTGCATTGTGAAAGGGTTTCCCCTCTTTAGTTTTATTTTTATCCACAAAACCAACCAGGAGTGGCACGCTTCCTATTTTTTTTTCTAAGGCATCCAATTTTTTTAAATTATCGTCTACAAAACTTCCTGCAAAAAGAAGATCTTGCGGTGGATAGCCCGTGAGTGCTAGTTCGGGGGTAATCACAAGATCTGCCCCTTGCGTCACAAGCTCTTCATAGGCGCTGAGAATTAATGCAGCGTTACCCGTGAGGTCACCGACGGTGGTGTTGATTTGTGCAATGCCGATTTTCATAAAATGGACCAATACAACTAAAATATTAACTACCAACGTGGCTTGTTGAAAAAAGAATTAACCACAAAGAACACATAGATGACACAAAGAACACAAAAAGAATTTATTCATAAAAAAATTCTAATAGGTTTTGAGTCCCAGTTTTTTTCTGTGTATTGGTTCCGTTGATAGTCACCATAAAAGAGTAAAACAAACGTATCTGTTCAAAGCAACGGATAGGAAGATAGTAGATGGTAGATAGAAGATGGGGTTTTAGTTTGCTCAGATATACCTTTTGCGGATGATTTTTAGGAATTTTATACGCAGGAGTTATTTTCTCTGGCAAGACGTTCCGAGCGAGACGCTATGTGAACATAATGTAAGCGAGGACAACGCAGCCAGAGGCAATAAGAACTAGTAGAAAATCCTAAAAATCATTCGTGAAAGGTATAGATAAAAAGGAGAATTATTCTTGTAAGAGGGCTTTGATCCTACCTTCTATCTTCAAACTTCTATCTTCTTACCCGTTGCTGTGAAGGGGGATAAACAAACAACCCCAGACGTACTAGACATCTGGGGTTATCGTGATTTTTGTCATGAAGCCTTAGGGGGAGACCGACTTCACCTGTTCTTGGGAATTATTATTTCTTGGGCGCAGAAACTTTTTTTTCAGCTTTAGCTTTTGGTGCCTTCGCTGTGGTTGTTACAACCTCTTCTTGAGGTGCCACAGTTTCTGCTGCTACGATGTCCACCCATTCGAGATAGGCCATGGGAGCGCTGTCGCTTTGACGAGGACCGAGTTTCGTAATGCGTGTGTAGCCTCCTTGTCGGTTAGCAGCAGCAGGAGCTATTTTTTCAAAAAGAATTTTTACAACATCTTTTTGTTTGAGGTAAGAAATGGCAGTACGACGAGCATGGAGGTCTCCACGTTTGCCAAGAGTCACCATACGTTCTGCAAGTGGCTTCGCAGCTTTTGCTTTAGCCAACGTTGTTTTGATGCGATGATGTTCGATCAGGCTGCAAACTTGATTGGCCAACAAGGAATCACGATGAGCCGTCGAGCGGCCGAGTTTAATAGTTTTTCTGCGATGACGCATAATTTCAAATAGCGGTAAAAATTATTCTAAGATAGTGGTAGTAATCGAGGTTTGCTCGATGAGACCAGGTTCAAACTTCATTCCAAGACCTAGGCCGAGTTGCACCAATTTTTCTTTGATCTCATTGAGTGATTTTTTACCAAAGTTGCGGTACTTCAGCATATCAGGCTCTGATTTGGTTGCGAGTTGGCCAACAGTGGTGATGTTGGCATTATTGAGGCAGTTAGCAGCACGTACTGAGAGCTCAATTTCATTCACGCTCATGGCTAAGAGTTTCTTGAGACGGCTGTTTTCTTGGCTGACTTCTGTAGGAGTTTCATCGAACTCGACTTGCGTGTCATCAAAGTTAACAAAGACATCGAGATGATGGCGTAGAATTGCTGAAGCTTGAAGAATAGCTTCCTCAGGGGTAACGCGGCCATCTGTCCAAATTTCAAGAATGAGCTTATCGTAGTCAGTCCGTTGTCCCACACGTGTATTTTCTACGGCATACTTCACGCGAGTGACAGGAGAGAAAATAGAATCGATAGCAATGACCCCGACAGCCATATCAGGATATTTATTTTCATCGCCAGTGGCAAAACCACGACCTACTTTGATTTCGAACTCTGCTTCGAATTTTGTTTTTTTATCCAGCGTGCAAATGTGTTGATCTGGGTTGAGAACCTCACACTGAGCTGTTGAAGCGATATCGCCTGCCGTGACGGCTCCCTCCTTGTGTACCGAAAGAGTAAGTGTGCGCACATCGTGGTCGTGAGCCTTGAACTTTACTTTTTTCAAATTAAGGATGATTTCGACAACATCCTCCACAACACCAGGAAGACTGGTGAACTCATGAGGAGCTCCTTCAATACGAATAGAAGTAATGGCAGCACCTTCGAGTGACGAGAGTAAGGTGCGGCGCAACGAATTTCCAATCGTGTGGCCATAGCCAGCTTCAAAGGGTTCTGCAATAAATTTTGCGTAGGTTTCTGTGGCGGTAGCTTCTTCTTTAACAAGAGCTTTCGGCATTTCAAAACGACCAAGACGAATAGGCATAATAATAATATTTCTTGTGCCGGGTTTCCCTTAGCGCATCTGGCAATGAGGCTGAAGCGTCATCACCTAAGGACCAACGGCGACTTCTGGAATAAGGTTGCGCGAGCCAGTAAAGTTAATGGCTTTTTTTTTAGAAGCAAGGATTTTTTATGGACATGTCAAAAAACAAAATGCCACACGAGATGGATTATCACTTTTTTTACTTCAGAGTTCCCCAAGGCGGAACGATTTTGCTAGCCGTGATTGAGCCTGGATCATTTTTTAGCTCAGAAGAAGGTTTTTTTCTTCTTTGAAGATACTTGTGTTATGTTTGACGCAGTGCTGGTTTGCCTTCCTTGTTCTACATTTGTTTCTGATTCTTTTGCATCATCTTGAGGAAGCTTTGAGTATGATATTGCTCCATACTTAGGGAATTTGGTGTTTGAAAAGCTCATGGTTTGTATAGATGGAATGTTTGTAACAGCTCAGGTATCTAAAAAGCAGACTATCTCAATGTGTTATTATCGTCGTATCCGTTCAAAGCAACGGATAGGAAGATAGTAGATGGTAGATAGAAGATAGGATCCAAGGCTTTCGGCAATTGATCAACCTATTTTCACCAACCTAAGCAGGTCGACTCCCATCTTCCATCTTCTTAACCATTCCTATGAACGGGCACTTATCGTCTACTTCCAGGTTTAGGGGTTTAGAGCATTTTAAAAAATTCTGTAGCCGCACCTTGTGGTGTCACTCCGAACGTCATCCCCGCGAAGGCGGGGATCGCGTTCTCGAGTATCGCTGGCTACACTGCGGGTCTGCGCTCCTCGTTTGACTCGCTTTGCGAAGCTCACCTCGCCCTGGCTGGTCTGCCTAACGGCAGTCTGCCCGACCGACTCCCGTCGGGTCGTGTTCTGACAATGCCATCGACTACAGAATTTTTTTAAACGCTCTAGGGGATGCCCTAGAAGCTGCTACACAGCTTGTTTAAATATAAATCTTCTGAAGATCGCTTTGCGTATTGTGTTCATGATTTCAAGAATTTTCCCCTCAACCCTTCAACCCCTAAACAAGGAACTCGGTAATGATTACTGAGTAAGTTATCTTATTTTTCTAAGACTCCTGAGTAGTTACGAATGTTCCTATGTTGTCACCGTCGCAAGTGTCTGTAATATGCGACCAGCGATTTTGTAAGGATCACCTTGGGAGTTCGGACGGCGATCTTCAAGGTAGCCTTTGTAACCGTTGTTCACGAAACTGTGTGGTACACGAATAGAGGCGCCGCGGTTGGCAACGCCATAGTTAAATTTATCAATCGATTGAGTTTCATGAAGTCCGGTAAGGCGTAGATGATTGTCAGGCCCATAGACGGCGATATGTTCATTTTTATAGTTGTCAAAAGCCATCATGACTTTTTCAAAATATTCTTTACCACCATGCTCGCGGAGTTTTTTGGTCGAAAAGTTGCAATGCATTCCCGAGCCGTTCCAATCAAGATCCTTGCCGAGCGGCTTGCAATGGTATTCTACATCGATACCGTAGCTTTCCCCTAGGCGCTGCAAGAGGTATCTTGCTATCCAGACCTCATCAGCAGCTTTTTTGGAACCTTTGCCAAAAATTTGAAACTCCCATTGTCCTTTGGCGACTTCTGCATTAATCCCTTCGTGATGGATGCCGGCGGCCAAGCAGATTTCGAGATGTTCGTAGACCATTTGACGTGCCTGAGAACCAATATTGGAAAATCCAACACCACAGTAATACTGACCTTGTGGAGCAGGGTATCCCTCCTTTGGAAAACCCAGAGGTCGACCATCTTGGTAGAGAAAATATTCTTGTTCAAAACCAAACCACGCATCGGGATCATCTAAAATTGTAGCACGAGCATTTGATGGGTGAGGTGTGCCATCAGGCATCATGACTTCACACATGACTAAAAAAGCATCTTCCATCGTGACATCTGGATAGAGCGCTACAGGCTTCAACATACAATCAGAGCTCTTTCCCTCTGCTTGACGTGTCGAACTTCCATCAAAACTCCATGCTGGAATGTCTGCGAGTGTTGGTTCCGTTGTAAATTCTTTAACCTGTAATTTGCTGCGGAGGTTGGGGACAGGTTCATAACCGTCGAGCCAGATATATTCTAATTTGTACTTAGTCATGGGAGCTAGAAATGTTGGAGTGAAACGTGCTGAAAAAATGATTGTAAAAAAAAATAATGACCAATCAAGTCACTTCTGACTTTATTATTGGAAATTCTGTTTTTCCTTTCCTTCTACTTCCACTTTCCACTTCAACTAAGCAATGCAAGAAGTCAAAGATACATTACGAGCCACGGTTCATGTCACCTTTGATGGACGTGTGATCAAGCAGTTCCGAGGTCCTAAGGCAAAGGAGCGCTTTGCCAACGAAGTAGAAGTGCTTGGCTATTTGGAAAAGAAAGCTTGTTTTTTTGTGCCTCGCTTACTAGAGGTCGATGAGGATCGTTTGAAAATTGTCACTACAAACTGCGGTAGTCGTGTGGAGTATCTGGATGAGGAGCGCCAGAAAGAACTCTTCAAAGAGCTCGAACAATATGGCGTTCGCCATGATGATCCTGACAAACGCAATGTGACCTACCGTCAAAAAGATGGTCGTTTTTGTCTAATCGATTTTGAATTTGCAACGATTTTGGGAGAACATTCACAAGGATAAAAAATCTCTTTGTTTTCATCCCTTCCATCCCTGTGAATTACTCCTCTCCACCAATCTTGCGCTGGTCTGCGCACACCGATATCGGGCGTGTTCGTAAAAACAATGAAGACAGTTTTTTGGGGATCGTACTCGATACTCAAGAAGTTTCCTATTTGGGGAAAATAGGAGAGCTTTCGGATTATTCGAAGGATTATGTTTTTGCAGTGAGTGATGGGATGGGAGGGGCAATGGCAGGTGAGTTTGCAAGCCGGATTGCTGTTGAAAAAATCACCAAGATGTTCCCCATCTACTGCAGTAAAAAAATAACAAATCATGCTGCTGCCCTAGAAAATGATTCCTTTTACCAGTTCTTAATTGCGTTGTTTCAAGAAATTCATAGAGCTCTTCTTTTGTTGAGTGCTAGTTACGCGGAATGCCATGGTATGGGGACAACTCTGACCCTTTGCTGGATACAACATCAGCGGCTCTATTTTGCACATATCGGTGATAGTCGTCTTTACTATCTTCCCAAAGGAGGTGGTATTCAGCAAATTTCGGAAGATGATACGCATGTAGGGTGGCTTTTTCGCCAAGGAATGATTACGGAATACGAATCCAAAAATCATCCTCGTCGTAACTTGCTTCAAAAGGTACTTGGAGCGGATCATCAATTTGTCACGCCTCAGGTCGGCTTTCTGACACCTGCTCCCGGTGATCGCTTTTTGATTTGCTCCGATGGAGTAAACGATGGACTTTTCGATGCTCAGCTTCTTGATATTCTCAACACATTTACTCCTCAATCCCCCGCGCAACACCTCGTTCAGGAGGCGGTCGATCGCTCAGGTAGAGATAATGCAACGGCGATTGTCATCGAGTATCATTTCAACTTTCAGGAGAAAATTGAGATGAGTTTAAGTTGAAAGTTGAAGTTGAAGCAGCACTCTCCTAGCTTGCAAGCAATAGAAACTCTAGGTACTTTCCTTCTTCCAATCTTTCAAATAATCTATGAAACCATTAGAAAATCAGGTAGCCATTGTCACCGGTGCTGGCCGAGGAATCGGCGAGGCCATTGCTCACCAACTCGCGCTCCAAGGCGCTAAAGTCGCGGTTGTGAGTCGTAGTGAGGCTAATTCCTCACGCGTGGCAGATGCCTTGAACCAAAAAATAGCAGGAAGTGCCAAAGCCTATGCAGTCGATGTGGCCGATTTTGAGTTGGTCCAAAAAGTCGGAGAGCAAATCATCATTGATTTTGGACGTGTTGATATTTTAGTCAACAATGCAGGGATCACCCGCGATACGCTGCTCATGCGGATGTCTTCGGAAGATTGGGATGCTGTTCTTAACGCCAATCTCAAAGGAGCCTTTAATTTTGTTCGTGCTGTCCTGCGCCCTATGATGAAGGCCCGCTCGGGACGTATCATCAATATTAGTTCCGTGAGCGGCATCATGGGGAATGCCGGCCAAACCAATTACGCGGCAAGCAAAGCCGGCTTGATTGGCTTTAGCAAAAGCCTTGCTCGTGAAATTGCAAGTCGCAACATTACCGTCAATGTTGTCGCTCCTGGATTTATCGAAACAGACATGACTGCTGTGCTCAGCGAAGAAATTCAAAAAGCGGTCGTCACTCAAATCCCTCTAGCACGCTTTGGGAAACCAGATGATATCGCCACTGCCGTCGCCTATCTTGCAGGGCCACATGCGGGCTATATTACCGGGCAGGTATTAGCTATCGATGGAGGGATGTCCATGTAACATGGGGTTAAATTCTACTGAGGCTGCGAAGAACCGTGTTGCTGCGGTGCTCGCTCCCTCACGTATTGCTATACGCTCGGTCCTTGCGCTCCTCGACGTCTTATTCTTCATCAGCCTCAGCGAATTTAACCCCATGTTGCTGCGAGAAAAGTCAACTTCAACTGGTTGAAGAGCGGGTCTGCGCGCCGTCGCTCCTGCTCCTTCATCAGCATCAGCGAACTTGAAGAGGGTTTTCTGGGTAGGTTCGGAGTGAGTTTAAAACCAGGTTGCTATGAGAAAAGATTTCTCTGCTTTAACTTCAACTTGTAACTTCAACTACCGCGAAGCGGTAGGATGCGCGCCGTCGCCTTGTTTATCAGGTTCTTTTAGTTTGAACTTGCTGACGGCAAGAATATAAGCTCGTCACTTAAAAAAACGATGATTCTTTATCTTCTTAGACATGCTGAAGCAGGTCTCAAAACCAAACATGGTGACTCGAAACGTGCACTAACGGAAGTTGGAAAACAGCAAGCGATGCGCATGGGTGCATTTTTTCAAAAACATCAGATCCAACTGGAGTTGGTTTTAACAAGCCCATTCTGTCGAGCAGTGAAGACGATGGAGGCTTTTTTTGAAACAAGTCTTACAGTTCCTTTCCTCGAGGTTCCTTGGATGGCCTCTGGTATGTCGTCCGAGACGGCACTGAAAGAGCTTCAAGCTTATAAAAAACTTGAATCGGTGATGCTCGTAGGACATGAGCCTGATTTTAGTCATTTGATTGCAACCATGCTAGGAATGACTCATGCAGAAAATGTCAACGTTCCTAAAGCGTCCTTGACTGCTATTCAATTAGAAAAAATTGCTTCAGGCACAGGAGTACTTCAGTTCTTGATTCCTGTGGAGTTAGTCGATGAAAAATTTTTAGCTTCATGAAACTCCTTTTACTCACCAAAGAATATCCTCCTCATATTTACGGTGGAGCAGGGGTGCATGTAGAGTATCTCAGTCGCGAGCTTGCTAAATTGATTTCCTTGGAAGTGCGTTGTTTTGGGGAACAGCATCAGAGCACGGAACATTTTTCTGTGCGTGGATTTTCTAGTAACGGGCTCTTTTTGGAGTGTGCCAAGCAGTTGCAAAGTCCATTGGATGCGGCTTGGCGAGGGATTCAGTTCAATGCAGTAGGGATTGATGCTGATCTTGTCCATTGCCATACCTGGTACACCTATCTAGGCGGAATCATGGCAAAACAGCTTTATGGAATTCCACTCGTGGTCACCGTTCATTCTTTAGAGCCCCTACGTCCTTGGAAACGAGAGCAGTTAGGAGGAGGCTATGATTATTCTTGTTGGATTGAAAAGCAGACACTCACCATGGCAGATGCGGTCATTGCTGTTTCTGAGGAGACGAAACAAGATATCCTCACTCATTTTAAAATTCCAGAAGAGCGCATTTCTGTGATTCATAATGGTATTGATTTAGAAGAATATTCTAGAAGGCAAGATCAGCATTGCTTGAAAAAACATGGGATTAACCCGCAACAGCCTTACATCCTTTTTGTAGGTCGTATCACACGTCAAAAAGGTATCATTCATCTCGTGCATGCGATTGAAGAGATGGATCCCGGTTTTCAAATTGTCTTATGCGCAGGTGCTCCCGATACCCCAGAGATTGCTCGTGAAATGAAAATGGCTGTAGCAAAAATTCAGGAGCGTCGTCCAGGAGTTATCTGGATTAGTGATATGGTTGAGCATCATGAAATCATTGCGCTCTATTCGGGAGCTGCTGTTTTTGTGTGTCCTTCGATTTACGAACCTTTTGGAATTATTAATTTGGAAGCGATGGCCTGTGGTGTTCCTGTGGTGGCCTCTGCGGTCGGTGGGATTAAAGAAGTTGTGGTCGATGGAGTGACCGGATTTTTAGTCCCCTGTGAGCAGATAGAGGGAGATTCTGATATCTTATATCCAGAAAAATTCGCTCACGATCTTGCTAGTTATGTGAATCAATTGATGGCAGATCCTATTCTTGCAGCCACGATGGGGGCTGCAGGCCGACTCCGTGCAGAAAAATATTTTTCTTGGGAGAGGATTGCTAAGAAAACAGAGCGACTTTATGCTCAGGTTCTGAAAGACTCTAGCGATGTTCATTGATCGTATTCGTATTCATGCAAAAGCCGGAAAGGGAGGCAATGGTTGTGCTAGCTTTCGTCGGGAGAAGTTTATTCCTAAAGGTGGCCCAGATGGCGGTGATGGAGGCGATGGAGGAAGTGTGATTCTGAGGGCTAGTACGAATGAAACACAGTTGGCTTCGTTGTTTTACAAACCAATCTTACGTGCTAAAAATGGAGCTCCCGGGTCGAGTCGTCAAAAACATGGAAAGTCTGCTCCTGACTTAATCATTCCTGTTCCTGTCGGAACCTTGGTTTATCGTGTGCCTGCACCCCAGGCCTCACCAGCCTTGGAAGAAGAGTTCGAGGCTTCTGAAAAAAAAGAGGATACTTCCTCCGCTCCAACATCAAAACCTGTTTTCAAAGTCGCTGTGGCTGATGAGGGGGAAGGAGCCGCCGACGTGCAGCGAAGGAGTGTACTTAACGTACTCGATGGAGAGAGCACCGGCGTGACGCAGTCCATCGCAGTCACAGTAGACTCTGAGAGCAGGTTCTCAGAACCTCGTTCTAAACTAGCCACTCCTGATCCTGACGATTTAGTAGCCGACTTAGCACAGTCAGGAGAAGAATTTGTCCTTTGCTTAAAAGGGCATGGAGGACGTGGAAACATTCATTTTAAAAGTTCGCGTAATCGTGCTCCGCGTCGCTTTACAGAAGGAACAGAAGGAGAAGAGGGATGGTTTCTTTTAGAACTCCGCACCATTGCTTTTGCAGGACTGGTCGGATATCCGAATGCTGGAAAATCAACTTTGCTTCGCGCTCTTTCGGCAGCCCATCCCAAAGTGGCTTCGTATGCTTTTACCACACGCCATCCACATGTTGGTGTTGTCGATTTAGACGATTATAAGCACACCACTGTTGCCGACATTCCTGGGCTCATCGAAGGAGCTAGTCATAATCGTGGTCTAGGACATGCTTTTCTAAGACACATCATGCGTTGTCCCTTTTTACTCTTTGTGCTCGATATGGCTGGCACTGACGACCGCAAGCCATGGAATGACCTCCGTGTTTTAAGAAAAGAAATAGAGCTCTACGATCCCGAATTAGCAGCACGTCCCTGGTGTGTGATTGCAAATAAAATGGATTCTCCGGAAGCGGCAAAAAATCTGACTCAATTTCGTAAAAAAAATCCTGACCTCAAGGTGATTCCTATTTGTGCAGAATTAGGGGAGGGCATAGACGCAGTCAAAAAAATGCTTCAAGAGGAAGTGGCTTCTTCGAATCCCATCGCACTGGAGGTTTGATGGTACGTGGATGTAGAGAATACCCGTTCAGCAGAATGGGTAAGGTTACAGACTACAGGCTGCAGGTAAAATGAAGCTTTCAGCGACTGAAGGTCTTTTGTAATTTTAAAACTCTTTGTTGTACTTCACCCTTGAATGGGCCCTCTAAATACCACGCGTCACCGGCCTCATCTGTTTAACACTTTTTTTTGCTTTTACTTTTTCTTCTTGAATCTTTCTTTCCAATTGAACGATCAATGCAGCACGAAGCTGAAAGCCTGTTTGTACACGAAACAGTATGATGTCTCTAGCGGCTACTAAAGAGCCTGTGTTGAAATGGCTATCCTTAGTGAAAAGAGGAATCAGTTTTTTAAAAAGAGCATCGATTGCTTTCATTCTTTCCTGATGTTCCTCAGCACTCGGTTGAGCGCTCTTGAGTTCATCCAGGATGCGTTGGGCCCTTTCTCCGGTGAGATCACTCCAAGCTTTTCTGAAGTTCTGCAATGCAACTTCAGGAGCAAAAGAGTTCCATGCTTCAGGAACATTCTGCATCGCACGCATCGCACCGAGAGTGCCATGATGAATAGCACCTGCTACAGCAGTTCCTGCCGCGGCTCCTACAGCAGCCCCTCCAGGACCGCCTACAACATGTCCTGCAGCCTGCCCAACCAAACTTCCGATCTCTCTACCAGTCGACCCCATTAACACCTCGCCGAGTGCCATATAAATATAAGAAGTAATCCACGTTCGAATAGAAGCATAGTTGAGATAATCACGAAGACCAGAATAAGGCCATCGAGAGTTGATCACATTATGAAAAAAAGTATTCCTCTCAGGCTGAAAAATAGCGTCCATAGCGGAGCCTATAAATGCGCCAGTTGCGGCACCATAAAGTAAGCTAGAAGGTATAGATCCCCAAAGCGCACCAGTATATTCATAATTTTCTCCTAATAGAGCATGCGAGAGTCCTCCAGCCGTTACTCCAAGAAGTGCAGCAGCAAGAGATGCTGCTCCAATACTAGGAGCATTAGCAACAACACCGGAGGCAAAACCATGAGAAAGAACAGCCACAGAATTCCCCACAGCAGCACTTCCACGACCTATGGTTTCTGCAAGGTACCAGGGTGCGCTAGCGAGGGCTTGATCAGGATGTTCTAATGCAGTTAGAGCTTCACTCGCCTCCTCTGTTGTTGTATCACCACCTAGAATGTCACGACACTGAATTAACAGAGCCCTCTCCTTATCGGTAAAGGGAGCATAGCGCTCTGAGATCTGTTTTAACTCAAATTTGAATGTAACATAAGGGAGAACTACCTTTTCTAGGTCAGGGTTTGGAACTACCCTAAAGGAATCATCATTGTAGACATTATTATTGTCTGCCAGTCTCATTATATAAGGGCTAGGAACACAATTTAATTCATTGAGAATTCCTCCCACCTCTGTACTACGAATATAATCTTGTTCTCTCTCCTTGCGAAAGGTATGTTGTGCTGCTCGAGAGTTCGTGAGTTTCAATGGCCCATAAAAGACCATTAATGTTTGATAAAGATGATTTCGGATAACTTTGTTATCTTCAGGAGTAGGAAACTGATCAGGCGACCTGCTCCCATCAACACCTTTCAGATTTACTAGCGTGATAAAAGGAATGGCAGGAGGGGTCTCTCCTTCTTCGCCGCGAGCAGGAAATGTTTTCATTTGAAAAGGAGGATCAACATTATTTAAGACAAAACACTCATATAAGTGGTTGTTGTCAGATAAAAATTGATGTTCTTGGAAACTGCCTTCCTCTGCTGGGTCATACTCATTGCTAAAATCAAGAGCCATTAAGAGCCTCATTGTATCAGCGTACTCAAACTTTTTAAGCTCACTGAAGATTTGATTAATAACTGGCTTTGCCTCCTGTACGGCTTTTTCTATTTTTTGGGCTTCTGCTACTACCTCTTCTTGTACTTCTTTGCATTGTGTTTTAAGTTGCTCCACAGGCGTGGCCACTTGGGTTACAGAAGTGGTAATAGGGCCTGAATTATTAAAGCCTATCGGAGCAACGTTGGCACTCGGACAAACTGATGCCGGGTCAATCGAAGAATGATGACCTCTTAACATGCGAATAACTCCCTCTAAGCGCTCTCGCGTTAAAGGAGTTCCAATTGTAAATGCAGCGTTTTGTAATAGCTGCTTCCATCCTAATTCTTTCAATCTACTTCTCAGCGCCCCCATCGATCTGCCCGCCTCCGCAGTCGACACTTCCGTCGGCGTGATTGTGCCATCATGAGGATTGATAATAAAACGCTCAGCCCCTGTAAAGTCATCGAGTGCTCCTTGCAGAGAGGTGATTAGGTTGCTACGGCTCTGCTCGACACTACCGAAATGATTAATGGTACGGCTAAGTATCTGGTTCGAGGGAGCTGTTGGTCCTATTCCTATAGTCGTATTATTCACATTCATACAAACAATGGTTGTAAACTCACGATAAATCTCTTTGGGAGCGAGCTTCAGGAGTTCCTCCAAAAAAGATAGGGTATTTGGTTTTGTCGATGCTGTGGGATGGAGCGTCTTTAAAAGAACGCTCTTTCCCAATTCCTTAAGCTGATCAATAGAATGCTAAATAAAAAGCGGGAGAAGTCTATGGATTTTGTGTTGGAAGGAAGGGGGGCGAATTGACTCAAAAATAAATGAGCACGGTTCAAAAAAGATGCTACTAACATCAATCGTTAGAAAATGAAGGCTCCAATGACGCGCTTCTCCATGAATGGAGAGGAATCAATCCAAGGTCACTCCAATTTTCACCGTGACCTGCCAATGGGCAATCTTACCCTCTTCCAAGTGGGCACGAGTCTCCAACACTTCTAACCAACGAAGGTGAGCATGTTCTTTTGAGGCTTTGGATACCGCGTTCTGAACAGCATCTTCAATGCTCGTCGTTGAAGAACCGACAAGTTCTATTTTTTGGTAGGTGTGCGCGGTGGTCATATTTTTATTAACTACAGTTTGTGTGTTCGTTGTAAATTCTTCAGTGTCTCTTGATATTCCTTGAGCTCTTGAGGTGAAAGATGGTCGATAAATAAGATTCCATGGAGGTGATCGACTTCATGCATCGCCGCTCGCGCGAGAAGACCTTCTGCTTCGATTTCTAAGTGCTCTCCTTCGAGTGATTGATAGCGAATTTTCACACGAGCAGGACGATTTATTTTTGCTGAAATGCCAGGAATGCTCAAACACCCTTCTGTGTCATAAGAAGTTTTTCTGCCAAGGGGAATGATTTCTGGATTAATGAGGATCAGTGGTGTGATGCTCTCAATATCGAGAGGTTTGCCATCTTTCCATGCCTTGCTAGGACGATCTTTTATAGCAGCGATGACATCAATGACAGCGAGCTGCAACGAACGTCCTACCTGATGTGCTGCTAATCCACAACCATCGTACTCATACATGGTTTGAAGCATCTCTTCTGCAAGGGTGATGAGGTGATGATCAAATTTTTCCACACGACTTCCTTTTGTCCTTAGTGCAGGATGACCGTAGTAAACAAGTTCAAGTGGCATAGCAATAGTTATTAGAGTGTTTTCAATTTCAAGGTCAATGTGTTGAAAGATTGATAATGCGAAACAGGTTGAAGCATCAAATAACAAGGAGCAGTCTTGTTAAAATTCCTTAACCTTCAAACAATCACAGCTTCACCGCCCGTGTCATGGTGGGGATATTTTTGATGCCAGCTGCTTGCAGGGCATCCAGTACTGTGACAATGGCGCCAAAAGGGGCTTCTTTGTCGGCTTGCATAGTGACCACGCATTCTGGATTCGTTTTCTGAATTTCTTGAAGTGCTTCTGCAAGGGTTGCTGTAGTGACAGGGTGCCCATCCAATGTCATTTTCTCGGCAGACTGAACTTCTAAGAGAATATTTTTTTTAGCAGAAGAAGAAACTTGGGTTCCCGATGTTGATTCAGGAAGGTTGATTTGAAGTTGAGAAAGTTTTGTTTTGAAGGCGGAAGTAACAATAAAAAAAATCAGAAGAATCGCTAAAATATCGATTAACGAAACAATCGTAATGGAAGGAATGCGTCGTTTTTTTGTGTAGAAGTGCATTGAGGAACGAGGCTGAAGACTAAAGACGGAAGGAGAGAGGAAAGGGAATGTGGATTTGTAATTTATCTCTTAATGTTCCCGCGTGATGTAGAGCTTCGTGATCAACTCTGCGGATAAGGCTTCCATATCAATAGCGATGACTTCAATACGTCGTGAAAAATAATGAAAAGCCACAAGGCTCGGAACAGCCACGGCAAGGCCAAGGATGGTTGAGTTTAAGGCTTCAGAAATTCCTAGTGCCACCATCTGAGGGTCCCCTTTGTCCCCCAGGTTGGCAAAAATACCGACGAGTCCAGAAAGCGTTCCAAGAAGCCCCAGCAGTGGAGAAATGCCAGTCGTGATTTCTAGAAGCATCAGGCCCGCTTCGAGGCGTGCGATTTCATGACGTGCTCTGACTTGAACGGCATCGAGTGCTTCCACACGAGGCCAGTCACGATGAGCTAGTAATGTTTTAACGATTCTACTTAAGGGAGAATCTATTTTTTCAATCACTTGATGAAGTGCTGCAATAGAATTATTGTGCTGAAACGTGTGCAACGCTTGCTTCAGTGCAGGAGGGATTATTTCTGAGCTTCGTAGAGCTAAAGCACGTTGAAAAATAATCGTGAGCGAAGCAATGGAGAGAAGTATCAGGAGAATGACAAAAGGTCCTCCGTGAAGAATCAGTTGAAGCATGGGAGGCAAGGCAGAAGAAGTCATAGAAGGCAAATAAGGAGTAACGAGTAATGAGTCTAGTAACTTGCTCGTGACAATTTCAAACTAAAAGAACTAAACTCGTTGATCTTTTATGAAAATATACAAATTTCTTTTGACAATAGTAATTTGTAGTGCTTTACATGCTGAAACAGCTCTCGTTGCTAGTCCAAATTCAGTAACAATAATGAACAGGCAGTTGCTTGTCGATGAGAGGCCTTTTGTAATGCAGGGAATTTGTTATAACCCCGTTCGTAAAGGAGAAACCGAACAAAGTGGGCTCATTACCATAAACCCTACTAAGGAAGATCTGCTTACCATTGAAAAGGATTTTAAGATGATGAGGGAAGCAGGCTTTAATACAATTAGAACGTATAGGCCCATATTACACCGTCAAGTTCTTGATCTTCTTTCAAAATATCAACTTAAAACTATTGTTCCTGTTTATTCCCATTATCTTCGTGATACTGAAACAGACCTTATTCAAGTTATAGAAATGCTCAAGGATGAGCCTTCAACGCTTCTATGGGAAATTGGTAATGAATGGAACCTTAACCATTTCTACACTCATGATAGTACAGAGTGGATTCTAAATCATTTATGTCATCCAGTGTCTGATGAGGTGAAAAAAAATATATTGAGTTATTCTTTGGTATCAAAAGAACTAAGCAATCTAGAAGGGATGCAAATCATTGAACATGTAGCTTCATTGATTAGAGAAAAAGATAGACTTCATCCAATTAGCACCAACATCTTAGATCCAAAGCGTATTTCTGATGCTATCGAGAATCATGACTACTATTTTTTGTCTGACTCTATAGATCTTTATGGAATCAATGTTTATGACGGATTGAGCTTTGGATCAAGATTTGATTTTTGGAAGCAGCTCAGTAGTAAACCATGCTATATAGGAGAGTTCGGAGCCGACGCCTGGAATCAAGATATTAATGATTATGACCCTGATTCTCAAAAACAAGCTGATCTAGCATTGCTAGAAGAAATAATGAACAACTTATCAGCTAGGGACCCCAATAATATTCTAGTAGGAGGATGCATTTTCGAATGGAATGATGAATGGTGGAAGGATCGGACTGGATCAGCTGATAAACATGATACCAACGGCGTTCGCCCTGATGAAGGAGGTCCATTT
The DNA here is from genome assembly GCA_049314455.1 of Chthoniobacterales bacterium. Classification (GTDB taxonomy): domain Bacteria; phylum Verrucomicrobiota; class Verrucomicrobiia; order Chthoniobacterales; family UBA6821; genus CAIWMF01. The sequence goes on from JBMOFC010000001.1 coordinate 80,013, forward strand.
CCTGATCATAGTTTTACAGAAGAATGGTGGGGTATTGTAGATATTGAAAGAAATCCAAGGCCAGTATATGACGCAATTAAGAAATTGTATCATGGTAATTGCTCATTTCCTTCTCGAGATAATCAATAGTTCTCAGTTGTCAGTAGTTTTAGATCGTTATCTTCGAAAAAATCGAACTAAAATTAGCGCACCATCATGGGTCAATTTTGCCAAAAATGTGCAGCACCTTGCAACGAATTAACATGAAATATTCGTGCTAACTAAAAAGTAAAAAAGAACTTGCAACAAATTTAGGAATGTTCTATGTAGGTGGGACTGAACGTACCCATTCACAGGAATAGGTTCAGTTGAAGTTGAAGCAGCAAGAAAGCAATTAATTGCCGAAAGCCTCAGTTTTCCTGACGCCCATAGTTTTGCTCATTCTCCTGAATGGATAGGACTGAACGATTAAAAATCATGAATAAACCAATCTATCCATTTTATTTGGATCTAAGTGATGATGAGATTGTTGAATTACAGTCAGATTATCGAGATATCATAAAATCAGGAAAACTCATTCTTGGCCCATTTACTGAACGTTTTGAGAATAATTTTAGAGATTATATTGGAACTAAGTATGCAGTTGCAGTGAGTACCGGAACTTCAGCATTAGAAATATTATGTAGAATTCATCATTTTGAAGGAAAGAAAGTTGCTGTTCCAACCAATACTAATTTTGCTTCAGTTGCTGCTATTATTCGAGCCAATGGAATTCCAGTATATTTAGATATGTCTAAAGAGTACTTTCAACCAACGTTAGAAATGGTTGTAAATGCTCATAGAATTGAAGGTATTTCTGCCGTTATGTGGGTACATATTGCGGGTATTATAATTCCTGACTTCATTGAAATTGTGGATTATTGCAAAAAAAATGGTTTGATTCTAATTGAGGATTGTGCTCATGCGCATGGAAGCCAGTTAAATGGAATTAAAGCTGGGGCTTTTGCAGATGGCGGAGCTTTTTCATTCTTTCCAACCAAAGTAATGACTACCAGTGAAGGTGGAATGATAACTTTAAATGATGAAGATGGAAATCATCTCGCTCGTTCCTTTAGAAATCAGGGGAAAAGAAATCAAGATTACGGCAATCATCATACTGACTTTGGTAATAGCTGGAGAATTTCTGAGATTGCCGCTAGTATGGGATTCGTTCAATTACGAAAGTTAGATAAAATGATAAGGACGCGACAGAATGCTGTTGATGCTATTGTCCCAGTATTAGAAAAATATCAGGTGAAGTATTGCCAAACTTCACATATGGATAAAGCTTCTCATTATAAATTCATTATCTTATTTAACGATCTTTTTAGCAAAGAGCGATGTATAGATAGCTTAAAAAGCAAATGTATTATTGTAGGTGGTGGAGTATATGAAACTCCATGCCATTTTCAACCAGTATTTAACAATATCCCATTGCCTATTGGAGGCTTACCAGCTGCTGAAAAGTATTGTCCACTTCATATGTGTCTGCCAATTACTTCTGGTCTTAATAATAAAGATATTGAATATATGACCCATGGGTTAGCGGAAGCTTTCTCTTCAAATGCATCATAATAAGCCAACTCTAGTTGTAGCTGGAGCTGGCATCGCTGGTTTAGCTATTGCAGAGATTTTCCAGCGTTCTGGATGGAAAGTAACGTTATTTGAACGAAATTCAAAAATTTGTCAGGAAGCCAGTGCAATGCACCAATCATGGTTTCATTTTGGAAGTTTGTATCAATTTTCTGGACACGAAGTAACCAAGGTATTTATTGAGAATTACAAAAATGTAATACAGTATTACTCTAGTATGCCCGGAATGAATTTACTGAGCGTAGATACTAATCCTATATTAAAAGAAGCGATTGAACCATGGTTTGTTGATGATATAGTTCATTATGCCATCAAGAAACTTGATCATAAGGATAACTCTTTTATAATTCCACAACATTTAGGTATTAACCAACCCTTGTTTAATATAGATCATGTGCCAGGTCTTGATAGGCCCATGAATTTTAACAATATAATAAAAAACTTATTGTCGAGTTTTATTACTCATGGAGGTCAGCTACATACAAATTGTAATTTAGTTAGTTTTAAAAATTATAATGAATGCGTAGAGTTATCTATTATTTCGGATATTAAAATAAGAAAAATAGTTACTAAAAAACTCATATTAACTACTGGTAAAGATCTGCAACGCATCAGGAATCATAATATTAATGTCAATATAGTTGAGTCTCCGATGATTGTAACGTACCCACATCTTAGTCCAAAGAATTTTGTACTGATTACTAATAACAATCTCAACACAATCAATCACTTTAAACATACGATCGATAATAAAGATTATTCTGTGATCGGCAGTGCATTAAGCATTGCATTAGATGCAAGTATAGAATCAAAAAAATTAGTGCTAAAATCGCTGCAAGAAAATGCACAAAAATGTTTCTCAAAATTTCAAGAAGTAAATCATGATTACTATGTTGGTTGTAAGGTAGAAATTATTGATAATTCTCAGATAAGAAATTACTCATTTGAAATCAGAAAAATTGAAGATAATATTTTTATAGCGGTGCCGGGTAAGGCGTCATTATCATTTAGCTTAGCTATTTCTTTTTTTAAAATCTTAAATAACAATAAAGAACCACAAAGATTAAGTATGTTTAATGAAAATATTGATCTTTCACCATTTGTTGATGATCTATGTCATGTAAAAATTGCACGAAAGCTTATGAATAAACGGGTCAGCAATTAGCATAGATTATGGAGGACCTGTAATACTTGTCACTAGAATTATGAAGAATATTGTTATTTTTGGATCATCTGGTTATTCTAAAAAAATTGTTAATATAGCAGAAATAACCGGCTTTAAAATTATAGGATTTATAGACTCATTTCGGTTGCCTGGGGAGGAGACGCTCGGGTATAAAATCCTCGGGAAAGAACAAGATATCCCTTCTTTAATAGATAAATATGAGGTTGAAGGAATTTTTATTGGGGTATGCGATAATTATCTGCGTAGTAAATTAGCAGAAAAAGTAAAAGCAATATCACCAGCGTTAGAATTTATAACATTAATCCATCCCAATGCAACTATTGCAAGAAACGTTGTTATTGGAAAGGGGAGTGTTATTATGGCAGGTGCTGTTATTGAACCAGATACCAAAGTTGGCGATTTTTGTCTTTTAAATACACACTCTATGTTATCACATGATTGTATTATGAATAATTTCTCTAGTCTTGGCCCCAAAGTGGCAGTTGCGGGTCATTGTAATATAGGAGCTTATACTGCTATAAACATAGGATCAACTATTATTAATAAAATTGACATTGGTTTACACACAGTAATATGTGCTGGATCATGTGTTGTTAAAGACATTCCATCTTTTAAAGTTGCCGTTGGTTATCCAGCTAGAGTTATTAGAGGGAGGGAAGCAGATGAAAAATACCTTTAAGAACCTGTATTCACACCCTACTGAGACTGTGAATCATAGCGTCGTTTCGAACCTCATACCCGTCCAGGAGGGGATCGCATTCTCGATTATCTCGTATACACTACTTGTCTTGCGCTGTTAACTTCTTATACTTTATTAGTCTAAACGACTTTGAATGCAGATGGTAAGTTAAATTTTGAATAAGTCATTATAGAGATTTCTATATGAGTATAAAAAAACATAAAAATATTTTTAATAATATTTCACAGAAATATTTATCTATTTCTGATCCAGCATATAAATTAAAATTTAGGCATACTTATGAAGTTATTAAAATTACTACTCTGTTAGCTAAAAAACTCAGTTTGAATTCAAAAGAAGTACATATTGCAAAACTAGCAGCACTCTATCATGACTTAGGAAGGTTTTACCAATATGGTGCTTACAAGACTTTTCATGATTCACAATCAATTAATCATGCAGAGGCATCTATTAAAATTATAGAAGAACATTCAATCCTTAATGATTTAGATAAATCACTAAAGCATCTAATAATTATAGCAATTCGTGAGCATAACCAAAAAATAATATCAAATAATTTAAATGATACAGAGAAAAGTTTTTCTCAATTATTAAGAGATTCAGATAAAATTTCTAATTTCCCTGTTTTTATTAAAAACTATGATAATTATATAAGACCTATTTCAGGAATTTATCGTAACGATTTAATAGATGCAATTTTAAATTTTATTCCTATAAGCAATGTTCAAAATAATCTTATCACAGTTGAAGATATATATTTGTATCATTTGAGTTGGTTTAATGATTTAACTTATTTAGCATCATTTGAGTATGTTGCTGAAGTTCAGTATATAGATAAAATTTTAATAAAAGTTTCAAATAATAAAGTGCATGCAACTTTATCAAAGCATTTTATTGACTTGAAGAATGGATACAGATTCTCTAAAAAATTTGGTGATCCCTAACCAAGATTTCTCTGTAGCACAATCCATTTTTTGTTTTATTTACTAATCAGTAAAAAATCTGTACTATGCTTAACAAAATCAATAAGAATGTAGTTGTTTTAGTAGCATTGTATATCATTCCATTAAATGGTTTAAGTGTCGATATCTATGTTCCTTCACTGCCTGCAGTTGCCGATTATTTTTTCACAAGTCATCTATTGGTACAAAGTACTATTTCAATTTATATCCTTGGCTTAGGCATCAGTCAATTAGTGTGTGGAAATATCATAGACCATTTTGGCCGCAGAACTCCTTTGTTAATCAGTCTTTGTGGATATTTTATAGTATCAACTTTAATTATAGTCTCTAAATCTATTAGTGTAGTTACCTATCTACGCTTTATTCAAGGAGTATGTATGGGATTTAGTGCGGTTAGTGCAAGAAGTATTTTTCCTGACCTTTTCTCTGGCGAAGAATATTATAAAAAAGCTAGTTATATAACTATTTCCTTTGCTATTGGTCCAATTGTGGCACCAGCAATTGGTGGTTATTTACAGCATTATTTGGGTTGGCAATCCTGTTTTTATTTTTTAGTTCTATATTCGTTGATTGGAATATGGCTAGTATTTTTTCTTGTTCCTGAAACAGTTAAAGTTAAAAAGCAACTTAGCTTTAAATTAATTATGGTGCATTATGTTGAGATGTTATCTCATAAAAGTTTTGTGTTAGGTCTAATTTGTTTGATTATGCTTGCTACAATTTCAACTTTATTTTGCCTTGTTGGACCATTTCTCATTCAGAATAGACTACATTACTCACCAATTGTGTATGGAAATATGGCATTGCTATGCGGACTATCATGGTTTAGCGGTAATGTACTGAATAGAATTTTATTAAAAACTCCAGGGCAAAAAAAAATCAATCTTGCCTTGTGGTTCATTAGCTTAGATCTTTTACTAATGCTATTCCTGGCACACTATTGGTTTAATTTATATGTCATTATAATCCCAGTTTCTTTTATGTTAGTTGCGGCTTCTATTATGTTTTCAAACTATTTTGTATATTTGCCAACCTTATTTCCTCAATATGAAGCTTCCTCTGCTGCTTTTATGGCTGGTAGTTTTTCGCTAATATCCTCTGGTATATGCGCTCTATTGAGCAAAATAATAACAACAGAGAATCAGATTCCACTTATTTATGGTTATTTAAGTTTAGTGCTGATTTGTATCGCAGCTAATCGCCTCAATAAAGGAGAAGTTTAAAAAAATGCTCTAATCGATTTCTTTTGTGCATGTTACTAACCAAAGGCTAGTACCGATAATCATAGCACCACCTATGATAGCATTCCAATGGGGCACTTCTTTTAGGAATAAGAGCGCATATAGCATGGCGAATGCCGGCTCGCTTTTTCCAATAACCGAAATATGTAAGACTCGACTCCATTTCATTGCAACTTGTTGGATGCTAGATGCTAATACAGCATAAAGGAGCCCAAAAATGATGAGTGTCCAAACTGTTTTGGGAGTAGCATGAAACCTTCCAAAAAAAAGCATGAATGGCAATAAGAGAGTAATACTAATGATGTAACGGAAGAAATTGATTGTCTGTAGGGGAAGGTTTATTTTGTTTTGCAAATAGCGATAAAGAATAATCAATAATGCATAGAGTAGTCCGGAAAAAATAGACAATACGATTCCTTCTTTACTGTGGCTCATGTCGATCTGTTGATGAGCGTCAAAAAAAAGTATGATCGTTCCAAGAATTCCAAGAACGACCGCAATCCATTCGGCATGGTTTGTTTTTTCTTTCAAGAAATAAGGTGCAAGAAATAATAAAAAAATCGAAACAGTCTGATGGCCAACAGCAGCGTTTGCCACGCTCGTTAAACGAAAAGAGAAAAAATAAGTGAAATCATGAAGGATGCAAAAAAGAGCTAAGAGGCCTAATAATAAAATAATATGAGGAGAAATTTTTGGTAATCCATGTTTCAAAAAAACAATCGCAAAAAATCCTGCACCTACGACTTGAAATGCAAATAAAAATAAAAGTGTCGAAGTATCTGGGTTCAGTCGTAAAAAAAGAGGATAGCTGGCAAAAAGCATGCTAGACACAAAAACCAACAAGTCTCCCTTAAGACTAAGTTTAGAATTTTTAGTATATACTGGCATTATTGCATTCGGTTTAATCCGGATAAATCGTGAACCGATATTCAATTTCGAGGCGTCCTTTCTCTAACTTCTTTGCAATTTCAGGAGGAATTACGGGAAGTTTTGTTTCGATAATCGATTGCAGACAACAGTCAGCAAAGGTTTGATTGGACGTATTAGAAATGATACGCGGCTCCTCTATTTTTCCTTGCTGATTCACATAAAAAAAGAGGGTAGCTGTTCCGAAGCTCAGTAGTTCCATCCGTTGATCAATACAATAATACCAATGAGAGCTGATGGCATCAGCTAATGTTTTTTTATAGAGGCCAATGGGTGTGGCTTCTGCAGCAACAGAGGATTTTCCTCTGTTGGAAATAGCACCACGAATCATCGAGGGGTGAGAACCGGATTCCTCTCCTTTTGCTTTGGAGGATAATGTTCCCATGACCGGGTGCTCTTTTTCTGTAGATTCTATCGGTTTTGGCGAAGGAAGAGCTGTTGCGGTGAGTTTATTGGCATCGTTCTGTTGTTCCTCTGCAGGCGCTGAGGTAGGCAAAGGTTTTGTACGGGCGGTAGACTCTGAGTGTTTCAGTTCAATCACATCTGATTCTCTTCCTTCTTGTGTAGGAATTGGAAGAGCTCCTGTTGAAGGAAGTTCGCTCGAAGCTTCTGTGTTTTCATGTGATTCAAAAGAAGCATCCTTGGGAGCCTCCTTGAGAGGCTGTTCCGAGGCTGTTTGAATGGTAGGCCGTGTTTCTGGAAGAGGTGGAGAAAGATCTAGAACAACTTCTGGCAATGCTTCGGTAGGAGCTTCTGAAGGAGAGATGGATAACGTTTCTGTAGCAAAACGAAAAAGACCACAGCAAAAAAGTAGCAGTAGGAGGGCATGAAAAAGCAGGGAAAGGAGAAAAGGAAAAAAAGGATTTTTTTGCCAATGCCGAACATGAATGCTTGCCAGTGTAACACCAGTTGCAGTCCCAGTTTGCAGTGGCTTCTGCTCGGCAAGAGAAGATGATGATTCACGATTCACAGATTTTTTATAACTACCAACACAACCAAGACAGAGAGAATATTAATCACAAAGAACACAAAGCCGCTCAAGCGGCAAGACAAAGAAAACACAAAGATAAATTTTTTTATAAAAAATTTTAAAGTTGAAAAATATAAATCACAGACAAAAGCTGAGAATCAGCATTGCTAGGAATTTTTTTATAAAAAAATGGACTTGCTTGACTCACGTTAAGTCTCGCCCTGAAGGGCTGCCTAAACAAGTTTAGGCAGTCTGCCTCGCAGCTTCTCAGCTGCCGATATTCTTTTTATGCTCTTTATCTCATCTATGTGTTTTTTATGGTTAATTCTTTTTGGAAATAAAATGATGTTGGTAGTCACGATATTTTTTCAATGTTACTTTCTTACTGTAACTATTGCGAAGCCATACAAGGGTCACCATAGAGTGTGAAGGCATGGCTTCTTGTGATACGCAGTTGAAAAATCTCACGGTGAAAACGCTTGCCTCCCTCAAAAACAACGATTTTATTCGTGCGCGTGCGACCGGTAAGGCGTGTGGGATCGTAACGACTCGGACCTTCGCACAGAATTTCTTGAAGCATGCCAACGGTAGCTTCCAATTTTTTCAAGGCCGAGGCATTAATGACTTCGAGCAGATCTTTATTGCGAAATTCTTTTACTTCTTCGGGAAGTTGTCCCTCCATCGTGGCTGCAGGCGTATCGCCGCGTGGTGAGTAGCGAAAAACAAAGGCGTTGTCAAATTCCAACTCTTCGGCAAGAGAACGGGTTTGGAGATACTCCTCTTCGGTTTCACCAGGGAAGCCGACGATGATATCGGTGGTGATGGCAATGCCAGGACGTGCTGCGCGTAACTCTTTTACAAGCTTTCGGTATGTGGCCGTTGTGTAAGGGCGATGCATGGCCCGGAGAATGCGATCGGAACCTGATTGCAAGGGGAGATGGAGGTGCTCCATGACTTTTGGATGAGCTCCAATGCATTCCACTAAGTCGCGGCGAAAACCCATCGGGTGGGGGGAGGTGAAGCGGATGCGCTCGAGTCCCTCAATGGCATGGAGTGCTTCGAGTAATTGAACAAAGGGACTTTTCCCATTTACTTTGGGCATTTCATGACGCCCGTAGAGGTTCACAATTTGCCCAAGTAAGGTGACTTCTTTGACCCCAGAGGCCACAAGTTTTTCTGCTTCTTGAACAATGTCTTCAATCGGCCTTCCACGCTCCGGCCCGCGTGTCGTGGGTACAATACAAAAAGTACAATGCATGTTGCAGCCTTGCATGATGGAAATAAAGGCGGTCGCAGGCTGCTTCACAGCAGTTGAAGTGACACGTTGAAGTTTCTCTTGGTCAGCAGTGCTTGGTTGGAGTTCATCACCAGCAGCGAGTTGAACGAGAGGATTGTTAGCAACGCTTGCTAGTAGTGATTGAGGAGAGGTTTTGTTGGCTGCTACTAACAACGTTGCATTGGTTGTGTTTGCCGATTCCAAAAAAAGATGATCGCGGATGGTATTTTGAGAATCGGTTTCTGCCTCAATATCGACAATGGGAGCTCGAAAAGAGGTCGCGAGCTCGTTTAATTCCTCCTGCTCTTCTTGCCTGCGACGTTCCAACACTTCGTCCACGTAGTCGGCCACACGGTGGAATTTTTGAGTCCCTACAATCAAATCAACATGAGGTGTCTTTTCTGCCAAGGCTCCTCCCAGTCGCTGCGCCATACACCCGAGATAGCCGAGGACGAGTTGTGGTTTGTGACGACGTAGCTTACGAAGAAAGCCCATTTTTCCGATCGCCTTGTTTTCGGCCATTTCACGGACGCTACAGGTATTGAGCAAAATAATATCAGCTTCTTTTTCATGCGCCGCGGGAGCATAGCCGCGCGCCACAAGATCACGGGCTACCTGCTCGGAATCGCGCTCATTCATTTGACAACCATATGTCTTGATAAAAAAACTGGGCATAAAGGGAGAAGACCTTACCAGCTTATGAGATCGACGGCCAGCCTGGAGAAGAAATTCTCAGCCCGACGCATTGCAAAAAGAATTTCTGAGGCTGAAACGCCTATTACTCTTCGCAGTCTGAAGTGAAGTACCGTTTTGTAAATGCAGCGCGCATCTGATCCCAACGATGATACTGCTCTGGTTTAGTAGGATCACGCTGATCAAAAAACCAAAAATTAAACCACTCAACTTTATGTTTCATGGAAGCCAATCGCGCCTTGGGTTTCACAAAGTTATGTTCGTCATCGTAGGTGACAAGTTCTGCAGGGATATCCAAATAACGTAAAGGAACATACATTTCTAAGCCACCTGTAGGACATAATGAAAACTCCATGAGGAGAGGGGTTTTAATTTTTTCAACATAAAAAAATGGAGAAAAATCCACGTAGTTTTTCAATGTTTCGCCCCACGGTGGTCCCCCAAATGTATTATCATAAATTTTAGTCCATTGGTGCATTCCATAACCCGAGAAGCATCCTGGATTGTAATCTCCCCCTTCGCCGACGCTTGCCACATGAAACTTAGTGGAATGACTGATTAAAAACTCGACCACGAAGGCTCAATGACTCCATCCGTAGAGACCGACTTTGTTTTCATCAACGAGCCCTTGATTGACAAGCGTTGTGACAGCCTGTTCAAACACTCTAAGCTTTTGCCAGCCACATTGCTTTCTCGCCTTTTCAGAGTCATTCACCATTCCTTGCGAGTTATCGGACGGCGGATTCAGTAACAAGACGCAATAGCCTTCATTAGCAAAGAACTGAGCAGGAAAGGAACTATGCCACTCTTCTACATTCAGAGCATATCTTTTCCCGTGAAAACCATAGGTTGCGATGATGAGCGGGTAACGTTTGCCCGGCTCGTGATCGACAGGATAAAGAAGAAAGCCCTTAGCTGTAATTCCATCTTTTGTTGTAATGGTCAGTGGCTCTATTTTTCCTAAAAGAATATTTTCTTTATCGGAATTGAGGGCTGTGAGATTGGTGAGCTGCTCACGTTTCAGATCATAAAGAACCACCTGTGGAGGTGTTGTGAGATCTTCGACGATAGAAGCTAGAAAATGAAAATGATGATCAAAAGAGGTACATTCCTGGTAAGAATCTTTTGAAAGCAGGCTTTCAGGTATCTGAATTTTCTCTACGGTATGTTGGGAAAGTGAGATGCTAAGTAACGTTGTGCTAGAGCTCACCATCAACAGACTTTTTTCACTATTCCAGAGAAGGCTAGTGGGTCGCTCACTGCCAATGTCAACATTACATTCTTTTGTGGTACCATGGAGGCTATTCCACAACCAAAGCCTGAATTCTTTTTTTGCATAGTTTTCTTCTGTAAAAACCAGCTCGTTATTATTAATCCAACAAGGACTTCTTTTGATCGTAATTTGATTTTCTGCATGTAAGTAATAGGTCTTATTTTTTGGAATTTCCAAAACAACTATATCTATGCAATGACCTGTTTTTCCTGGTTCTGGACGCCCCAATCTCCATATACTAAAGGCTAATTTACTTTCATCTGGGGAAAGCTCCATGTCTTCAACCAAAGAAGGATGGAGAATAGAGTTATCAACATAATTTTTGAAATCTAATTGAACCAAAAATTGCTTCTCTTGAGATAAAATATTGAAGCACCAGATTTCTTCGAATTCGTAATCATCATACTGTTTATTAATAAGATTTATAACGCTATCTTGGCCCCATCGATAAACATAGCCTTCTTCCAGCGCTTTCTTGGAGGCTTCGTTGGAACTGCTGATGATCTGAGTGTAATATAATTTGGTATGATTAATAGCTGTGAAGGTAGAAATAGGGTTCAATGAAGAGAGAATGAGCGTCGCTATGGCATGCTCCACACGATAAATTTGGAATTCTTTTTTCTTTTGCCCTAGCACATAGGAGACATCGTCGATCCATAGAATCTTTTTAATGCTCTCCAATGTCAGCAGAGCTTCAGTTAAACCAGATGTTTGATCCCAGAACATAGAGCGTCTCTGTGACGCTATTTTCCTCGATATGAGAGCGCTCCACTGCAAAAGCCACCTTGGTGCCATCAGGGGAGAGTGTTACTAGTTTCGGCTTTTCTGTGGTGATAATGTCTTCGAATTGTATTGGTCTCATAGAGTTACCTTCCTCAAATGTTGATCAATCCAATAAACTGTTTTCTCAAGAAAATCTTTTCTGTGTTCCATTTTTTCGAAAACGTATCCTTCATCAGGATATTCATCATATTTTGTTTCAACACCGTTTTTCTTAAGAGCTTCGTAACGCTTCCGTTGGCAGCAAGAAGATAACAGCTAGAATACCAACGTTTTTAATTACATTGGTTGCCAGACATGAGAGAAATGCTTATGACAGCACTTCAATAATGCATTGAACTTGATCCTGAGAGACCTCTGCAATCTGGCAAATCTGTTCTATTGGCAGACCAGAGCGATGCATGCTAATCACTAATCGTTTTTTTTCTTCTTCTTTTCCTTTCGCAAGCCCTTCTTTGTACTTGCCGCTGAACAAAGTTCTTTCAGAGCTCACCGCATCCCAGCTTTTATCGTAGGCAAGTAATTCAGCTTCGCTATAGGAAGCAATTTCCAGAAGAGAGATGGCCTCTTTGATTGTATCGACTTCAAACAAACTCGGATCGATAACTTCTGTTTTTTCGTTGATTTCTTTTAAGAAACGGAGCCAAAGAACAGTGACTCTTTTAGCGGTAATGCTCGTTGGTTTGAATTTGGGAAGTTCGATTAAAACCAATTGAATGTCATCTAAGCTCTTGGTTCCATCATGAGCATTGGCCATTCGGTAATGATGAAACCACTCTTGTTCTTGAGAAAAAGTTGCATCCAGTAATGCTACCCCGTATACCGGACTAAGGTGTTCGTAACTTTTTCCCTTTTTCAGCTGTCGAGCATAGGTCGTAGCGGTGTTGAAGAGCATTCTCTTGATGAAATCACTCGTCCATTGCAGTTGCATTTCTACGATGAAGTGACGTCCGTGATTGTCAAGGCAACGGACATCAACAATAGAATATTTTAACACAGCAATTTCAGGAACGCTCTCCGAAGGCAAATAGGTCAAGCTTTCAATAACACAATCTGGAGGCAATGGCAAAATGGCATTGAGAAAGTCTTGGAGCAAATCAGGATGATGGCCAAAGATTTTCTTAAAGACTAAATCACTCTTAGGATCCAGGTACCGCGGCATAATGGGGCTGTCCTATACCATGGAAGTGGGCTTGTCAATCTATCCAACAAAGAGATGCATGTAACGAATTCTCTTTCTTGCTGCTTCAACTTCAACTCTACCAGTTCCCTACACTGGTACATGCCACTTCCAATTCCGAATCTCCGGCATATCTTCACCATGCTTGTTGATGTAGTGATGATGTTCGATGAGTTTTTCTTTCATCCGTTCTTTGAGGTAGGTTCCTTGGTTGCCCGTTTGTGGAAGACGATGGATCGCATCAATGACGAGGTGAAAACGATCGAGTTCGTTGAGCACGGTCATGTTGAAGGCAGTCGTAATGGTTCCCTCTTCCTTGTAGCCACGAACATGGATGTTGTGGTGGTTCGTACGACGGTAGGTCAAGCGGTGAATCAGCCATGGATAGCCGTGGAAGGCGAAGATAAGCGGTTTCTCTTTGGTGAAAAGATCATCAAAATCGCTGTCACTGAGCCCATGAGGATGCTCTGATTGTGGTTGAAGTTTCATCAAGTCAACCACATTAACCAGACGGATTTTTAAGTCAGGAAGGTGCTCACGCAAGATGGAAACCGCAGCCAAGGTCTCGAGCGTGGGAACGTCGCCACAGCACGCCATGACCAGATCGGTATCTGCTCCCTGATCATTGCTAGCCCACTTCCAAATACCAATTCCCTCGGTACAATGCGTGATCGCCTCATCGATACTGAGCCATTGTGGAGAGGGATGTTTCCCTGCAATGACCACATTGACGTAGTGGCGACTCCGCAAACAATGATCCATGACCGAGAGCAAACAATTAGCATCTGGCGGAAGATAAACGCGTACGATTTCTGCTTTTTTGTTTACCACATGATCGATGAAGCCAGGATCTTGGTGGGTGAAGCCGTTATGATCTTGGCGCCAGACGTGGGAGGAGAGGAGATAGTTGAGCGAGGAAATCTTGTGGCGCCATGGTAGTTCTGAGGTGACCTTTAGCCACTTGGCATGCTGGTTAAACATCGAATCGATGATGTGAATGAAGGCCTCATAGCAGTTGAAGAGTCCATGGCGACCTGTTAGTAAGTAGCCTTCCAACCATCCTTCGCATTGATGTTCGCTCAGCATTTCTAAAACACGTCCCGTGGGAGAGAGGAGCTCATCTTGGGGAAGAGTTTCTCCCATCCATTGACGTTGGGTGACTTCAAAAACCGCTCCCAAGCCATTGGAGAGTGTCTCATCTGGACCAAAAATGCGGAAATTTTTCTTTTCCTCATTGAGTGCAATGATGTCACGTAAGAAAGGTCCCAGAATGCGTGTGTCGCCGATGGCCATGATTCCTGGCTCTGGAACTGGTGTCGCATAATCACGAAAATCAGGCATCCTCAAATCGCTCAAAAGCATCCCTCCATTGGCATGAGGATTGGCCCCCATGCGTCTTTTTCCTGTGGGTGCGAGTTCTACAATTTCTGAACGAAGATGTCCTTCTTCATCAAAAAGCTCTTCAGGTTTGTAGCTTCTCAACCAATCTTCTAAGAGCTGGAGGTGCTCTGGATTTGTAGCAGGATCGGTGATGGGAACTTGATGTGCATGAAAAGTTCCCTCATTGGAAATAGCATCGATTTTTTTTGGACCTGTCCATCCTTTAGGCGACCTCAACACAATCATCGGCCAGCGGGGACGTATCATCTTTTGAGAACAAAGAGCTTCTTTTTTAATTTTTTTTATTTCTTCAATGACCTGGTCGAGCGTCGAGGCCATGGCCTCATGCATGAGCATTGGATCATCACCTTCCACAAAATAGGGAGTCCATCCATAACCACGAAAAAGCTGTTCCAATTCTTCATGCGAAATACGGGCTAGGAGTGTGGGATTGGCGATTTTATAACCATTGAGATGAAGGATAGGGAGAACGACTCCATCGGTTGTGGGATTGAGGAATTTATTGGAATGCCAGGCGGTGGCAAGGGCTCCTGTTTCTGCTTCTCCATCTCCGACAACACAGGCGGCGATGAGGTTAGGATTATCCAAAACCGCTCCAAAAGAATGGCTCAAGGAATAACCGAGTTCTCCACCTTCATGGATAGAACCAGGACATTCCGGTGAGACATGACTTGGAATTCCTCCTGGAAAGGAAAATTGAAGAAAGAGTTTTTGAAGACCTTCCTCATCTTGGCTGATGTTGGGATAAATCTCGCTATAGGTCCCCTCCAGATAGGTGTTGCCGACAAGTGCCGGACCTCCATGGCCTGGCCCGGAAACATAAATCATGTTGAGATCATATTTTTTGATCACACGATTGAGATGGGCATAAACAAAATTTTGTCCCGGAGTCGTTCCCCAGTGGCCTAGGAGCATTTTTTTGATATCCGTGGGGGCCAGCGGTCGCTTCAGCAGTGGATTATCACAAAGATAAATTTGGCCCACCGAGAGGTAATTAGCGGCTCGCCAGTAGGCATCGATCTTGTGGAGGAGTTCAGTGGAGAGGGTGGGAGTGAGCATGTGTGTATGTTTGTTAAAATGATTTTAATCAAAAAGCGATAGTTTCAAAACCCGCGCTGCCGATCGTGCCATCATGAATTCTTCATTGGTGGGGATGACGCGCACCACAACGCGGCTTTTGGAGGAAGAGATGATGGGGGCCGATTCTTTATTAGCACAATCCTCAAGTTCTATTCCCAAAAATGCCAATCCTTCGCAAATGCGTGCTCGAACAACCGGGGCATTCTCACCGATGCCACCACTGAAAACAAGCGTTTCTACTCCTCCTTGTACTGCGGCATAAGCCCCAATTCCTTTTTTTGCGTAGTAACAAAAAAGTTCTATGGCTTCCGCTGCTCGAGGATCTGTTTTTTCTTTTGCAAGCAAGGTGTGCATATTGGAGCTTGTTTCCGAAATACCGAGCAGCCCTGATTTTTGATTCACCATCGTGTAAAACTCTTCGGAGCTCATCTGCTCGGTTTTTGCCAAATAGGCAGCCACCCCCGGATCTAAATCTCCAGAGCGCGAGCCCATCATGAGTCCTGCTGTTGGGGTGAAGCCCATCGTGGTATCGAGGCTTTTCCCACCATGAACCGCAGCAAGACTCGCCCCATTCCCCAAATGCGCTAAGATAATGCGTCCTTGAGCGGCTTGGGAACCGGCAAGGCGGGTCAGTTCTTCCATCAGGTACTCATAGGAAAGTCCATGAAAGCCATAGCGCTCGATTCCTTGTTCCCCGTAACGTCGTGGAATGGGAAATTGTTTGGCAACACGTGGCAGCGTCCGGTGAAAAGCGGTATCAAAGCAGGCTACTTGCTGAAGCTCGGGATAACGCCCTTGCACCGCTTTGATGAGTTGGAGCTCCTGCGGCAGATGGTTAGGAGCATATGATTCTAGCGTGTGCAGCTCCTCGAGCAGCTTCTGGGTGATGCGCTGCGGTTGCGTATGATTCTTACCATGTACGATACGATGGGCGACGGCCACGACTGAGTGAAATATGTCTTGTTCCTCGAGCCAGTTGAGAAGAGCTTGTATGGCTGCTCTATGATTCGGTGCCATAATTGCCTTCTGTTCAGGAGCTGCATCTGTTTCGTGACTCACAATAAGCTGCGTCTTTTCCTGACCAATACGATCTATTTTTCCATGAAGGAGAGACGCCTCTCTTTGATAAAGAGCAAACTTGAGGCTCGAGGAGCCAGCATTGAGGCTTAAGATTGCAGGGTCCATGGGCAGGGGTTGAAAAGAAAAAGGAGGAGATTTTCCAAATGGCGATAAGTTACTAGTAGCACATTTTTAGGATTATCAGAGGATGAAAATTTGAGTGCAGACAGTTTAAGTTTAAAAGTCACAAGCATTCTGAAATTCATTCGTGAGAGGTATACCTTTCACGAATGATTTTTAGGATTTTCTACTAGTTCTTATTGCCTCTGGCTGCGTTCTCCTCGCTTACGTTATGTTCGCATAGCGTCTCGCTCGGAACGCCTTGCCAGAGACAATAACTCCTGCGTATAAAATTCCTAAAAATCATCCGCAAAAGGTATATACCATACTCCAAACAGTTACCAATTTTCAAACATCAATCTGTTGACGAAGGTGCTGCGCTTCTCTTTACGAAGCTCTTTACTCCAATAAAGCTCATTAGATTGAGCATCTTCTAGAACTCCTTCCCAGTATGGCTGGAATGAAGCTGTAGCATTGTTTTTTCCTTCTGTGCATTGAGCAATTCTCTTCCTCCAAAATTCTTGGTATTTTTCTACTACTTCTATCCTTATTGCACGATTTTTATTTTTACTATTTTTACTATATTCTATGCTGCACTTTCTTAGTTCGTCCTCTTCGTCTGGGCTCATAACCGCTCCACTAAGAAACTCTTGTTGTTTTAAAAATGAAAATTCTTTCTCTCTGTCCAATAAGTTGTTTTGCATTTTGCTTGGAGATAACTCCACATATTGTGGTTCTTCTCTTAACATTTCTTTTTCTTCCGTCTGTTTTTTTTCATAGACAATGAGGGTGGCATGTTTAGCACAATAGCTTTGGAGATCTTCTTCCCAATATTTTGGAATAGGATGTATGAAATTGTCATTCACTTCGTACCACCACCCTTTCTGTTTAACAAAAGCGAATACGTGGCCATCTTCAAAAGCGCATGAGTGACTGTCTGTTGCCTTAAACACGTTACAGCTGATACTCTTTGGTTCGTAGAGCACTCTATTACCATTCTTATCAAAAAGCTCCATTGATTCTAAAACATCACTCATTGTTACCGTTTCAACAATTCTGATGCAAAGCGTAGAAGGTAGTGGATCTTCTAATTTACATCCTGCATGAGTAAATTGTCGATTTACCATTTCCTGTACAGTAGCAGTGGAAGATTCTGAGCTGCTTACGGGAGAGGTCAGAGGGAGTGTTTGCAATGCATGATGACTTGTTATGCCATCATGGGATGTTTGTTCAAAATAGATTGGAGGCATTCCGAATTGGTGTAATAGAACCGGTAAAAGATGCTCACCTATAGAACCAAAACAATACCCCTCATCGACATGTTGCTTAGCAATACCAAAATCACTCATCACGCTGTACCAGAAGTCTTCATGTAAAACCCTTGCTACCTGTTTGTGCAACTCTTGGCACTCTTTGGAGGTAAAAGAGCGGCTATCGTTCTTGAGGAAATGCCAAAGAGCAGGCATTTTCTTTGTGATGTTATTGGATAGCTGCTCCCATTCTTCAGAAGAGGCATGCTCTTGTGTGCTGAGTAACGCTGTTTTTAGAAGTTGCAACGAGCTATTGACAGCACAATTACCAGTCGGGTTTTGTAGCCCAAGAAGCCCTTTTTCTAGATATTTTGTGGAAGGTTCCGTGCCCTCAAACTGATTTTGAGATACAGTTATAGCTCTTTTCTGGATGTAATAATCAGCATATACACTTGCCCAGTTGTTACAATTTTTCCTATAAAGTTCGACAAAAAGCTTTCCATAGTCATTCGGTTTCGGAAAATCATCACATTCAAGAAGCTTGTTCGAGCAAACTGATGAAGAGTCAGCTGCTATTTTGCTTTCCCTTGAAGATTCTACTACTGCATTAGTAATGCCTGCATAACTATCAATAAAAGATATGTTTTTACTACGTAGTTCTTTTATCACAGAAGAACGCATGGTGGTTTGAGTTAACAACTTCTTAAGATCATCAGTGTCAAGCTGAAGCAAAGGAGCACATTGTTCTACTGCATTTTCATAATTACTATTTGCCTCTTTTAACGTTAATTCTGATCTTTCAAAAAAATCTGAGTCTAGGTAAGCAAGCGACCAACTCGTTGTGTTCAAATTCGTCTTGATAAATTCAGTATTTTTCTTAGCCTTCCTAAGATAAGAATGTGTAAGGTTTCCCAAAAAAGGCTGAGGAATTTCGGCATATATGTCATTTAAGAATTCTTTTTTTGCATTCCTTTTAAATATAGGCTCATTGTGGCATTGCCGAATTTGGTTAAAAATCTCCTCAAGGCGCTCTATTTTCTGCTCGAGTTCTGCAGTTTTTTTTAATATGTCTTCCCGGTTTGCCTTGCGAATAACCTCTCGAATGGTATGAATCGTTAAAGGGGATTCCTCGTTTAAATCCGGGGCAAAGGAAGAGAAATCAAGATGGTCATACTTACTTTTACGTGCTTGCTTAAAACGGAGAACAATTGCTCTGTTAGCATTAATGTAAGCGGATTTTTTGCCAAATATTGTCCAATTTTCCCAACCCCACCAGTGACCAGAGACTTCTTTTAAAGAATTATCAGCACCTAGGATCACACGGGTCTTCTGAGCTGGTCTATTGCTATTTTCACTAGCAAACTTATTGAAAGTTTCAATGTTCAGTTCCATCAAATGTTTAACCCGGATATTTCAAGGGTGAAGTGCAACAGGCGCGACAAAGATAAAAACAGAAAGGGTTCTGTGAAGTTGATCATCTCCAAGGTGCAAACCAAATAAGATGATTAGGAAAACTCTTCCCTATCCCAAATGACTCGTATCATTCCAAAGGCGAATGACATGTTCTGAGAGATTATGCTCATAGCCCAGGATGCTCAGACTTGCGGTGCTAAGAACGTAGAGTGCGCCACTCTTCGGTGGCTGGCCAAGCCAGCGTGTGGCCACCATACGCAGAATATGGGCATGGGCAAATAGCAATGTTTCACCTGGTGTTTCTTGTTGTAGTAGTTGAATTTTTTGGATCAATTGATCGCAACGCGTTGCTACTTGGTCGGGAGACTCTCCACCGGGACAACCATTTTTAAAAATGAGCCAGTCTGGTTCTTTTTGATGAATTTCTTTGGTGGTCCATCCTTCGTACTCACCATAGTTCCATTCTAGTAAGAGTGGTTCTGGTTTGACAGCATTCTCAAAACCGGCGATGGCTGCTGTCTTCATGGCACGCTGCAGAGGACTTGAAAAGACATGAGCGAAAGATTTTTTTTCAAGGCGTTTTCCTAGCTGTTGTGCATTTTTTTCTCCCTGCGACGTGAGCGGGATATCCGTGCGACCGGTATGTTGTCCTGAAAGACTCCAGGCTGTTTCACCATGACGCGCGAGGTAGATTTGAAGAAGAAGAGAGCTCATAAAGTAAAAATTTAAAAAGTGGAGAAGTTAAAAGTCAAATATTCGGAATAGCCGTAAAATGGAATTTTCCTATCCTTCATCATGCTTCATATCTCGAATGAGACGGCGGGAGCCTTTGTTGAGGTCGTTATCGAAGGTGGCTGCATCTTTAGAATACTTATCGAGAGCTGTGCAAGAAGTCAGTATGGCTCCTAATAAAAAGAAAAAAGCAGCCTTTAGAAAGTAATGTTGGTTTTGTGGCATTGCTAGTGAATGAACATTTTTTAAAAAAGATTCAATATAAAAAATGGAACTAAAAGATTGAAAACATATTTTTTTCTAGTAGAACGGTGATCTATGGATGTTGAAACCTTGGCTAGGATCCAATTTGCTTTTACAGCTGCTTTTCATTATATCTACCCACCTTTAACAATGGGCCTAGGGTTGATGCTCGTGCTGATGGAAGGAACCTACCTAGTTACTGGAGATCGCCTCTACCATCGTCTCGCTCATTTTTGGACTCGGATTTTTGCGGTGATTTTTTCCATTGGTACAGCAACCGGCATTGTCATGGAGTTTGAGTTTGGAACGAACTGGGCCACCTATTCTCGTTTTGTGGGAGATATTTTTGGAAGCGCCTTGGCTGCTGAGGGAATTTTCGCTTTCATGCTCGAAGCAGGATTTCTCTCGCTCCTTCTTTTTGGCTGGGACAAGGTCGGAAAGAAAACGCATTTTTTTGCAACGTGCATGGTCTGCCTCGGCTCTCACTTTAGTGCTATTTGGATTGTCGTTGCTAACTCTTGGATGCAGACTCCTGCGGGCTACCACTTGGAATTGTTGAAAAATGGAGTGCACTCGATCCTACCTCTCGACTATGTGTTGCAACCGGAAGACATCGGCCATGTGCGTGCGGTGATTGATAGTTTCTGGGGGATGGTCTTTAATCCCTCTTCTGTGCAGCGTCTCACGCATGTAATGTTTGGAACATGGCTAACGGGAGCATTTCTGGTGATTAGTGTCAGTGCTTATTATCTCATTCGTGGAAGGCATCGTCGTTTTGCAGAAGCCTCGATGACGGTAGGTGTTTTTTTAGCGGCTTTTGCGACCATTTGCCAATCCTTTAGTGCTGATGCCACGGCACGTGGGGTTGTTAAAAACCAACCTATTAAGCTTGCCTCCATGGAAGGGGTCTATCATACCGTTCCCTACACCCCAATGAATCTCTTTGGTTTTGTCGATACAACGCACCAAAAAGTCTATTCAATCCAAATACCAGGGCTATTGAGCTTGCTTTCTTTTCATAATCTTAAAACTCCTGTTCCAGGTCTAGATCAGCTGCCTTCTGATGAATTTCTCGCTGCTAGGAATCCAGGGAAATCACCGCAAGAGCTGGCAGCTCTTCGTCCTCAGTATTGGCCAAAAATTCGTGGCGTATTTCAAACCTACCACATCATGATTATTGTTGGCTCCATGGTTTTTGGAATGGCCTTCTTCTCCCTCTTTTTATGGTGGAAAGGATGGCTCTTTCGAACCGATTCTTTTTTGATTCGGATGTGGCTTTTCCTTTTAATTTTTTCAGTCTTGGGACCACAAATTTGTAATCAAGCAGGATGGTTTACTGCGGAGCTAGGACGTCAGCCTTGGATTGTTTATAATATTTTAAAAACTTCCGAAGCTCTTTCTAAAAGGGTTTCAGCCGATCAGGTGCTTGGGTCTCTTTTTCTGTTCTTTGCTATTTATGGCCTCCTCTTTTTTGCTTTTCTCTACCTCTTAAATCGTAAAATTCAACATGGTCCTGATGATCCGGAAGAAGATCCTCAAGAACCAAAAGATGAACAAGGTGATTTTTTGCGTCAACTTATTGTAGGTGTAGATTCTTCGCGCGCTTCTTCTTGAGCTGCTGCGCGGTTATCGTGAGCCACTGCGTGGCTGTTAAAGTTGAAGTTGAAGCAGAAAAAACGTAACTACCAATGCAGCCAATACAGAGGAACATTAACCACAAAGAACACAAAGCCGCTAAAGCGGCACACAAAAAAAACACAGAGATAAAAATTGTTATAAAAAATTTTAAAGTTGGGTAATAAAGACTATAAAAAAATGAGACTCAAAAATTCTTTTTTGTGCTCCTTGTGTCATCTATCTGTTCTTTGTGGTTCATTCTTTTTGAAAACAAATGACGTTGGTAGTTACAAAAAAACAATTTTAATAATCAGTACTTAACCTTCAACTCATCTCAATTTTTGCCTAGGAGATTGAGATGCACCAAAAATATGATTTCTGAACTTTTCAACAGCTGTGTGGCAGCAATCGCTTCTTATTATACGACGATTTGGTTTGTGCTCGTAGGAGCTCTTTTCACTGGTTATTCGATGCTTGATGGTTTTGATCTCGGAGTGGGTGTTCTTCATCTCTTGGTTTCCAAAGATGAAGATCGGCGCATTTTTCTCAATGCGATTGGTCCTGTCTGGGATGGAAATGAAGTCTGGCTGGTAGTGGGAGGAGGGGCTCTCTTTGCTGCTTTTCCTGGAGCATATGCCACTGTTTTTTCAGGGTTCTATATGCCTTTTATTTTCCTCTTGGTCTTTCTCATCTTTCGTGCGGTAGCCATTGAGTTTCGGAGCAAAGAGCCAAGTCCTCTATGGAGGCAGACATGGGATGTCCTTTTTGCGGTGGGAAGTATCCTCTCTTCTTTGATGCTAGGGATCGCCTTGGGTAATCTGACACGTGGTATTCCATTAGATCAAGAGGGAGAATTCATTGGAACATTTTGGGATCTACTCAATCCTTACAGTCTTCTCATGGGTATTACCGTGGTGGCGCTTTTTGCCATGCATGGGTCCATTTATCTCCTCATGAAAACCGAGGGAGCATTGCAAGAAAGGGTCAAGCATTGGGTGCCTCGGCTTATTTTAATCTTTGTCGTTTGCTATCTTGTATTTAATTGCTCCACGCTTTTTGTGGCTCCTCATCTTGCTAAGGTTGTTTTTTCTCGCCCTTGGATTTTTGGAGTCTTGACATTAGACCTCTTCGCTCTTTGGAGTGTCTGGCATTTTGTCCAGCAAGGTAAGGAACTGCACGCTTTCCTCTCCTCTTGTGTCATGATGGCTTTGTTGTTGGCTACCTTTGGACTTTCCTACTATCCCAATATGGTACTTTCTTATCCTAACCCTGAAAATAGTCTGACTATTTTTAATGCTGCTTCTACCAGTAAAACCTTAGGCCTCCTCTGCATTATTGTGGTGATGGGTCTTCCAATGGTTCTGAGTTATACCACCGGTGTTTACTGGATTTTTCGAGGGAAGACACGTTTGACCGATACGAGTTACTGAATACCTGTTCAGAAGTGGTATCTAGAAAAAGAAAAGAATTTCACTAAAAGTCTCATCGAAAAGGAAACACTCCTTTAATTTGACTGTCTGCTGGACCTCAGCGTTCGTAGGGATGAAGTTTATGAAATAGTTCATCAATATTGAAATTATTACGGCTCTCCCGGCTTGTTTGATTTGACTCTATTTTCTGAATTGGGTGCGCGAGTTGAGCTGCAATACCGTATAGAGCCTTAGGATTTTTGTTTGCAAAATCTCTCAAAAATTTAGTTAACTCATTCGCTGAAACATAGTAATGGTCGATCCGATCATTTTTTTTCTTCTGAAGTGCCACGATCATAAAGATCCTTTCATACTTACCGTCGTTTTCATTAGTGTCAAAACCGAGGTTCCTCAAAGGAATCGAATTGTTATTCTTTCTTAATTCGTCTTCGATGCTTGTCATCGGGCAGAGTTCACCTTTATTGAAGATATACTCGTTATTGCTACCAGTGACTGTTGCAGCATAGGGTAAATTGAAGTGCATTCCAGCTAATTGTTTGCCTAGAGAAATACCAATAGATTGGAGAAAGTTCGAGGGGAGTTGGGGTTCGTGGTAAATGTTAACCGAGTTAGAGGTTAAACCAATAGGAAAAGATTGTAAATGCTTCAGAGGTTTTTGATTGTCATCCACTTTCTCTTGTTGGGGATTAATGTCCTCTCTTATTTTGAAAGAAATGAGTTTAGCGGCGAGTTCTGCTGTTGTTACGGATTTGCTGTCGTCAAAAGATAGGTAATTTTTAAGATTTTCATCCAACTGATTTTGAGTAGTCCCAGCTTGATGAGCAGCAGCATGCAACAACAAAGCGGTTAAGTACTGAGAAGTTTTTGATTTATCGAGAGCTCCCCGAAAACCCCAAGTCCAAGAAAGCCACCGATGACTTCGTTTTAATGCGAAAGAGTCACCTTCTTTAACTAACCGAAGTGTTCCTGTTTTCAGCTTTCCTGAGGGCGATATCAGGTTTTCTGCTAATTCGTTGAGATGTTTGACAGCATTTTCGTGACCACCTGCATACGCGAACGTCTGAGAATTAATAGCATCATTGGGGATGATCATATGTAGAATCTATCCCAGGAGGAATGGCATTTGAAACAAATTTTTCTGGGACAGGCCCTAGATACATTTTACAAAGTAACCCCTTTTTCTTGAATCGCCGCTGCAGTCCTTTCTAATTTTTTCCAGCGGACCCAGCTTCCTTCAGCAGCCTTAAAAAGGGACTTCCAGACGACATACCCCAAGACAGGACGGTAGACAAAGCGCATGGGGATGGCTCTCCAAGACGACCAAGCAGGGCGTTTGGCTAAGTGGGCGGAGAGTGCTGCAACACTGCAATCCAGCAGTAGCGATAATAAAAAATAAGGATAGATCGCTTTTCCTCGACCTAGGCTAATAGAAAAAATGACGAGCAGATCCAGGATGGGGGTGAGCGCAATAACCCCGAGTTGAAAAACCCAAACGGAAGGAAGCGCCAACCAACCGAGCCAACCCGAACCAGGGCTAAAGATGAGTGAGCGATGTTTCCAAACACATTGCAAGGTTCCAAAAGCCCAACGAAAGCGTTGAGAAAAAAGAGCGCGAATATGTTGAGGGGCTTCTGTATCGGCGGTGGCAGCTGGTGCATAGGTGACCCTCCAACCGAGGCGATGGAGTTGCAAGGTAAGGTCGGTATCTTCCGCCAATGTTTCTTTGTTGAGTGGACCTGCTTCTAAAAGTGCTACACGGCGGAAAGCACTCAAGGCACCAGGAACAACCGTGATGCAATTTAAAAGATCTTGTGCGCGGCGATTAATTTCAAAAGCAAATTCATATTCAATCTGTTGAAATCGGCCTAGCCAATGACGAAAGTTGCCCACACGTATATGCCCGGAGACTGCTCCCACTTTTGGATCTTCTAGTGGCTGAATTAAGAAGCGTAATGCCTCGGGAGTGACCATGGTATCAGCATCAAGGGTTACGATGTAGTCATGGCTTGATAATTCAATAGCACGATTCAGAGCACTGGCTTTTCCAATGTTGGCTTGTTGGTGGAGAGCAACCGTACGCTGGCCAGAAGAATATTTGCTCACCCATACCCGGACTCTCTCTGCTGTTTGATCTTGAGAGCCATCATCGACAATGATCAGTTCTAATGGCGCCTCATAATCACTTGCAAGAAGATGTTCTATGGTGGAGTCAATGACGCGCTCTTCATTATAAGCAGCAATGATCACGCTCAGCGCTGGGAGAGTCGCTGCGCGACTGTTGAAGTTGCTAGTTGAAGTTGAAGCAGAATCTAAAAACTCCTCTTCACCGTTTGGTGTAGCTCCAGCAATGTTAGAAACAGGTTCTAATATTTTTTCTTTTGCACGATGACGCAAGGCGCAGGCAATCAGGAAGAGGATAAAGAACAACGAAAGGAGTGTTGTGATGATTAGGAGGGTCCATGCAACCGTTTCCACAAAACGAAGTGTTGCAAAGCTTCCATAGATATAACGCATTGCAACGGTTACATCGGCATGACGCAGTGGAGGCATGAGGACATCACTCGGGAGTCCGATAAAATGACCGAGTGAGACAAATTCATCACCACGAGCATGGAGATAATCAATGATGAGTGGCAATGCAGCAACCGTCTGAGCTCGGTTACCACCAGCATCATGAAGGAGAATGATACTTCCTCCTTCCGCACGTTCTTCCTTAACTCGATTTAAGATTGCCTCTACTCCTGGGCATTCCCAGTCACTGGTGTCAATCGATTCTCCCACAGTGAGGTAACCAAGGTCCGAAGCGATTCCCAGGGCACGTAATTCCTTAGGAGTTGAGGGATTGGCATCACTATTGTAAGGAGGACGGAAAAGGGAAGTGGAATGTCCCGTGATACTTTCAATGAGGCGTGTGGTGGCATTGAGTTCGAGTTCAATTTGTTCCTCGCTTGCTTCGGCAAGATTAGGATGGGTGTAGGTATGATTTCCGAGTTCATGTCCCTGTGCTACAATTTGCTGAACCAGATCAGGAAACTGTTGTGCTTGTGAACCGACCACAAAAAAAGACGCTGGAACTTTTTTTTCTTTTAAAATACGGAGAATGCGTGGCGTCCAGGCAGGATCGGGCCCATCATCAAAGGTAAGTACTACTTGATGAGGTGGTGCCGCTCCTTGATGGTAAACACAAGCTGGACGAGGGAATTCATCATAGAGCGAGCTCATGAGCCCCGTAGGTTCTACGTTTACATGACGCCATCCTTCACTCGGTTCATCTCCGATCGAAAGAAAATCACCAGTTCCAATGGAGGCTACTTCATGTTTGAGATTTAAGGGTTCAAATACTTCTAGTTCTTCGGTGGTCGGTTCATCACGACCATCCGTTTTCATTTTGGCTGTTAATTCTAAGGCTTGCCAAACACCCGGATCTTCCTCACCAAGACGATCGATAGCAATTCCTCCAAGATGATAGGGAGCGATTGTTTGTAATTGATTAAAAAAAGTAATCGCATCCAAAAAGCAGATTTCATGTTCTTCTTTTTCATCCGGGCCAGAAAGATAATGGAATGAGGGTGAAAAATGAGGAGGCTCCACGCTGACATGTTCGGCGGTGGAAAGATTGGCACGCGCCATGACATCCACAAAACTCAATGTCTCCACAGTTTCCTTGGTCTCATTCCAATCAAGACCGTAAGCCCCGAGGCCTGCAATCCACTGCGCTGGCTTGCCATAGCGCATGATCTCGTGGAGCTCTTCTTCGACCCAATCTTGTTCTGCCACCGGTCCTGCTTCATCCGGCTCTGAATTCTCATCATAGAGCGTTAAGACAAAGTGATCAGCCACATCACTGAGCGCCTGAAGATCATAAATAGTTTCTGCTTTCTCAGCTGAAATCGTGATCCAAAATTCATAGTGAGACTCATGAAGTTTTTGACCGAGGTGGAGGAGCAATTCATTAATCTCGGCGCGATAGGAAGGATCGAGTTCATTCCAGTCAATAAGTAGCCCCATGGCTCCAGGTGGCATGCGGTTGAGGAGATGATTTAAAAAAATATCCTGCTCTTCTTGAGATGCTTTGAAGAGACCTTCGATAGCCTCTGGCTGCCAGGTTTTCCCATCGATATTTTTTAGAGTCGGAAGTAGGCCAAGATTTTTACGAGTGCACAAGGAGCGAATTTCTTCGCTTGGTGTCTCTACGAGCTCTCCTTCGACACCCACAATATTAAACCAATCAGTAGCCACATGCGTTAAGTAGTCAGCATGATGCTTGAGCGAAAAAATACTTTGGGGGTCCCAATCAACCCCATAACCAAGGCGAATACGGAAGGGACTATTTTCGAGGGGAGGATGCTCTTGGCGCTCTGGAGCAGCTTTTGTAAGAGAACTCATGAGAGGACTGCTTACACCTTCATTAAGCGTACTTTTAGGAAAAGGAAAAAGATCCGTTGATCGCAGACAGCGATGCCAATCCTCCTTGCTCTCTAGCAGTCCTGGATCTTGAAATGCTTTGAGAGGTGTTCGATAGCTGCGCACTTCTTGAGGAAGGCCTAAGCGCGGAGCGACCAGCAGGCTTGAGACAAAATAGGCAGAGGCACTCAAAAAAAAGAGCGCCATCACAATAATGGCTATTTGCAAGAAACGCCGACGTCGTCCACGAGGATCAGCAAAAATGGAGTGGTCAGGGTTGAGCGACACTAATTTAAGGGGGATTTGAGATGATTACTCAAGAAAACAAGTTGACGTATTCTAAAGCGATCAAAGTTTAAGTGCAACCAGTTTGAGTTTGAGTTCAAATGGCGCTTTGCAATTCAACACAAGAGAATGCTCTGAAGCAGCGAAGGTGGCTCAAACTCAACCTGCTTGCACTCAAACTGACTGAGGAATGAGTATTAGACTTCATTTTAAAGTGAGCTTTCATCCTAAAAGCTTCTTAATTTAGAGCCATTCATACTTATTTACCGACTTCTTTGACGTCCACTGTCACTTTAATAGTTTCTACTTGGGGAGGGCCATTTTTATCAATAATAATGGGAACACCATTCGTGCTTTTTTTTCGATCGTGCCATTTGACTTCATATGTAAGAACGACAGTTCCTGTGCGTTGAGGATACCAGAAATAACCTAATGTTTCCCCTCCTTGAATAAGAATGGGATCATCATCTTTATCAGTACCATCAGCATTATAAGATGTAGAAAAACAAAACTTATCATCGTAGTAGTAGGTCTCTTCAGAAGGAAGTGTGATATCAAAAGCAAGTTTCTGATTCATGTGGAGATCAATAGATGCGGGGTAAGTAAAATCATTTTTCAATGTGCTAATGTGCAAAGGTACAATGTATTTCTTGTAGGAATCAGGATCGTCTACACCCCTTATATGATGATCCTGCGCCTCCACCTGTGTCATGCAAGCAGTCAGAATCAAAAAAAGAGTTACAAGAAAAAGAGGCGTTATTTTTTGAGAAGTATTCATGAGGTTTTTGGTTTGGGAAGAAATACGCAGCTTCACCGTTTTAAAAAAAATTATCTGTGGCAGATCAAGGATACAAGTTATAACTTCTCGCTTTGTGCTGACTTTTTATTCTGAACACCAGTGAAAATGCTGATTCTTACTTTTTTTTTCTTACTTGCATTCTTAGGAAGTATTTTTGTGATTTTACATGTTCCTAACTTTACGTCGACACCACATCCCGCAGCCTCGTACGAGGAGGCTTTGAAAAAATTTTCTGCTATCGAAAAACAAGAAGCTGCCCTCCCTTTGAGTCCGGAAGGGCATTCGCGCTTGATGGTGCATGGAACAAAAACAGAATCTGTTTTTGTTTTGCTACATGGTTTGAGCAGCTGTCCTCAACAATGGGTTCCTCTGGCAACACTTCTTTTTGATCGAGGAGCCAACGCGGTCATTTTAAGGGCTCGCGATGCAGGGCATGCGAATATTTTTAATAAAAAACAGAATGAACAATCAGGACAAGACCTCGTTGATCAAGCAGCTACGAGCCTTGATATTGCCGCTGGCCTTGGAGATCAAGTGATCTTAGTGGGACTTTCTGCTGGAGCGCTTGGTGCTTCCTGGATGGCTCAACATCGGGATGGGATTGATCGTGTTGTGCTGATTTCTCCTTTTTTCAGTCCTTATCAGTGGTCCGTTCCGGTATGTGATATTGTTATGTCACTTCTTGCTCGACTTCCTAATTTTTATATTTGGAAAAAAGGCTATGAGAGCGATCCGAGTTATGTTTATCCAGGATATGGGACTCAATGTGTTGCCAAGACATTACAGCTCTCACGTGCTATTCGTTCTTTTCAAGGACCTCTCAAGGCAGGGCAAATGGATATTCTCTTTTCTGGCGCAGATCTTGTTGTGAACCGCCAACTCATCGAGCACGTGGTGAAAAAATGGTCTGATCAAAATCCAGGAAAAGTTTTTAAGTATGAATTTCCAGCATCACTCGGTATTGGTCATGACTGTATTGATCCTAATAAGCATGACAGTAAAACAGAGCGGAGCTATCCCGTCATTTTAAATGATCTTTCACCTTCAGCCTAGCCTCCTCACATGTCTGCTACCCTATTCTTAGCCCGCCGTTATTTGCAGCCCAAGCGTACCTTTCTTTCGGTAATCACGCTAATCTCTGTGCTCGGGGTGACGCTTGGTATTACAGTTCTTATATTAGTGATCTCGGTAATGACCGGATTTCAACGGGAGTTGCAACGTAAAGTGATCGGCTTTGATGCTCATGTCATGATTTCTAAAGAGGGTATTCTCGATCATTGGCAGCAGCTTTCAAAAAAAGCAGATCATTTTCCTGAAGTTAAAACACTGGCTCCTTTTGTCCAGGGTCCGGTTATTGTCGAATTTCAACACCGACGACTCACTCCTAATATTCGTGGTATCGATCCAGAAAAAGAAGCGGAGCTTCAAAAGTTTATTAAAGAAGGTTCTTTTGATTTGAGTGGTAACGATGCTGTCGTCGGTTCAGAAATGGCTTCTACTCTCGGTTTGCAGGTAGGAGATAAAATCACGGTCTATTCTTCGCACAATCTAAATCAAATTTTAGAGGAGCTTGATCACGTTCAGGAAAAAAAAGGAAAGGCAAATTTAGATTCACTCCGTCAGCTGGTCTTGCCAACAGAATTGACCGTGACCGGCATTTTCGAAACGGGGCGTTATTTTTATGATAGCGAATTTTTACTCGTTCCGCTCCATATTGGACAAGAACTCTATGGGCTCGGAGATAGTGTTCATGGGCTTGCGCTCTGGATCGAGAATGCAGATCGTGCAGATATTGTTCAAAAAAATCTACGCGAGCAGCTCCCAGAAGATCTTGTTGTTACGACTTGGATGGATGCCAACAAACAACTCTTTGATGCAATCGCCATGGAACGACACGTGATGTTTTTCCTACTCATGTTCATCGTGCTGGTAGCTGCCTTTGGAATCATGAATACACTCATCACCGTTACGGTTCAAAAGACACGAGAGATTGGCATTCTTAAAGCGCTCGGAGCACGCACCGGTCAAATCATCATGATTTTTTTAGTACAAGGAATGATTGTAGGAATCATTGGCGTGGTTTCTGGACTAGCTCTAGGAATGACGCTGATCCGCTTTCGTAATGAAGTTAGCCAGGCTCTTTCCTCCTTCTTGGGGATTGAAATCTTTTCACGTACCATTTACCAATTTTCCGAAATTCCTGCGGAAGTGGTCCCTAGTGATGTCGCACTCATCTGCCTAAGTGCTTTTGCGATCTGCTCTCTTGCCGCCTTAGTTCCGGCTTGGTTGGCCTCACGCCTCGATCCGGTCAAGGCGCTGCGGTGTGAGTGATTGAAGGCAAGTAAAGGGTAAAGAGTGATGGGTAATGAGTTTAAAATCTTGGAGTGAGAGGTCGAATATGAACTAGTAATAACAACAATTCAGAATGCTCTTACGCGAATAGTGATAGTAAATTAAAAAAGGCACTTTTTTAAAGTATCCGTTCACAGGACCGGGTAAAGCTACAGACTATAGGTTTCAGGTAAAAGTTTCCTTATAGTTTATTAAATTGAGAAGGGCGCATTAGAAGCGCAGAAATTTTTTTTAGGACAAGGCCGAAGATTGAGGCGCTATCCAAAGATAACGTAAGATCTGAGAACACAGTCATAAGGAAAAAGAGCCAGCTTATAACGTGCTCTTATCGATTTAATAAACTGTATTACCCACGTCGCCTTCCTCTGTCATTCCCGCGGAGGCGAGAGCCCAGAACACGGTCAATTCTTATGCAGGCACGAGCGTCACTAAATCGTATCCGTTGAAAACAACGGATAGGAAGATGGTAGATGGAAGATAGAAGATACAATTTCGGTATGATCATTTGATAGAAAAGAAGGGGGATGAAATCTTTTCTTTCAGGAAGAGCTTGGATTTTTAGCTTCCATCTTCAATCTCCTATCTTCAATCTTCTTGCTTGTTCTGCTGAACAAGCACTAGGAGCGTCACCAAGTAAAAAATAAATTGCAGACGCCAAAAGTATTCATGAACACAAAAATAAAACTCCACGACGGCATGGTTTCCCGCTTCCACGGGAATGACAGTTCGGGGTGTAGAGCATTCATTTTTGAAAAAGGGCATGTTTCCGGTTGAGTGAAAGACTTTCCTGAGAATTTGAAATTTGAAGCCTGACCCCTTTTTTTCTATTCAGAGAACGAGTGCCACTAGACTTTGGTAACGGTAAAAGAGGGGTCTAAGATTTTCCCATACTCATCAAGGAGGTTTCCATTTTCATCAAATCTATAGTTTGGATATATCGTTTTGATTTCAGTATTGATTGTTAAAAAAAGTTGATTGCGTTGTTCCGTGAGATTCTGTGCTGTTTTTTCATTGTTTTGAAGCATTCTTACCTTAGTTCTTAAGCGTGTCGAAAGTGAAGGCAGGCTTGATGTTGATTTTAGCTTGGCTGTTGCTATCTCTCCATTGAGAGTATCTATTTCTTTTTGTAGAAAAGCGCGTTCTTCAGTTATTTTTTGAATTATCTCAAAATACTTCCGATAGCGACCTGATATCTCCAATATTTCTTTTAGTGTTGCTCCTCTTCTGGCGTTCTTACTGGCTTTAGAAGTGCTTCTTGGTCCGTAATATTCTGCCCCAGGTTAGTGTCTTTCTTTTCCTCTGCGGACATGAGAGAAATTTTTTCTTCTGAAACAGGGATCATGGGATCACTTCCTTCTTGATAGCTTGAAGTCAATGGATTGTTATGATTCGTCCTGCTGCGGCTCATGGATCCTTCTGAATCGTCATCTTTTGGGTTTTCTACAGCAAAAAGATTAGGACTGTGGAAATCATCTGGTGTTGTTGTGCTATCTTCTGGATTTTCTACAGGAAAAAGATCAGGACTGTGGAAATCATCTAATTGTTCTCTTTTCTGATAAGTGCGAAGCTCCTGTAATCGAGTTTCAAGAAGAAATTCACTCTCGTCATCAGAATCATAAAGCTCTTTTAATTTAACCTTAAGAGGGAATTGCTTCTCATCGTCATCAGAATCATCACCGTCAGCATCATACCCTTTGTCATCGAATTCTGGATTGTTGCTTGTACTTTTCGGATGCGACGCATCAACAGTCATGACGTGTTGGGATAATCCTAGTCTTTGGTTTTTTGATAGAATTTTATGAGGGAGCCAATCATCATTATCATCGCCATCGTAGTCTTCGCTATCTGCGGCATAGCCTGAGATCTTGAGTTTTTGATGTTTGATTCCACTCGATAAAGATCGAGAGTGAGACCCACTTTCATGAGAACCAGCTCGATTTCGTGGAGTAGAGTTTGAAGTACCAGTCTCATCGTCGCTTTCTGGAATACGAGAAGGGTTTTTTTTGCTTTCTAAGGAGGATGAAACAACGGGTGTGTGGTGTTGAGTTTGAGTTTTATCTATTTTACTTTGCTCAAAAAGCAAGGCGGCGTAATCGTAGATCTTTTTTATCTCTAAAACTGAAAACGTATTTTCTTCAGCAACATTACAAAAATTTTGAGGTAAGACTTGTTCGGCAATAAGGTTATCATATTTTTCCACTAAGTTCTCTCTGATCTTAAAAGCCATATTTTTATCTCCAAATATAGAGGCTACTATTTTTGCAATAGAGGCTACTATTCTTCCATAGAACGTATTCGGTGCTGTTAACACGACGAATTCTTCTTTTTCTCCTGCTTTGATCTTCGCTAATTTGACAGCAAGACGATTGGCAGTTTTTTCACTAATGTAACTTGGTGCGTACGCCCAACTTCCCCAACCCAACAGGGTATAAGGGATAACCCTAGGTGCCTTTTCTGCATTAGCTGCTTGCGCCTCGCTCAGTTGATCAGAAGAAATCTCATTGACAGTAGCAGGTTTTGTTGGTTGCAGAGATGGTATATTCCTAGTGCTCATTGTTGGTTTTTGTTAGCAGCTTATGATTGCTGATTGTAACGGAGTTGTATGAACCAAGATGCTATTAAGCGTATGATGTGACCGCTGACTGTTCACTGATAGTAAACGTATTCGTCAAGATCTCTCCTTTTTCATCAAGGAGATTACCGTTCGAATCAAAACTATATGCTGAATTTAATATTTTGATTTTAGCATTGATTGTCGCAAAAAGAGTATCACGTTGGTCTGTGAGACTCTTTATATTTTTATTAAGGTCTTTTAATTCTTTTTCCGTATTTGCTTTGTCGGTTGATAATGCAAGAAGCATCTTTTGTTGTGACTCTCTATTTTTTGTAGCAACTAATGAGATTTCTTTCTGGAGACTTTTTATTTTTTCCGATAAAGAATCACGGTTTTGAGTCAAATCTTGAATAGTTTTAAAATGTTCCCGGTATTTACCAGCGATCGACCATAGTCTTGATATCTCCTTCTGGTCTTCTAGACTGATGACTTTTCTTAGAATCACGCCTGACTGCGCATTTGCTCTATTTAATGTGCTATTACTTCTATTTTCTAACCTCTGTTTCGTAGTTGAATTAATTTCTGGATTGGTTTTTCCCTCATCATTTGGACCAGGTGAATTACCATGATCACTACTACGATTCGCAGATATTGTAGAATTGTTATCTTCTGACGTTGTTGTAGAACGTGTTGGTGATGGAGGTCGGGAATTCTTATGACTGCTATTTATAGTAGGTTCTGTATCGCTTTCTGTATTTGTGGTGCTCGAAGAAGATGTAGATCTAGAAGCACCTCCATTTTCTAGAATATACTCTGAATCGTTAGTGCCATTGTTGTTAGTCAAAAGACGTGAATCAAGGTTTAAGGGGTCTTGAGGTTCGGAGCTGTTAGAGGGAGTTTCAGAGAGGGTCGTACTATTTTCTTTAGGTGCCTTATAAAGGTTATCGGCAACTTTATAAATTTTTTCTATTTCTGATACAGAAAGGCCTTCTGTCTTGGCTACAGTGTAACAGTCATCACTGAAAATTTTATCTGCAATATCCTTAGTATATTTTGCTCTTAAATCTGCTCTTAATTTATCAGCTATTGCAACTTTATAAATTCTTTCTATTTCTAATACAGAAAGGCCTTTTGTCTCGGCTACATTGTAATAGTCATCACTGAAAATTTTATCTGCAATAGTATTAGTATATTTTGCTCTTAAATCGGCTCTTAATTTCTCAGCTATTTTTTGATTGTTCCCGAAGAAATTGCATATATTCGCCACTATTCTTCCATGCAACTTATTTGGTGCTGTTAACACAACAAACTCTTTTTCTTGTTTTGATAATCTGACAGCAAGACGTTCCTGGGTGCTTTTATCAATAGCAACAGGTTCATGAAAGCCATCAAAAAAGAATGGAATAACGTGAGGCGCTTGTTCTGAACGAGCTTCTTTCACATTGCTCGCTTCACTAGAAAAAGTGTTGATTGGGCTAGCAGGGTCTACCGTTGGTTCAAGTGATGTACTTAGAGGGTTCATCGTTGGTTTTTATTAGCAGTTCATGATTGCTGAATTAGGATATACTCCTTAGCGTGATTTAAGGCCTTGGGCAACTCTTCTACAGCTGTTCCTCCCCCTCGTGCCGCCTCGGGCGTGCCTCCTCCTTTGCCACCGATAAGCGGAGCAATAGCTTGGATCAGTTTTCCGGCAGCGATTTTTTTTCTGAAATTGGGAGAGACCGTGGCCATGAGTGAAACGGTTTTTCCGTTGGTACCGGCCAGGAGTAGAACACCCTCGAAGTTTTTTTGCAAGGCTGTTGATACGGCTTGAAGGCGTGTGGCATCGGCTGCTGGGAGTGTAGCGATGATGGTGGGAATCGTCCCTAAGGTGATGGATTGTTGGAGAAGTGAGGTTGCGATTCCTTCTGCTATTTCTTGGTGAAGAGACTCGACTTCTTTTTCAAGGGAGGAAATTTTTCCAAGCGAGATTTCCACTTTTTTTTCTACTTCATGGAGTGGAGCACGCAAAGTTGTTGCAAGCGTGCGTAAGGTCGAAGCTTCTTGTGTCACGAGTTCATAGGCTGCAAGACCAGCTACGGCCTCGATACGACGAATGCCAGCGGCTACTGCTCCTTCACTCACAATGCGGAAAGAACCGATTTGACCAAGATTGCGGACATGAGTTCCACCGCAGAGTTCCATGGAGAAACCAGACCTCTTTGGAAAATCTACTACTGCGGCGCAGTGCTGCGTTGCTCCGGTGCTCGCATCCTCGAGTACCAAATTGTACACTCCGGGGCTGTGCGCCGTAGCGCCTTTCACTGCATCCGCAGTAGCGAATTTCGAAAGAGGTCTATTTAAACAATCGACTTCTCCTCCGATTTGGACGACGCGCACACGATCTCCATATTTTTCTCCAAAAAACTGCATGATCTCGGGGCGCTTTTTAACCTCTTCGTACGGGACTTCTTCCCAGCTGACAGGATGATTTTTCAAAATCTCCTCCACCATGAGGCGTTCGACGCTTTTTAACTGGGATGGAGTGAGGGGAGCGCTATTGAAATCGAAGGTGAGTTTCTCGCTTCCGACATAAGAACCTTTTTGAACGACAGTGGGGCCCACAATCTGATGTAGCGCCCAATGTAAAAGATGGGTTGCCGTATGATGGCGCTCTATGGCGTGACGACGTGATGGAGTGACCGTGAGCTTTCCTGTTGTGGAAAGAGCAGGCGGTTCTCCTTGGATGATATGTAAAAAGAGTGATCCTTGTTTTTTCGTGTTGATGATGGAATACGATTTTCCTTCTGTTTCAAAAACACCAGTGTCACCTACTTGTCCTCCCATTTCACCGTAGCAAACCGTACGATCGAAGATCAAGGCGGTGCGGCCTTCTGGAAGCAACATGGTTTCTAAAAGTGTTGCTGGTGTTGTGAGTTGATCAAATCCCAGAAATATGGTCGGTACGCTCGTCGTGAGCGAAGAGATTTGGATGATTTCTTTTTTCTGGGCAGCACGAGCGCGCGTCCGTTGTTCTTCCATCAGCTTTTCAAAGCCCGCATGGTCAACACCCATACCACGCTCACGCGCGAGGAGCTCGGTGAGATCTAGGGGAAAGCCTTGTTCGTCATAGAGACGGAATGCCACTTTTCCAGAAATTTCTTTTTGGTTGGCCGCCTCCTCTTCAAAAAGTGCTAACCCTTTTTCGAGTGTCTTGTGAAAAGACTCTTCCTCGCAGCGTAGTACTGTTGCAATCTCCTGTTCGCGTGTGCGCACTTCCGGGAACGCATCTCCCATGATTGTGGCGAGGAGCGGGGCAAGTTGATAGAGGAATGGTTTTTGAAAACCGAGGGTACGACCATAACGCACAGCACGTCGTAAAATACGGCGCAAGACGTAGTTTCGATCGTTGTTGCCAGGTTCAATACCATCGGCAATCGCAAACCCCAAGGTGCGCACATGGTCGGCGATGACGCGGAAGGCGACATCAATTTTTTCTTGCTCCGTGACAGCCACTCTTTGTAACTCTACTTCTGCTGTGAATTGCGTCGTCGTTCCGGTGCTCGCTCTATCGAGTACCTTAAGTACACTTCTTCGCTGCGCGCCGGAATCTCCTGGCACTTCATCAGCATAAGCGAGTTTCGAAAGAGGGCTGAGCGTTTCTACTCTTCTTTCTGGGATGGGCTGGGGTAGTGTGGACCCATAACGCAGACCGCTCATTTCTTCGAGTGCTGCAAAAATCGGACGGAAAAGATCAGTTTCGTAGTTGGAGATGATGGCATTGCCAAATTCCGTAAACCCTCGCGTTCCTTGGATGATGGAGCAGAGGCGCTCAAAACCCATCCCAGTATCGACATGACGTTGTTGCAAGGGAACGAAGGTTCCATCGGCATTGGCATTGAATTGAATAAAGACGAGGTTCCAAATTTCGATACATTCAGCAGCTCCTTTGTTCACAAGGGCTCCACGAGTATCGCCGCTAGGAGTAAGGTCGACATGCAGCTCTGAACAGGGACCGCAAGGGCCTGTTTCGCCCATCATCCAGAAGTTGTCTTTTCGATTGCCAGGAACAATATGCACTTTGGGATCAAGTCCCACTTGAGAAAAATGAGTAGCCCAGAGATCATAGGCTTCCTGATCAAAACTCGCAGGGTCACCGGGAGCAGGTTGATAAACGGTGGCATAGAGGCGCTCTGGTGGAAACTTCCAGATTTCAACTAAGAGTTCCCAGGCCCAATCAATGGCTTCTTTTTTAAAATAATCACCGAAGGACCAATTTCCCAGCATCTCAAAAAAAGTGTGGTGATACGTATCAAGCCCCACATCTTCTAGGTCGTTATGTTTTCCTCCGGCACGGATGCACTTTTGTGAATTGGCTGCACGCGCAGGTGTGTAGGGGCAGGGAGCCTTGCCAAGAAAAATTGGAACGAATTGATTCATCCCAGCATTGGTAAAAAGCAGGTTGGGAGAATCAGGGAGAAGGCTCGCTGAGGAGACAATCGAGTGCTGCTTGCTGCGAAAAAAAGCGAGGAAGGAATTGCGAAGTTCTGAGGAAGTCATGGAAAATTCGAGGATAGTCAAAGTATCGATGAATTGGCAAGAAACGGGTCTCTGTATCCGTTACATAACGGATAACGGATAAGGCTGTAGGCTATAGGCTGTAGTTAAAACAAAATCTTCGATAAATGTAATGCTCATTTTCTGAAAAGATTCGCTTTTTTGCTGCTTCAACTTCAACTGAATCCATTCCTATGAACGAATACAGGTCTTTGTTCAAAAAAAACGGCACCGAATTGCTTCGATGCCGTTTGAAATTTTGAAAGGTTGAGTTGTTTTTTAGAAAGAGAGACGGAAGCCCACGCGAGGCAATGCTTGACTCACGACAAAGCTACCACTGTTTCCATAGAGCCAACGGCAATCAGCAAAAAAACCGAGGTTGCGCATAAAACGCCATTCGAGACCACCACCTACATTGCCATCTCCTTGGCTCGTTGGTCCCCATGTTGCTCCACCACCAATCATGGCATAAGGTGCAAGGTTCCATCCACAGATAGGATAACGAAGGAGAAGGTCTGCTTGAAGGCTTGTGAAAGCTTGAAGGCCATCAAAGCCATTGAAACCAGCATTACGTTCGCTTCCTACAGAATCATCGATTCCAACACCCAAATATTTTGAGAAAAAGTAGTTTACTCCGAGATTACCACCAAGTCCTTGTTTGCTCTGACCTCCACTGAGGCCAATAAGCCCAACAGTTGAAGTATCAATTTGCCATTCGTGAGCATGGAAGCGGCAATCATCAGGAGCGACAACAACTTTTTTAGAAGAAACAGCCTGACCTGCAAAGGAGATGGAAGCTGTCATGAGTATTGCTGCAAGAAGTGATAGTGTTTTATTCATAGATATTTTTTGTAAGAAGCGATGACAATGGGTTAAAAGAAGTGAGAGTGCAACTGTAAAAAAAGAAAACCAAAAAAATGGCGCTGGAGAGACCTACGGCCGTCTTGAAGTAAATTTTTATTAGAAAGCAAAACGAATTCCGACACGTGGAAGGGCTTCGCTGAGGACGCCCCTGTCCGTTCCATAAAGCCAACGGCAATCTGCAAAGAGACCAACATTAGGAGTAAAACGGTATTCAAGGCCACCACCAAGATTGCCATTACCTTGAGTCACTACCGCCCACGAGCTTCCACCACCAATCATGATGTAGGGAGTGAAATTGAAGGCGCAGATAGGATAACGCACAAGAAGATCAGCTTGAAATTGATCGTACGCAGTCGAAGGTTTACCAGTCAAAAAGCCACCTCCAACACTATTATCAATCCCAACACCAAGATATTTTGTAAAAAAGTAGCTGATTCCCAGATTGCCTCCTATACCTTCATAACCAGAATGACTATTGATCATTCCAGTTCTTCCAGCCACAGATACATCAACTTGCCATTCATGAGCCCGGAAGCGACACTCGTCAGGAGCAACCATAACTTTTTTAGAAGAGAGGTTCTGACCAGCAAAGGCGAGGGAAGCGGTCATGAGCACACCTGCAAAGAATAAGAGTGGTTTTTGCATGGAAGTTTTTAAGAAACAGTAATGCACTACTATGAGAAAAAAGTTTTTTTAAAGTAAAAAAAAACGGCACTAGAAAAACCAGTGCCGTTTTTTAAAAATCTTTCAAACTAAGTAATGACTTAGAAAGCGAGACGAACTCCTGCACGAGGAAGCGCTTGGCTCAAATAGCCGGATCCATTGCTGCCAAAAAGCCAACGGCAGTCACCAAAGAGAGCGACATTTTTGGTCAAGCGATATTCGAGACCGCCTCCAACATTTCCATTACCCTGGCTAGTAGTAGCCCAAGAAACACCACCGCCAACCATGACGTAGGGAGCCAGATTCCAGGAGCAAATGGGATAACGACCAAGCAAATCTGCTTGAAGGGAATCGTAGCCCACAGAGGCTTGTCCAGGTCGTGCTGTGCCTCCCACAGAATCATCAACGCCAATACCAATATATTTAGTAAAGAAGTAATTGACTCCTAAGTTGCCACCAACACCTTGATTGTAGTTAGAGCTAGAATCGCCCACTTTTCCAGTAGCAGAAATATCGACCTGCCATTCATTGGCACGGAAGCGGCAATCGTCAGGAGCGACAACAACTTTCTTAGAGGAAACTGCTTGTCCTGCCAACGACACAGAGGCCGTAGCGAGTACGATTGCAATGAGTGATAATGTTTTTTTCATAGTTTATATTGTTAATATTGTTGGTTTGAATGGTTGAAAAGAGACTAAGAGACACTTCTGATAACTTAGAGATAGCTTCAGAGTCAATAGATAAATTTAAAATTTGGAATCTTTTTTCTTGAGGTTAACCCGAATGTTTTATGCCGATCTACTGCAGAAGCCGGGAAGACTTATGGATGCTGCGTTAGACTCACATTTTGACTTGGGCAATACAGCTGCCCGGGAGGGCGCTGGATAGACTTTCCGAAGGAAAGCTCCGAAGGGGTGAGCCGAGCTTCGCCAAGCGAGTCAATATGTATAGTCTTTTAAATCCATAAGGGCACGATCTGAACTTGCTCTTTTTCTTGA
>JBMOFC010000002.1:0-89481 GCA_049314455.1 Chthoniobacterales bacterium
AACCTATTTTCACCAACCTAAGCAGGTCGACTCCCATCTTCCATCTTCAAACTTCAAACTTCCATCTTCTTACCCGTTCCTATGAACGGGTATGTATAGTCTATTTCCAGGTTAAGGGGATGCGTGCAGCTGCTACGCAGCTTGTTTGAATATATGATTCTGAAGATCGTGGAACAAGCACCGGCGCGACGCTGTTATTCGCAGTCTCAGTAGGCTTTGAAATGCAGATTCTACAAGATTCTCCACCTAAAGAGATCCTGAGAATCAATAAGCCCTACCACTTTTTGTGTGGCATCGACAACAACGAGATCTTCGATACGGTGATGTTCTAGAATGGCCAAGACGTCAGCAGCAATTTTATCTTGATCAATAGTGATGGGGGCAGTGGTCATGAGTTCACCAACGTGACGTTCGTGAACATTTCGATCGGAAGTAAAATGACGGACAAAGTCCCCATGGGTAAAAATGCCAGCCAACGTTCCATCTTCATGAGTGATGATGGCAGCGCCGAGACGCTTTGAGGTCAGTTCTTTTAAAACATCAACAATCAATGTCTCTGGTTTTAGGACGACAACGTCTGCGAGAGGACGCATCATATTGTGAACACGTAGTAAAATAGAACGTCCCAAATGACCTGCAGGATGAAAGCGGGCGAAATTTTCACGTGTAAAACCACGCGCCTCTAAGAGAACCATGGCCAATGCATCTCCCAGAGCCATCATGACGGTCGTACTCGAGGTAGGTGCTAAGTTATGAGGACATGCTTCCTGAGAAACAGTGACATCCAAAACCACATCACTCGATTTCGCTAAGATAGAATCATGGTTGCTTGTCATGGCAATGCGCCGGGCATCAAAATGGGCGAGTGAAGGAAGAAGGTTGAGTAGTTCTTCGGTCTCCCCGCTGTAACTTAAGAGCAGAAAAAGATCGCCATCGCAAACGACCCCAAGATCGCCATGCAGCGCATTGAGAGAATTGAGTACTACAGCAGGGACTCCGGTACTTGTGAGCGTTGCGACAATTTTTTCTCCAATGTGCCCCGATTTTCCAACACCGAGCACAATAATTTTTCCACGACGCTCTATTGTTTCTAGAAACAACGCTATGGCTTTTTCAAAACGATGATCCAGACGGCTTGCCAGCAGAGAGATCTCTGCTGACTCAATTGTTAAAACGCGACGTGCTCGTTCGAGGTAATTCATGGAATGGATGTTGGTTTAAAATGTTCCCAGAATCAACGCTGAAGAATTCTGCTGAGGACCGTAATCGACCATGGAGGAATGATCACTTCTTTTCCATCGTGTTCAAATGTAATCAATGGACCATGGCTTTCAGGCTGAAGATGACTTTGGCAAGAGAATTCCACGGGGGGCTTGTTCCGTAGAGGGTATCCATTGGCTTGAGCGGCGTGCCATTGATATTGTTTCGAGCAGTAGGAAGTGTACCTCCAGGCACCAGAGAATTCTTTATTCAGATAGCCATGGGGAGCATTCTTCCATCGACATTGAAGACGATAGGCCGCGGTGGGATTTTTGTTTACCAAGAGGAGTGAATATCTTTTTTGTCCGCGGCACTGGGCCCGCAGAAAATAAGCAGTGAGGTAAGGATCTCTCGTGTGTGTCTTGGCATCTGTGGTGGCAGGATAAATGTCGCAAGGGCCCTCTAATCCAAAGGCCCATTTTTTCGTAATGAGCTGCGCGCCGTAATAGGTAGGAAGAGGCGTTACAGGTGCTAGCCCGGATATTTCATGCTGATCTTGAAGAAACATCATGAGATTTCCCCAAGAGTTACCAAAGCTACATTCTAGCTGACCAGGCTCATACCCATAAAGATAGGAAGTCGTTCCTCCGAGCAACATGAATTGTGCAGCTATGTCAGCATGGAGAAGTGCTGCTGATAAGGTAACTTCCGGTTCTCCCGAAAAAACCGAGTACCCATATTCGCTGATCATGAGTGGCATCTTGGCTGGAATCCCTCCATGACGG
Source organism: Chthoniobacterales bacterium (assembly GCA_049314455.1). Lineage (GTDB taxonomy): Bacteria > Verrucomicrobiota > Verrucomicrobiia > Chthoniobacterales > UBA6821 > CAIWMF01. The sequence goes on from JBMOFC010000002.1 coordinate 1,986, forward strand.
ATCCGCTTCACCGCTTCTTGGAGACGTCGTGGTTGTTGGGTTAACAAAGGAACAGCGGGTAGCAGCAAGTCATCAAAAGGATACCATTCAAAGGTCAAAAATTGAAAATGCGCTTGTTCTACTTTTTTTTGCAGCTGTTTAAAAAAACGCCGTAACCAAGGACGTTTGTCGACGCGGTAAATGAGGTCACCCGGATTAACATCAATGGTGACAAAGCTCAGCCCACCTAGAAGGAGCTTGGGATGTGCATGATGGATTTTTTTGGCTGTTTGGTCATAGAGCTCTGCCACATCTTTGGGATCGACCCGCTGTCCATCGGGCTCTTCGCCGAGTTCTAGGCGCTGAGAAGCGAAGAGGTAACCGCGTTGCTGTAAAAAATCGACTTCGGCAGCAGCATTTTCAGGCGTGTCATATAAGAATGGGACCGACCAAAGAATAGGCTGATGATTGCCAAGTCCGGATTGTGCCACAAGGTCGAGACCTGGTTGTTCAGTCTTTTCATCACGGTCTGAGGCTCGATGCCACGGATCTGTTGAAGAAACGTAGATCAAGGTTTGCCGTTGATCAGGACGATGAATGAGATGATCTTGAAATTTTCCAGCTTTTAAAAATCCTATTTCAACCTCACCAAGAGCATATCCCATAGCATCGCGAGGATCGCTGCTGCCTTGTGGCCCTATACCAGAGCTTTCTGTCATGACAATACGGACATATTGAACACGCAGTGACTTTCCAACAAGAGTATGAGGCGTTCCAAGATCAAGTATTGGTGAACCTCCACGACCATCATGAATATTTCCCTTTGGAAAATCGTGCCACACCTTGTTGTTTCCAAAATAGAGATCGCCACCACGGGAATACTGAATACGAAATTGTTTAGCGTACGGATCCTTCCAATAGAGACGTGCTGCATTAACCAAGACGGGTTTTCCAAAATCGATCAAGATCCATTGCGGATGTTGCGCATCGGATTCTCCCGTGTAGTACTCGGTAAGGTAAGGATTGCTTTTCCAAAAGGTATTAGGATTTCCATCGTCGAGTCGCGAGCAGCTATCGTTATTAGCCTCATCCAGCGTATTACCACGGCGCGGCAAACGATAGCCATAGCTTTTGGTAATCGGCATCTTCGATTGCGTTGAAGAGGTCCAATAGCCTTGGTGATGCCTCTCATCACTCCAAGTTCCCATGGGATTCCAGTGCCATGCCTCGATTCCTAGCTCGGTGCGAAGCCGATAAGAAAGGGGCTTGAGTCCCGCGCTCAGCATCGCATGAACATGTTGAGGTGATAATCTCTCGTCTTCACCTCCATCATGACCATCAATACCTCCTCCCATTGTGTTGGATAAATCAGCAATAGATGTCGGATGCGCGAGGTCAATGGCAACCGTCACGTGCTGGGGTATTATTTTTTTTTGAGCCTCTGCTACAGAAGCATCATGAATAAAGAAGAATAGGAAAAAGAAAAATAACATTTTGCATAAAAAAAACCTGAAAGGAAATAGAACGTTTCAGAGAATTACTGCTACGTCATCGCTCACATCCTTTTTTAGATAGAGATGAGCAATTACTATTAGGCGCTCGACACAACGATAAAGTGCATTGTACTCTTGCCACATACTGTTGAGACCATCATGGATGTTTCTAATTTCATAAGCCAATTTTTTTCACCAGCTGCTTGGACATTATTAAAGTTTCTGGGACATAGCCTCATGAGTCCCATTGGATTCTTGATTTGGACAACATTGTTAAAATCAGCCATACTGCTTGCGATCATCTTGGGCCTTGTCTCTTATACTGTTTATGCGGAACGTCGCGTAAGCGCATTGATTCAAGATCGCCTAGGCCCCAATCGTGTCGGGTGGCAGGGCTTGTTGCAACCGATTGCAGATGCCGTAAAATTATTGCTTAAAGAAAATTTCACACCGAAGAGTGCAAATTATTTTTATTTTAGACTCGCTTCCAAGCTAGCCATGGTACCACCAGTTTTGGTGCTAGGAGTATTGCCTTTCGGCAGCTCCTTGTTTGGGGTCCCTATGACGATTGCTAGCATCAATGTGGGAGCGCTCTACGTCTTGGCTATTTCTTCAATTTCCGTCTACGGCATTGTTCTTGCAGGTTGGTCTTCGAATTCAAAATATCCCTTTTTAGGTGGCATTCGTTCAAGCTCTCAAATGATTTCTTATGAATTATCGCTTGCGCTCTCGCTCATTCCTATTTTCATGGTCGTAGGCTCGTTGAATTTAAATGAGATCGTCAATTACCAAGTGCTCCATGGGTGGATGATCGCTCCTTGTTGGCCCCAAGGAATGAGCCTAGAGACACTCTTGCATCCTGTTGCGCTCTGGGAAGCCTTCCGTGCAGGATGTTCGTTACGGCAATTTTTGCTTTGGATTCCACTCTTCATTTCTTTCATCATCTTTTTCATCTCGATGTTTGCGGAAACAAATCGTCTCCCCTTCGATCTTCCAGAAGCCGAACAAGAACTCATTGGTGGCTATCATACCGAATATTCCTCCATGGGATTCGCTCTCTTTTTCCTCGGAGAATATACGGCCATGATTGCCGGTGCCGGTGTGATTACGACTCTTTTTTTGGGAGGCTGGAGTTTACCCCTTATTCCTGATGGCACTCATGGTTGGTTCTGGGGCCTGGTCAATATTGCCGTTTTCTTCGCTAAAATCATCGTACTACTCTTTATTTTTATTTGGGTTCGTTGGACAATCCCGCGTTTTCGTTTCGACCAACTGATGAAACTCGGTTGGTACTTCTTTTTTGAATTAGCTGTTGCTAACATTTTCCTTGCTGCTCTTGTTTTGACGTATATCCACTGAACAAAGCCGTAAAGACTAACCGGTCAAGAGTGAAGAGGATAGAATCGTAACGAAATCAGTTTATCGAAATTCATGTTTTATAGGATGTCATTTCAAAAAACAAAACTTAGAAAATGATTTTCATGCTCTTTACTCTTCACTCGTTCCCCTTTACTTGTTTAGTTGCCAGCCCCTTTACCCGTTACTCGTTACTTATCTCCACGCCATGATCGTTAATCGGAAAAAACTAACCTGGATCGAAAAACTGTATCTTCCAGCAATCATTGGAGGACTTGCTATTACGTGGAAGCATTTCAAAAAATCGCTTCTGGGTAAAGGTGTCATCACCATGCAATATCCAGAAGAGAAGTGGGACGCCCATTTGCCAGAGTGGTATCGAGGTGCGCCGACCTTAGTCAAAGATGAGCATGGTCATGAGCGTTGTGTCTCATGCCAACTTTGTGAATTCATTTGCCCGCCGCGTGCTATCACCATTCAGCCCATGGAAATTCCAGAAGGGGATCCTTGGCGTAAAGTTGAAAAAGCTCCTCGCGAATTTGACATCGATATGGCTCGCTGTATTTATTGTGGCTTATGCGAAGAGGTTTGTCCGGAGCAGGCTATTTTTTTACGTAAGGACTACTCTGTCACAGGACTCAACCGAAATGAAATGATTCATCATAAAGAGAAACTCTATGAAATGGGTGGAGTAATGACGGGATTGGTTTTCAAATGGAATGAAAAGAAATGACTGGCCGACCAATCCACTAAAGAGTGAAGCGTAAAGAGTATTTTAACCTAAAAACATGAATGGAAACAGAAAATCTGACGCAATATACGTGGCCTCAGTTTGCTTTTTCAAATCGCTTACGAACCATCCAGGTGCGCTGTACGCTTTTAAAAAACAACCTGAGACCAAGTCCTTGCGCCATATTTCCCATTTCGATTCACGTTTTTAGGTTTAAGATCCCAATCAAATTAAATTTCCTAGAATAATATTTAAATAGAGCTTCTCTTGAGAAAAATAAAACTTTCAAACATAGCACTTCATTAATAGCGCCAGCACTCATTACCCTTTACTCTCTACGCTTCACCCGCCTCTGCCCCATGCAACTAACACTTTTTTGGATTTTTTCTTCGCTCATGATCGCTTTCGGGCTCGGAGTCGTCACGCTCCGTAGTCCTATTTCCTGTGCCATGTGTTTGGTTAGTTCTTTTATTTGTTTAGCTGCCATTTTTGTAACACTCGACGCATTCTTTATTGCCATTGTTCAGATCCTCGTTACTGCAGGAGCTGTGATGGTTCTCTTTCTTTTCATCATTATGCTTCTTAATCTGCAAGCAGAAGAATGTCGTCGTATTAAATTTGGGGTAATGTTAGGTGGAACGACTGTTGTCTTGTGCTTTTTGGGACTTCTTTCTGAGGTGCTCAGCACAAGTTCTCAATTCTCTCAACCGATGCCGGCCTTAGCCGCAACACCTCACGACATAAAAATGATCGGATTGACTCTTTTCCACTCTTTTAATTTACCATTCCAAATTATCGGCGTCTTGCTTTTAGTTGCAACCGTTGGTGTTGTCCTCTTAAGCCGACGGACGCTGAAGTAGCTTTCTAAATAGGGGAATAATTTTTGAAAATGATTATTCCGTCTTACATACTTATCATGTTTGTTAAGCCGCAAGGCTGTAGGCAAAGCTACTTGAAATTTCATCCACACTTTCTCTAATCTATAAATTAACCATAGAAATGAACTTATTACATCGAAACAATTTTTCTCTACAGCCTACAGTCTATAAGCCCTTCTCCATCGCATGACCACCCTCTCTCACTACCTCATGGCCAGCGGTCTCCTTTTTTCTTTAGGTCTTGCTGGAGTCATCCTTCGACGCAATATCATCATCATTTTCATGTGCCTTGAAATGATGCTGAGTGCTACAAATCTCTCTCTGGTTGCTTTTTCACGCTACGGGATTGTCAATGGTCATCAAAATTACGACGCACAAGTTTTAGTTTTCTTTATTATCACGGTAGCTGCAGCAGAAGTTGCCGTGGGACTAGCTATTATTGTTGCACTTTTCCGCTCCCGGCAAATCACCCATACGGAAGATTTGAATAGGTTGAAGTTTTAAGGCTCAAAAAGAACACCACTTATGCTGACCTCATTTTTAAATAACGTTTGTGTTGCTGCAGCCTCCAGCCCCCAGCCTTCAGCCTCTAGTCTCATCTGGATTATCTATTTGGCCCCACTAGTTGCTGCCGCTCTTATTTTATGTGTTACACGACGCAATAAACCAGCAGCTGCCACTTTGGCAATCGCGGCTGCTTTAATTTCATGCGTTGCGAGTTGGATCATTTTTTTCCGTGGTGTTGATTTTATCGTTCCAGGAATAAAGTGGATTGACTTTGGTGAAGCTTTAACGATCTCCATTGGGATGACGGTGGATCCTTTAACACGAACCATGCTTGTCGTCGTAACCACGATTGCAACGCTCGTTTTTACATACTCCATTGGTTACATGCGCGAAGAAAGTGGCTATGCTCGTTTTTTTGCAGGGCTTGCTTTTTTCCTCTTTTCGATGCTTGGCATCGTTCTGGCAGATAATTTTGTCATGCTCTACATCAGTTGGGAGCTTGTTGGGTTTAGTTCCTATCTTCTCATCATGCATTTTTTTGAAAAGGATTCAGCTGCTGATGCTGGAAAGCAGGCTTTTATCGTCAATCGCATTGGCGATTTCGGGTTTCTAATAGGAATCTTACTTTTATGGATTGCCACAGGTGGTGTTGCTTTCTCCACCATTAATCATTCACTTTCTCTTTTTGTAGGTCATCCAATACTACTTGCTGTCTCGTTAGTTTTTATTTTTTGTGGCACTATTGGAAAGTCTGCACAATTTCCACTGCATGTCTGGTTACCCAACTCCATGGAAGGTCCTACCCCTGTTTCCTCGTTGCTTCATGCGGCAACTATGGTCGCAGCCGGCGTTTACATGCTTGCTCGGATTTTCCCACTGCTCCACTTTTCTCCCGGTGCTCGTGAGATCATTCTTTGGATTGGTGGAATCACAACCCTTGGAGCAGCTTTTTTAGGAACACAACAAAATGATTTCAAAAGGGTCTTAGCCTATTCGACTATCTCCCAACTTGGCTACATGGTTACTGCTGTCGGAGTTGCCACGGCAGCAAGTGTTCCCATGTTTCATCTTTTTACGCATGCTTTTTTTAAATGCCTTCTCTTTTTAACATCAGGATCGGTCATGGTCAGCATGCATCATGAACTCGATATTTGGAAAATGGGAGGCCTTCGCAAGCGGATGCCTATTACTTTTGTGACCTTTTTATGCGGTATGTTAGCGTTGGCAGGTTGTCCTTTTTTCAGTGGCAGCTTCAGCAAGGATTTGATCATGAAATTTGCGTTTGAAGAAAATAAAATTGTCTTTTGGATGATTGTTATTGCCGCTGGTCTCACCGCTTTTTATATCACGCGTGTTTGCGTCGTTGCTTTCTTTGGAACGCCTCGCACGGAACATGCACGGACTGCTCCAGAATCACCACTGGTGATGACACTCCCGCTGATACTGCTTTCTATCCCAGCAATTTTCTCAGGTTATCCCTTGATCACGCGTTATTTCATCACTCCACTCGGAAGCCTAGAGCTTCCACACGAAGTGCCAGCATTCGTGGAATGGATCTTTGTTGCTTTTTTCTTAGTTGGAACGTTTGCTGCTATCGCCGTTTACCGCAACGCGACGAAAGATCCGATTTGCATCCCTCTTCTTGTAAATCGATTTTATATTGATGCGCTTTACGACTGGTTTGTAAAAAACATCCAAGGCGGATTTGCTAACGCCTTAGCTTTTGTAGATCGTTGGATCATTGATGGACTTCTCGTTCAAGGAAGTGCTGCATTAGCTTGGTCCTTTGGTTTTGCACTACGCCTTTTTCAAGTTGGCAATCTTCAAGCCTACACACTCTTCCTTGCTGGAGGTGTTGTTGGAATGATTGTGCTTCTGCTGCGCATTCATTAAATTTGAAAAGTCAAAAATATCTATTCAGTAGTACGACCATGTGGAGACTTTGTAAAAATCATAACGAGCAATACGCGCACTCTTTACCCTTTACTCTTTACTCTTTACTTTTTGTTTCATGAGTCCACTTCTTTTCCTTATTCTTCTTCCGCTCTTTGCCATTGCTTTTATCATGGTTGGGGCGCCTGCTCGTTTTACGTCACTCTTGGCAACAGGGTTAAACTTCGTATTAAGTCTCTTTTTATTCCTCCATTACGACCGCGTTCTGGCTGGATGGCAATATCTGCAAGAGTCACACTTGATTCCACAACTTGGACTTAATTTTACATTAGGAGCTGATGGGCTAAGTCTCACGATGTTATTGTTAACAACACTTGTGTCCTTTACGGCTGTTTGGACTACTCCTAAAATAGAACGCTCTCCCGTTCTTTTTTATAGCTGCTTGCTTTTTATCTCCGCTGCGTTAACGGGAGCCTTTTCTTCGTTAGACACTTTTTTTCTTTATGGCTTTCATGAACTAGCACTTATCCCTGTCTTTATCATGATTGGAATCTGGGGATCTGGAGATCGTCAAGCAGCCGCTTGGAAAGCCACACTCTATCTTGGAGCTGGTAGTTTTATTGTTCTTTTGGGAATTGTCGCTCTCTACCTTGCAGCCCCTAGTGGCCTGCGCTCTTTTGATTTTCGCGTGATGACAGAATTAAGTCAGAAAGATATCAGCCATCCTTCCTCCTGGATTTATCTCTTGCTACTTTTTGGATTTGGAACGTTGGTTTCACTCTTTCCTTTTCATTCTTGGGCTCCTAGCACCTATTCCAGTGCTCCGGCACCTACAGCGATGCTTCATGCTGGCGTCTTGAAAAAGTTTGGTCTCTACGGATTAATCCGACTAGGGCTTCCTATTTTTCCTACAGCGGTTGAAAAATTTTCGACACTCTTGCTCGTTTTGCTAGTCTGCAATATTCTTTACATTGGCTATGTCACGATCGCTCAACGCCAACTCGATTGGACCATTGCCTATTCAAGTGTGATGCACATGGGAACTATTTTCCTGGGTCTGGTGGCTTTCAATATCCTCAGCCTGAGTGGGGCTGCACTTCTGATGTTTGGACATGGACTCTCTATTGCTGCCCTCTTTGCACTTTGCGGAGCACTTCGTCGTCGAACTAAAACACTCGATTATCAACAGCTAGGAGGATTAGCTCAGCTTTTCCCAAGGGCATCACTTCTCTTTGGATTCGCAACGATGGCCTCGATAGGTCTGCCAGGATTTACCAACTTCGCTGGCGAAATCCTCATCTTTTTTGGAGCCACAGCTACTGTGATCATTGATCACGGATCCTTGGGTTTCATGATTGCTACGATTGCTGCTATCTGGGGTGTTGTTATCTCAGCAATTTACATGTTGCGGGCCTATCGCTCTGTTTTCTTTGGGCCATGTACCTTCTCTCAAAATTCTACTGCTACTGCGAATTGCGGCATCACTCCGGCACTCGTCTCCTCGAGTACCTCTTGTGCACTGCGGGACTCCGTGCCGGAGGCTCCTAACACTTCATCAGCAGCAACGAGTTTTGAAAGAAGGAGCCTATTATCTCAGGAATGCTGGACAACCCTCAAAGATTTATCCCTCTTTGAATCTGCACCAGTAGCCTTGCTTATTCTTGCTCTTTTAATCACCGGAATTTTCCCACAATTCATCTTAAATTTAGTCACCACTGCCTTTCGCTGAAATTATATATGTACCATAAGAAGTCTCATCGACTTCTGTCGAAACTCGCTTGTGCTGATGAAGTACAAGGAGTGTTCGGCGCGCAGCACCGGAGTGTACATGAAGTACATGAGGAGCGAGCACCGAAACGACGCAGTAATTCGCAGCACAAGTAGAGGTTCCACAGAAGTCCTATGAATCCATTATTTCTTGAACTAACCCTAGTCCTCCTTGGCATAGCTCTGCTCATGGTTGAGGCTTTTCTTCCAGAACTTCCTAAAAAGACTCTTGCCTTTACCGGCATTGCTGGTCTGGTTTTTGTTCTTTTTCTCACCTGGCTTCCGATACATCCGCTCTCCCCGGAAAGCGCTCTCTTTTACACAACGGACACACTCGCTCTTTTTTTCAAGCGATTCATGATTGTTACAACGATCATCACTCTGCTCATGTCACTCGATTTTATTCCTGTCATTGAACGGGGAATTCCAGGTGAACGGCCTGAAGCAGGGGTTGGCGAATTTTTCATTCTTCCCGTCTTTGCCTGTGCAAGTCTGATGTGGCTTGTTTCAGCTATCAATTTCATCATGCTCTTTGTCTCACTGGAATGCATGACAGTCGTGCTTTACATTGCCATTTCTTACCTACGAAAAGATCCTAGAACACTCGAAGCAGGCACAAAATACCTCATCTTAAGCGCACTAACAACTGGCTTTCTTGTCTATGGCATCAGCTGGATTTTTGGTGTTACCGGAACAACGAGCATTACTCATCTTTCAGAAAGAATCGCACTCCTACCCCCAGAATCACTGACGCCATTACTCTTTGGCGTAGGACTAGTCCTAGTTGCCTTTTGTTTTAAGATTGCAGCTTTTCCGTTTCAATTTTGGCTGCCCGACGTTTACCAGGGAGCGCCTACTCCTATCACCGCTTTTCTTTCTATTGCATCTAAAGCTGCTGGATTCGTCTTACTACTTCGTTTTTTAGAACAGCTTCACACCATTCCGATCCTTGGGAAAAAAGTCTTTGCGATCACCACACTTTTGGCGGTAATGACGCTCCTCTTCGGAAATTTTGCAGCCATGGCTCAAACAAATATGAAACGTTTGCTTGCTTATTCGAGCATAGCTCACACAGGTTATGTTTTAATGGCTGTTGCAAGCCTTGGAGCGGCTTTAGCTGTTCCTGCCATTGGACTCTATTTTGTTGCTTATTTGGCAATGACCTCACTTGCTTTTATCGTGCTGATGATTGTAACCGAGGCCTCCGGGGGTGATGACGTTTACCGCTTTCAGGGTCTTCATGAGCGCTCCCCTTTCCTGGCAGCAGCCATGACTGTAGCTATGATTTCGTTAGCAGGACTTCCTTTGTCCGCAGGATTTTTTGGAAAGTTTTTTATTTTTCAGGTCACCTTGCAACAAGGCCATTATGGATTGCTTGGAATCGGTACTCTTTCTGTCGTGGCAGGAATTTACTACTATCTTAAAGTGGTGAAAGCAATGTATTGGCAGCAACCAGCGCCAGAAGCACTACCTATCGCTGTTTCTAAACTGACAACATTTCTTATTTCAGGCTTGATCGCCGTTATTGTGATCTTAGGAATCTATCCGACACCCATTTTGATGTCGTTGAAGTAAGACCCGTGAATATTTCATCCCTACTGACTAAAGTTCTTCCTTCGATTTCGTTTCTGAAGATTCATCCTGTTACCAGCAGTGCTGCTTCTGAGCATGAACAAAAATTCGTTGATACCTGCTTGGCAACTGTGGAAGAGGCTCTGCAGGTACTACAATCTTCAGAACAGGGCCTCACTAGCGAACAAGCAGAAACCTATTTGCATGAATATGGCCCCAACGAGTTAGGGAAAAAAAGCCGCCAGGGATTTCTCAAAGAAATTCTCGTTCGCTGTAAAAACCCCCTCGTTATTCAGCTCCTCGTCATTTGCATTGTCTCTATCCTGATGAGTGACCCTGCATCAGCTACGATCGTTGGTTGCATGGTCATCTTGAGTATTGGCTTTTCTTATTTTCAAGAACATCGTACGAGCAAAGCCGTCGAAAAATTGCGCGCTATGGTGCAAACGAATTGCCATGTTTTTCGTAATGGTCAAGAAGTAGAGGTTCCAATGGCTCATCTTGTTCCTGGCGATCTGATCTCTCTACAAGCGGGATCGCTCATCGCTGCAGATATGCGCCTCATTACAGCGAAAGATTTTTTCGTAAGTCAATCTTCCCTCACGGGTGAATCAATGCCTGTGGAAAAAAATGTTCTCTGCACTAATCCTACAAATAGCATTCAGCGATCTGCGCTAGATCTCTCCAATGCCGTTTTTCAAGGAAGCAACGTCGTAAGCGGCAGTGCCAAAGGACTGGTGATTAATACAGGAATTCGAACCTATTTTGGAGCTATTAGCCAAAAGCTTGCAAGCACCCCCGTGCTCACGAGCTTTGATCGTGGTATTGCTGGGTTCACCTGGTTGATGATTCGTTTCATGGTTGTCATGGTGAGTGTTGTTTTTCTCATCATTGGACTTAGAGCTCATAATTGGGCAGAAGCCTTACTCTTTGGACTTTCTGTCGCCGTGGGCCTCACTCCTGAGATGCTCCCAATGATTGTCGCAGTCAATCTCGCCAAAGGAGCCATGGCCATGTCAAAAAAGAAGGTCATTGTGAAGCGCCTTAATGCGATTCAAAATTTTGGGGCTATCAATATTCTTTGTACCGATAAAACCGGCACCCTCACGCAAGACCGTGTCATTTTAGAAAAGAGTGTCGATGTGACCAATCGCGATAGTAATGATGTCCTACGCTATGCCTACATGAATAGCTACTATCAAACGGGAATGCGGAGCCTTCTTGACGCTTCTATTTTGTCTCACACGGATCTTGATGTGGATCGTGATTGTAAAAAAGTAGATGAGATTCCCTTTGATTTTCAACGTAAGCGGATGTCCGTAGTGGTCGACTATGAAGGGGATCACGTTTTAGTCTGCAAAGGGGATGTCGAAAATATTTACAAGTCGTGCACACACTACCAAGTAGACGATGAAGTCTACATGATGATTGACCTCATTAAAAATGATCTGCTGGAAGAGTATGAAAAATTGAGTCGCGATGGTTATCGTGTTCTTGGAATCGCTTACCGCGAATTTTCCCAAGATAAGACAACCTTTTCCGTTGGTGACGAGAGTGAATTGACGCTACTCGGCTACATTGCTTTTCTGGATCCTCCAAAAGAATCAGCCCACAAAGCAATCGCCTCGCTTAAATCGTATGGAGTTGCTACCAAAATCCTCACCGGCGATAATGCCATTGTAACGCGCAAGATTTGTAAGGATGTGGGCATCGAAGTAGAAGAGGTCATCACGGGAGATCAAATTCTCTCGCTCAGCGAAGAAGAATTAGGAACACTTGCCGAAAAAAACAGTGTCTTTGCACGTCTCTCTCCCTCACAAAAAGAACGGATTATCCTCGCTCTCCAAAAAAAAGGTCACGTTGTTGGCTACATGGGAGATGGAATTAATGATGCCCTCTCCATGCGCGTAGCTGATGTTGGAATTTCAGTGGATACCGCTGTGGATGTTGCCAAAGAATCAGCTGATATCATCTTGCTAGAAAAAAGCCTCATGGTCTTAGAAGATGGCATTTTAGAGGGCCGTAAGGTCTTTGGAAATATTTTGAAATATATTCGCATGGGTGCTAGTTCCAATTTCGGCAATATGTTTAGCATGGTCGGAAGCGCCTGTTTTCTTCCCTTTCTTCCGATGGCTCCTATTCAAGTGCTCGTGAATAATTTACTTTATGATACGTCGCAAATTGGTATTCCCTCCGATCATGTCGATCCGGAATATCTCTTAAAGCCACGCAAATGGAATATCGGCAATATTGGGCGTTATATGGTTTGTATTGGACCGCTGAGTTCTATTTTTGATTACACAACTTTTTTCTTAATGCTCTACTTTTTCCGCTGTCATCTTTTCAGTGATCCAAGCACTACTCCTGCCATGAAGGTCTATTATGAAAAACTTTTCCACACAGGATGGTTTGTCGAATCGATCTTAACCCAGACCTTAATCGTTCATATTATTCGCACGTCCAAAATTCCTTTTTTCCAAAGTATTGCTAGTCCTTTCCTCTTGCTCATGACTTTTCTGATCATGCTCGTAGGTGGGGTCATTCCTTACACGCCTGTGGGAACTTATTTTGAAATGGTACCTCTTCCTGCTATTTACTGGGCTTGGATTGTAGGTTTCCTCCTCTGTTATGCCACGATCACGCATAAGGTGAATGTATGGTGTTTAAAGCACTTTGGAATTAACTAGAATATAGTTTAGGGGTTGAGTTGCTGCTAGCGCAGCTGTTTAGGGGATAACTGAAGAGCTGCTATGCAGCCTTATTAAGATTTTTCCTACCAACGTCATTTCATGTCTTCTAGAGCGTTTTAAAAAATTCTGTAGTTGGGTACATTGTCAGAATACGACCCGACGGGAGTCGGTCGGGCAGACTGCCGTTAGGCAGCCCAGCAAGGGCGAGGTGAGCTTCGCAAAGCGATTCAAACGAGGAGCACAGACCCGCAGTGTAGCCAGCGATCCCCGCCTTCGCGGGAATGAGGTTCGGAGTGACACCACAAGGTGCGGCTACAGAATTTTTTAAAATGCTCTAACTAAATAACAGCAAAATATTATTGATTCTAGGAATCACAATAACCTCTTAAAATGAGCCTCGTTTCAACACTACAAACATGTGTATAGTGTTTTAAATTAAAAAGGGCGCACTAGAAGCGCTGAAATTTTTTCTTAGGACAAGGCCGAAGATTGAGGCGCTATCTGAAGATAACGTAAGATCTGAAAACGTAGTCATAAGGAAAAAGATCCAGCTTATAGCGTGCCTTTATCGACTTAACACACTATATATACTGCCCAAGTCAAAATGTGAGTCTAATGCGACATCCATCAGGCTTCCCGGCTTCCGCAGTAGATCAGTATGAAATATTCGGGTTAACTTCAACTACCGCGAAGCGGCTCCCCTAACCCTCTCAACCCCTCAACAGCTGCGAAGCAGCGACTCACCTTTCATGAAGCCCTATTTCATCACTACCGCTATCGACTATACCAACGCTGCGCCGCATATCGGTCATGCCTACGAAAAAATTTTGGCCGATGTTCTGGCGCGTTATCAGAGGCTGCGCGGACGTGAGGTTTTTTTTCTTACCGGCGTCGATCAGCATGGGCAAAAAGTTCAGCAGGCGGCAGAAAAACAAGGTATCTCACCACAAAAATTTACTGATGCACTCTCTCAACAATTTCTGGATCTTTGGAAAGAACTTTCTATCTCTTATGATGCCTGGGCTGCAACAACAGATCCAAAACATACTGTTGTTGTTCAGCAAATTTTGACACATCTTTTGGATAAAGGATGGCTCTACAAGGCCTCCTACCAAGGCTACTACAGTGTACGACAAGAACAGTTCTTAACAGACAAGGAACGCAATGAGGCTGGGGAATTTGGAGCCGAGTGGGGGGAGGTTGTTTTTTTGGAAGAAGAAAATTGGTATTTTCGTCTTTCGCAGTGTCGTGAATGGCTCGCTTCTTTTTTAGAAGCACATCCCAATTTCATCACTCCTGCGTTTCGTCAAACAGAACTGAAAAATGCAGCAGCAAAAATCAGTGGTGATCTCTGCATTTCACGCCCGAAGAGCCGCCTTTCCTGGGGTATTGAAATTCCGTTTGACCCTGACTTTGTGGTTTACGTTTGGTTTGATGCACTGATTAACTATATTAGCTTTGCAGGATATTTGAACTGTGGCGACACCACTACAGAAAAAAGAAAAATTGCTAATGCTAATGCCGTGCAAGGCGCTACGGTGCACAGCAGAGGAGCCCACAAAGAGGTGCTCGATGATGCGATCCCCACCTCCTCAGGGATGACCTTCGGAGCAACGCAGCACTGCATTAGCATTAGCGATTTTTCTCAACTATGGCCTTGTGATGCTCATGTCATCGGAAAAGATATCTTAATCCCAGCTCATGGCATCTATTGGCCTTGTATGCTTCATGCAATGGGGTTTCCAGATGAGCAGATGCCACATTTACTGGTACACGGTTTTTGGACGTTGAATGGAGAAAAAATTAGCAAGAGCACTGGCAATGTTTTTGATCTTGTTAAGGCAGTAGATCGCTTTGGTGCTTCGGCACTACGTTATTATCTGATGCGCGACGCGGTGATGGGACGGGATGCAGATTTTAATGAGGAACGTCTTCTAGCACGCTACCATGCAGAACTCAGCAACGGTCTGGGTAACCTCCTCAATCGTACGCTGGGGATGATTGCTCGCTATCGTCCGGATGGATTACTACCTGTCACCTTACCAGAAGAATTCAGCAAGTTTCTTGCCGACCATATTACCTTGATCCATCTCTACTGCCAGCAAATGGAGTCATCACAGATTCATGCTGGGCTGGAAACAATGGTCGAGATCGTGACACGCACTAATGTCTTCATCGATGTTACAGCCCCGTGGAAACTGGCTAAAGACCCTACTCAAGAAAATCGCCTCTCTACGATTTTGATCACTCTCTTACAATCAACACGTATCGCAGCCACTCTTCTTCTTCCAGTGGCACCTACTGCGGCTGCTGAAATTTTTAAACAGTTAGCACTAGAACCGCTCATATTGAGCGATACCATTAGCATTCCCGAGCTTCCTGAAAAATATCATGCAGGGAAAGCAACTCCAGTTTTTCCACGCTTTTTAGAAGAAAAAGAAAAGGAAAATTAAACACAAAGACACGTACCAAGGAAACACAGAGATAAAGTTTTTATAAAAAATGGACTTGCTTGACGCTCGTCAAGGCTCACCCTAAAGAGCTACTAAGGAAGCTTAGGCAGTCTACCTCGCAGCTTCCCAGCTACCGATGTTCTCTTTGTCCTCTTTGTGGTTCATTCTTTTTTGAACAAAAAGACATTGGTAGTTACCAAATATCATTTTCATGTCACATTTTCTGCCAACTGCGAACTGCCAACTGCGAACTAGCATCGCAAAGCGATGCCGCTACTATCTAGAATATGCTGGTCTTGCGGCAGCTGCCTGGAGCGTACAGCTCCTACCATGGCGCTGGTTACGACCGCTCGGAAAATTCATAGGCACTTTCTTTTTTCTTTTGGATGGACACCGTCGTGCCGTGACTCTTGCCAATCTCAAAGCGGCTTTTGGAGAGGAGTATGATGACAAAACTCGCTTCCAGATTGCCAGAGAATCGTATGGCATTTTTGCAGCAACTATTTTAGAGCTACTCTGGTCCCCTCGTTTAACCCCTGCGATCATGGATGAAATTGCAACGATTGAGGTCGTTGACCCACGCAGCGCGCCCACCAATGCGGGAGTTTCTACGATTTATTGTTGTTTGCATGCAGCTAATTTTGAATGGACAGGACAAATTGCAGCACGCTACGCAGGAAAATTTCCTGTCATTGCACAGAAGTTTAAAAATCCTCTGCTTGGAAAACTTTTTAACAGTTGGCGATCGAGCTTGGGACAGGAGGTCATTCCTCAAGAGCAGGCCATGCTGAAATTATTTCGTTATCTCAAAAAGGGAGGAAAGTTTGGTATCTTAGTCGACCTGAATCTCAAACCCAGTGAAGGCCCAGTGATTGTTCGTACCTTTAATCATCTACTTGTGCCGCTTACTCCGTTGCCTGCAGAGCTGGCATTACGCACAGGAGCACTTCTAGTCCCTGTGGAATGCTTGGTCCGGCCTGAAGGAGGGTATCACATTCGATTTCTCCCTCCTGTTCCCGTGACAGACGAAAGCAGTGTAGAATCGCTTACCCAAGCCACTTGGAACATGCTGGAATCAGGTGTTCGACGTCATCCGCAATGTTGGCTCTGGTCTTACAAACATTGGCGCTATCGTCCCTCTTCGGCAAAAAAAGAAGACTATCCTTTTTACGCTAATTGTTTTGAACCATTTGAGGCCTTATTAAAAAACACACCCGGTATCTGTTCATAGGAACGGATACAAACAATGCACTTGCACTAAAAGCAACTTTCTGAAAGGCTGCTCCACTTGCTAAAATTTTCTTAGCAAAAAGCCGGCATAGCTCAGTTGGTAGAGCAGCTGATTTGTAATCAGCCGGTCGTCGGTTCGAGTCCGACTGCCGGCTCCATATCCTCGTTCAAGAGAGCGGATACAAGAGAAGAGATGAGCAATTACGTAGCCTTGATAGCACTTGCTCCTACCGCAGCATATTTCATATCGATCTATTGCAGAAGCCGTGACGTCTGATAGATAGTGCGTTAGACCGAGCATTCTATGATTCTACTATTCTCCTCTATCGGAATAAAAAATGAGTTAATCCGGTTGAATATTTAGTTTTCCTCTTTTCTAATCGACAACATATAGTCTTTTAAAGAGAGAAGGGTGCGATAAGACGATGAAATTTTTCTTGATAACAAGGCCGAAGAGCGAGCGCTATCTTAAGATAACGTGAGTGATGAGAACGCTGTTATACCTTTCACGAATGATTTTTAGGATTTTCTACTAGTTCTTATTGCCTCTGGCTGCGTTGTCCTCGCTTACGTTATGTTCGCATAGCGTCTCGCTCGGAACGCCTTGCCAGAGACAATAACTCCTGCGTATAAAATTCCTAAAAATCATCCGCAAAAGGTATATCAAGAAAAAGAGCAAGTTCAGATCGTGCCCTTATGGATTTAAAAGACTATAGTATCATGAGCACCTGCAAGAAGCTTATCTTGTCAAAATATCAGCTTATACTCATATCTGGCTCCCTCATTACTGAGATTATGCGATTTTTTCGATCTCTCTTAAAGTTCGTTGCTTTGCAATATATCAGTTATCGTCCTTGCCAAAAAGGTTACTTACTCAAGGCACTTTCTTTTTGTGGAGTTTTCTTCCTCTACCTCTTTCCTTGTCAGAAGCTCTCTGCTCAAGCGCTACCCATGCTGGACTCCTCAAGTTCAGAGCAAATTTTCCCTGAGTTTGTAACAGTAGGAGATGCCAATAATGAAGCTGATCCCAAAACAGGAATAGGAAATGTTGAAACGGTTTTTAAAATAGCCAAATATGATGTGACGGTAGTCCAGTGGGCTGACTTCATGACTAAGGTTCAGGTAATAAAAAATGATCCTAGGGGACTCTATCATGAGGAGATGTTTGCTGATGACAATCCCGCTTCTTGCCTGACTGTGGTGACCTCTGATCTCCCTGGGGACGAAAGCAACTGTTATCTTCCTCGCGCCGAAAAAAATATCACACATACCCCCTCTCAAGGGCTCCTCTTTCCCAACAGGGCTAATTTTCCTATCACTGGCATCAGTTTCACGGATGCGAAACGATACTGTAATTACCTGCATAATCTTTCCATAGCTAACCAGCTACCGCCTTCCCGGATAACTGAAACCGGAGCCTATGATTTTAAACAAGACGCCCGAGGAAAACTGATGGAAGGGGCCCTTTATTTTATTCCAACGGTCTCTCAATGGTATAAGGCGGCCTATTACAAAAGAGTTCATAAACTCAATGAAACTAGTTATTGGATGTATCCTACTCAAGGAGATCAACTTCCGCTTCAAGCTTCAATCAATACCTTGTTATCGGAGGAAGGAGTTACTACCTCTCAACCAGGACATAAAACAGGCGCTAACTTTGGAACACGATATAACGGTCCAGGCAATCCTATAATCCCTTATATTTCCGAAGAACCGCACTTAACTCCTGTAGGGATTTTTAGAGACTCTCCTGGTCCTTATGGCACCTATGATATGGGCGGAAATGTGCGTCAATGGACCAGTACTTATTACTTTCAACAAGAAGGAGAAACTCGAGCCTATGCTCCAGGAGGATCCTGGGCGGAGACAAGTGATCAACTCCGAAATTGCAATGTCTATGTCAATGAGAATGCCTTTCCTCTTTCAGGTGGAAACACAATTGGATTGAGGATTGCAGCTCCATGCGAGCCTCCAACACAAGAGCCTGCGGTTGATCCAAAAAAACCAACTGCTTCGGATAAACCTACGGGAACGAAAGATTCCCCCAAAGCTGAGCATCCCATTTCTACAGTTTTTGATTCGGTGTATAAAAATCTTGGTTACATAATATTTGGAACATTTGCTGGAGCACTAATTGGAACAGTTGCTTGCGGCTTTATTTGTCTTGCAATAGGGCCATTCTCAGCATATTTACTACCAATAATGTTGCCAGTTGCAGTGGTTGTTGGAGCGACCGTTGGACTTGTATTTGCAGCTGCACAGTGCATGCAGTAGCTCTGTCATTGCGTCTTCTTAGGAGCACCCGTTTCTTGAATGGGTATTGCAGGAGCAAGGATCTCTTCTCCCCACGCTTGAAAGTTACCACCCAAGATTTTTTCTTCACTGCCAAGAGGTGATTTTGGAGAAAGAGGCTGAACGCTGGAGGGCTTTTCCATACCAGCTTTAGCAAGCAGTGGCCCAATCAGGGGATCGGCATTGGTGATGGCATTGTAAAAAGTGAGGTAAGCCGTTTCGCGCGCTTGTTGGACGGAGGGGTCAAGCAACGCCTTGGCATGAGCACGCTTGAGTGTCTCTATTTCTTCAGTTGTCAGGGAAGTCGTCGCCGATGGTGGAAAATTAGCTAACCATTGCTGAAAATTTCCACCCAAGCCTTTGTTGCGACGATTGACGGCAATTCCCGCTTGAGGCCCTCTGGCATCCATATCAGCAATTATTGTTTCTACGGAGGGATCAGCTCTCAGCATAGCATGATGAAGAGCCATGCGCGTGATTTCACGTGTTGATTGTACTGAAGGATCTGTTAACGCTTTTTGGTAGGCTGTGAGAAATTCTATCCGCTCTTGAGGAGTTAATGCTTCTAAAGAATCTTTGTGAGGAACACTCTCTTTATTTTTAACAGACTCGGGTGAGACTTCCGAAGAAGCTGATTCTACCTGAGCAAAAGAAGTTACTGAAAGGAAAAGGAGAGAGAGAAGAGTGAAGATAGTCACAGAGATGAAAGTGAAAAGTGAAGAGTAACAGATAAAGAGTAATGAGTTTAGTATCTTGCCACCAAGCTCAAATTAAACGACCGCATCATAAGCAATTCTTTACCCGTTACTCTTCACTCTTTACTTGATCTGAAGTGATGCTGATTTCGAACCAAGAAGCCACAATCTTCAAAAAAATCATTCTCCCAAACAAGCAGCTACAATTTTTCTGGATCGCTTAAGAGTTCTTTAATACGTAAAAGCAAGCGCCCAGCAGCACCACCATCAAGAACACGATGGTCAAAACTCAAGGTAAATTGAGCTTCTGTCACCGGAACAAAAGAATTTTTTTCCTTATCCCAGAAAGGAGTGATTTGACCAACACCCATTCCAAGAAGAAGTGTCTGTTCGGGGAGTGGAATCGGCGTAGCCATAGTAAGTCCAAAAACCCCGTAGTTCGTAATAGTAGCAATCGATCCTCCTGTATCTCTAGCTGAGAGCCGCCGTGCGCGAGCAAGCTCTACAAGGTGATTGTAACGTTCGACAAGGTCAGCAAGACGAAATTGATCTGCATTTCGGATGACTGGAACAAGCACTCCATCGGCAGCTTCCACGGCAAATCCAATATCAATAGATCGTGGGTGAATAATGCGTGCTCCTACAAGTCGTCCTGCAATAGCTGAATGTTCTCCGAGTGCAATGGCAAGAGCCCGTAGTGCATAGAGAGCGGGCCCAGCTTTTAAAGATTGTTTTTTGCGATGTGCGAGTAAGGAATCTAGTGAAATCGGGAGTACTACTGTTGCCAGTGGTCGTGTCCAACTACGCCTCATAGCATCAGCGACCGCAACCCGCATGGAAGAAGCAGGTGTGATTTTATTACGCTCAAGATCTTCCAAAAAGTTTTCTAAATCTTCAATAGTTACCCTCCCATTGGCGCCACTCCCAGCAACACCAGCGAGGTCGGCAGAATGGAGTCCCAGTTCTGTCATACGTGCTTTCATCCGTGGAGAAAGAAAGCTTGCCCCTTCTGCATGGGCAGGTACCGGGAGTCCACGCACCGTCGGTTCTACCGAGGATTTCCAAGAGGATGTTTTTTCTTCCAGACTTTTTTTCTTGGGAGAGGGCTTTTCAATGGGTAGTTTGGGAAGCTCGTTCACTCCAAGTCGCTCCGCATCTTCTTCACTAATTTCAAGGAATCCGAGCGTTGCTCCCACGGGATAACTTTCTCCTACGATCGCCGTTACTTCTTGAATGACTCCTGCACATGGGACAGTGACACTCATGATGGCCTTGTTTGTTTCTACCTCGAACACATCGGTGTCACTCTCAACACGCGTTCCTACAGGAAAAGCAAGACGCACAATCGTTGCCTCGGCGATAGACTCACCGAGTTGTGGCATGATGATGGGAAGTTGAGGCATGATAGAGGCTGGAGGCTGGAGGCTGGAGGCTGGAGTTTTAAAGTTTCATTTTTTAGAAAGGATCAAGCAAAAAATTTTAGAAAAAATAAGCATTTAGAGAACAACAATAAAATACAAACTTATAATATGTTTTCGATCAGACAATCCTACAGCCTATTTCTACAATTTAAGCAGCCGATGAAGTGCAGAAGCAATCGTAGAAGCGGTCGGACGATGTGTTCCCCAGAGTGCAGGATGGTAGGGAACGGGTGTATCTTTTGAATTGAGGCGCTGAGGAGGTACATCCAGAAGACCAAAACCTTCAGCAGTCACGCGTGCGATCACTTCTGCGGCAACACCTCCCCACGGAAAAGCTTCGCTTACCACTAAGAGCCGTCCAGTCCGTGCTACAGAAGCCAAGATAGTGTCAGTATCCAATGGCTTTACCGATCGGAGATCGACCACTTCAATTTCATAACCATCCTGTGCTAGCTCTTCTGCTGCTGCTAAGGATTCGTGAAGCATGGCGCTATAGGTGACAATAGTGGCATCACGACCAGGACGTGTGATACGTGCTTTTCCAATCGGAAGCGCTGTGGTGGGAAGAGCTTCAGCCTTGAGGTGATAATAGAGAAATTTATGCTCACAAAAAATAACCGGGTCATCGATGTTGATCGCATCTAAAAGCATGGTGTAGGCATCCTCAACAGTTCCTGGAGTCATGACCACAAGTCCAGGAAAGTGGGCATAAATGGCCTCCAAACTCTGGCTATGAAAAGGACCACTCCCTGAAGTTCCTCCACAAGGAAGGCGCACCACAAGAGGACATGGAACTTCTGTACGATAAAACAAGGTAGCAGCATGATTGACAATTTGATTGAGACCACAGGTTGAAAAATCGGCGAACTGCATTTCAATAATGGGACGCATCCCTTCAATAGCAGCTCCAATAGCCATTCCGATCATCGCATCTTCACTAATCGGAGCATCCATCACACGCCCTGGAAATTCATGAGCAAGATTTTTAGTGGCTTTAAAAGCTCCTCCAAAAGCACCCACATCTTGACCATAAATAAAAACTCGGGAATCTTCCTCTAAGGCTCGTGCCTGAGCTGCACGAATTGCTTCAAGATAAGTGATGCTGGTCATGGAAGCGTTTAGGGGTTTAAAGGTTTAGGAGTTGAGAGGAAAAGTTTCTAAGAAAAAAATTAACAGAGATAGAAGGGATTAAAAATTAGTTCTTAAAATTCTTATCTCTTTTATCCCTGTTAGTTTTCTGGTTATAGACGTTGGTAATCACAATTACATTATGGCTCAGAATGAAGATGGCTTGTGGCAAAAGGAATCCATGATTCCTCTTCTGGATCAGGTGCCGGCTCGCGTAAGACGCGTGTGGTTGTTGCTTCAATCTCTGTTTCAATTTCTTTTTGCCATAAGGTCAGCTCTTCCTGGGTCATCCATTTTTTTTCCAATAAGGTTCGCTCGGCAACAGCCATGCAATCACGTCCAAGAGGTGATGTCTTTTGTGCTTCAGTAATATAGCTTGCATCATCGTGATCGGCATGACCAATGAGGCGTAATAAATCGGCCACGACAAGCTGAGGACCATAACCAGCGCGTGCAGCTGCAACGGCCTTTTGGAGGACTTCTAAACAATCACCCAAATCATTGCCAATAGCACGATGTCCCGTAATGCCGTATCCCAGCGCACGATCAACAAGATGTTCGCAGGCAAATTGGCTACTATTGGGTGTCGAGTAGGCATACTGATTATTGGCAACAACGACAACAAGAGGAAGTTTTTCAATAGCAGCCAGATTGAGGCCTTCATGAAAACTTCCTGTAGAAGTTCCTCCATCACCGATACACGTGGCACCCACAATACTCGTTTCACCACGAAAGCGACGTGCAATCAAAGCGCCACTCACAGCAGAAACCATGGCCCCAAGATGGCTAATCATTGCAAAGTAACCTTCCTTAGGACGACCACGATGAATATTTCCATCACGTCCACGCATGGATCCAAGCGCAGAGCCTAGGTAGGTGCGAAGTGCATCCAACATTCCTTCACCAAAAGCAAGTCTACCTGCTTGATCCCGAATCAACGGTGCATAAATATCTCCCTTGCGAAGATGAATCCCGAGAGCAACGCTTAAAGCTTCTTGACCACGCCCCAAAAAGACACCCCCAACAATTTTTCCAGAACGTTTGAGCGCCGTGATTTTTTCTTCCAGCAACCGTGCCGTGAGCATGATGCGATAGGCTTGGCAGTAGAGGCCTGAGCCATCGCGTTGCGATGGCGGTTGTCGGTTGCCAGTTGACAGTTGACAGTTATGTACGGCTTGTTGGTTCATCAAGAAGGGGGATATTAAATTCTTTTAGAAGGCTACTGACAAGATGATAAACCTTAAGAATGGTGATTACCCATGGAACGTTGGTAGCACATAAAACATACTGCGAACTGACAACTGGCTCTGAGAGCAGAGGCCTTGCCTTACGAGGGCAAGGATTTCCAAAGAAGAAGTAAGATGATTCCCAGTACGACGCAGAGTAAAATAAACTGCATCCGTGCGGCACGACGCTCTGCCATGCGCTTCCCACCTGCAGCAACCGTTTTGTGACGCAGCGGATGGCGTTTATCACGAAGCTTGCTGAGTCCATCAGCACGTGTTGGGGCAGAAACAAGATGGAGGCGATGAAGCTCTTGCTGGCGGCGTTTCCGCTCTTCTAGTTCACGTGGCAAGTTTTCTAGTTTACGTCGTGCAGCTTCCTCTTTGAGACGAATTTTTTCTTCTAGTAAACGGATTTTTTCTTCTTCCTCACGCAAACGCTGACGATCTGTATCCAGAGGGCGAGCAATAGATTTTTTAGTACGAGAAGAGGAGCGGATCATGACGTTCGAGAGTCAACTAAATTTGGAAATGATTTCCTTTTTTACCTGTGAGCACGATACATCTAATGAGGAGCTGTCAAGAGATGCCAGCTCCAGATCAATAGGGCGATTAGACCTAGCACCACGAGAGGCAACGTAAAAGCAGCTCCTGACTGAAGCCAGTAGAGGAATCCTTGGCTTCGTAATTCAAAATCATCACCATAAGAGAGTCCACCATCGATGACTCCACCGGCATCCTCTATTGGTGCAATCTTAGCCTGAGCACGACTGTAAGCGGCTTTGGCTTCATCGACGGTTCCAATAGCCCGTGTTAACTCACGTGCGAGCTCACGACCATTCCAGCTTTTGCAATCAATATGCTCTAGCTCCCGCAAGTGCTCTGCAAAGGAATCTTGAATACCATGCAATTGTTCGAGACGACGTTGAGACTCTTCTGTTTCGCGCTGTACCAAGAGCAATGCACGCGTCAATTTGTCAACCATCTCAAGACGTCCACGCTCGAGCTCTTCTTGACGTCGACTTAACTCTTCCAAACGTAATTTTTCTTTTTCAATTTGATCTTGTCGGCGCTTCAATTCGATGAGTTCTGACTGAGCGCGTTGCACTTGATCTTGCAATTCTTCCATGGAGGGCTCTTCTTCCAACTCCAATAAATCATGAGGTTCTGTGTTAAAGTCAGGCATAGTGTGGATAACGTATCTACGAAAAACTAATTTGGCTCGCAAAAATTTCAAGAATGTTCTTTTTCTTGAGGAGCGTGAGGAAACATGACTTTTTTGATCCAAAAAGAGGTTCCAAAGTTGGCAGCTATTGCTGTGGTAAATTCCGTAATTTGGGTTTCTGAAAGCTCATTTTTTAAAAGTGTGACCATGGTCGATCCCGAGCCACTCATCCAAGCGACCTTGACCTCAGACTGCTCGAGTAACCATTTTTTTAACACAGGAAGGAGAAGATACTTCTCGAAGACCGGCGCCTCCAAGTCATTGAAAATAGGAATCCCATCAATGGTGATAGGGGCCTCATGAAGCCATGTTTTTTGATCCCATGCTTTGTACGCCCAGGTGGTATCTACCGAGAAAGGGGGCTTGATGAGTAACAAGTTCCATGATGAAAGCGGAGCTGCTTCGGTGAGTTGCTCACCACGACCTCGGCACCAGGCTGGTTTCTCTTGTAAAAAAAAAGGAATATCTGATCCCAACGAAGCGGCGAGCAGCTGGAGTTCTTCTGCAACCAACGGTTCGTTGAAAAGAGTATTGATTCCGCGTAGTACGGCAGCCGCGTCACTGCTTCCTCCTCCGAGTCCAGCCCCATGAGGAATGTTTTTCAGTAAGGTGATGGCAATGGCGTCTTGGATACCACTGGCGTCTTGAAAAGCACGAGCGGCCTTGACACAGAGATTCTCTTCTCCTGTGGGTAAGGAAGGTTCGTTACAGCTGAGCGTTATGGTGCCAGGATCAGCTCCGTGCCGATGCGTGATTTCCAGCTCATCGGCAAGGGTGATAGGAGCCATGAGCGTTTCGATTTCATGGTAGCCATCAGAACGTCTGCCCAAGAGCCTCAGGGAGAGATTGATTTTTGCTGGCGCGGTGAGCGTGATGGAAGGAGCGGGCATGGTGAAGCAACGTAAAGGGTAAAGAGTAAAGGGTAAAGAGTGATTTGAGACCTGCAAATTTACGCTTGTCTAACCCGCAAATTTACGCTTTCCTAATCCACAAATTTACGGCTCCACAACCCGCAAATTTACGCCTCTCTTTCCACTTGAAAAATATGGAATACTATCCTCGTTTGCTCATGAAAAGCCTGCAGGAAGCCCTGAAAGATACTCCTGTCATCTCCATTCTAGGCCCTAGGCAGTGCGGAAAGAGTACCCTTGCACAGATTTTTTGTACGGATCATCTCTATGTGAATTTGGATGAAAAAGAAACCCTGCGTACGGCGCTGGGTGACCCTGATGGATTTGTCAGAGCGTTGCCAGAACGTGTTATTTTAGATGAAGTACAGCGGGCTCCAGAGTTACTCAGAGCCATCAAAGTGGCCGTAGATAAAAATCGCCAACCCGGACGCTTTCTTTTGACTGGTTCTGCCAATCTGCTGCTTCTCCCTCAGTTGGGGGATTCTCTTGCCGGACGCATGGAGGTCATTCAACTTCAGCCCCTCAGTGAAGCTGAGAAAGAGAGGCAGCCAGGAGATTTTCTTCAACAATTTTTGAACAATAAAATCCAAGTAAAAATCGGTGGCGAAGAAGCCGCCACTTCTCCAACACTTCCCGAACGGATCGTAGTAGGCGGTTATCCCGAAGTGCTGAAGCGTACGCCAAGTCGTTCCAGACAATGGCATCGGCAATACTTAAAATCCATCATGGAGCGTGATGTTCAAACCATTGCCAATGTCAAAGAAACCTATCACCTCTCTCTGCTTCTGGAATCACTTGCCCTCTCTACTGCGCAACTTGTGAATGCCTCGCAACTTAGTACAGCTTTGCGTCTCGATCGTGCAACAATTGATCACTATCTTTCCATTTTAGAACGGCTCTTTTTGATACGTCGTCTTCCTGCGTGGCATCACAATGAAGGGAAGCGTCTCCAAAAAACCCCAAAAATTCATCTCCTCGACAGCGGCTTTACAGCCACTCTTTCAGGCTTACAGGCTGCTGATTGGATCACACGGCGTGAACGCTTCGGACATTTGCTCGAATCCTTCGTCGTGCAACAGTTGATCACTCAAGCAGGCTGGACAGATCCAGATCTGCACTTCTGGCATTACCGAGATCATGATCAGGTCGAAGTCGACTTGGTCATCACGCGAGGCAAGGAAACCTGGGGAGTGGAAGTGAAAGCTGCTGCTTCAACCACAACGAGTGATGGAAAAGGACTGCGTCGCCTGGCGGACCGTTGTGGGAAACATTTCCAAGGGGGCATCATTTTATACAATGGCAACACCACCTTTCACACCGCAGACCACCGCTTTTTTTCCGTTCCGATGAAGCGGCTGTGGGATTGTTAGTCCATCAGCTTGATTAATGGGGCCTCATAAAGTAGCTTGCTGCAATGAACGAATTAATTTTTGAAGTAACGCAAGAAATCGATGGGGGATTTGTCGCTGAATGTCTTACAGAATCAATCGTCACACAAGGAGATGATTGGGTTTCCTTGAAGGCTTCTGTTACAGAAGCTGTTCGTGGCTTTTTCTTTGATCAACCAGAGAGAGCAATATGCAATATCCGTCTTCACCTCATTCGCGATGAAGCCTTCGTACTCGCTTGAGAAGGCATGAAATTACCTAGAAATCTTTATGGCGCCAAGCTTGCTGCTTTCTTATGTCGCCGTTGGGAATATTCTATTGTGCATCAAACTGGGAGTCATATCATTCTTCAAACAGACGTTCCTTCGCATCAAAGAATACCCATTCCTGCGCAGTCTTTTCTTCGTGTTGGCACACTGAACGCCATATTACGGCAGGTAGCAACGCACAAAGAAGTTCTGAAGGAAGAAATTTTGGGAGCTCTTTAATTCTCCATCATCGTCGAAATGGCCCTCGACCAGCCCTGATATAAGGCCTGGGTTTTCCAATTGTACGTTTTCTCATCTAGCTGGATCGAGAGTTCTGGTTCTTCGGTCACGACACCAAGAAGAAGGAATGGAAGACCGGAGGCGATCAGTTGTTTTTCTACTGCTGCAGCATCTTCGGCTCGTGCTGAAAAAATGAGGCGGCTTTGGGATTCGTTGAAGAGGGCGATATCAGGACGCATGTTCCTATTTTCTAAAGCAATGGCGGCGCCGAGAAGGTGAGTTTGAGCTTTGCTCGAGTTCCCAAAACAAGCCTCTGCTAAGGCCACCGCAAGCCCCCCTTCCGAGCAATCATGCGCACTACGGACGAGTCCTGCACGAATGAGTGTGAGGAGTTGATCGTGAATCGCTTTTTCATGGGTAAAATCAACACGTGGCGGAAGACCTTCTTTTCTACCATGTGAGACGAGGAGGTAATGAGAACCACCGAGTTCGTGTCCCACTTCTCCAAGCAAGAAAATCACATCACCTGGTTGTTTGAAAAATTGTGTCGTGATCTCTTCTCGTTTTTCTATAAGACCGACCAGCGCCACGGTAGGAGTCGGATCGATGGAGGCGAGCTGACTTTCGTTGTAGAGACTGACATTGCCACCGGTCACCGGAATATCAAAAGCCCGACATCCCTCCGAGATTCCCTCGATCGCAGCACGGAGCTCAAAAAAACTTTCCGGCTTGTGCGGATTTCCAAAATTCAAATTGTCGGTGGCCCCAATCGGAACAGCTCCAGAACAAGCTAAATTACGAGCAGCCTCTGCAACAGCCACCTTAGCTCCTTCGCGTGGATCGAGCGAACAATAAATGGCATTACAATCACTCGTTGCTGCTAAAAATTTGCTCGCCTCGCGAACGTAGAACACAGCGGCATCCGAGCCTGGAGGAACGACCGTGCCAGTACCGACGGTTTGGTCGTATTGGCGCCAGACCCATTGTTTGGAAGCGATGCTCGGGTGACTCAAGAGCTGATGGAGTGCTAGAGTAGGGTCCAACACTGGAACCGTGGTGAGGTCAAGTGGCGCTGGCGACTCCCAGGCAGCGGCTTCGCGGCTGTAGAGAGGAGCCTCATCGGCGAGCGCCCGCGCAGGGATATCGACGACAGTTTCCGAACCACGTCGTACTTTCATTTTCCCATCATCGGTCACCTGTCCAATCAAGGCATAAGGGAGTTCCCATTTTTGAAAAATCCGCTCAATGGCAGCCTCTTCCCCTTTGTTAACGATCACGAGCATCCGCTCTTGCGA
The DNA here is from genome assembly GCA_049314455.1 of Chthoniobacterales bacterium. Classification (GTDB taxonomy): domain Bacteria; phylum Verrucomicrobiota; class Verrucomicrobiia; order Chthoniobacterales; family UBA6821; genus CAIWMF01. Next base: position 30,600 of record JBMOFC010000002.1, read on the forward strand.
TTCACTGAGGAGCAACTCATAGGAGGTTAAATCGGCAGATCGCTTCGGGACTAAATCTAAATCAATCTCGACTCCGGTACCACCACGGCTCGCTGTTTCACAGGTGGAGCAGGTCAGTCCTGCGGCTCCCATGTCTTGAATGCCAGCCACACTGCCGCTAGCGAGTAGTTCTAGGCAGGCCTCAAGCAATAATTTTTCCCTAAAAGGATCCCCCACTTGAACCGCGGGACGATCGGCTTTTGATTCTTCGGTGAGTTCACGTGAGGCAAAGGCAGCTCCCGCAAGCCCATCCCGTCCTGTTTCCGCGCCAACGTAGAAAATAGGATTGCCATTTCCTTTCGCAGCACCCCGTGCGATCTGTTCATGCTTCAAGACACCCAGGCAAAAAGCATTGACCAGTGGATTGCCATTGTAACTTTCATCAAAATAAACCTCTCCACCAATAGTCGGAACGCCAATCGAATTACCGTAGTGCCCGATGCCAGCGACCACGCCTGAAAAAAGATGGCGATTGTCAGAAGCACGCTTGGAATCGCCCTCAATGGGCCCGAGGCGCAGCGAGTTCAAGAGAAAAACAGGCCGAGCCCCCATCGTAAAAATATCACGAATAATGCCACCAACCCCTGTAGCAGCCCCTTGAAATGGCTCTACGGCGCTTGGATGATTGTGACTTTCGATTTTAAAAGCCACCGCCCAACCATCCCCAATATCGATGACGCCCGCATTTTCTTCTCCTGCCTTGACCAAAACTTTTTTGCCAGTAGTCGGAAATTTTTTAAGCTCTAAGCGCGAGTTCTTGTAGGAACAGTGCTCGCTCCACATGACCGAGAAAACGCCAAGTTCTTCTAGGTTCGGCTCGCGACCTAAGATGGAAAGAATTTTTTGATACTCTTCGGGAGAGAGGCCGTGTTGCTCCGCAACAGTTGAAGTTTTAAGTTTAAGTGAAGACATAGCGATTATTGGTGAGAACTGTAACGACCTTGATAGTCACATAGAGACGTAACAAAGGTCATTTAAAAAAAATTAACCACAAAGAACACAGAGATGGCACAAAGAGCACACCAGCAGCTGGGAAGCTGCGAGATAGACTGCCTAAACTTGTTTAGGCGGCCCTTCAGGGCGAGACTTGACGGGCGTCAAGCGAGTCCATTTTTTTATAAAAAAATTCTAATGCGTTTTTGATTCACACTTTTTTGCTGTGATCCTGACTTCTCAACTTTAAAATTTTTTATGAAAATTTTATCTCTGTGTGTCTTTTGTGTGCCACTTTAGCGGCTTTGTGTTCTTTGTGGTTAATTGTTATCTGTATTGGCTACGTTGGTAGTCACATAGAGACTCAAAAATCCCCCTTCCATCAGTACTCCCGAGAAGCTCTTCAGAAGCTCGTTCTGGGTGAGGCATGAGGCCAAAGACATTTCTCTCACGGTTACAAATGCCAGCAATATTTTCTAGAGATCCATTCGGATTGGCCTCTTTGGTGATCGCACCGTGAACAGTGGCATAGCGAAGGAGCACTTGACCATTTTCCATGAGCTCTTGAAGTGTTGCTTCTTCGGCAAAATAGCATCCTTCCCCATGAGCGATGGGAAGACGCAGGAGCGATCCAGGCGAAATATTTTTTGTGAAAGGAGAGTCGCTCGTTTCCACGCGCACGATCTGCTCTTCACAGCGAAAAAGAAGATTACGATTGCGGATCAATGTTCCGGGCAACAGCGCTGCTTCACACAGAATTTGAAACCCATTGCAGATGCCGAGGATTAATTTTCCTTGGGTTGCAGCTCTCTTCACTGCTTGCATGATGGGAGAGAAGCAGGCAATGGCGCCACAGCGCAGATAATCGCCGTAAGAAAAGCCTCCTGGCAACACAATCAACTCAAAAGGATCGAGCGAGGTTTCTTGATGCCAAACGAGTTCGGCACTGACGCCTGAAAACGAGTGCAAAGCCACAAGGGCATCGTTATCACAGTTAGAACCGGGGAATTGAACAACAGCAGCACGCATTTTTTACGAGAGAATCTCCAAACGATAATCTTCCATGACCGGGTTGGAAAGGAGATCCCGGCAGGCTTGATGCAGCTGCTCTTCGGTGGCTTCCTCAATGTCGAGCTCGATTGATTTTCCAATCCGCACCGAACGTACGCCCTGAAATCCGAGATGTTCTAAGGCATGTGCGGTGGCAACGCCCGCTGGATCGAGAACGGCGGCTTGTGGCATGATGGTGACGCGTGCTTTCATGAGCCCATGAAAATCTCTGAGAATGCCGTATCCGGCAAGGATAAAAGTAACTATCAACGTTATTTCATTTCTTCGAAATAAAACAACATTGGTAGTGTTTAGGGGGTCAAGAGCTTTTATTACATCTGGAGCAAAATTTTTTCTGTCATGATGAATGCAAAAAACTTCTTAACATGACCAACTCGCTACATGCCCCTGCTTACTTTCTGGCTAAACCCCTAAACTTCTAAACCTCTAACCACCTCACTCTCCATATGTTTTACAATGGCACCAAATTTTTATTGTGGACAAGAGTGATTACTCTCAAGAGATTCCTTTTGCTGCCTCTTCCTTTTTGAAACGCGCGATTGCCGCATCTGCAAGGTCGCAAGCAACCTTATAGTTTGTAACATTAAGATCGCTCGCAAACGAGTGCCCATGAAGAAGATGATCGACGAGGCCTTCTCTAACGGGATTATTGAGAGGGTCTTCTGAATGAGCAAGGATCGCCTTTTTCTGCTCCGGTGATATATCTTCTTTGATAAAGCGATCTAATTCTAGATGTAGATTGACGAGAAGTGGCTCTTTCATGGGTCGCCCAATTTTATCAACACGATTAGAGATTGTTTCTGTGCCTGTTGGATTTTTGAGTGAGTCGAGGAAGGACTTCACGTCATCACGAGTAGGTTGAGAAAATTTTTTCTGTAAATTGTTTTGCCAACTATTCTCTCGTAAAAACAAAGAACCAGCTTGAGTGGTTGGTATGAATCTTTCTTTAAATGATTTAGCCTCTACAGATTCTTTACCATATACTTCCTGAATCACTTGGCGCGTTTCCTGCAACTCTTCTCTGGAAATACGCGATGTCTGTGTGAGTTTTTCTGATTTTATAGAACCAGTCGAGGTGGCCTTTGTTGGGGAGTCTGTTGATCGGGAAGAATAAGACAAAGATTTACTAATCCCGTTCCATGGAGAAGTGGGAGATCTTGCGACCGTAGCAGAATAGGGAGGTGATGAAGAGGAAGTCTTATTCGAATTACTTGATACAGAAAGCGGGTTTAATCCTAAAAAAGCCTCCCCATTTTGCCTAGGAGGATGAATTGATGGAAATTGGAAGTTCGACACAAAAAAATAGGTTTTTAAATAATCAGTAACTGACGTGTGCCCAAAAAGAAGATACTGTAAATCTCCTCTCAAAGATAAATCTTACTCGAACAATCAGCCTCCATCAAAGACATTTTATTTTTACCATGAAACCTGAATCACGTGAGTTTTTAAAAAATCTCCTCGACACTCCTTCTCCCTCTGGGTTTGAAACCCGTGGACAGCAATGCTGGATCGACTATGTGAAGCCTTTTGCAGATAAGGTTGAGGTCGATAGTTATGGCAATGCCTTTGCCATCTTGAATCCCGAGGGGTCGCCCAAAATTCTCTTTGCCGGTCACATGGATGAAATCGGAATGATGATTTCCTATATTTCGGACGATGGCTTCATTCACTTCAAAGGAATCGGCGGCATCGATCAGACCCTGGTGCGTGGACAACGTGTGACCATCCATAGTGCGAATGGGCCTGTTCCTGGCGTGACCGGTTTGCTAGCGATCCATCTTCAAGAGCCGGATGATCGCAAAAAAGTTCCCGATCTTCACGAGATGTACATCGATATTGGGGCTACCTCACGCAAGCAGGCTGAAAAGTTGGTCTGCATTGGCGATCCTGTGACCTACGCAGCCGGTTTCCAAGAGCTCACCGGAGGATGCTTTGCCGCTCGTGGATGTGACAATCGCATTGGTGCTTGGGCTGCTGCCGAGGCCTTTCGTCTGGTTGCCAAAAATCGCAAAAACTTGAAAGCTTCCGTCGTCGCTGTTTCGACAATCCAAGAAGAAAACGGGCTCTACGGCGCCTCGATGGCCGGCTATAGCATTCATCCTGATGTCGCACTCGTGGTCGATGTGACCCATGCAACTGATATTCCCAATTGTTCTAAGCCAAAACATGGAGATGTGCGCTTGGGCAAAGGACCGGTCTTGAGCATTGGCAGCACTAATCATCCTGTCGTGAATGAACGGTTGCGTGCCGTGGCCAAGAGTAAAAAAATAGAACTTCAAGTAGAAGCCAATCCCCGTTGGACAGGTACAGATGCAGATGCCATCTTCTCTCAAAAAGGAGGAATTCCAACAACCTCCATCGGTGTTCCCAATCGCTATATGCATTCTCCTGTAGAGATGATTCACTCTTCCGATCTTCAAGAAACTGCCGAGCTCCTGGCTGCCTTTGCCCTTGCGGCCAAAGAAGGAGAGCACTTTGGAGTGAAATTAAAGTGTTAAAGAAATAGGGGTCAGGCTAAGAATTTTGACAAAAGATTTTATTTTTAACCTCAAGTTCTCTGTTGATGTACTTTTGTCAGAATTCTTAGCCTGACCCCTATTTTGACTGTTTTTTATATGCACTATGCCTGCCAACGCTGTACCAACTGCTGTCGTTGGCCTGGCTTTGTTCGAGTGACCGAGCACGAAATTACGGCCATTGCTGCTTTTGTGGGTATTGAAGAAAATGAATTTATTCAACATCACACACGTTTACGGCCAAATCGAGATGGACTGGCTCTCCTCGATCAAGCTGACGGTGCTTGCGTTTTTTTAAAAGGAAAGGAGTGCAGCATTCAAGCAGTGAAGCCACAGCAATGCCGCGATTTCCCAAATGGCTGGAATTTTCCTGGTTGGCGGAATGTTTGTGAGGCCATTGAAATCTCCGAGAACTAATTCATGAAAAAACTCTCTCTACGATTTCCTTCCACACATGCTCAAAAATATCAGATCTTGATTGGAGCAACGATGGTCGAGGAATTGAGAACCTTTATTTCTAAGGCTCAACAGCTCGTGATCATTACCGATCATCATATCCAAAAAATCTATGGAGATGCCTTGCGGGAAGTGCTCGTGCAGCACGGTTTCAACGTCTTACTCCTTGCATTTCCAGCAGGAGAAAAATCCAAAAATGCCAAGACCAAAGAACATCTCGAGCTAGCAATGCTGGAGCATGGCTGTGGGCGTGACACCGTAATCGTGGCCTTGGGAGGCGGTGTGGTGGGAGATGTGGCTGGTTTTGTCGCGGCGACCTACCTACGTGGAATCCCTTACATCCAAGTGCCAACGACCTTGCTCTCAATGGTCGATAGCAGCGTGGGTGGAAAAACAGGAATCAACACCCCGTATGGGAAAAATTTGATTGGAGCCTTTTGGCAGCCACATGCTGTTATTGCAGATCTCAACTGTTTAAAAACACTTCCACAGCGACAATGCATTAATGGTCTCGTTGAAGTCATAAAAATCTTCCTCACAAGTGACCCTGAACGATTTTATTTTTTAGAAGAACATCTGAAAGAGCTCCTGGAAGCTGATATTTCCTTGCTCCAGGAGGTGATTACTGCCGCCGTAGAACACAAAATCAGAATCGTTCAACAAGACGAAAAAGAAACAGGAGAGAGGATGATTCTCAATTTTGGACACACAATGGGCCATGCGATTGAACGTGTTTCGGGTTATAAAATCATGCATGGATATGCCGTAGCACTTGGAATCTTAGTAGAACTTAAAATCAGCGAACTCCTTGGAATCTGCTCTACAAAAGAGTTTGAAGGTATTGCTAAATTTTTCCAGAGGTTAAAAATCACCTCGGAGCTGATCGCCAGGATGAATCCTAGTGATTTACTAGAAGCCACCCGGCAGGACAAAAAAAGAACAGCAGGTCAGGTCCGCTATATTTTACTACGTCAGATTGGTGCGATAGAACGGAGAGAAGGGTCTGTTGTGCATCCTGTGGAGGATGCTATCGTTCTGGAGGCGTTAAGAAAGCTGACGCTTGCTTAACGCAGTTGAAGTGTAAAGTTGAAGTTGAAGCAGAATTTATAAGTTGCAGCGAAAATTAAAAGTGGAGTTCAAAAATGAAATCGTTTGAAGATCTTGCAGTCTGGCAACGCAGTTGTGTTCTTGCCACAGAAGTTTGCATTCAACTTCGCAGTTGCCGCGATTACAGCTTCAAAGATCAATTAATAAGATCTTCTATTTCCGTTCCCTCCAATATTGCAGAAGGAGCAGAGCGCTTTTCTCGCAAGGAATTCAATCAATTTCTTGGATATGCAAAGGGAAGTGCAGGAGAAATGCGGACACAAATAATCATTGCTAATAGATTAGGCTACTTTGATGATGTTACCGCTGAAGCTTGGATTAAAGAACTCAAGGAGATCTCCTCGATGATTTTTGGACTAGCTCGTTCTTTAGGAAAATAAAGGTTCCTCTGCTTCAACTTGAACTTGTAACTTCAACTGCGGAGCGTTAGCGCAGCACTATGAATACCTTCGGACACCTTTTCAAAATCACTACCTGCGGAGAATCGCATGGGGGAGCTGTTGCCGTCATCATCGATGGATGCCCTCCAGGTGTGGCTATCACGGCCGAGGAAATTCAACAAGAATTAGATCGCAGGCGGCCGGGTCAAAGCACGCTCACCACACCGCGTCAAGAACGAGACCAAGTCCATATTTTTTCTGGAATTTTTGAAGGAGAAACTACAGGAACGCCTATTCTGCTGCTTGCCTACAACGAAGATATGCGGCCTCACGATTACGAAATGCTCAAAAATGTCTACCGCCCCTCCCATGCTGATTTTACCTACCAGCAAAAATATGGACGTCGTGATTTTCGAGGAAGTGGTCGGGCAAGCGCCCGCGAAACGTGGGCCCGCGTGGCTGCAGGGGCACTTGCCAAAAAATATTTACAACAACAACTACAGATCGAAATTTTGAGCTACGTCGAACAAGTAGCGACTCTGCAGACCACGATCGATCCTAATGCTGTTTCTGCTGCAGCGATTGAAAGTAATCCACTGCGGTGTCCTGATCCGAGCGTGACCCCTGCGATGATGGAGCTCATTCATGCCGTTCAGCAAGAGGGAGACTCGGTCGGCGGGGTGATTCAAGGAGTTCTTCGTAATGTTCCTGTCGGACTCGGAGCTCCTGTTTTTGACAAACTCTCTGCTGATTTAGGAAAAGCAATGCTGGGGATTAATGCCGTCAAAGGATTTGAAATTGGCTCTGGATTTGCAGGAGTCACCTTGCGCGGAAGCCAGCATAACGATCCTTTTGTCCTGCGTGATGGAAAAGTTTCCTGTGCCACCAACCATGCTGGCGGTATCTTGGGAGGCATTTCAACGGGAGAAAATATTCTTTTTCGAGTCGCTTTTAAGCCAGTCTCCACGATTGCACACGAGCAACAGACGCTTACACTAGCCCAAGAGGAAACTACCCTCTCGGTTCAGGGACGCCACGATCCTTGTGTGCTGCCACGCGCCGTTCCTATTGTAGATGCCATGGCAGCGTTGGTCTTGATGGATCATTACCTGCTCCACAAAGCGCAGAATCAATAGGCTGGAGGCTGGAATTGAGCCCGTTCTATTTTACAAAATATCGTGACCAAACTTCTTTCAAAAAAGAATTAACCACAAAGAACACATAGATGTCACAAAGAGCACAAAAAGAATTTTTTTATAAAAATTTTTATCTTTGTGTACCCGCCTTAGCGGCTTTGTGTTCTTTATAGTTATTTTTCGTCTTTATTGGCTACGTTGGTAATTACAAAAAATAAAGTCGATGAGTCTGAAATCAAATCTCACATTCCTTAGTCATGCTTCAAAATAAAAAAATGCACTTTGGAATTCTAGGCCTTGGTCGCTTCGGTCAATGTTTGGCGAAGCTCTTGCTCCCCTTTGGTAGGGTCATAGCGCACGATCTGTTGTTGAGCTCAAGTCCCATAGAGGGTGTCAGGTTCGTTTCACTCGAGGAAGTCGCGCGTGCCGAGGTTCTTTTTTTATTGGTTCCCATTGCTTCTTTTCGGGAGTGCTGTGAACAAGTAGCTAAGCATATCACCCCTTCCACGCTCATTGTGGATGCCTGTTCTGTAAAAATGTTTCCGTTGCAAATCATGCGTGAGACTTTTTCTTCGGATCAACCACTCATGGCAATGCACCCGCTCTTTGGCCCTGATTCTATCAAAGCTTCAGGAGGGACAAACAGTCACAAAATAGTTCTTTGTACCGAAACTCAAGAAGCTTCTGCTCAACACATGAGAGCCATTTTTGAACAAATGGGTCTAGAAATTATGGTGCTCTCTGCCGAGGAGCATGACCAAGCAATGGCTCACACCCAGGCCCTAGCTCACTTCCTTGGCAGAGCCCCCGCGCTTTCAGCGCAACAAAACTATTTTTCTACCCCCAGCTTTGAGCTTTTAAAAAACATGGCCCACATGGTGACACAAGACCAAGAAGAGCTTTTTTTTGACATGCACCGCTACAATCCTTTTACTCAAGCAGTCCGAGAACAATTCCTAGAGCAGCTCACAACCCTTCATCAAACATTGAATCAGCTTTCCTCATGAAAACTCTTTCAGAACTGCGCGCAGCAGTGGATCAGATTGATAAAGTCATTATCGAGCAGCTTGCACATCGCGACGTGCTCTCCGCAAACATTGGGCTTCTCAAACATCACGAGAACCAACCCATCCATGACATGGTTCGCGAAGAAGCATTAAAAAAAGAACACGCATCCTTGGCAACGAGCCATGGCCTGGATCCTCTTTTTATCGAAAAACTCTTCGCCATCATTTTGAAACATTCCAAAGAAATTCAAAAAAATAAATAGGGGTCAGACTAAGAATATTGACAAAAATACGGCGACAAAAAACCACCTCTCAAATTGAAATTTTTTGTCAATATTCTTAGCCTGACCCCTATTTCTGTCGTTTGCCACTTTACTCATAGGCATTGAAACGTTACGTTTCTCCGATGTCTGCTGCACCTGATTCCACCTTACTCCTAGGCCACTCTCCCGATCCGGACGATGCCTTCATGTTCTATGCGATGGCAGCCGAAAAAATCCCACTGCATGGCTACAAGTTCGAACATATTTTGCAAGATATTCAGACGCTCAATGAGAGGGCCTTGCGTGGGGAGCTACACCTTACGGCTGTTTCCATTCATGCTTATGTCCACCTGCTCGATACCTATGCTCTGCTTCCCTGTGGCGCCAGCATGGGAGATGGCTATGGTCCGATGTTTGTGACACGCAGCACCCGCAGTGATATACCAGCTGCAGATGCCACTCTCGAAGAAAAAAAAATGTGGCTCCGCTCCCAGCGCATTGCTGTTCCTGGGATCATGACGAGTTCTTTTCTTTCAGCACAGCTACTCCTAGGTGAAGACTTCAACCATGTGGTGATTCCCTTTGATGAAATTTTTGAGGCCGTGAAAACCGGCGCTGCTGATGTAGGGCTCATCATCCACGAAGGCCAACTCACCTACGCTCAGGAAGGATTTTCAAAAATCGTCGACCTTGGGGAATGGTGGAAAAATTCTACAGGCCTTCCACTCCCACTCGGAGGTAATGTGATTCGAAAAGATTTTTCGCAGCAGCAACGTCGTGAAATCAACAGCATCATGAAAGCCAGCATTCAGTATGGACTCGACCATCGTGCAGCTGGCGTCGCCCATAGCATGGCCCATGCACGCGGAATGGAAATTCCACTCGCCGATCGTTTCATCGGCATGTATGTCAACGACTACACCCTCGACTATGGAGAACTAGGACGACGTGCCATCCGGGAATTCTTGGGTCAGGCCGCAAACCGTGGATTGGTGCCGAAGGTAAGTGAAATAGAGTTTGTTTCGTAGTAAGAGGCTCTTGAAATGCTACTGCTGGGGCGCAGTACTGCGTCACTCCGGTGCTCGCGTCCTCGAGTATTTCCATATACACTGCGGGTCTGCGCTCCTCGTTCCTTGTCCTGCATCCCCAGCAGCGCATTTCAAGAGCCTCTTATGCGCTATAACGGGGGCGGGTTTGAAAATAAAAGTGCTAACCTGCTAAGACTTTTTCAGAATGTTGCTCACTTCTTCTGCTGAAAGTTGAAAAGCTTGCGCAAGTTGTTCTATCGAAAGTCCAAGCTTATGAAGATTGCGGATCATTTTAGCTTTCAAGACCGACGAGAAGCTGCGCCCCAGAAAAAGATTGCTTGGAGAATCTCTTTTGAAGTACTTTTGGTCTGTTCATTTTTCTGCTTAGGTGAGCCAAGCGCGACTGTTTTTCACTGGCTGTTCACTGTCATTTTTTAAAAACCAATACGAAGCTGATAACCTTATGAGTTCTGGAATATCTCCACCAGGAGCTCCTGGTAGTCCTCTTGTTTCCGGCAATGAGATGCATAACATAATGAGTGCAAACGGCTCAATGGATGGAATAGGAGTCGAGCAAACAACAACAGCTCTACCAGCAAATTCAACGACTCCAAATCCCATTGATTCGAACATACTTCTCGGTAAAGGCTCGGATGTTAAAAAGCAACACATAATTACTCACGATCAAAGAAGCGAACGCTCCTCTAGTTTAGGGAGTGCTAGTGAGGATGGGGCCTCTTATTTTAGAGAAGTTGGTGACTCTCCTAATCAGGAACCTTATAATGGGGAGAATGATAACTCAGTTACAACGCCTTTATTAAAAACGCCGACTTCATTTTCGCCAACTGCTACCGAGAAAACTGGTTCCACTTCATCTTCTAATACCAAAACATGGTTTGAGTATCTTTGGGGTCCTGGTACAAAACAGAACGATAACGCTAGTCTGGCAACAAACAAGAAACCAGCGTCCGTTCAAATAACTAGTTCGACAGCAGTCAGTCCTACTTCAAGACAACTAATAACATCTGAGCAGATACCAAAAGCAACGCCTGAACAATTACTGGCTTTTACAAATCAGTTTAAAACAGACGTTCCTCCAAGCGGAATAACAGGGCTTACAGGTAAAAAACTTCAAGAAAAAATTGAGATTTTCGAAGCCATTGCGAATCGCATTTCAACACTCTCGACTTATCATGCTTTAATTAAAACTTTTAATAGACAATATAATCTAAATAATAACCTTGAAAATAACTTTCGCTTAATTCAAGATTCTAAACTATCAGAAGAACATTATGCATTTTTAGAGCAAGCAAAACAACATCTTATAGAAATATTTAGTGCTTTAGGAAAAGTTACCTTGAGCAATGAGGAAGAGGGGTCAGCATTATTAAAGAATCCATATAATGGAAAGAATTTTGATGTGATTTATAAACCCATTCAAGATATTGTTTGGAACAATTGTTTATCTACACTTAATCCGATTTTACAAGAAGCAGTTAAAAAATTCCCCAATAATACGTTTTATTCCGAATCATGCAAGTACGTAGTGGACACAATAAAAAGCTTAGAGGGTGAGAGGATAGTGGCTGTGCTTGCTAATAAAGAAGCATTAGGAAAAATTCTATCTTCAAATCCAGAAAATGCTAAATCTACTGTCAATACCCTTGATTCATTAAGCAGAGCAGATCCCTATTTAATTATAACTCCAAACTCAGCAGCTGAAGGGAAAGGTGAAGAAAAAAAGTCCGCATCGAGTTTTATGCGGTTTCAACATTGGCTTTCGCGCAGCAAAAAGGATCAAGCACGCTATAGAGGGGGAATAATGGCAGCAAGAAATCATGTGGAGAGCAAATATGGACCGTATGCTGTTAACCGATTTGATGCTCATTTTGCTCTCCGTTATCGCAAAGGAAGCCCTCTGACAGTCCGTGCTCTCAACGAATTTTTAAATAATGAAAAAGAACTCATCGCAACTGAAACTGATAGCGGTTTAGCCTCTTCTGAAACTGGAAGAAAATTTTCAAACGCTGTTGTCTCAGTTGATACAACAACGAACACAGATGATTTTTTGCAAGAAAGTCTCTTTGGCGCTAAATGTGAATTTCAGCTGAGATATTATGATAGAGAAGGAAGCACCCTGAAGCGTCCTTCAAGGATGAGTGAACAAGACGAAACTGTTTTATTTGCGAATTTTTACCAACATTATCTGAAGCGTCCTGTTGCCATAAAAGAAAGTGTTCCTGTCATCATAGGCGGAAGAAAGGAATTTTGGGGATTTGTTACAACACGATGGAGTGCTGCTTGGACTTCTCTATTTCCTGGAGATAATAGTCAGGCTAATGAAAATCTTCAGAATAAACTTACTGATTGGATCGTAGATAAATTGCCTGTAGCTTCAAAAACTACAACAAAAAAAGCAATCAGGGACCTTATTGAGCTTAAATTAGAAACACAAGACAGACTCACTCTTCAAGATCTCAATGACCTCATTGAGGAGGCAGCAAATATATCTCCACTTCATGATACATGGAGCAATCGTTTATTCTATAATTGCTATAAACCATTAGTGAGTGGTGCTGCAATGCTTGCTGCAGCTGGTGCAGGAGCTGCGCTGATAGCATCTGATTCTTCTCTAGGCAGAGGGGTAGTTAAGGCAGCTGCTCTTGGTGCAGCTCTCTATGCACTTGATGATCGGCCTGGAATGCAGCTAAGTACAGCCCTTGCTGCATGGTGGGCTGCAAAACATCCTGCTGAGGTTGAAAGCGGCCTAAGTAGCGTTGTAGGCGGATTCACAAGTACTGCCAAACATGCAGCAATTTTTTATGCGGGCCTTCATTTTCCTCCATTGTGGTTACTTCATCTTGCATAGTGAGATTCTTCAGTTTCTGAACGTACTCTAATAAATCACTAGGATAAAAATCCCATGACTCATCGTATCTCCTCTTCCACATTGAGCCCATCGTCTCTCAGTTATACTGATGCTGATCCTAAAACAGATTCTAAGACTACTCTCAAGCCTGCTAAGAGTCATCTGCGACCTACAGATGTGGAGGTAAAACAAAAAACCATCATTGGCTCTTCCAACACCGTTTTACAAGAACCATTGGCTCATGTTACAGACGTCACGAGCCACGCTCCTGAGGCAGGTCTTGGTATGGGCCGAGAAGAGGTCACTGAAGTATTCCATCAGATTGCAACAAACCTTGCTCCTTTTTTGTTACTGGATAGTGAAAAAGCAGATGAAGAGGCTTTGAATCAGATTTTTGTTTTTAATGAAAAGGGAGATCATCTCGAGCTTCATGAAAATAGATTAGAAACTGACTTAAGCATGGAGGCCTCTCATGAAGCAGTGAAAACGTATTTTGCTGATCAGTTAACTATTCTCTATGGTGAGTCTGCTGTGAACGTGTTGTATCCCAACCACGAGCGAGATCAACCTCTTACCCTTGGCAAAGCTCACGATCTCATCACGTCGTTTGCGGAATTACAAAATTCTGTCATAACAGCATGCGATGGTGATCTTTCACAATATGATAATTGTTTGGCTGCACAACTCAAGACACTCGAAGAGTTGAAGTTTGCGATAGCCAACCCTCCACCAGCGAGTCCATTGGAGTCTTCCACTATAGAGTATCTCTCGAAGCAGACAGGACTTCCTTCCTACATGATTTATGCTGGTATGGTTGCCGGTGGCATTTTAGTTGCAGGTGCCACTACGAGCGGATTGGGTTTACCTGTGGCTTTTCATGCTGCCATGATGACAGCATCTGCTCATACTCCTCTGTTAGGTGCTGCTGCTAGCGTGAGTGCTGGAGGAAAGGCCGCAACAGGTCTTTGGATGGGCATGAGTACAAGTGTGGTTCATGCACAATATGGTACTGCTGCTCTTGCAACTCTTGGTCATATAAATACTCCAACAGCCATTGGAGCAGGAACAGGAGCTTTTATAGGTGCTGCTGGGGGTGGTATAGCCGCAGCTGGGCCCGCTGAAAGTCCCTCTTCCACTGGTAAAATTATTGCAGGAATGCTTACTGGAGCTGCTGCTGGAGCCTTGTTGGGTGGCCTTTCGGTAGCCTTTACCCCTACAACGATTGGTAGTAGCGTTGCCGCTGGAGGGGGTAGTGTTGGAGCTCTTGTAGGAACATTCCATGGAGGAAGGAGTGGAGGATCCAGAGGTGCCACTGTTGGCTTTGCAAGAGGCGCAGCAGCTGGTCTTGCTTTAGGAGGAGGCATTACTTTGTTTGGAGGCTTATGCAGTGCAGTGGCTGTATCCGCAACTGCCGCAGCGGGAACGTCATTACCCATTGGTTATGGGGGAGTAACACTAGGGACGGCAGCAGCTAGTTATATAGCAGTGGGCCCAGAACGTGTTAATGCTGCTGTTCGGGATGCTGTTAGCAACTCAAGAAATCCCATAGCTGATCACTCTAGTAATTATACTACTCATCGAGATACCACTGCGTTAGTAAATAGTGAACGACTTTAGCACAAAAACATACTACTACGATATCATTAGCGACAGGATCCAATTTCAAAGATTTCTGTGACTCCTCCCACTCCACGTTAATAAAATCACCCTAATGTCCAACATCCCTTCAGCTCATCGTCAAGGGAATGCAGCCTCTCCAAACCCTCCTTCTGATAATGATTCTTTGGCCAAGCAGCTTCATGATCTTTTCTTTGAGCACAAGGTCGATGGTGTTGTGGTGGGGGTAGCGGGGGTGCAACAAGAGTTATCCTCACGTGCTCAAGCGGCAGCTCAATCTGTTTTAGGAACGGTAAAGCAGTATCTTCCTTCTTTTGCTAGTAATTCGACTGCTTCTGCAGGTCAACGATTGGGAGGAGGTCCGCTGCCTACGGATAACGCAGCATTACGACAAAGAAGAGTAGAGTATCTGGATCGTTCCCCATCAGGGGATACGGTAGCTGCTGCTTTAGAGGAAACAACTCCCTTTTCTGCAGGAGAATTTATCAAATCGATCGGAGCATTACTCAACTATCGTGGATTTGCTCAAAAATTGGGAAGCGATTTGCTCGTTGGCTTTTTCAGTGGAGAAGATCCACACTTAACTGTGATCAAAAGTATTGCTGGCTACTCAAGCGCGTTGGGGACTGTCGCCGTGCTCGGAGAAAATAGTACCGTTGCCCAAGAATCCAAGAATGCCTTTCCTGGATCTGTACATCAACTTGGTGGTGAAAATGCCGGCCCCTTATCACAAGAGGAGCTCCATGATCTCATGTACCAAGGAGCTTTTGAACGCCTCGTAGCCGCTTGTGCAGAAAGAGCCTCGGAGCCGGCTTCCTCAGAACAGTTAAATCGTTTTAAGACTGTTGTCGGAGAGGAGTCTTACAATAGGTTTATGGAGCCATTCTCCAACCAAGAAAATCGGCCAACGCAAGACGATCTTACCATAGAACTTAACCGTCCAACCTGGAGATGGAATCCTGATAGCGCTCAAGCGAAGCGGGAGAAAAATCTAGAAGAAGCCAAAGAAAAATTTCTTAGAGCTGCTCGTGAAGTCGCTCCCAAGATAGTCCCGATGATCGGATCACTAACAGCATCCGATCTAGCACAAGGAAAATTCGCTGATGCAGGAGAGGTGGGCGAAGAGGTGATTAAAGCGATTCTCCGTGCAAGTCAGACTTTATAGGTGTACCCGTTTCTGTGAACAGGCTTAGAACATTTTAAAAAATTCTGTAGCCGCGCATTGTTGCAAGACGAAGGTGCTCGCATCCTCGAGTATCGCTGGCTACACTGCGGTTGATTCGCTCGCTCCCGCTCGGCTCACCCCTAACGGGGCTTACCTTCGGTAAGTCTGCCCAGCGGCCTCCCGGCCAGCTGTGTTCTCGTTCCTGACACTGCACCCAACTACAATATTTTTTAAAACGCTCTAATGAAGTATTTCGTTCACTTCTTTTTCTGAAAGTTGAGAAGCGTGCACAAGTTGTTCTAGGGAGAGTCCAAGCTGATGGAGATTGCGAATCATTTCAGCTTTTCCCTCCGCTTTTCCTTCGGCTTTTCCATCACTGAAAGAAGAATCTAACGTGCTCAGAGAAATCCTCACATCGCCAATGTAACGTTCATAGGCGTAGCGCTCCTCGTCGGAAAGATTGAGCAAGGTCAGTGTGCGTGAAGCCTCGTGGATCCCTTTTGCTTTGAACTCAGGTTTTACTTCGGACTCTTTAAGTGCGTAGATCCACTCATCCAGTGTATCTTTTATTTTTAAATCAAATCCGCTGACTTTAAGAACATAGTATTCAGGAAAAACATGAGAGACTTGATCCACATTGGCTGGATAGTGTTCTTTTTCTTTTTCACTCAACTTAAGCCGATCTTTTTTGTGAATCCCTCTAAAATCAGTGGTCCCATGATAGATGTAATCCTCTCCGTGACCTAAGTCGAAGTAGACAATGTTGACCGAGATAACCCGTGGGAGCGTACCGTAGCGCTCTCCCTCTTGGAGATGTTCCACAACAACCTTGGAAACGCCATACAACATTCGTGAAAGAAAATCCCATTGTCTCTCGCACTGAACTTCGATGATAACGCGTTCACCACTACCAAGCTTGGCGAAAACATCCACACGATTTGATTTATCCTTGGCGTGGCTCTTATTCGACTCGCTCTCTAAGAGTGAAGTAATAGTGACATCAGTGCCAAGTAACTCGGATAAAAATCCCTCGAGAATGGGAAAGTTGGCCTTGCGCCGCAGGAGCGTCTTGATCGCCCAGTCAAATTGAATCAGTTTTTTGGACTGCGGTTTCATAGGACCGGGAAGCTTAGTAGAGAGAGTCAAGGGATGTCAATATCAGTGTTCGTGAGAATGCGAAGCGAATAGAAATTTTACTTCACCACCGTGGCCCTTGGTACGAAACCCTTTCTTACCGCCAGCAGGAGATTAGCTCCACCCGATTCTCCGGAGTGAAATTGATAGCCAGTTCCAAAAGACATCGGACCGCGTAGTCCTGAGACGCTATAGGCAGTGGCAAGGTCGGGTTGATCATATTTTTTAAAAAGCTCGATAGGGCTTTGGTAGGAGCCGAAAAAATAGAGCCCCCATTTTTCTTGATCAAAAAATCGGAGTGGAATTCCCGAGTCGTCTTGCAAAATCGTGGTAGACTCAGCGAGTAAAAACTCGCGAGCACGGGAAAATTCATGTTCATGGAGCAGGTAGGAGGCAGCTTTTAAGTAAGCAGCGCCTGGACCGAAGGAGTGAAGCCATTTGAAAAAGGAGTGACTTCCCTCATTGGAGAGATTGGCCTGTGCATAAAAAAGCTCTTGCTCTGGCCCTCCTGATCGTGCTTGGAAGCTGATTTTCACTCCTGGAGCTCCTCCGAGAGGAAGTGTCTCAACGCTGAGAATTTGATCGTCATTGAGTGCTAAAAAAGTTAATAAGATTGGTAGCACCCCTTGAAAAGGACCGCCATTCATCTGGTTCTTCATTTCCTTGGTGATAAAATAGCCATAGAGCAGGAAGGTCCTGGTTGCTTCACCAATCTGAGCCGCTCCTAACTTCAATTCTTCGGGAGAGAGCTCTTCGATCGATTTTATTTTCCCAACCGGCTCCATGCCACACAGAATATAGGTTGGCGTTTCTGAAAAAAAGACCATGACACTCAAGAGGTCAGGCCCTCCAAAAAAATACCGCACGACGCGTGGCCTCGGAATACGCGTAGAGAGTTCATTCAAAGCCCATTGTTGCATCGGCTCATACCGCTGCTGGCGGAACTGATTCCAAGCCGCTTGGATGGCAGGGTCGTGAGCTATCCAGTCTGCCGTTGCTTGCCACTGAGAAGAAGGTTTTGTATTAGGAAGCATCGTGGCACTGCCCTCCAAGGGCTCTGAGCTTATGGCTTGCCTGACAAGGATAGCGCGACGTACTTCTTGTCCCAAGGCAGAAGTAACACACAACAGCAGAAAAAATAGAAAGGGGCGCATGGAAGTAAAAAAGAGCTGATTTTCTTTTTTGTGACTACCAACGTTCTGTTGGTAGCGGAAGATTGAAGATGGGATTTAGACCTTCGGCAAATAATAAAATTATTTTTACCTGCGCAAGCAGGTCTCGACTTCCACCTTCTTGCTACCAACGTAGTCAACACAGAGGAAAATGAACCACAAAGAACACAAAGCCGCTAAAGCGGCACACAAAGGAAACACAGAGATAAAATCTTTTATAAAAAATTTTAAAGTTGAGAAACAAAGATCCACAGAAAAAAAATGAAAGTCAGAGCTTATGAGAATTTTTTTATAACAAAATGGACTTGCTTGACTCCCGTCAAGTCTCGCCCTAAAGCGCTGTCTAAACAAGTTTAGACAATCTACCTCGCAGCTTCCCAGCTGCCGATGTTCTTTTTTGTGCTCTTTGTGCCATCTATGTGTTCTTTGTGGTTAATTTTTTTTGAAAACAAATGACGTTGGCAGGTACTTTTTTTCACAAAAAATGAAAGAACTTACAGAATCTCCTTGAGACATTGCTCACTCTCCGTAATGCTATCCCTCCAATTAAATTTAACATTTGAAAGAAACATACCTCAATGGGATCCATTAAAAAGAAACGTAAAGCAAAAATTGCTAAACACAAACGTCGCAAGCGCATGAAGCTCAATCGCCATAAAAAACGTTTGCGTTACAAGTCTTAGTCCGTATCCGTTCAAAGCAACGGATAGTAAGATAGAAGATGGAGTTTTGGTCTACTCACCTAGATAAAAAAAAGGATTTTGATCCTATCTTCCATCTTCAAACTTCTATCTTCGTGCCCGTTCTCTGGAGCGGGCACCTCACTCCTTCAAAGAAAAACGGATTGGTATCAGTGCGCTTGAGGAAAGTGCCTGACCATTGCGGTGCGCTGGGCGAAAGCGCCAGCTGCTCGATACTGTCTCTGCTGCTTGATGATCAAGTACGGGGTAGCCTGAAGAATGTTCTATCACAAGGTGTGTGATGTTTCCTTCTGCACTGATAGCAACGCGCAGAAAAACTGTCCCCTCATGCCCTTTCGTGCGCTCTTCTTCTGGATAGAGTGGTTGTGGATTCTGAAGATAGCTCGGAGTAGCCTCCAAAGCTCCAGAAGAGGATGAAACAACGTTTCGATATTGATGATGAGAATGGATCTGTTGTTGCGACGGTAACGTAGAGAATGAGACTGATTTTTTAGAAGTGGAGGGCTCTTTTTTTTCATCAACAATATTTTTTGCATGAGAAGAAGAAGTGGTCTTTTTTTCCTGTGGGTCTTCCTCAAGCGTGACTTCTAAGCTGGAGAGGCCCTTAGCAAGGCCGTTCTGAGGCTTTTCCACTAAAGAGTTCCACGAGCAAAGAATCAATAGATGAACTACAAGTGCTAAGAGAAATGAGATGAAGTAGAGTCTATGTGGAAAAAACACTTTTTTTTAAGATAGTGATTTGTTGATTCAAAATCAGCATAAGATGAGATCAGGTAACAAGTAGCATTCCTGAAAAAACTCAGATCGTTGTATCATTTCATGTTATTGACCTGCTGGGTCCTTGCATTTGCTAGGACGACGCTTGGAGTGTAACGATTTTTTGTTCTAAGATGAACGCACTTTTTTTAGTGGATCTAGTAAAAACAGCATTTGCGTTGATACTCCCTATCCGTTGAAATAGCTTTCTTTGTTTCCATGCCTAAAACTTATTCGACTATTCTTTTTTTAATGATGGCACTCGCTGCGGTTGTTTGGCCTGTTTATTTTGCCGATCAATTTTTCCTCGCTCTCTGGCCCTCTCTCCTCTGGGCTGTTGCAATTGGTATTGCGAGTGCTTCTCGAGGTTGGAGAGGCCTGCTTCTCACGGGACTCTTGTCATTATTGCCACTTGTGGCAGGAATAATTTATTTTGGCGTTTCTCATGCCTCAAATGAATCTTTCTTGTGTGCGGGACTGATTCCCTGGAGCGATGCAGCGATGCATTTTCGCCAGGCGGCCCAGATGGCCGTTTATGGAATCACGCAGACAGGAATGAATGGCCGTTTTCTTTATCCTGCCTATTTTTCGTCGCTCTTAACCATGAGCAATGACAACCTGCTGGTGGCGGAAGCCCTCTCTGGGCTCTTATTTGCAGGATCGCTTATTGTTGCGTTACGTACGACAGCTCGTTTCATCGGAGCTGTTGGAGCCAGCATCGTGGCTCTTGTTTGCTGGCTTTTTTTCCGTTCGCACTGCTCAGGCCTCATCATGACAGAAAATCTTGGAATTATCTGTGGGCTACTTTCGTTGACTGCATTATTGATTGCAACAAAGCGACACCATTTTTGGCTCTTGTTGCTTGGAATTTTTATGTTGGCATTGGGGCTTTGCGCTAGGCCTGGAGCACTGGTGGTATTGCCCTTGCTCGTTCTTTTTGCTGGATGGGTAGGATGGAATGGATGGCTCCGAGGCCCATCTCATCGAATGTTTCAAGCTCTGATAGCTGCAACACTATCACTCCTCGTCGTACTTATGGCTTTTGGCTGCAACACCCTTCTTGCGCGCACGCTCTACGAAGGAAAGGTCATCACAAATCAAAATTTTGCCTTCACTCTTTATGGCATGCTCACCGGGGGCACCTGGTTTGATTCCTACACATGGTCTCACGGTGATGCTCCCTTAGTCATGCAGAAGAGCTTAACATTGATTCGAGAAAAACCAGAGTTGCTCCTCTTCGGTGCGGCACGTGCTTATAAAACAGCTCTCTATCGACGTACGCTCTTCATGTTTCATCATGAATCACGACCAGCAACACTTCTTCTGATTATGGCTGGGCTAGGTCTTGTAGCGCTTTGGAAAAAAGAAGAGCTGAAACCGTATGCTCTCTGGATAACGTTGATGGCAGCTGGAATTCTTCTTTCGATTCCTTTTGCTCCTCCTTGGGATGCGGCAGAGCGTCCTTTTGCAGCTACTCTCCCATTCCAAGGGCTTCTTGCGGGCATTGGATTGTTTTCACTATGGCACTATTTCTTTGCTAGTAAAATGAGGATAGCGGTCAATCAAACGGAAACAAAAAGCTACACTCTTTTTTGTACATTATTGCTTGCTGCACTCATTTTTTTCCTCACAGTCCCTTTTCCTTTGTTACATCAAAAATTCATGAAGTCGCCTATCAACGTAGATGCCACCGCATTGGCGGGCTTACGTGCAGGATCGTTTGTGGTAGTCTCACCTGAAAAAAGAGCGAACCTCAGAAGTCGTATGAGCTCTTTTTTTGGTAATTATCCAACGGAGGCAGAAATTTTTTCATGCGCGCCTGGTCCTTTTATTTTAGGCATTAATTGGAATAGTAAAAATTTTGATCGCACTCTTCTTCTTGATCCTGTAGGAGAGACAGTTTCTTTTCAGGGTTGGCAGGTTGACAAACGCTTGCTTCCTCATCCTTAATTTCACGTTTTCCTGAGCTTCTATTCTTGTGAATAAAAAAACAATTCTTGTCACTGGAGGAGCTGGCTACATTGGCTCGCATACCTGTGTGGCTCTTGCTCAGGCAGGGTACACACCACTCATTTTGGATAATTTCAGTAACAGTGATCCTTCTGTATTGGAGCGATTGACACGGCTTCTTGGCACCTCTCCCCTGTGTGTTTCAGGTGATATTCGTGATGCAGCAGTGTTAAAAAAAATTTTTCAAGAACATGACTGTGCAAGTGTGATTCATTTTGCAGGACTCAAAGCAGTCGGAGAATCAGTCAAGGAACCGCTTCACTATTATGAAGTCAATGTTACTGGATCACTCACCTTGCTTGCAGAGATGGTGTATGCGGGTATTCAACATTTTATTTTTTCTTCTTCGGCTGCTGTCTATGGAGAAAAAGAAAAAC
Organism: Chthoniobacterales bacterium; assembly: GCA_049314455.1. Lineage (GTDB taxonomy): Bacteria > Verrucomicrobiota > Verrucomicrobiia > Chthoniobacterales > UBA6821 > CAIWMF01. The sequence goes on from JBMOFC010000002.1 coordinate 52,337, forward strand.
CACCTCTCCAAGAACAATCGCTTTTACATCCCATCAATCCGTACGGTCGTTCCAAATTAATGGTGGAAGAAATACTCGAAGATCTTCATCGTGCAGATGCTCTTTCGAGTGTCGTTCGCCTTCGCTATTTTAATCCTATCGGAGCCCACCCTAGCGGACTCATCGGAGAAACACCACGTGGCATGCCTAATAACCTGATGCCCTACATGACACAGGTGGCTGTTGGCTTACGTCAGAAGCTGTCTATTTTTGGAAACGATTATCCGACCCAGGATGGAACGGCTGTGCGCGACTACATCCATGTGATGGATTTGGCAGAGGGACATGTCGCAGCTCTCAAAAAAGCAGAGCAGTCTTCGGGATTATGGACGTTCAATTTAGGAACAGGTCGTGGTTCCTCCGTACTAGAAATGGTGCATGCTTTTGAAGCAGCCAGCGGGAAAAAAATTCCTTACGAAATCGTAGCGCGCCGTGCTGGAGATGTTCCTGCCTGCTGGGCCGATCCAAGAGCTGCCGAGGAACAACTAGGATGGAGCGCTACACGTGATCTGCAGACCATGTGCACTGATAGTTGGAAGTGGCAGTGTTGCTCCGCAACAGTTGAAGTTGAAGAAAAACTAAATTCCCTTTTTAAATGAAGCCAGAAACAAAACATATAATACCAACTATCGCTACTACGAAGCGCTGCGGAATTATCTTAGCAGGAGGCTCGGGCACGCGACTCTATCCCGTCACGAAGGTTATCTCAAAACAGTTGCTTCCGATTTACGACAAACCGATGATCTACTATCCGCTGAGCACCTTAATGCTCGCTGGAATACGCGACATTCTCATTATCTCAACCCCGCACGATCTTCCTCATTTTGAGCGACTCCTCGGAGATGGGAGTGATTGGGGGATGCATTTTCAGTATGCCATCCAACCTTCACCAGATGGACTTGCACAAGCATTTCTCATTGGAAAAAAATTTATTGGAGAACGCCCTTGCGCGCTTATTCTGGGGGACAATATTTTTTACGGACACGATTTTCCTGCACATTTAGAACAGGCTGACGCACAAAAAGAAGGCGCCACTGTTTTTGCATACCGTGTGCATGACCCCGAAAGGTACGGCGTTATCTCCATGGATGCCACAGGGAAAGCCATTTCTCTGGAAGAAAAACCATCTCATCCCAAGAGCAACCATGCCGTCACAGGACTCTATTTCTATGACACTCATGTAGTCGAGATGGCAGAGCAGCTTCGCCCCTCGACACGTGGTGAGCTTGAGATCACGGACCTCAATAGTCTCTACCTTGAGCAGGAACAGCTTCATGTTGAAATCATGGGGCGCGGCTATGCATGGCTGGATACAGGAACCCACGAGAGCTTGATTGAGGCGAGTAACTTCATTGAGACAATTGAACATCGTCAAGGTCTCAAAGTCGCTTGTCCCGAAGAGATCGCTTATCACAGTGGATTTATCACTGCAGAGCAATTAGAGAAATTAGCACAGCCATTACTCAAAAATGGTTATGGAAAATATTTGAAACGATTACTTCAAGAAAGAATCTAGTAATATGAAGATTATTCCTACCACTATTGCTGATCTCCTTCTCATTAAACCCACGATTTTTGGCGATGAGCGCGGATTTTTTTTTGAGAGTTTTAATAAAAATCTCTTTTCACAAAAAACCGGCGTTACTCTTTCCTTTGTCCAAGATAATCATAGCCGTTCGCAACAAGGTGTTCTCCGAGGTCTGCATTATCAAGTAGAACAGCAGCAAGGAAAATTAGTACGCGTGGTGCGCGGAAAAATTTTTGATGTCGGGGTCGACTTACGCTCAGGATCTCCAACCTTTGGAAAATGGGAAGGTTTTGAAATCTCAGAAGAAAATCATCACCAGCTTTGGATTCCACCTGGCTTTGCGCATGGATTCTTAGTCTTGAGCGAGAATGCCGACGTGCTTTACAAAACCACCGACTACTACGCCCCACAGTATGAGCGAAGCATTTTGTGGAACGATTCTACACTTGGGATCGCGTGGCCAGAAGGGTATGCGATACAACTTTCTGAAAAGGATAAAAAGGGAATGAGTTTTGAAGAGGTAATAGGTCAGAAGACAACATCAGAAAACCTGGAAGCTCGCTGTGATGCATAAGAAAATATTTTAGATTATTTTGATGTTAGTAAGGAACACATGCTCTGGCCTGAACAGACTGCTCCTAAAAAAGTTACTGTTTTGCACAAGAGAGCAACATAAAAAAAACCACTTTCACTACTAGTCTAATACAATGCCCTCCAGTTACATTTCTTCTCATCGATTATCCTGGAGCGAGCTCTTGCTTCCCTGGAAAATTGTTGTTCACCTTGCCTCTTACAAATCGCTGCTATGGCAATTTACGAAGCGTGAGATCGAACGCCGCTATCGGGGAACGTTGCTAGGGTTCTTTTGGTCTTTCATGACGCCACTTTTGATGCTGGTTGTTTATACGATTGTCTTTGGGTTTATTTTTGGAGGAAGCTACGGTCATCCTAGAGAAACGAAAGTCCAATTCACTTTGGGCCTCTTTTGTGGCCTGCTTCTTTGGGATGTCATTGCGGGATCGATTGTGGCTTCGCCAGGATTGATCGTGGGGAATGCCAACTTCGTGACCAAAGTTATTTTCCCCTTGGAAATTTTGCCCATAGCGATGATCTCCTCAACGCTAGTGCATACCGCGATCGGTTTTATTCCACTACTGCTCTTGCTTGTGGTTTCTCAGGGAACCATAGCGCTTTCAGCCGCAAGTCTTTTTTTAATTTTCATGCCAATCTTATTCTACACACTCGGCATCAGTTGGATTCTATCAGCTCTGGGCGTTTTTTTACGCGATATTGGAGCTATGATTCCCGCCGTGATCACGATTTTGATGTTTATGAGTGCTATCTTTTTTCCCATCACCGCCATTCCCTCAGCCTGGCGCTGGGTCATCATGCTTAATCCGGCAGCGGTACTCATTTCGATGGCCCGTAATGCGCTCGTCTTTAGTGAATGGCCTGATATGACCGTGTATGGAATCCAACTTCTGATCAGTGTGATTGTAGCAACTCTAGGCTATACTCTCTTTATGAAGATAAAACCGGCGTTTGCGGATGTGCTATAATAAACTTTTCAACTTGTGAATAAAATGTGTGCACATATCATGTGGATATGAAAAATATAACTTTATCGATAGAGGATGATGTCGTTGCCGATGCACGTTCGTATGCTCAGAAACACGGCACAACGCTGAATCAATTAATCAGAGATTTTCTGCGCCAAAAAGTACAGAATGCTCATGGAAAAAATGGAATAGATCGTATTTTTGAATTAGCAGACAAGTATCCTTCTCAACTTGAAAACTATAAATTCAATCGAGAGGAGATATATGATCTCTAAAATATTTTTTGATTCTAACATTTTGCTTTATTCGGTAGATACAAAAGATCCAGAAAAACAAGAAAAAGCTAGAAGCATTATCAGTCAAGCTGGCATGCATGGAAACGGGGTTATTTCAACACAAGTACTTCAAGAATACATTGCGGTAGATATTAAAAAATTTCGAAGAGATTATTTGATCGTTAAACAACTTTGCAGAGAGTGGCAAAGCTCTTTTGAAGTCATTCTTATTCGCCCTGATATCATCGAAGATGCCATTGAAGTGAGTGCCATTTATCAATTTTCCTTTTGGGATTCACTCATTGTCAGCAGTGCCTTAGCAGCTCGATGCGGAATATTGATGACCGAAGACCTTCAAGATGGTCAGGTCATTCAAGGATTAAAAATCATGAATCCTTTTAAAAAATAACCAATGTCCTCTGACCTTGCCATCTCTGTCAAAAACGTTTCCAAATCGTATACGATCTGGCGGGACCCTGCGGCACGTCTGAAGCACCCTTTTTTGAATCTAGTGGGAAAGCTATTTCCTCCACTACGCAGGAAAATCGACACAAAGTTACAAGGACTCTGCAGCGAGTTCTACGCGTTACGTGATATTTCCTTTGAAGTGAAAAAAGGAGAATCGGTCGGGATCATTGGCCGTAACGGCTCCGGAAAATCAACCCTTCTCCAAATCATTGCAGGGACGCTACAGCCATCTGCCGGCTCCGTCACCGTCAACGGACGCGTCGCAGCACTCCTTGAACTCGGTAGTGGCTTCAATCCAGAATTCACAGGCCGCGAAAACGTCTACCTTAATGCCTCCATCCTCGGCCTCACCCACGAAGAAACAGACGCCCGCTTTGAAAAAATTACAGCCTTCGCTGACATTGGAGAATTTATCAACCAACCAGTAAAGACCTATTCAAGTGGCATGGTGGTGAGGTTGGCGTTTGCGGTTATTGCTCATGTGGATGCCGATATCCTCATCGTAGATGAAGCCTTGGCGGTAGGAGATGCTTTTTTTGTACAGAAGTGCATGCGCTTTATAAGAGAGTTTATCAAAGAGCATACGTTGATTTTTGTTAGCCATGATACTGCTGCAGTAAAGAGCATCTGTAATAAAGCACTCTGGCTAGAAAAAGGAAAAATAATTCAAGCAGGAACTCCCAAAGAGATATCAGAACTCTACCTTCAAGCATTCTATGAAGAGCAACAAGGGAAAGGAACCGTGACTCGATTAAAAGCTCCTGTTCAAAATAATGATCAGCCCCAAATCCCCTTCAAAGATGCACGCCTCGAATGGATCAACAAAACACATTTGCGAAACGACATCCAGGTCTTTCAGTTTGATCCAAAGGCAGCTTCTTTTGGGAAAAGGGGAGCTACCATTACCCAAGTAGAACTTTTAGATGAAGGTGGAAATCGTTTAAGCTGGATCGTGGGGGGTGAAAAAGTGACGCTGCACATCACTGCGATCTGCTGGGAAAATTTGGATTCACCCATTGTCGGCTTCACCGTTAAGGATCAACTTGGACAAGATATCTTTAGTGAAAATACTTTTTTAACCTACTACAGTACACCACAACCTGCCCACAAAGGATCTGAACTGGTAGCACAATTTACTTTCATGATGCCCATTTTACGTGTTGGCAAGTATAGCCTTAATGTTGCTATCGCTGATGGAACGCAACAGGAGCATATTCAACATCATTGGATTCACGATGTCATCCATTTTAAATCAGAGTCGAGTAGTGTTTCTACCGGCCTGATGGGCATTCCAATGCTCGATATTCGACTTTCAAAAAGCTAGCAAGATAACATGAAAATTCCCTGTTGCGTTTGTGGAGGTTCGGAATTTGTAGATAAACAGGTTCTTTGGCCGGAGCTTGTTCGTGAATGGAAGTTAGAATCCTACGAGATAGAATATATTAACAAACAACAAGGCACATCATGCTTAGCATGTGGGTGTAACATGCGGTCACAAGCTTTAGCCTTAGCAATTCAAACATCCTTTCAAGGAGAAGGTTTGTTTAGCGAGTTTATTATATCAAAGTCCATTGAGGATATAAAAATATTAGAAATAAACAAAGCAGGAGACATTCATAATTTTTTATCAATTCATCGCAATCATAGATTAGTTGAATATCCTAGTTACGACATGATGGACTTAGATCTTCCCTACGATGAATTTGATCTCGTGGTTCACTCCGATACATTGGAACATGTCCCTGATCCACGAAAAGCCCTTAAAGAATGCTATCGAATTTTAAAAAAAAATGGGAAATGTATTTTTACTATTCCTATCATTGTAGATCGTTTGAGTCGTAGTAGAAATGGATTGCCTGCAAGTTATCACGGCTCACCCGACTGCTCGCAAGAAGACTATCGAGTTTTTACTGAGTTTGGTTGTGATAGCTGGAAACTTGTTCTAGAGGCAGGATTCAAAAGCATTAAAATCCACGCTCTGGAATATCCGCATGCACTCGCTTTAGAGACTATAAAATAGACTAATATTCTATATGAACCAAGATGATATTCCTGATTTAGAATGGACGGGTGAACGTTATGTGCCACAAGTTCGAGGAAGTATTGCGCTAGAACACCTGCACCGCTATGCAATGGCTTCAGAATTTGTTCAAGGCAAGTACGTGCTTGATGTAGCATGTGGTGAAGGCTACGGGAGTAATATGCTGGCAAGAAAGGCAGCATCGGTCATCGGTGTTGATATTGATGAAAAAACCATCATACACGCGCAAAAAAAATATCGAAGAAGCAACCTTTTTTTTAAGCAAGGTAGTTGTACAGAACTCCCCCTATCCAATCATAGCATTGATATTGTAGTGAGTTTTGAAACCATTGAGCATATTGCAGAACATGAAAAAATGCTTTCTGAAATTAAGCGTGTATTGAAGCCTGGAGGTATTCTTATTATTTCAAGCCCTGAAAAACATGAGTATACAGAAGTTTTAAATCAGCATAATCAATTTCATGTAAGAGAGCTCTATTTAAATGAATTTGAAGCTGTATTAAAACGATTTTTTAAGCATCATAAACTTTTAGGGCAACGCATGATTTATGGTTCTGGTATATTTGAAGAAAATGAAGTGGTTTCATTTGGAGGTAGTTATGATTTCGAATCTCTATTACACAATGATTTCAAAAAAGTTAAGAAATCTAATCCTCAATACTTGATTGCTATTTGTTCCGATCAAAAGCTGTCTAAAGTGGATTCTAGCCTTTGCGAGCAATCGATATCAGAAAATATATTTTGGCAAGAGTCAGCCAAAAAGACTACAGGAAACGAACCCGCTTTACCTGATCTAAATAAGAAAAATAGAGCATCACGATTATTTTTAAAAATAATTAAAAAAATAGATGCCTTAGCGGCTAAATTGGAATTAGAAAAGTTATCATTAGGAAAAAAGGCAAATACCTTTTTAAAATCATTTTCTTGCAATGATCTTCCCGAAAACAAATTAGAATTAGAAGCTGTTATTAAGCCGTCTATTTTTAATGAAGATTGGTACTTATGCAAGTATCTAGATGTTTTAGAATCAGGAATGGCACCGTTTACTCATTATATAACACACGGCTGGAAAGAGTTTAGAAACCCCCATTGGCTATTTGATACTAAATTTTTCTTAGAAAAATATCCAGAAATTCACGAGCAGAAACTAGATCCTTTTACCTACTATTGTGTAGAAGGATGGAAGAAAAAGATGCAACCACATCCAACTTTTGATGTTCACTGGTACACAGAAAAAAATCCTGGAGCACTTGATCAAAATCCACTTATTCACTATATTACAGAAGGTTGGAAAGATGGAAGTTCACCTTATCCCTTGTTTTTTTCAAGCTGGTATTTGAGGAAATATCCTGATTTGCCTAAAGATTACAATCCCTTTTTTCACTATCTCAATTTTGGAAAAGCTGAAGGACGCCTTCCTAATGCTTTTAATAAATCTCTCGATAAAATAGAAAGGAACGGATTTGATCCTTCAGCTGAATTGCTAAGTCAGGTCCAACAATATGAAAAAGGAAAAATAGACTCTTTCTTAAAATCATTTCACGAAAACAAAGAAACTATTCTTTTAGTGAGTCATGAAGCATCACGTACAGGAGCTCCTGTATTAGTTTATAATTTAGCTTTATCTTTAAAAGAAAAATACAATGTTATTATATTAACTTTAGAAGGGGGCTGTTTACTAAGTGATTTTCAAACTGTTTGTAATTTGTTAATAGGACCTCTTACTCCGCAACAAAAAAACGATGCCTTTCTTTATCTTTTTTTCAAAGAAATCAATAAAAAAGTAAATATTAAATATGCTATTGTTAACTCAATTGTAAGTTCTAGTGTTCTATTGCCTCTTTTTGAAAATCGTATTGTCATTCTTCATTTAATTCACGAGTTTTCTTCTTATACGCGTCCTCCAGGTTTATTTTTAAATTCTGCTTTCTTGTCAGCAAAGCAAGTTTATTCAGCAGATCTTGTTCGTGAAAATGCTGTTAAAGATGCACCTCAACTTAACTTTTTTTCAAGCATCACTTTACCTCAAGGCATTTGCAGGGTTCCTGATCTTGGAGATTATTCAGAAGAAATTAAAATCAAGGATATTTTAAAAGAAAAAGGATGGACTGAAGATGTAATTGTAGTTCTGGGAGTTGGAACAGTTTCATTACGTAAGGGGGTTGATTTATTTATTAGTTGTGCAAAACGAGTTTTAGAATTAGGGCCTCAAAAAAAGTTTAAATTCATTTGGATAGGTGAAGGATTTAATCCCGAGCTGGATGGTATATATTCCGTTTACTTAGCAGATCAAATCGAGCGTTCTGGTTTAAGAGAGATTGTAAATATTATTGAACCCATAAAAAATATTAATTCCGCTTATTTACTTTCAGAAATTCTATTTCTTAGTTCTAGATTAGATCCTTTACCATTGGTTGCATTGGACGCTCTCAACCATCAAAAAGCTTTAATTTGTTTTGAGTCAGCTACGGGAATTGCTGAATATCTATTAAAAGATCCTGATGCTGCTTTTGGGGTTATTCCTTATCTGAATACAGAGATTGCCGCTCAAAAAATCTATCAATTAATAGAAGATGAGGGGTTGCGCTCCAGGATAGGATGCGCAGGAAAAAAAATTGCTTTATCAACATTTAATTTTCAAAAATATGTAGAAACAATTGATCAAATTGCTTTGGAATGCATTAAGGATAAAAAACAAGAATTAGAAGATGAAATAATTCTTAAAAAATCAAATCTTTTCAATATAGATTTCATGATTGCACCACATGCACAGTTGCCATGTGTTGATATTGCAAAATGGTATCTCAAAAATGAAAAAGTTGGCTTTCAATTAAGAAAGCCTTTCCCTGGATTCCATCCTGGATTATATGCTGAATCTCATCAGCTGCAAGGTAGGAATGCACTTGCTCACTATATTAGCAACGGTTTTCCTTCTGGTCCATGGAAAATCAAAATTATTAATAACACTCCATCAAAATCCCTTACTAAAGTTTCGCTTCCCACTGCACTTCATATTCATCTCTATTATCCAGAGATGGCTTCAGAAATTCTTCATCGTTTGCGAGGCATCAATTATCAGGTTGATTTACTTATTAGCGTTACTTCTCATGAAGCTGCAATAATCGCAACTGAGATTTTTTCAAAATATAAAAATGGAACTATTTTAATTAAAGAATTTCCTAATCGTGGACGTAATTTTGGACCTCTTCTTACAGGATTTAGAGAAATAATTTTAGAAAAATACCAAGTTATTGGCCATATCCACACTAAAAAGTCAGTCGATATGGGAGAAAAAGGGATAATGGATTCCATGCTATGGACCCACTTTTTATATAGTAACCTCCTTGGGGGATTCTACAATATGGCGAATATAATACTTGAAGAATTTCAGAACAACTCTCAATTAGGATTAGTATTTCCTGATGATCCAAATATAGTTACCTGGGGAAAAAATCAGTCTTTTGCTAAGGAACTTATAAGAAAAATGAAAATAAATTGTTCTTTGCTGCAAGAGCATCTCAACTTTCCTATTGGCTCCATGTTTTGGGCTAGAACAGAAGCTTTACGTCCTCTCTTTGAACTTAATTTTCATTGGGAGGATTATCCTGAGGAACCATTACCATATGACGGAAGCATGCTGCATGCGATTGAAAGATTGCTGCCATTGATTGTGCAGCATGCTCATTATCAGAGTGCTTCTACTTACTTAGAAGGAGTTGTGAGGTAAGTTAAGCACCTTTATTTTAATGAAATCATATTATCAGAAAAACAGTGAATCAAAAGCAACTGTATGGCTTTTCTACAGCTTGATGATTTTAACACTTGCTAAGCTTGTATTATCTTCAGGAGAAGAAATGCTAGGCTTTTATCTACCTAATGATGATTTATGGCAGGTATGGGCTGCTAAGCGTTGGTATTGGGGTGGAACATATGGAGCAGATTTTTTGTATCATTTACCGATTTATCCTCTATTTATAAAACTAGTGAGTGTTACAGGTGCTCCTTTGAGGATTGTGATGGAATTACTTTATTGCTTTAGTTGTTCTTTGCTTGCCGTTGTATTGCAACAAATTGGTATCCCTACTGTTATTGCAGGACTAGCAGGTTTCGCAGCTATTTTTAACCCCTCTTCTTTTCAACTCCCTAACCGCTTCGGTCCAGAGATTCTGCTTGCTTCTTTATTGTTGTTATCTTTTTCTCAGAGTCTTCAATGGTGGATAATGAGGAAAAATCCGCGCGCTCTTTATCCTGCGTTATTATCCAGTTTTTTTTGGGCACTGGCTTGGAATGTTAGAAAAGAAGCTCTTGTGCTTTTCCCAACGTTCATTGTTCTTGCGCTGTGTGTTATTGTTGCAGACTCTTCTGAAAAAAAAGAAATTTTAATTAAAAGACTTCTTACAGGCATTGGAATTCCATTTTGTGCCTGCTGTATCTTGAGTTTAACGGTTTGCTCTGTGAACTATTTTCGATGGGGACTCTTTACTAATTCTATATTAACAGCCCCTGGCTATACCGCTGCATTTAAAGCCCTTCAGTGCATACGTCCTGAAAAAAATAGAGACTATATTCCTGTCACTGTTGAAGCCAGAAAAGCAGCATATAAAGTAAGTCCTTCTTTTGCGCTTCTGCAAGATCAGATGGAAGGACCTGTAGGAAAAGGGTGGGCTTCTTTTTCAAAACCATGGACAGATGAAAAAGGAATAAAAAATCTTGATCCTTTGGAAATATCAGCAGGTTGGTTTTATTGGGCTTTGTATGATTCAGCAGTGAGAGCAGGATATGCCACAACACCCGTACAAACAGATTCTTTTTTTCATAAAATAGGAAAAGAAATTAATACAGCGTTAAAAGAGAAAAAACTACCGTATCGTTGTGTCCCCATAGCCATGATCGATCCCGATTTCTTACATTGGTTTCCAAGATATACAACAAGTCTAAAAGCTGTTTATAATACTTTTTTAACCTCTTCATCACCAGTAAGAAACATCGGAGATCAAGCAATGTTAAGTAATTTTACTAAAAAAGAATTTGATGCTATGGCGAATAGAAGACCATTAAAATCAGCATATTGGGCCTGGTATTTTCAGACTTTATGGGAATCAATTTATTATCACATAGTTCATTACTTACAATGGATTGCACTCATTGGCATAGGGTCAGCAATATATTTGAAGCGGGAAGGATCAATTCTTCCAGTGATTTTTTTATTTAGTACGGCAATAATGGCTCGAATACTATTTTTTGCACTACTGGATGCTACTGCTTGGAATGGCGCGCAACCACGTTATCTTTTTCCTGTGATGCCGGAATTCTCCATGTTGATCATTTTAGGAACCTGGCTTTTCTACCTATTAGTCATAGATTTTTCAAAACAATTTAACTTTCATCAATAGAGCTATATGTTACAGAAAATTCAGTTTTCATGGAAGAAAACAATATTTATTTTAGCCTGCATCTTTTTTGCTTTTACTGTAAGGTGGTCGCTTATCGATCATAGTCCTCCTAGATGGGATGAAAGTCTCTATCTTGTGGAATCAACAATGCATCACCAAGCTTTGTTATCTCAAGGCATTATTGGCTGCATCACTAGTATATTCAACGCAGATAGAGGTAGAGTGCCTTTACTCACGGTGTTGGTTCAACCAAGTTTCCTTTTATTCGGACCAAAGCTTCCAGTTGCTGTCATTAGCATGGGGTTGCTTTGGTTTTTACTAGCTTGGTCATTTTACACTATTGGAACAATACTCAATAAGAAAAATGGTGCAGCTGCATCAGCCTTAGCATTTTTTTTATTTGGCATTTATCCACAAACCACAGTCTTAACTAATTATTTCTTGGTGGAATTTTTGTTGGTTTCTTTGGTAACAACTACCTATGCATTAGGTTTGAAATATTTAGTATCTAGGAAAAATTATTATCTTTGGCTATTAGGAATTGCTATTAGCTTAGGAATGCTCGCCAAAGTGACTTTTCCTGTTTTTCTTATCCCTATTATTGCACTATCGTGGAAAATACTATCTGAGCAGCATAACAAAGAAAATAAAATCAAATTTATTGCGACTATTATATTCTGTATCATAGTACTAGCTATTCCTTACTATATTTATAACTTTACTTCTTTAGTTACAATGACTAGAAGCTTATCAAGCTCTAAGATCACTGAGCTGTATGGATTTTTCCCAGTGTGGAGTTTTCAAGGAGCCATAGAATATTTTCATTCAGTTTTTTATCAACCTATTCCAACTCTTATGATGGGCGGATTATGCTTTCTTATTATTCAACAAGTCATTCCAAAAACAAAAATTATCAGTAACAGCATCTTACTTATTGCATTAATTTCAGCTATAATACCATTTCTATTCGTTGCATTTGGAACGGTAAAAGATTCACGTTATTCATATCCTGCCCTGCCAATTATTTTCATTCTTGGAAGCCTTGGCATAGCAGGATGTTTTAGAAATATTATTTCAACTATTTTAGTTTTAATCTATTTACTTTTCTTCATAAAAATATCTTTTATTAGTACTTTTTTAACAGCACAAGGGTTGAATTTTAAATTACTTGGAAATACGCCCTCAGAATGCTCCGCTCCTGATCCGCAAAATTGGAAAATTGGAGATATCGTATCAGAAGTAGATAATTTACTTTCAGAATATAAAGCGCCTCATACATTGCTTTTTTTGGGAGGGAATCGCTATTATCATATTAATCTTTTTCGATATTACCTTCTATATCTCAAAAAAAATGAAATAAATTTTATTACATTGCCCTACTACGAAAAAGACTGTGCTTTGCCAGAGGCAATGGCTTTTATTGAAAAAAACAAGATAAAAGCTATTCTTTTTAAGACTGGAGAAAATTATCCTCCTTTTTCATTTAGGCTAACACCAGAAATTGTAGAATCTCTACATCACAACCAAGACTATGACTTTAAATGGCTGGCAACAAGACAACCGGATGGTAGCCAATTTGGTATCTTTTTACTCAAAAACAAGGATAATTAAAAAAACAGCATGTATAAAAAGATTAAATATCTTATTTTAGGAGCTGGTCCTAGTGGATTAACATTAGCTCATACTTTACTGGACCTAGGCATTTCTAGGGAAGAGCTACTTGTTCTTGAAGCAAATGAAGAACCTGGTGGTTTATGCAGATCTACTGTAGTCGATGGTTCTCCACTCGATATTGGAGGAGGCCATTTTCTTGATGTTAGAAAAAAAGAGGTTTTAGATTTTCTTTTTCGATTTATGCCTCGAGAAGAATGGAATAACCATGATCGTGTAGCAAAAATTATTTTAAGGAACCAAGAAATTGATCACCCACTAGAAGCGAATCTTTGGCAGTTCACAAAAGAAGATCAAGTAGACTATTTGGAATCGATTGCTCAAACGGGGAGTGTTCGTGGTGAGACAATGCCAGAGTCTTTTATTCAATGGGTTCGTTGGAAGTTAGGAAAACGCATAGCTGATGATTATATGCTTCCGTATAATCACAAAATATGGTCTATGGATTTAAATTTGTTAGGAACGTATTGGCTTTATAAACTTCCTGATGTCTCCTTTCGTGAAATATTAAGAAGCTGTCTTGAAGGGAAGGCATTTGGAGCTCTTCCTGCTCATGGAACCTTCCTTTATCCTAAAAAGTATGGATATGGGGAAGTCTGGAAAAGGATGGGAAAGGCGTTAGGAGATAGACTTCTCACGAATGCTCAAGTCACAAAAATAGATCTTCCTAATAAAATAATCAATGATACGTATCAAGCAGAAAATATTATTACTTCGATACCATGGACTTTGTGGCTAAAAATAGCCTCTTCCTTACCCGAAATAATCTGCGAAAGCATCGAAAAACTAGTCAATATTTCTATTGATGTTGATTATCAACAGAAAACCTTATCAACACCAGCTCATTGGATGTATGAACCACGAGAAGAGATTCCTTACCATAGAATTTTAGTAAGATCTAATTTTTGTCTAGGGTCTCAAGGATACTGGACCGAGTGTAATGCAGTACGTTCTCCACAAGCGCAAGGATTTCGTCATCATAATGAGTATGCCTATCCTGTAAACACACTTGAAAAACCAAAAGCTATAGAAACTATTCTCGATTGGGGTCGAGAAAATAAAATTTATGGTTTGGGGCGATGGGGAAAATGGGAGCATATGAATAGTGACATCGCAGTTGCAGAAGCTATAGCCACAGCAGAAAAATTACTTTAGAAACTCGATAATATGAAAATCAGTCTTTGTTTATTAGTTTGGAATGAAATCGAGGGATGTAAAATGGATGTTCCTAATCTACCAGTAGGAGAATTCCATGAAATCTATGCTGTGGATGGAGGAAGTAACGATGGTACTATTGAATATTTAGAATCCCAAGGTATACCTGTATATCAACAGCCCAAAAAAGGCCTTAATAATGGATATCTTCATGCCCATGAAAAAGCAACGGGAGAAGTAGTCGTCGTTTTTTTCCCTAAAGGAACAACTCCTCCCAAAGATCTTTTAAAGTTTAGAGAGTATTTTAAGAAGGGATATGAACTTGTTATTGCAAGCCGTCAGATTCAAGATTCACAAAATGAAGAAGATGGGAAAATACTACGTCTTCGAAAATGGGCTGTTTTTGGATTAGCAGCTTTTTCTGCATTGATCTGGAAGAGAGAGGGGTATTGGGTTAGGGATGTGCTGCACGGGGTCAAAGGATGGAAAAAAGCTTCGTTTGATAAAATGGCTATTCTTGATCATGGATTATCCATTGATATTGAAATGGTCATACGATCTTACAAACTCAACATCCCCAGGGCAGAATTTCCTACCACCGAAGTAGCGCGTCCTCACGGAAAGACTAATTTTAAACTATGGCCAACTGGTAAAAAATTAGCTTCTTATTTATGGTTTGAGCTATGGCGTAAAACCTAAGGTTGTTTTTTTTAGACCAACTTTCTTATTTTCTATATTTTATAATTTAACCTTATGGTTAGAAAGATACTAACTAAGTTTCTACTGCGAAATACCCCATTTGATCCTCAGTGGTATTTAAGCGCTTATCCAGATGTTCAAGATGCAGGAATGGATCCCTACATCCATTTTTGGTATTGCGGTCGATATGAAGGAAGAAAAGGAGTAGGTGAGATAACTTCTACTCAAAACGATCCTATAATAATTGATCCTAAAAAAGAAACGATTCTTCTAATACTTCATGAAGGTTCTTACACGGGAGCGCCTATTTTAGGTTATAATATAGCACTTCATTTTTTAGAAAAATACAATGTCATCTGTACTTATTTTAAGGATGGACCAATCATTCAATTAATAAAAGATGCTGGCGCTCAAATTATCGGCCCAATACCGAGAGCTTATAAAGAAAATTTTGTTAAAAAAATGGTAAAAAGTGCATCTATTAAATACGCCATTATTAATAGCATTGAATCACGATATATTTTAAAAGAGTTATTAGCGGAAAAGATTCCAACAATCTCTTTAATTCATGAGTTTCTTACTTACATCAATCCAAAGAGCGCTTTTTTAGATACACTTTTTTATTCTGGCTACACTATTTTTTCCACGCAGCTTACTAGAAGAAATGCTCTTTCTTATTTCCCTTCTCTTAAATTAAAGGAACAAAATCTTCCTATATTACCTCAAGGAAAATGTCAGTTACCTCCATCTCAAGAAGTTTCTTTTGTAGAAAAAGAAAAAATAAAGAAGGTGATGAAGCCTAAAAATTTTTCGAAAGAAGGGCTTGTGGTTCTTGGAGCCGGTTCCTGTCAATATCGTAAAGGAGTCGATTCTTTTATTGAAATAGCCGCAATGACTCAAAAAAAAGATCCCCAAATTCCCATTCGTTTTGTCTGGGTGGGAAGTGGGTATGATCCTGAAAAAGATATTCATTATTCTGCTTATCTTGCAGATCAAATTCAGCGAGTAGGATTAGAAAAAGATATTTTTTTCTTGAAAGAGGTTAAAAATATAGAAGCGCTATACGACCTAACTGATATTTTTCTTTTAAGTTCACGTTTAGACCCATTGCCTAATGTCGCCATTGACGTCCTTTCTAAGGGGATTCCTTTAGTCTGCTTTGATAAAACAACTGGAATCGCTGAAACATTAAAAAATAATGGTCTAGGACAATGTGTAGCTGATTATTTAGACATAGATGAGATGGCTCAAAAAATATTAACACTAGCTCGTTCATCTTCCCTTCGTAAGGAAATAAGTGAACGCTCCAAAAAAATAGCAGCTCAGCAGTTTAACATGATCCATTATATTCAAAAAATAGATTATTATGGTACTCAAGCTGCTTCCAATTTCTTCAAAGAAGAAGAAGAGGTTGAAATTATAAAAAAAGCGAATGTTTTAGATGAAGCTTTTATCAATGATTCTAATAACGATTCAATAAACCTTAACGAGACTGCTAAAAGGTACATCAGGTTTTGGAAATCTGGCGCATACCGGCGAAAACCGTTTGCAGAATTTCATCCTGGAATTTATCAAGAAGAGTGTATGCAATCTATAGATTCTTTAAACCCTCTAGTGCATTTTATTAATTCAGGGAGACCTTCTGGACGATGGAGTAGTAATCTTATTACAAATAAAGAAAAAGTTCATGCTATTCCTTCAGAATTACGTATTGGGTTACAAATTCATACCTATTACCATGAAATGCTATTAGATATTATTAATCGATTGAATCTTAATAGAGTTAGACCCGATTTATTACTTAGTGTTAATCAACCTATTAAAAATAGTGATGTCCTTTATTTCTTAGAAAAATATTCGGGAAGAGTAGAAGTTCGGATTGTCGAAAACCGCGGACGAGATTTAGGCCCATTTCTCACAGAATTTCATGAAGAAATTCAGGCTAATTATGATATTATTGGTCATTTTCATACAAAAAAAACTATCGATCAAAAAGATATATCGATTGGTAAAAGATGGTTCGATTTTCTTTTAGAAAACTTGCTGGGAGGCAAAGCCCCCATGGCGGATATTATTATTGGGAAAATGGCCCAAGACAAAAAAATTGGCTTAGTGTTCCCTTCTGATCCTCATATAAATGGTTGGGACAAAAATCAAGATATTGGAAAAAAAATTCTTCAACAATTAGGGATAAAAGAATGTTATCAAGAATTTAATTTTCCTATAGGAAATATGTTTTGGGCCAGAACAGTTGCTTTAAAACCATTATTTGAACTTAATCTTAAAAATGAAGATTACCCAGAAGAGCCTTTACCTCATGATGGAACCATCCTCCATGCATTAGAACGGATCACTCCTACTGTAGTCAAAAAAGAAGGCTATGAAGTCGTTATGAGTTACGTGGAGGGTGTAACACGGTAACATGAGTTTCCATTAATAAAGCATTCTTTTCTCCTTCATCATGCTTAAAAATTTTCTCGTTACCGGTTCTTCTGGCCTTATTGGCTCTGAAGTTGTTCGCTATTTCGGTAATAAAATGGGATATCGAGTCCACGGCATTGATAATAACCAGCGGGCGATTTTTTTTGGGCCGCAGGGAGATACGAGGTGGAATCAGGAGCGGCTTGTAAGGGAAGTGCCTGGTTTTGTTCATCATGAGCTTGATATTCGGGATCGTCAGGGGATGCTTGAGTTAGTAAAGGAGATAAAGCCCGATGTCATTATTCATACGGCTGCACAGCCTTCTCATGATCGTGCGGCAGCCATTCCTTTTGATGATTTTGATACAAATGCGGTGGGGACCATGAATCTGTTGGAGGCGGCTCGGCAGTTTTGCCCAGAATCACCTTTTATTCATATGTCGACGAATAAGGTTTATGGAGATGCTCCTAATCATATTACGATGAGGGAACTGGAGTCTCGTTACGATTACGATAATCTCAAGTACGAACATGGGATTGCAGAAGACTTCACGATTGATCAGTCGAAGCATTCTCTTTTTGGGGCTTCGAAGGTTGCTGCTGATGTGATGGTTCAGGAATATGGGCGCTATTTTGGGATGCGAACCTGTTGTTTGCGTGGAGGGTGCCTCACCGGTCCCAATCATGCAGGAGTGGAGCTTCACGGGTTTCTCTCTTATTTGGTAAAGTGCAATTTAGAAGAGCGGACGTACAACATTTACGGATACAAAGGGAAGCAAGTCCGTGATAATATTCATTCCCTCGATGTGGCACGGTTCATAGCCGCTTTTATTGAGGCACCGCGTGTTGCTGAGGTCTATAATCTCGGAGGAGGAAAAGAGAATAGTATTTCGATTTTAGAGGCTTTTCAACGTACCGAAGAGCTCACAGGAAAAAAGCAGATTTTTTCTTACATCGATCAAGCCCGCCTTGGGGACCACATCTGCTACTATTCTGATCTTCGAAAAATGCAGAGCCATTATCCCTCCTGGGGGATTACTCAAAATCTAGAGAAGACCATGCGTCAGATTGTAGAGGCATGGCGAGAGCGGCAGCGTTAAATTTTAAAAATGAAACTCCTCATCACCGGCATCTGTGGATTCGTAGGGCATGCTGTGGCGCAAGCCTTGAAAGAATACCATGAAGGCCTCGAGCTCGTTGGTATCGATAATTTTATTCGACCTGGGAGTGAATCAAATCGTAGTTCATTAAAAAAATTAGGTGTTCAGCTTTTCCATGGCGATCTGCGGAGTGCCAGCGATCTCGAGCAACTGCCAAAGGTTGATAGTGTCATCGATGCCGCTGCTAATCCAAGTGTGCTTGCTGGAATCGATGGGAAAACGAGTTCACGTCAACTCGTTGAACACAATCTCGGTGGAACAATCAACCTCCTTGAATATTGCAAGCGGCATCGAGCCAGGTTTATTTTGCTGAGTACGAGTCGTGTCTATTCAATTCCTCCGCTAGCAGCCCTTCCGGTTAAAGAAGAAAATGATGCTTTTTACTTGGTGGAAGAAGAGTCGCTGCCAACAGGAGTTTCCAAGCATGGCGTCGATGAATCTTTCTCCACGGAGCCGCCGCTTTCGCTCTATGGTTCGACGAAACGAGCCTCGGAGTTGTTGGCATTGGAATATGGAGAAAGTTTTGATTTTCCAGTTTTGATCAATCGCTGTGGCGTCCTTGCAGGTGCTGGGCAATTCGGGAGGGCAGATCAAGGAATTTTTGCTTACTGGATCAACAGCTGCTTGAGGAAACAGCCGCTCCAATATATTGGGTTTGAGGGAAGCGGTTATCAAGTCCGCGACGTTCTGCATCCACGTGATGTAGCGGTATTGATTTCGCGACAACTTCATGGAAACTATCCATCGATGAAAAATCGAGTAATCAACTGTTCGGGCGGTTGTGATTTAGCCATATCGCTACGGCAGCTCTCAGCATGGTGCGCCAAACGTTTTGGAGCTCATGAGATTATTTCTAGCATGGAAACAAGAACATTTGATATTCCCTGGATGGTTCTGGATTCTAGAAAAGCGGAGCAGCTTTGGGAATGGAAGCCAACATGGAAGGGTGAAGAAATTTTAGAAGAGATCGCAAAGCATGCTGAGGCACATCCGGAGTGGTTGCAGCTATCAGCTCCTTTTTAGAGAATTTGTTGCCACCAACGTTATTTCATTTCTTCGAAATCAAATGACATTGGTAGTGTTGAGAAGTTTAAAAGTTTAGGTATTTAGGATGAAGCAGAAGTAAAATTTCAATTTTGAAAGATTAAATTTCTATCGCATCAAAATCATTTTTGAACCTAAAAAGCAACCTTCGCTCACTTCCTAAACCTCTAAACACCTAAACACTTAAACCGTCTCTGCCAACAACGTTGGTAGAGACGAGCATTGTAACCATGATCCACCCACCGGGAACTTTAAAACTCTATTCGGTTGTCATCCCCGCTCGTGATGAAGAGGGATCCCTTCCTGGAACAGTAAGAGAGCTCTATGCCACGCTGCAAGCGGCCTCTATCGTTCATGAAATTATTGTGATTGATGATGGATCTCATGATGGAACATGGAATGTATTAGGAGAATTACACAAGGAAGTCCCGACACTCAGGCCTTTTCAAAATCAAGGAGAACATGGCTTCGGCCGTGCTATCGTCTACGGGCTCGATCGCATGCAAGGCGATGCCGTTGTGATCATGATGGCCGATGCTTCCGATGATCCACGTGATGCGGTGAAATATTGGCGTTTGCTCAATGACGAGGGTTATGAATGTGCCTTTGGAAGTCGCTTTATGAAGGGCGGCAGGGTGATTGACTATCCCAAGATCAAGCTCTTCATCAATCGACTAGCCAATCTCTTCATCAAAATTCTTTTTTCGATTTCGCTTAATGATACGACGAATGCTTTTAAAGCCTATCGGCGTTCTGTCATGGAAGGATGTCGTCCACTGATTGCCCCTCATTTCAACCTCACCGTCGAAGTGCCACTCAAAGCCATCGTGCGTGGATACTCCTGGACGGTAGCTCCCATCACCTGGAAAAATCGTAAGCACGGCTTTGCCAAGTTGAAGATCAAAGAAATGGGAAGTCGTTATCTTTTTATCTGCTTCTATGTTTGGTTAGAAAAATATTTTAGCGGTGGTGATTATCGGAGGTAATGCCAAAGTTATTTTGTTTCAAAGAAATAAAATGACGTTAGTAGTTACCCTACACAAATAACATTTCCTTCTCTTAAAAATTCTATTTTGAAAAAAACATCGCTTGCTCTTGTTGTAGCCCTAGGTGCCTTCTCGCTCCTTTTTTTTGGGATTAAATTTTTTGTTATTGCGCATTACGGAAGTGCCACACCGTATTGGGATCAATGGGATGCGGAGGCAGCTAATCTCTATCAACCATGGTTGGAAGGAAGGCTTTCTTTTCAGCAGCTTGTGGCACCACACAATGAGCACCGGATTGTAACAACACGCTTGCTAGCATTACTTTTGTTAAAGCTCAATGGTCTGTGGAATCCACTCTTACAAATGTGCGTCAATACCATGATTCATCTCGTAGTGATCCTCATGAGTTTGTTCCTAATAGCGTATGGATATGGGAAGAAAATATTCTTTCCCCTGCTTTTTTTCTCTTCCTTTTTATTTTTTATTCCCTACGCCTGGGAAAATACATTGGCTGGATTTCAGGCACAATTTTACTTTGTACTCTTTTTTTCAGTGCTCACACTCTTTTTGTTAATTGAAAAAAAACTCTTCACTCCACTCTGGTCTCTTGGACTTCTTTCAGGCGTATTGGCTTTTTTTTCCTTAGCTTCCGGAATCTTGTCTGCAGCAGCAGTGGTTGCCGTTTTTTGCCTTCACTATGCTCTTGGCATCGATCGTTCTTGGAAAAAGATCATTGCTGCATTGGCGTTGATTCTGCTTGTGGCACTCGGCATCCTTTTTACGCCGACTATTACTGGTCATGCGCCTTTGAAGGCTCACTCGGCAAAACAGTTCGCAGCAGTTTTCATCACCATTATGAGTTGGCCTCTTCCAGGAAATTTCTTTTGGTTTCTTTTTAGAAATGCTCCTGCTCTGGTTTTTTGTGACGCTCTTTTTTTAGGACGTCCTCAAGTCAATGACCGCAGATGGTTTTTACTGGGCTTGATTATTTGGACAACCCTTCAAGCAATGAGTATTGCCTACGGCAGAGCAGAAGGATGTCTTTCCTCACGTTATTTGGATCTTTTTGCCTTTTCGGTACTGATGAATTTTGCCTGCCTGCTGAATGAGTATTCTTTTAAAAATCTTTTCCGAAAAAGCGTTGTTGTGCTTTGGACAGTTGTCATCGTCACTGCACTCGCTCGGTCTTCTTACAAAGATCTTCCAGAACAGCTCGCGGAAAAAAGACGGACAGAAATGGCCCAGACGTTCAATCTGCAAAACTACCAACGTTCAGGAAATATCGATGATTTAAAGAATAAACCGTTTCAAGAAATCCCCTATCCTGATCCTGCTCGACTGGCGATGCTTCTTTCTTCGCCAACGATTCAAAAAATCTTGCCAACCAATATTCAGAAAACTGGAACTGAAATTTCTGTTCCTGTTGGACGCCTCGATGGAGTTATTGATTGGATTCTTTCTCACCCCCTTCTTTTCATCGCACTGGGAGTCGTGATTGCGCTCATCGCTCTCATTTGCTAACATTGCTCGCTATGAAAATCATTGTCACGGGTGGATCTGGTTTTATTGGAAGTAATTTTATCAGGCAGGCATTGGCGCGGCCTGAGATTACAGGTATCATCAACATTGATCTTTTGACATATGCCGGGAACAAGGCCAATTTGACCTCTATTGAAAACGATCCACGCTATCGCTTTGTGCAGGCTGACATTGCCGATAGCACGATGATAGAAAAGGTACTGGCGGAAGAGACGCAGCGTGCTGGAAAACCACTCGATGCTTTGCTCAACTTTGCGGCCGAGTCGCATGTCGATCGGAGTATCACGAGTCCTCACGATTTCATCCATACAAATGTGTTAGGGACTAGCATTCTTCTTGCAACAGCCCGCCGTCATAACGTGAAGCGCTTTTTACAAGTCTCCACCGATGAAGTCTACGGTTCGCTTGGTGAGACTGGAAAATTTTCTGAAACAACGCCCCTTCATCCTAATTCCCCCTACTCTGCAAGTAAGGCTGGCGCGGATCTCCTCGTGGGAGCTTCTTATCACACTTATACTCAAGATGTCGTCATCACGCGCTGCTCCAATAATTACGGCCCCTACCAATTTCCAGAAAAACTCATCCCTCTTATGATCATCTCGGCATTACATGATCAGCCTTTGCCTGTTTATGGAGATGGTCTTCAGGTGCGCGACTGGATTCATGTGGAAGACCATTGCGAAGCCCTATGGCAGGTTCTAACACGTGGCCGTAGCGGGGAGGTTTACAATATTGGGGCTGATGCAGAGCTAAAAAATATCACACTTGTTCGCGATATTTTATCCCATCTTAAAAAACCAACTTCTCTAATCGCCTATGTCACTGACCGGCTAGGTCATGATCGCCGCTATGCGATTGATTCCTCCAAGATCCATCATGAGCTGGGCTGGAAGCCCCATTGGAAGAACCAACAAGGGTTGATCACAACTATTGAATGGTATCTCAACCATGAATCATGGTGGAAACCATTGCTCATTCGCAGTTGACAGTTCGCAGTTGCCTTTTTCACTTTACTCAAAAGGCTTTCAAAAGAGTTATTGCTACTTTTAACTCATGCACTTTATCACTTCGAAACATCATAGAGCATGAATTTTCATTTACTACGAACTGCAAACTGTAAACCGCAAACTCCCTTTGCCACACAAAAGCAAAGGATCTTCATTTTAGGTGCTGGGGGACGTCTTGGAATGGCTCTTGTTCGGGAATGGAGAAAAAAATTTCCTGATCATGAGATTGTTGGATTAGGGCGCCAAGAAATTGATTTTGAACATCCCAAGAGTGCACTTGAGGTGATGAAGGTTTTTGGATTGAAAAAAGAAGAAGTCATCGTCAATAGTGGAGCACTTACTGATGTCGATCGCTGTGAGAGAGAACCTGCCCTCGCCACAACCGTTAATGCGATCACGCCAACGCTCTTAGCAAGTTTAGCTGCAGATGTAGGTGCTCGTTTTATTCACCTTAGTACCGATTATGTTTTTGATGGAACCTTAGAGCGACCTTACCGCGAAATCGATACGCCAGCTCCGTTGAGCCAGTACGGAGTCAGTAAATTAGCAGGCGAGCAGGGGGTTTTAGCCACCTCGGATCATCATGTTGTGGCCCGTGTTTCCTGGGTCTTCGGTCCAGATCGTCCTAGTTTTGTGGATCAGATTATTCGACGCGCCTTGAGCTCCACAGAAGCTGCTGCCATTCACGATAAAATTTCTTCTCCTACCTACACGTATGATCTGTCCTGCTGGCTCTCTCTTTTTTTAAATAAAAAAACAGCCGGTGGGATCTATCATCTTTGTAATAGTGGACATTGTTCCTGGCGCGACTATGGAGAATATGCGTTGCAATGCGCTGCACGTCATGGAATGCCGCTCTTAACAACTTCGGTAGCTCCCTTACAATTAGCCGAAATGAAAAATTTTTTAGCAAAGCGACCCGTACAAACAGCTCTTGATACGACAAAATTTTCAGTACTCCTGGGAGAGCCGTTGCGTTCCTGGCAGGAAGCGGTGGAGGAATATGTAGGCACTATTGTTTAAGTTGAAGTGAAAAGTTGAAGTTGAAGCAGCTTAGCTGGTTTAGAGTTTTTTCATAATCAAGCTCTTTGTTCCAGAGAGTGACTCCTTTCAACACTTCAACATGCTGTTTACCTAAAGTAACCAGCATTGGTGTTAACCGCGTGTTGACCAAAAAAATCTTCAAAAACGCTTTTCTTAAAATAGACAACACATTTTCCCATGGCATCGCGTAGTTGAAATTCTTTGCGATAGTAGAACTCATGAAGTTGCTTTTCGATCGCAGGACTTCGGGAGAGTTCCACTACGATGACATCCCCGTCATATTTCTTGGGAACATTCGTTTTAGAAAAATAACCGATCGAAGTGAAATCACGAAGGATCCATGGGAGTGGAAAATAACTTTCTAAAAGGATTTGTCCCCGCAAGTGAATGTTGCGTGGATCTTTTTTGGCCATCGTCAACAAAGGCTCGGTGAGGCGTTTTATTTCGGGAGAAGTCTGAACATAAACATAAGGTTCTGAAAAATCGACGTAGTGCCAGAAGTTCAACCGCATGCATAGGAATAAGGATGCTCCTAGAAGCAAGGAACCAAGGGCCAGAGCAACTTTTTTGTTGTTGAGATGTTGTAAGAATACCCCGAAGAGGAGTGAAAATGGCCACAAAATTGAAATGATGCACCACGGTGTCTTATATGGGATGATGGAATAAACAACGAATGCTCCAAGCCCATAAAGTGCCAAGCAGTAGTAGAAGCAGAAAAACGGATCCTGGCTCTCTGTAGCTGGATTAGGTCGTGAAAAAAGATTCTTAGAACCTGTATTCAAAGCCTCAGTAGACTGTGGAAACAGGCTTTTAAAAAATCTCCAGATAACAAGCCCAAGTGCATAGCCAAAACCCACCAGGGAAGCTGCTTCATACCGTGTCATCAAGGCAAGCCAGTAGTAATTGAAAGGGCCCCATTGATATGTTGACTTAATGTGTCCAACAGCACTTGTTCCTGTATGAATCCAGGCAGGGAGGGTGTAGAAGAGATTTAAAAAACCACGAATATTGCGTAAACCTCCAGAATAAAAAAAGAAAATGACAGCTATCGACACAAGAATACCGATCCAAAGGTCGTAGTAGCCCCATGATTGTTTGGCAATCATCATTCGAGGAAATTTTGGTTCTTGGATCAATATCGTAGATCCTGTGGGATGAAGGAGTTTTGAAATGCTCCAGCGATGCCAGAGAAACAACACAGCAGATGTCAAGAACAAGGACGCAACATGAATCACCGCGGTCTCTTTCAAGAGAATGAGAAGTGTCAAGCCTAACAGCGTCAGAAAAAGAGAGCGACGATTCCCTTGCAACCATAATCCAAAGAAACCGAGTAAAAGAATCATGAGTGAGGCCGCTACCCATGATTCATGGATGGCATAGCGGCCATAAAAAACCATCGCCGGCGAGACAGCAAGCGTGAGAGCTCCCCAACGAGCAGCATTTTTTCCCAAAAAACACTCAAACCGAAGTGCCAACCAAACAGTCGTAATGCTTGCCAAAACAGCAGGCATTCGCAAGACCCAGAGGCTTCTTCCAAAAAAGTTTTGTGCTAGGAAGAGAATGTAGAAAAAGAGAGGGCCGTGATAATTGGTCGGATCATAGGCATAAAACCCTTGCTCTTTCACACGATCCGCAAACCATCCATTAATGCCTTCATCAAAATGAGGAGGTTTGAGATCCAAGGCCCAAAGCCGAAGAAGAGCTGCAAGGATAAGGATGCAGAAAGGCAGGTAACGAGTCCAATGCTTCTCCTTCTGCAACTTCAACAAAAACTTCATCGCACGTTTATAGTCAAATTACCCTGACCCGAGGAAAGTCATAGGCACTCGAGCGCAATATTACTGCTTCGGCCACTGCGGAGGATTACTAGAGTTGTCTGAATCATTGCCCGTCATTTTTTTTTCAACAAAATTAGCAGAGCCACTGATATCTTCGCCAAAGCCACGAATCGTATTGCAACCAATTATGGTGAATGAGATTCCTAAAAAAAGAATGAGTGCGATAAAAGTAAATGTTTTCATGGTGGGGTTGTATAACTGTCACGGATATTAACGAGGAATAGAGCCGTCGCAAACGAAAAATGACCGTCAAACTAGATATTTCATCCTGATCGTGGCTAGGAAAATGCAAAGACTGATCAGAAAAATCAACATATACATCTAGTGTAGCATCCATCTGGCTTCCCAGATGTTGTAGTAGATCAGTATGAAATATGCGGGCTAGATAGCTGCCAACAATCTCTCGCGAAGGTTGTTGAGAATCTCTTGATTTAGCACCTTCTTTTTATCAACCCCAAGAATATAAAACGTATCAAAAGCGGCTCTCATTTCTGTAGCGATGCGGGCACAATCAATAGAGATATCACGATAATGAAGCGCTCCTAGTAGATCGTAAAAAAGACCTTGACGATCAGCTGTCTCTACTTCCACTAAGGTGTATATTGGATGCGATTGATTATCGATAAAAAGGTTGGAAGGAATCATCGTGTCGCTCTTTTCCTGGTCAGACATTCTTTGAGTATCCATCCTTTTTTTATTAAACCGATCTTCTAGTTGGTTACCGTTGATTTTTAAAAGGTCTTGTAATCGTCGTTCCATCATTTTTTTTTCTTTCTCGGTTAAAAGAGGATCGGTGCGCACGCTTGTTACCCGAAAAATATCTAAGGTGACATGATCTCGGCGTGTAAAAATATCAGCACTTAAAATATTAATCCCTGCAGCAAGAAATGAGGCGGCAATACGCTCCAGCAACTGTCTTCGATCCCAACCACAAATAGAAACTTCGGTGTAACCCGATTCTGGATACTCTCTCCAGAGGATTTCTGCTGCAAGTGGGTGTTTTTTTTGAGAGGCATTTTGAGTCTCGTTTTCAAAAAAGGAACGAAATAATTGCAGGTGTTCTTTGATAAGAGAAGGCTCCCTCATCCTAAAATATCGTTCTGGCATCTGCTCAAAATGCACGTCTATTTCTTGCTTGAAATCTTCTGGTAACATTTCTCGAATTAGCTTCTGGATCGCCATACGATCGCGATGATTTTGTTCAAAGAAGGTTTTGCCTATCCCGGATATTTCATGCTGAGTTGACTCGCTCGCCCTATCTGGCTGCCTCAAGGCAGTCTGCCCAGAGGCCTCCCGGCGCGCTGTGTTGTGGTGAGAAAGTTCGCTTGCTTCCAAATATTTTTTTGTCTGATCATAGAGACTCCAAACAAGCTGTTCCTTCCAATCGCTCCACTGAGTATCACTGGTTCCCATCCCATCTGCTAATGTCAAAATGGTTAAGGCATCAAGTGTTGGAATCTTTTTTATCTGATGAGCAAAATTAGTGATCGTTGTGAAATCCTCTAAATCACGAGTTCGCGCAACAGTTGCTAATTCACCATGAAGTTTTACTAAGGTGATTAACAAATTTGAACGTTCTTCTGAAAGCTGCAACCGAAGAGCCACTTTTTTGCTAGCCTCCACACTTGCCTTTGTATGGTTAGAAACGTTAGCTGCCTTTCCAGTATCATGAAGCAACATCGCAAGATAGAGTATTGCAGGATCATCGAGGTTTTTAAAAAGGCTGCTGTAACGAAGGAGTTTTTGATTTTCTGGAAAAAGTAAGGAATCAATTTTTTCAAGAGAGATTAATGTGTGCTCATCCGCAGTGTAGAGATGATAAAATTCATGCTGTACTAAACAGGTCAATGCACCAAATTCAGGAATATACTTTCCTAAAAATCCAAGTTCATGCATTAACCGAAGAATGCGTCCTACCTCACCCTTTCGAGAAAGAATATTTAAAAATATTTTCCGTGCTTCTGGAGATTTTTGAAAGTGATGATTAACCAGTGGAAGATGTTTTCTTAAAAGATCACTTAACTCAGCAGAAAATTGAAGCACTCTTGTCTGTGCAATATGAAAAGACTTCATGATGCGTGTTGGATCAGAAAAAATTTCTGAATGCTCAGGAAAAAGAAAATCTTCTTGAATTAAAAATCCATCGATTTTTTCCACTTTTCTTTTTTTGATATTAAAAAGGGATTGCAACCCAAATAGTATTTCTTCCTTCTTAGAGAGAAGCCTCATTCTAGCTAGTACAGCAGAGGTAATAAGATTGGTCTCACGCGTTCTTTCATAATAATTTTTCATAAAGGCCTCACTCCTTCGAATGATATTTCGCTGCGTGTACCCTAATCTTGAAGCAATTTTTCCTTGAAGACGTAGTGTTAGTTGGTCGTTAGCTCTCTTCTCTTGATAATTCATTTCATTTCGCACGCGCAGGAGAAAGTCGTAATTTTTTTCTAAAATCTTTTTCTCCTGTTGGCTAAGAAATTTTTTTTCAATCAAATAATCGAGCGATGCTTCTTTATGATAAAAAATAGAAATCCATAGAAGGTTCTGATAGTCACGTAACCCTCCACTTCCTGATTTAATGTGGGGTTCTTGCATGAAAACACTTTTCCCAAATTTTTCTCGTAGTTTGTGAATATTCTCTAACCGCCATGCAATATATTTTTTTTCTTGTCCCAGAATGCATTTTTTCCTGAACTTTTGTTGAAACTTTTGAAATGTTTTTTTATCTCCAGCAATCAATCGACTTTCTAGCATTGCTGTCTTAGAAATCATCTCTTTATTTGCATGCGATAAGGCTTCCTCAAGAGAGCGTGTTGAGTGCCCTACTTTTAAACCAAGATCCCAAAGAGTCATCAGAATAGAACTGATCATCTGTTCCTTTTCAGGAATTAGTTTTTTTTCCTCATAGAGAAACATAATATCGACGTCACTGTAGGGATTCATTTCACCTCTTCCATATCCTCCAAGAGCAATAGCACATAAACGCTCAAGGGGCTTCTGTTGTGGACCCGAAAAAAAAACAAAAATATTTTTAAATAAAATATCAATAAGGTCAGAGCGATGCCCGGTGATTTCCTTGCCACTTCCTCCACTAGCATGCCACCGCTTGAGTCTCTTCTCTTGGTTGTTATAAAATTTTTTGATTTTTTCTAGAGAAATTTCTTGTTGAGAAAGAAATTGTTTTGAAAATTCAGTAAAATCTTTTTCAAAAACACGCTCATGATGACTTTTTTTTTTGAGTATCTCATTCATCATCTTCCTCTTTCTACTGGTTTGTATTTTGACGAATGACTATTTCAACACGTCGGTTGAGACTTTGTTGTTGGATCGTTCCATTGCTTGGAACAATAAAATGTGTTTTACCCAATCCATAAGACTTAATTTGAATGGGATTAATAAGTTCCTTTTTTATTAACCATTGTTTAATGGTATTGGCTCGACGCGTACTCAAATCCAAATTATATTCATCGCTCCCAAAACTATCGGTAAATCCCTCCACAATAAATTGTGCTTTGGGATTACGTTGAATTAAAAGAGCTAATTTTTTGAGACTTTTTTCAGCATCTACTTTGAGTTGATCCGCATCATATTCAAAAAGTAAATCAGTTGGCAGTAGTATCGGAGCTGTTTGAGTAGAGAGAGGTCTGTTTTGTTGAAGGAGTTGGTCAAGCCCGCTATAAGCGGCAATGCTGTTAGAAGATGAATTCACCACGAGGTCACCAAAAGAACTCTCTCGAGTGCTAGTATCAAGAGGAAGTAATGGTTGATTTGCTTTTTGAATATTTTCTGGAATAATATTGTTTTCCAGAAGAGACTCTGGTTTTTCTGCTTTTAGCTTATTATCATCAATAAGTTGCTGTTCCATATTATTACCATTGGGAGGATTCTTAGAAGAAACATTTTTTATTTCCAGAGCAGACACATCCACAGAGGGGTGCATTATCTCTAGTTTTTTATTTTCTGACTTTTCTACAAGATCAGGATCGATGTGAACCCTCTCTAGATGAAATTTTCTTGGGACAACGGTATCAAAGGATAATGGATTAAAAGTAGCTATCTCCCACGTTTCTATTTTTTTAAAAAGGAACACATGGATAAGGAGGGATACTATACAGCCAACGATAAACCAGAGGAAAAAAAGTTGACCTCTTCGAGACACTATATTCATACAAGAGTTTTATCCAAAGAAAGGGGTTCGTTGTTCAAAGATGTTCACATCCTTTTTTTAATTTTAAAATATTTTACCCTATTTATAACAATAATAAAAAAGTGAATAGATTTATGAAAAAGATGTAACTCTTTTTCTAAAAGATTGTTTTTCCTATTAACGACGTGAATAAGAATCTGAATTATTGTCTATTAAAATGGTAATACTATAAAAATTTAGTTCCATGGAACATATCATTCTTCTTTGATCACATCCATTCACATTTTGTTATTAACTTTATTTACTTTTTTTAAAAAGAAACAGAATTATGGATTTTTTTAATTATCCAACTCATTATCAAGTTATTATAATAGGTTCAGGTCATGCAGGCGTGGAAGCTGCTTTAGCTTCAGCTCGTTTGGGTTGTAAGACACTTCTTCTCACCCAAAATATTGATACGATAGCTCAAATGTCGTGTAATCCAGCTATTGGAGGATCAGCAAAGGGACATATTGTCAGGGAAATCGATGCCCTAGGTGGAATGATGGGATTAAATGCAGATGCCACGGGAATTCAGTTTCGCATGCTCAATGCTAGTAAGGGTCCCAGTATAAGAGCACCTCGTGCTCAATGTGACAAAAAGGCTTATCAGTTTAGAATGAAGGCGATTTTAGAAAAAACACCCCATTTGACCATAGCGCAAGCAACGGTAGAAAAATTTATCGTCAAGGGAGATCATATAACGGGAGTTGAGACAAATTTTGGCATTAGATACAGCTCCTCTGCTGTTGTTATAACAACAGGAACATTCATGAGGGGACTTATTCACGTAGGAAAGAGAAGTACCACTGGAGGAAGAATAGGTGATAAAGCCTCTGGAATAAGCGAAGAATTGGAAAAGCTAGGTTTTCAACTTGGACGATTTAAAACAGGAACGCCGTGTCGTCTTTTAGCACACTCCATTGATTTTGATCAATGCGAACGTCAAAATGGAGATAAAATTCCATCACCCTTTTCTCATATCCGTGAAACAATCATTAAAAATAGGGATGAAGTTCACACGCTTAACTATACCCATGAAGGATTATTCCACGTGGAACAAATGCCTTGTTGGATTACCTATACCAATGAAAAGACGCATGATATTATTCGTTCCAATATTGACAGATCTCCTCTTTATTCTGGAATGATTGATGGCATTGGGCCTCGTTACTGTCCTTCAATAGAAGATAAAGTCACTAAATTTGCTGAAAAAACACGCCATCAGATTTTTCTAGAACCAGAAGGAAGGCACACAGGAGAAGTTTATGTCAATGGTATCTCTACCAGTCTTCCCTTTGATGTCCAATATCATTTTGTGAGATCCATTACTGGACTAGAACGGGCTGAAATTCTACGGCCCGGATATGCTGTGGAGTATGATTATTGTTTTCCTAATCAACTTCACACCACACTCGAAACAAAAAAAATCAGTGGGCTCTATTTTGCGGGTCAAATTAATGGAACTTCTGGTTATGAGGAAGCAGCAGCTCAAGGTCTCGTTGCTGGTGCCAATGCGGCCTTAAAAATTTTGGGCAAGCAACCACTCATTATTGGTCGAGAGGAAGCCTATATCGGTGTGATGATTGATGACCTTGTGACTCGTGGCACACCAGAGCCTTATCGTATGTTTACAAGTCGGGCTGAATACCGATTGCGCTTAAGGCAAGATAATTGCGATATCAGGCTAACAGGAAAAGCGATTCAGTTAGGACTTGCTTGCGATCATCGTAAAAAAGCTTACCATCAAAAAACAGCATCGATAAAAGCATTGTTGAGGGAGTTACAGACAATGACTCATGAAGGTATTTCTCTTCATCTCTGGCTGCGTCGCCCAGAAAATAAAGCGGAACTTCTTCCTGAAAGACTACGTCAAGAATACGCTCCGGAAATTTGGACGCTCATCGAAACAGACTTAAAATTTGAGGGTTACTTAAAACGCGAAGAACTTCAAATTCAGCGTGCCAAAAAACAAGAAGAGAAAAAAATTCCGCCTGGTATTAATTATCAAGAAATCCCCAGCCTTAGTTCTGAAGCACGTCAAAAACTAACACAGTTTACCCCTGTATCACTTCGCCAAGCTTCTACCATTAGTGGAATCACTCCAGCTGATATTGATGTATTAACAGTTTGGTTAGAGAAAAAAAATTTCTCAAAAAAAGCGATTTTTTTTGACGACATGCCATGTGACACATGATACTAGAGGGCTTATGATTCCTTATGATCTTATTGTTATTGGTGGTGGTCCTGCTGGGTATGTGGGAGCCATTCGTGCGGCACAGCTTGGAAAACGTGTAGCCGTTGTGGAGCGCGAGCGAGCTGGTGGAACATGCCTCAACTGGGGTTGTATTCCCACAAAATCACTTCTCCGTAATGCGGAACTTTATTCTTTGATACAACATCATGCAGATGATTTTGGACTTGCCTTTAAAGAACTCAACTATGACTGGAGCAAAGTCATTGGGCGTTCTCGAAAAGTTGCTGACAAGTTAGCAGGAGGTATCGAGTTTCTTCTCAAAAAAAATAAGGTCGACTACATCCTCGGTGAAGCCACCATTCCAAAATCAGGCCAGGTCATGGTAGAAAAAAAAGAGGGGGAGACGGCACACTTAGCCGCTCCAAAAATTCTCATCGCTACAGGCGTGACCACGCGCGAAATGCCTGGTTTTCCGATGAACGGGACCTCTGTTATCGGAAGTCGTCAGGCCATGGTGCTCCCCACACAGCCACAAGAGATCATCATCATTGGTGCTGGGGCGATTGGGATTGAGTTCGCTTATTTTTTTAATGCCTTTGGGACCAAGGTGACTGTTATTGAAATGATGCCCCATATTCTTCCAGTTGAAGATACAGAAGTTAGTGTGGCCCTCGAAAAAACACTCGCAAAAAAAGGGATCACTTTTTTAACCTCCACCAAAGTAGAGAAAGCAGAAACGACAGAACAAGGTGTTTCGATCACTGTTTCAGGAAAAAAGAATGAGACGCTTACAGCCAATGTAGCGCTTGTCGCTATTGGCGTTACTCCATTGCTACCAGTAGGGGTAGATTTTAAGCTGGATCCGAAGGGATATCTGTCCGTTAACAACAACTATGAAACGAATATCTCAGGCATCTATGGAGCCGGAGATATCATTGGGCCTCCATGGTTGGCCCACGTTGCTAGTTGGGAAGCGATTCAGGCCGTGGAAGGCATGTTTGGGAAAAGAAAACCTCAACGGAGTCGTGTTTTTCCAGGATGCACCTATTGTCAGCCTCAAGTAGCTAGCGTCGGTTTGACAGAACGAGCCGCCCAAGAAAAAGGCTTGAATATTAAAATTGGAAAATTTCCTTTCCAAGCAAGTGGTAAAGCTCAAGCTATGGGCGAGGCTGATGGTTTTGTAAAACTTCTTTTTAATGAACCTCATGGCGAGATCGTAGGAGCACATATTATCGGCTCCGAAGCAACAGAGATGATTGCTGAACTAGGTTTGGCCATTACGCTTGAAGCTACCTACGACGATATCGCAAGTACTATTCATGCACATCCAACCTTGAGCGAAGCAGTAATGGAGGCGACCGAGGCTAGTCATGGACAAGCCATCCACATCTAGAGCGTATTTGAAAAAGTCTAAAATCACGCATTGCGGTTTCACTCTGGCACATCATTCCCGCGAGGCGGGAACCGTGTCTTCGAATATCTCTTATGGTACAGGTTCAATACATGGGTAACATAAAAAGGCCAGAACAACGGTAACACTTTTTCTCAACGGTTTTCAGTTGCGTTTCATGCCATGTCCAAGAAAAGTCACATTTCATTTTTGCGGAAGCGGGTTTTACAAGATTGGCGCGGCTTGCCTGGTGAAGCCAGACCAGATCGTGCCACAGCTGTTTCAGAGGTGCTTACTAAGGTTATTCAGACGTTGGGACTTAAAAAACGTCTCCAGGAAGAAGAAATCATGAGGGCTTGGCACGAAGTCGTTGGTGACTTTCTCGCAGCTCATTCAGAGCCTCAGCAGCTAGCACATGGTACTCTCTATGTACGTGTTATTCAACCTACGATTCGTTACGAACTGGATCGCGTTTGGAAACCAGAAATCATTCGTAAACTTCAAGAGCGTTTCGGGAACAAGATTATTCGTGATATGAAGTTGAGTTTTTAGGACCTGTATTCATTACTAAGACTGCGAATTCATCATGGAACGCATTATCCAAATAAAATCTCTTATTGTGATGACTTCTATTGGTATTTCCAAGGAAGAACAAGCGATGCCACAACAGCTTTTGTGCGATCTTTGTTTTGCTGCATTATCTCAGCCACAAGACTTAAATGATCATCTTGCTGAGACTATTGACTATGCTGCAGTCAGCCAACGTGTGCAGGACATAGCTCGAGAGCGCCCTCGAAAATTGATTGAAACGCTAGCTGATGAGCTTTCAAGAATTCTCCTTAACGAATTTCATCTCCAGTGGATAGAACTTACCATCCGAAAATTTATTCTTCCTGATACAGAATATGTCGCTGTGACGGTAAGGAGAGATGCCCGTTGAGAACGGGTGCCTACACCCCATCATTACCGATTGCCTCTACCGGGCACCCTTCCATTGCCTCTTTACAAAGAGCCTCTTCCTCGGGAGTGGTCGGTTGTTTGAAGACATAAGAATGTCCGCCGTCGTCATTACGAGTAAAATTAGCAGGAGCTGTTTCACGACAGAGATCACAATCGATACATTGATCATCAACATAAAAAATGCCAGCTACATTTTCGGAATATTTATTGGAATGATCGGCCATAAAGGAATAACAAGGTAAAACTGTTTTCTGAGATTGCAATCATTTTTTTGTCAAATTCTTTACATAAAAATGAACTTTTCATATGCTTGAGTTCTTATACTTGGCAGCAATTCTTCTTTTTCAAAACTATGTATACCATTTTTCTTAATAAGCTTTGTGGCTACACTGTGGCTTTAGTGTTTTTAATGATTAGTTTGACATCGATAAAGAATGCTCGCGCATTCGACTTTTCAGTACCAGATTCGAAAGAGGACATTATAAAAATAATTCGATTTTTAACAGCAGATGTCAACAATACGACTTCGGATCTTCCCAGTCCGGGACTAACGTACGTAGGTACGGCGGGCAACCTCCGTGGTAAAAAACTTCCACTCAGTTTTTTTTGTACTAATGAGTATTGGCAACAGTACGTTCTCCAGCTGCCAGGAGAAACATCCGTATCGAAAGACCTTTATAACCCGGCGGATAATTCGCTTACCCCTATGCCGGGATCTCGTGGCCAGCTACAGGTAGAGCGTATTAACATACGTAGAGGATGCAACATCTATGATGCTGCTACCTGGCAGATAGCGCTAGCACTGGCTGGAAATGATGGTCTTAAGGGAGATAAAGCGGAAGACTTATTTGTACTTGCTCAAAATCAGAGTTGTTTATTGAATCTCGGACACGATGGGAACGATGATGGTGATTCTAACAAGCAAGGGGCTCCCCACATGGATGCTAACAGAGGAGTGACATTTGGCGGCGAACAAAAGAAGTTTGTTTATAATGGCTGTGAAATACGAAGCCCGAAAGAGGCTTATTTTTTCAGAGCAATTCCACAAAATTTTAAAAATGAAGATCCCTTGCCAGGGAGTGTTGAAGTGGAGGATTCTAATGGTAATAAGATTCCCATACAAGATCTTCCAGATAATCAAGGAACATATCCAAAGATCTGTATTGATTGGACAGATTGGAAAGCCATTACAGGCGAAAATATTTGGTCTTTCTTGATTGGCCCTTTGCATTCAGCGCTTATCCAATATAAGAAAAGTCCTTGTGTTCCCTTCCAAACATTAGCTGTTCAAAATGCCATCGCAGTTCTTGGTGCATTCCAAAAAATGCAATCGAAGATAGGTGCTATTTATTATGCGCCAGCAGGCTCGTTATCCAACATGGGAACCGAAGCGGTCAGTCCTTATGAGGTTTCTGTAGAAAATAATATTTCTGCTCTTGGTGGTTTGCTTGTCTTTAAAAGAGTGCTTCAAGATGAACTTCTTTACGGCTATTGCTCGGGAGATGAGAGGATGCAGATTAACGAGGCTCTTACAAAGATTAAAAGCATGCTTTATGGAGGAAATTATTACGTTGTTCTTCGTCAATGGGAATCTCAACGAAGAGAAACAAGAGGTCTTTTATCTTTCCTGAAAAATGAAGCATGGAATCATACGACCCATGAATTTTATTCAGGAGGCGAAGCTAATAAAGTGGATGCAAATGGGCAACCCACTCAAGAATGGATACCTCACGAGCTGAAAGCAGTTGATGTCAATACCTGGGGACTTGCTGTCTTAGGCCAACGGTTTATAGACGATGCTCATGGTGTTGGTGCCGCTTATGAGCTCTGGCAACGCGTGAAAGATTGGGGCGGTTATTATGGCGATTCTCCTAATGGTAGTGATAAAGAGCTATGGGGAGTTGGTTATTCTGATCATGATCATGATGGTAATGGTAAGATTGATCCTAATGATCGTTCTGGAATTTTATCTGGTGAGTGGACTGCTGGGGCTATTAATGCCGTAAGAGTTCTTATTACTCAATACCAAGCAGCGTGTGATTCAGGACATGAAACACCAGAAAACCTTCAAAAGATTAAAGGCTACCTTAATGGTCTACAAAAAGATCATGATAGTATGGTGAAACATATTCAAAGCTTACGAACAGACCAATATGCAGAGGAAGCAGCTTTCAATAAAGTCAGGCCTTCGAATTATAAAGAACTCATTTCCATTCCAACTAATAAATTGGGTTATCTTTACGCTAGCAAGCGTTATTTAATCCCATTTGGTTGGTATGCAAATCCGATTCCTAGCATGGCAAGTACAACCTGGGTCGTGATGTTGCACTATAATTTCAATCCTTTTTCGGCTAAAGGGGATTACGTTGCTAATGATTTGTAGTACCCATCCAGAGGAACGGGTAAGAAGATGGAAGCCGAGACCTGCTTACACAGGTAAAAATGTTTAATTAATTGCCTAGAGCATTTTAAAAAATTCTGTAGCCGCGCCTTGTGGTGTCACTCCGAACGTCATCCCCGCGAAGGCGGGGATTGCGTCCTCGAGTATC
>JBMOFC010000003.1:0-88882 GCA_049314455.1 Chthoniobacterales bacterium
CGTCGGGTCGTGTTCTGACAATGCACCCAACTACAGAATTTTTTAAAATGCTCTAGAAGCGCTGAAATTTTTTCTTAGGACAAGGCCGAAGATTGAGGCGCTATCTGAAGATAACGTAAGATCTGAGAACGTAGTCATAAGGAAAAAGATCCAGCTTATAGCGTGCCTTTATCGATTTAACACACTATACATCAGTCCGTGCGGCGGCTGGTGACGAATCAGTATGGAAACATATAGGCTGGAAAACAAAATTCCAGAGCTCAATAGTCTCATTATTTAATGAAAATGGTATCACTTCACATTCAAAACATCGACCGTCCCCGCCGGAACTTCTAACAACTCGGGATCGTTTCCAAGGCGTGCAAAAATAGTCTCACCGATTTTTTTTCCAAAAATTATTTCTAGGACGGTGTGATCTCCTGCTTCTTCATCAGGAGTATTTTCAGAGAGATGCGCAATGAATTTGATGGTCGCTGTTGCTGTTAAAGGGTCGTCAAGTCCCACCAGAGCCATCTTGGAAGGAGTGGCCATTTGATAGGAGAGAATTTTCGTTTTTGCAAGAGCCTGCAGCATTTTTTCTACTGCTGCCTTAGGAACAGCCGTTTGATCCTCTAAGACCCAATCCTCACTTCCTCCTGGCTGACGACGAAGCGAAAGTGTTTTTCCTGCAGTGGTAATTTCAATTCGATCCACTGTATCAAGATTGAGTTCCAAGAACTGACGATCGCGCAGTATTTCAGGAGTAATCATGAAGAGCTGTGCTAAAAAAGCTGGTGCTTTAAAAATGGCATGGCGCGCTGTGGAGCAGAGATAGAGAGAACTATTTTCTGAATTCTTCTCTTCGACAGCATTGCCTAGCGAGAGTGTGGTAGGTTCGGAAGAATTTTCAGCCACAAAGTTGATCGTAGCGC
The DNA here is from genome assembly GCA_049314455.1 of Chthoniobacterales bacterium. Taxonomy (GTDB): domain Bacteria; phylum Verrucomicrobiota; class Verrucomicrobiia; order Chthoniobacterales; family UBA6821; genus CAIWMF01. The sequence goes on from JBMOFC010000003.1 coordinate 912, forward strand.
GTGGTTGATCAAGGCCATATGCTGAAAGAGTTGAAAGATCAGTTTTATCACTACCTACGCGTGCTAAAACTTCTGTTGTTAAGAGGGGAGTAATCCAAGCTTGTAACGCATCAGAAGAGATCTTTGCAGAGATGGGCTGCGTCATTTCCCATTTCCCATTTTCTTTTTTTAAGCAGAGCTTACTTATCCCTTGAGTCACGCTAATCTCTTTGAGATCGCTTAGCTTTAGATTAGTGAGATGAAGATCACGGAAGTTATCATTTGAATGAAAGGCAATATCGGCAAGTGTTGAGGGAATGATTAGAACAGCTTTTTGCTTCTCCATGCGCGCAAAAAGGGACTTCTCTCCGACTGCTTCATTCCCAATAAAAAGCGTTTGATCGCTCTCTCCATCTTGATGAATGGTCAAAGAACGTTTTGGATTTTCTAAACCTAAACTTGAAAGGCTTAAATTATTTTTGAGCTCTTTAGGGTTAAGAATATTGAGTGGTTTAAGCTCACTGGCAATGGCAAGTAAATGTGCGATTTCCTCATTGTTAGCTCGATCAGGAGGTATAGTTGAAATATACCACTCACCCGCTTCACGCTCTAAGAGATGAGAATCATTTCCATCTGTAATAACAATGCGACTAACGTGTTCAGGATTGAGGTGAAAAAGAAGGCCATCCGTGGAAGGTTGTTGTTGACGAAAATCCACAAAAAAGAACCAAGCAAGGATAGAAATTGCTAGCAGAGCGAGTGTGATGGTGCCTTTTCGAGTCATAGTGATATTTTGTAACCCGTTCAAAGAAAGGTTGCAGTTGAAGTGAAAAGTCGAAGTTAAAACAGCAAGAAAACGTCTATTCAGTGGGTGACAGAAATTAAAAATAGAACTTTTTAAAAGCGAGTTGGAGAATCAAATTTTCTTGATATCTGAAATTACCCGTTACTCTTTACCCAGCACCTGCCTTCAACCTTCTCCTTCTCCATAAGAAAAGTGTTCCTAAGAGCCCTGTTCCCACGGGAATCAGAAGAATGGACCAAAGAGCAATACGAGTTACTTCTTCCTGGCTTAAATTCAAGGTGAAATAAGATTTCATTTTTGCCGTGTTGCCTGCCAGGGAAATACGATCAATGAGTCCATTCAGAGAACTGGAAAAAAAATCGAGCCCTACTTCTCCTAAGCAAGCATCTTTGATAAAGTCACAATTTCCTACCACAACCATGCGAGCAGCATGGAGTGCAACACGATCGTCATGAAGTGCTCCGCGATCGGCCATCGCAGCGATGACAAGAGGATAGGATGTATCTTTTCCTGGCTGGAAAGAAATTTCTTTTTCCGACTGATCTGCGGCATCGTAAGACCCCCAAAACTCATAGAGTGCCTCAATGAGAGGGCGCACGCGTATTTCTTTGTTATTCTTTGAAAATGTTTCTAAGGCGAGCGACTGAGTAGTTCCTAAAAAGAGGATATTGAGATTTAAAAATTGCTTTGTAAATTCTGAGCCGGGAACAAAAAGACCAGTGACATCATGGATAATGAGGTGAGTATTACCAACAGGAAGAGAGCGAACGACACGATCGTGACGTGGTGTGATACCTGTTTCTTGAATGAGACTATCGAGCAAGGGAGTATCAGCGGTGGGGTCGAGTAAGATAAGGAGTCGCCCTGATTGTTTCCAATAATTTTTAAGAGACTCTGCTTCTTTTTCTGAAAGATCCAAACGTGCTCCTGCAATGACAATGAGAGACGTATCTTCTGGAACGTTAATACTACTACTTAAGTTAAGAAGTGCGGGGGTGATATGTTGCCACTGGAGATAGCGACCGATGATTTCAAGAGGAGGAAGTCCAGGAACCATTTCCCCATGCCCTTGTAAAAAATAAATTTTTTTCAAAGGAACACCACTTAATTCAATAAGAGCATCGTTAATGACCTGTTCTCCACGAAAAGCTACAAGACGTGGTTTTTTCCCTTCCGTAATACTAGAGGAATCGTATTCTCCAAGTTCTTTAACTGGGATAACCTTTTGATGCTCTAGGTAATCCAAGATGACGACATTTTCATTAGGATTAAATTTATACTTTGCTTGGATCTCACGTGCTCTCGTAAGATCTCTTGCAGGATCGAGATGCTCTACAATTAAGTTTTCACGTCCTTTGATTTGATACTCTTGAATGAGCGCCTCGAGATCGCCATAAAGCTCTGTTTCGGGAGCGAGCGACGTAGGGGAAAAGTAGATGATGATATGAGCCGGTTGATTGATACCAGAAAATAGAACAGAGCCTTGTTCAGAAAGTGAAAAACGATGAGACCTAGAAAGATCCCAGTGCTCATAATGATGAAATGAAATAACATTTATTCCAATAACCAGCAAAAGCAGGGAGATCCCTTGGATCAAGAGACGCGGCACAAGCCAGGAGCGAGAAGAGGAAAATCTTAGCGGCGCCATTTGCGTGATTGAAAAATGTGTAAGGTGAGAAACAAGAAAAGAAGGGTCATGCTGAGATAAAAAACGATAGAACGTGTATCAATAACTCCATGCGAGAAATTTTTCATCGTTTCGATAGGAAAAAAAAACTCGGTAAAGGGACGAACTGTTAGGATCGCAGAGGGGATGCAAGTAAGTAAGATTCCTCCAAAAAAGAACAACGTGATCAGACAAAGGGAAAGTATGGCTGAAATGAGTTGATGTGGTGTCAGAGAAGAAGCCATACATCCTACTGCAATATAGAATGCACCTTGAAGTAAGAGCATTCCATAGGCTCCAAAATAAGCCCCATAGCCTGCTGCGGCAACTTGATGTGCCGATGGCCAAAATAAAATAAAATAAAGAAGGCTTGGAATCCAAAGAAGAACAAAGAAAAAAAATGCTCCCAAGAATTTTGCTAAGACCACTTGTGTGTCGCGTACAGGAGCTGTCATCAGCGTTTCTATGGTTCCTGTTTTATACTCCTCAGCAAAGAGGCGCATTGTTATGAGGGGAGCAAGCACTAAGAGCATTCCTCCAAAAAAGAGATTGTTAAAAAATGCTTCCACAATCGAAATTCCTGTCGGCCCATGATTGAGGAGATGAACGCTTGCATAAAAATTGAAACCGGTGAGTAGTAAAACCAAAACAAAGAGCGTCACTCCTAGTGCAGTATGAAAGTAAGTGGCGATTTCTCGTTTCCAGAGAGTCCAAAAAGTGAGCATAGGAATGGAAAAAGTAATGGGGAGCGAGTGAAATTTTGTGATTACCAACATCTATAAGCAGAAGACTAACAAGGATGAAAGAAGATCAAAGAATACTGAAATAAATTAACAGGGATAGAAGAGATGAAAGGGATTAATTTTCCTCTTTTCGAGTCAAATGAGCGAAGATTTCTTCTAAGGTAGCTGCCGGAATGGAAAGCTGTTCTCGTAGTTCACTTAGGGTTCCAGAAGCTACGATTTTTCCATGATGAAGGATAATAAAACGATGGCAGAGTGATGTCGCTTCTTGGAGCAAATGAGTTGAAATAATAAGAGTATGCCGTTTTGCAAGATTACTAATGAGCGTATGAATGTCTCGTTGCTGCCTGGGATCTAAACCAATAGTAGGTTCATCGAGAAGCAAAAGATCGGGTTCATTCACCAACGCATCAGCAAGCCCTACACGTTGTCGATATCCTTTAGAAAGAGTTTCAATGAGTTGGTGTTCTACAGGACGAAGGCTACAGAGGTCTAAGACATCAATGACTTTTTCTGAAATCCGTCGACGTCGCACTTTTTTCAGAGCGGCTCGGTAACGAAGATATTCACCAACATACATTTCAGGATAGAGCGGAACATTCTCTGGCAGGTAGCCAAGGCGAGCGCGCACTTCAAGAGAGTGCTCAAAAAGATCTAATCCGTCGATTGTGACGCTACCTGAGGTTGGTGGAAGATAACCTGAGAGTATTTTTAAGAGCGTGCTTTTTCCAACCCCATTGGGACCTAAAAGTCCGACAACCTCTCCTTTTTTAATATTAAAGGAGAGATGCTGCAAGACCTCATGGTGGCCATAATACTTGGAAAGGTCTTCAACAGTGATCATCGTGTCCTTGAAGATAAACAAGAGAGATAAGGAGATGGAAGACTATTTCTTTTCCTGCGTTAAGAGTGCCAACTTTAAAAATGCTTTCAAAGAACAACGGCCATCGGTATCACTACATGGAAGGAGAACCGGTTTTTCATTGTAAAGGAAACGCACGTAAGCGGAATGATCTGGTCGCGAAAAAAGAGAAATATTTACATCAGAAGCATAGTGAGGTGGTGTGTCCAGTGGCACATGCATGGCGCTCATGAGGGCTAAAATAGTACTGTCATGAGCGGAGTAGAGCACATATCGCAAGGTTGGCTTTGATGATGTTTGTGGCCGTTGAACAGAAGCATTATTGGCAACAGCTGCTTCTGTTAAATAATGAGCTATATCTCGGAGGAGTGGACCGCCAGCGGCTCGACCGATAGCAGGAGTATTAAATTTTTTTTTCAATGCGTCCTTTTGCTGATCAATAATTTTAGCAGCCTCTTTTTGAGACAAATTCTTTGGAAAGGGGATATGCTTAAGTTGGTGGATAAACAAAGCATCTCCTAAAGGGCCAATATCTCTTTCGCTCTTTATAGGAAAGCCTGTAGCCTGACTCCAAGAGGCAAAATAAGGTTTTAACAATTCTCTTTTTTTCCTCCACTCAGCGCTTGAAAGTACATTTTCCTTGATGGCCTCTTCAATCTTGGGAAGCAACAGAGGGTCGTGATCCTTAGGTGCTGTATGAATGGGAATGGGTTGAAACCTTCCTGGAAGAGCTGCTCTGGAAAAAAGAGAAGCTCCGATTCTAGGACCACTTCCAGGCGGGTAGAGTCCCATTAAAAAGCATTCAGCGCTCATCAGGGTGCGATCAATATCCGTGGAGCGAACGTAGAGCGTTCCTGCTTGATACGATTTGGGGAGTAGTTTGACCTGATCGATATAACGATGACGGTATTTTTTTCCTAATTCATATTCTTGGTGCATTCCCAGTGGTGTAAGCTGGCCTAATCCTTCTGGCCACTGATGAGGAACTGTTGAGAGGGCCACAATCGGATTTCTATCTCCATGCCGAATCAAATCGATAGCAAAAATAAGTTGGTCTTGCTTGGAGGATGGTTTGGGCGTTGCTAGCAGTGTACTAGAAGCCAGCAAGCAAAATCCGAGTAATAAAGGTGAGAATGATTTTGAAAGACGCATTTTAAAAAAAATGAGCTATTGCTCTGAGTAGCGCTCAAATAAAAAATATTTGAGATGATTGTTTAATTGCTTGCTTGCTGCAATAGCTATTTTAATGCAGGATAGGGTCCCTCATTTTAAAGTCTATTAAAGATAAACAATAAGCGAGGCATTCTCCAGAACCAATTCATTATCAATAAGCACAGCAAAGGTGCCATGGATTCAAAAATTTTTAAATTTTTCTTTAAGTTACTTCTACTCCAGCCTTCTCACTTCGGTGAGTTTGATTTAAATCAGCATCAAGTGCAGGTGTTCTATATTGATTCACTCAGAGACACACTATGAGTACTGCTTTTTTAGCTAGGTGGAATGAGGAAGCCATCGATCAAAATTATGAAAAATGGCGCCGTGATCCCAAATCAGTCGAAGGCGATTGGGCCTCTTTTTTTGAAGGATTTGAGCTTGGTTTTGCGCGCTATCAAAAGCGTGGAGAGCAAAAACTCTCTTCAGCTCCAACACATGGAGAAATAGCCGATTTTCGTATTGAAAATTTAATAAATGCCTATCGCACGTTAGGGCATACCATGGCAGAGCTGAACCCCCTTAACCCTCAAGTTTCAACACAGTCGCTGCTGGAATATTCAGAATTTGGTTTCTCGGAAAAAGATTTGGAGGAGATTGTTTTTTCTTCTTCTTTTCGCAAGGGAGAAAAAATGACGTTGCGCCATTTGCTAGAAGAGCTTCGTTCTATTTATTGCGGAAAATCGACAGCTGAATTCATGCATATTCAAGATCCATCGGTGCGTGACTGGGTACGTGATAGGATCGAGCAACAGGAACAAGACATTCATCAAACTCCTCATTATCGCATTCTAAGAACGCTTCATAAAGCAGAGCTCTTCGAGAATTTCTTACACACAACCTACGTCGGAAGTAAGCGCTTTTCGATTGAAGGAGGAGAATCGCTAATGGTTGCTCTTTCTGAACTCCTTCGACGTTCTCCCGAACAAGGAATCAAAGAGATTGTCCTTGGAATGGCTCATCGCGGGCGTTTAAATGTCCTGGCTAATTTTTTAAAAAAACCATTTGCCATTATTTTCAATGAATTTTCGGATGAATATCGTCCTGAAATTGGAGATGCGAGTGGTGATGTAAAATATCATCTTGGCTATCAAACAACGCGAGACGACCATCCTGAGCATCCGGTAGAAATTTATTTAGCTGCTAATCCAAGCCATCTAGAAGCAGTCAATCCGGTGGTCATGGGAAAAGCACGTGCTCGCCAACGTATTTTAAATGATACCGAATCGCGTCGTGCTGTTGTGCCTCTTTTAATTCATGGAGATGCTGCCTTCATCGGACAGGGGATCGTTGCAGAATGCCTCAATCTTTCGCAGCTTCCAGGATATCGTGTAGGTGGAACGATTCATCTTATCGTAAACAATCAAATTGGCTTTACGACCCTTCCTGCCGATGCTCGTTCTACGACACATTGTACTGATATCATGAAATTCATTGAGGCTCCGATTTTTCATGTGAATGGAGATGATCCACTCTCGGTGTGTCGTATGGCTCGTTTGGCGCTCGCGTTTCGTCAGCAATTTAGCCGGGACGTTGTGCTCGATATTGTTTGCTACCGCCGCTATGGACACAACGAGGGGGATGAACCTTCTTATACGCAACCTAATCTTTACAAAATTATTAAAGATCACCCTCGTGTAAGTGAGGTTTTTTTAAAGCAAACCTTTGCATTGGGGACCATCACTCAAGAAGAAGCCTCAGAGAGCCGAGAAAGAACGACAAAGCATCTTCAAGAGGCTTTGCAGAAAATGAAAAAAGGATTAGCTGCTTCGGGATATGATAAAAATGCAGCTTTTGTGGGCTCCACAGCAGTTTTTCAACCAGCTTATAATTTTGATCCTGTGGAGACAGCTATTTCAGAAGAACAGCTTATTAACTTAGTCACTGGCTTGACGACGATTCCTGAAAACTTTCGGATCCTTCCTAAAATTAAAAAAAATGTCGTAGAGCATCGTCGTAAACTTTTAGAGAAGGGAGGCTCTTTTGATTGGGCTTCTGCAGAAGCGTTAGCCTTTGCGTCATTGTTAGTAGAAGGAACACCAGTGCGTCTTTCGGGACAAGATAGTCGCCGCGGTACTTTTAGTCAGAGGCATTCAGTTTTTTATGATGAAGTAACTCGTGAGCGCTATATTCCCTTATTGCACTTGGATCCACAGCAAGAAGAGTTTTGTGTTTACAACAGTCCTTTGTCAGAAGCCTCCGTACTCGGTTTTGACTATGGCTATTCAATGGATTTTCCAAAAATGCTCTGTATTTGGGAAGCGCAGTTTGGTGATTTTGCCAATGGTGCTCAAGTCATCATCGATCAATTTATTGCTTCCTCAGAAACAAAATGGCTACGTTCTTCTTCATTAGTAATGCTCCTTCCTCATGGTTACGAGGGAATGGGACCAGAGCATTCGAGCGCACGCTTAGAACGTTACCTTCAACTCTGCGCTGAAGAAAACATGCAAGTTTGTAACCTCACAACTTCTGCTCAATATTTTCATCTATTGCGCCGTCAGATGCGAAGAACTTTTAGAAAGCCACTCATTATCATGACGCCAAAGAAACTCTTGCGCTCAGAAGATGCTCTTTCAAAAAGAGAAGATTTTACTAAGGGGCATTTTCAGGAAATTCTTTTAGGGCCAACGCCAACGGATGCTCACGGCGTAGAGCGTCTTATATTTTGCAGTGGCAAAATTTACTATGATCTTTTTGCCTATCAAAAAAACGAAGGATGGGAAGATCGCGCTCTGATGGTCCGTGTAGAGCAGCTTTATCCATTACATCAAGAACTTTTGGAGCAACTTGTGAAACCCTATTTAACAAAAAAAACAGTTTTAGTCTGGTGCCAAGAAGAACCAGAAAACATGGGGGCGTATCATTTTATAGCTCCCTACTTAGAAAAACTCTTTCATCAAAAAATCATCTATGCTGGCCGCGAAGCTTCTGCCAGTACGGCTGTCGGGGCACTCGCCATTCATCATCTGGAGCAGGCTGCTCTGGTAAAAACGGCTTTCGAAGTCGCCAAAGCGTAAAAAATTTATTCCCTAATTCTCAAATCTCTCCATTTTTATGAGCACTCATGTTAAAGTTCCTGCGGTTGGAGAATCCATTTCCTCTGGCGTTGTTTCTGCATGGCATCAACAAGAGGGAGCCAGCGTTGCCATTGGTGATCTTTTATTTACTCTGGATACGGACAAAGTTTCTACCGAGGTCACAGCCATAGAGGCTGGAATTCTCAAGAGATTAGTGGAAGAGGGAGCTGAGGTGAAAATTGGAGAGATTGTTGCAGAAATCTTGGAGGCTCCAGCATCAGCACAAGATGAAAAAACTCCTAAGAAAAAACATTCAGAGCCAAAAAAAGAAAAGACTCCAGAGCCACAAGTAGTCGAAGCAATTTCTTCATTTGTTGAAAAAGCTCCAGTTGTTGAAAAACAAAAAACTTCTGAGCCTGTTTTTTCTGCTAAGCCTTCTCCCGAAGGGCGTGTGACTCGTCGTAAACTCACACCGCTCCGTCGTAAAATCGCAGCACAGCTTGTTTCTGCGCAGCAAACAGCAGCTATTCTTACCACTTTCAATGAAGTCGATATGGCTCCAATTATGGCTCTACGCAAAGAGATTCAAGAGTCATTCCAAAAAAGATATGGAGTCAAACTCGGCTTCATGTCTTTCTTCATCAAAGCGGTGGTGGAGGCTCTCCAAGCCGTTCCCAGCATTAATGCTCGCCTGGAAGAAGAGGAGCTTATTGAAAATCATTACTACGATATTGGCGTTGCTGTCGGCACCGAAAAAGGTTTGATCGTTCCTGTCGTGCGTGACTGTGAAAAACAATCGCTTGCAGCGCTCGAACAGCAGCTCATTGTCTATGCTGCCAAAGCTCGCGAAGGAAAAATCGCTCTTACTGATTTGCAAGGTGGCGTTTTTACGATTTCTAATGGTGGTGTCTACGGATCCCTTTTAAGCACACCGATCTTAAATCCGCCCCAGAGCGGCATTCTTGGTATGCACAAAATTCAAGAGCGCCCCGTTGTTGTGGATGGGCAAATCGTGATTCGTCCTATGATGTATTTGGCCTTGAGTTATGATCATCGCCTTGTTGATGGAAAAGAAGCCGTTGCGTTTTTAATTAAAGTCAAAGAGGTGTTAGAAAATCCACTGCGTTTGTTTTTAGCATAAATTTCCTATGCGCGTGATTGTGACTTGTGGACCTAGTTGTGAACCCATCGATCAGGTTCGTTTTTTAAGCAATTTTTCCACAGGAGAATTAGGCGTTCTTCTTGCGCGAGCATTTCAAGAGTGTGGCCTGGAAGTGATCTGTTTACGAAGCAGACTAGCCACCTATCCTATTGACTTCTCCATGGCTCAGGTGATTCCTTTTAGCACCAATGCCGATCTAGCAAGGTTATTCGAACGACTTTCACAAGGAGAACCGGTCGCTGCGATTTTTCATGCGGCAGCTCTTTGTGATTATCGTGTGGAAAAAGTCATAACTCTTGATGAAAAACTCCTCTCTTGCGGGAAAATTCCTACCTCTGCGGGTTCCTTGCAGATGACCCTGCACCCAACGATGAAAGTGATTTCCAAACTTCGCGAATGGTTTCCTGGGAGTTTACTCGTTGGGTGGAAATATGAAGTCGATGGGACGAAACAAGAAGCCATGAGGCATGCAGAAGATCAACTTATAAAATATCAACTCGATGCAATCGTTGCCAATGGACCAGCTCTTGAGAATGGCTTTGAATTTATCTCAACAGGGGGAACAAAGGAGTATTGTAATTCTAAAAGCGCACTTGCCTCTTTTTTAGCAACATCGCTCTATGAGCTGATCGCCAAAAAATAATTCTTTGATAGAATCAGCTCATGTTCACCGGAATTATTCAAAGTATTGCTACGATTGCCGCCATTCATGATCAAGAAGATCTCCGTACTATCACACTCACTTTTGAAGAGGGTTTTTGTCATGACTTGACTCTCGGAGCGAGTGTTTCTGTAGATGGGGTTTGTTTAACGGTTATAAAATTACATCATGGAGACCGTGCTGATTTTGATGTCATGCTTCAAAGCCTGAAGACAACAACGCTTTGTGAGGCTTCCTTGGGGTTACACGTCAATGTGGAACGAGCAGCTAAGCAAGGAGCTGAAATCGGAGGTCATCCTCTTTCTGGTCATGTCGATTTTTACGGAAAAATTAGTGATATTCGAAAGCCTCAAAACAACCATGTCCTCTACGTTGAAGTTCCTCTGCGATGGAGACGTTATATTTTTGCTAAAGGTTATATTGCACTCAATGGTACCAGTCTGACGATTAGTGAAGTGAATCACCATGAAGGATGGTTTGAAGTCTGGCTCATTCCTGAAACGCTACGCAGAACTACCTTCATCGAAAAAAAAATAGGAGACCTCATTAACATTGAGATCGATCGTAAGACCCAAGTGATCGTGGATACGGTGCGATCCACTGTGGAGGAGCTCTGTACCGAAGGCGCTAAGTTAAGGGGTGTTGCGGATGCTTGCTCAAGAAAATAGGTTGCTTATAGTCTTTTAAAGAGAGAAGGGGGCGATAAGACGATGAAATTTTTCTTGATAACAAGGCCGAAGAGCGAGAGCTATCTTAAGATAACGTGAGTGATGAGAACGCTGTTATCAAGAAAAAGAGCAAGTTCAGATCGTGACCTTATGGATTTAAAAGACTATATTGTGAAGCGATGAAAGTTTGAGTGCAATCAGTTTGAGTTCAAGTGGCGCTTCGCTTTTCAATATAAGAGAATGACGCGAAGTTGCGAAAGTGACTCAAACTGGTGGAGCAATCAGCATGAGACTTCATTTTAACCTAGCACCATTCAGAGCGTTACCCGTTTTCTTAATCGGATGTCATTCTCGGCACTGCAGCCAGCAGCTCTTTTGTATAGGGATGCTGAGGATGGTCTAGAACTTTCTTTGCATCCCCTGATTCCACAAGGTGTCCATGATGCAGAACAAGAACAGAGTCGCTGATATGTTTGATAACAGCGAGATCATGACCGATAAAAATCATGGTGAGCCCTAACTCTTCTTGAAGATCTTGTAATAAATTAATGATCTGTGCTTGCACGCTCACATCGAGAGCGCTGACAGGTTCATCACAAATAAGTAATTCAGGTTCTACAGCTAGAGCCCGTGCGATGCCGATGCGCTGTCGTTGGCCTCCACTAAAGGCATGCGGATAACGATGCATCATCGTAGGTTCTAAACCTACTTTTTTAAGTAAAGTAGCAACGCGATCATCACGTTCTGATCGCGACATTTTTAAAAAATGTATTTCTAGCGCTTCCCCAATAATCTTCCTGATGGTGAGTTTAGGATTGAGTGATCCATGAGGGTCCTGAAAAATCATTTGGATTTTTTTTCTCCATGGATAAAATTCCGACTCATTCATGATGCCAATATTTTTTCCTTCGTAGAATATTTCTCCAGAAGTTGGCTTGATGAGTTTAACAAGAGTTCTTCCAATGGTTGTTTTGCCACTGCCACTCTCGCCCACAAGACCAACTGTTGTTCCTCGAGGAACGTTAAAGCTGACATCATCAACCGCACGCACTTCTCCATGTTTGCGATGTAGAATACCCTTAAAAATGGGGAAATAGACCTTGAGATATCGAACTTCCAAGAGGGGTGAGGGATGAAACTTCATTAAAGAAAGTTGATAATAGTACTCACTCTTTTTCCTTCTCGGAAAGAATCTCAATAAATTCTTCAGGAGAGGAGGCCAGCAGCAATTTTTCTACGGTGGTAGCATCGTTGCAGACGCGAGCAATCGAGCCCATAACACGAAGGTATTCCTGATTGAGTGCATGAGGAATGGCGATGACAAAAATAAGATGAATGGGTGCCGTAGCATTTTTAAAAAAAATTCCTGCACTACTGCGTCCCGCAGCAATGACAAAGTCTCTGATGCTACTCGCACGTCCATGATAGAGCATCGCTACCATTTTTCCTTTACTAGAGAGAGGAAACGGTGAAGGCACGAGGATGGAATGATACAATTCTTGCCAGTTAGCGACACGATGATCTTCTTTCAAATGTTCTAACATTTCTTCCAAGACAGCTTCTTCTCTTTTGGAATTCAGTGAGAGCAACAGCGACTGTGGAAATAAAAAATGACTGAGGTCAGGCATAAAGTTTCTATTGTGAACTGCTCCATGCAGACTGAGGTGTTTTGAGATTACTTCCTATCCATTGAAGTTTCGCACACAGAATCTGAGCAAAAGTTGTTTCTGGGAGCATTGCTAAAGGAAGTTTTTGAGAGGAGGTTGAAAGGAGAAGGCTCTCTTCCGTTTTCAGAAGGCGAGCTTTATGGCCATCAAGACTAATAAAAACTTCCTGGGTGCCAGTAGCTTTAATCGTCATTTTACTTTGATCAGAAATGACCATAGAACGATTACTAAAAGCGTGCGGACAGATGGGAGTAATGAGCAAGACGCGGCTATCAGGTATCACTACAGGGCCTCCTGCAGCGAGAGAATAAGCAGTCGATCCTGTAGGTGTAGCAATAATGAGACCATCAGCGTTATATTCAGTAAAAAAATGATCGTCGATAAAAATCGAAAGACTTACCAAGCGTGAACGTTCGCCACGGCTGATTACGACATCATTGAGAGCATTGCCGATGGGTTCTACGTGTTGCGATCTGTTAGTGATCGCAATTTCTAGAAGACTTCTCGGACTTAAAACATAACTCTGATCAGCCAAGCATTGGATAGCTCTTTTATACTCGTGAGCATTTAAACAGGTGAGAAATCCAAGAGAACCAATATTGAGTCCAAATATTGGTTTTAAATATTGGTTGCTTCGATGCATAGCACGGAGGATGCTTCCATCGCCTCCCATGACAAGAAGGAGATCGCACTGTTTCGCAAGAGAAAGTTCATCTAGCGGTGAGCTTTCCCCAACGAGTTCGGCTGTCTTGTGTTCCATGAAAAAAGAGAGATGTTGTCGTTGAAGCTCTTCAATAACGAGTCGTACAGCAGGAGCTGCACCTTCTTTTTTTGTATGAGCAATAAGACCTATCGTTATGGGAACCTTAATGCCAATTTTGTGTGTGGGGGCAGTTTTCATTTTATAAAAAATTGTAACTACTCATGAGTCTTAGGAAAATAAGATAACTTACTCAGCAATTATTACCGAGTTCCTTGTTTAGGGGTTTAGGAGGTTAGGGGAAAATTCTTGAAATCATGAACACAATACGCAAAGTGATCTTCAGAAGTATTTATTCAAACAAGCTGCGTAGCAGCTTCTAGGGCATCCCCTAAACTTCTCAACCCCTAAACCTGGAAATAGACGATAATAACAAATTGAGATAGCTTGCTTTTTTTAGATACCTGAGCTGTTACAAAAAATTCTACAATACATTCGATCACGGTATGCTGTTCGAGGGACGTAACAGTGCCAAGTATTCTATATTGCCAGTCATTCCAGGAAGTGGGGATTCCATGACTTTTTCAAAATGATGCCCCTCATTTTTTACCCAAAAGCGGATAGATTCAACGGCTTTTTCTCGGAGTAGTGGGTCACGTACAATTCCTCCGCGGCTAACTTCGTTTCGTGAGAGTTCAAATTGTGGTTTGATTAACACAATCATGCGCCCTTGCGGCTTGAGGAGAGAAAAGGCAGCAGGAAGAACTCGTGTGAGTGAAATAAAACTTAAATCACCCACAATGAGGTCAAAGAGTTCGATGAAATCACTTGGTTGAAGATAGCGTGCATTGATTCCTTCGCGAATTTCTACACGTGAATCCTGACGTAAGGACCAAGCGAGTTGACCGACCCCAACATCAATACCAGTTACCTTTTTTGCTCCATGTTGCAATAGGCAATCTGTAAAACCACCTGTAGAAGAGCCTAAATCGAGGCAATTGAGGTCAGTGGGATTGATAGAAAAACCATCTAGTGCTCCTTCCAGTTTGTGTCCACCACGGCTCACGTAACGTTCACGCTTGGTGAGAGCGATATCGCTAGTGATCGGAACTTTTGTGCCGACTTTAGTCACCATCACTCCATTTACAAGAACCTGGCCAGCAAGAATGGAGCGCTGTGCCTTTTCTCGAGAGGCACACAATCCTTTTTCGTGAAGAAGTTGATCCAGTCGCAAACGATCTACAGCGGCACTCATGAGTGACTTATTTGCAAGGCAAGCAACTCTTCGGGTTGATGAAATAGAAAATCGGGTTCCATGGAAGCAAGTATGGAGGCCGAGTTGTAACCCCAGGTTACTGCTGCGATACGAATTGGAACAGCTTGTGTAGCCTCAATATCGCGTGTCTCATCTGCGACGTAGATGATTTCTTCTGCTTTCAATTGATGCTCTTTCATAAGGCGACGTATCTCATAGCTTTTTCCAAAAAGTTTTGAAGAAGTATAAATAAAGTCGAAGAAATCAAGATGATGTTGTTTTAAAAAAGTAATGACGTTGGCTTCTGAATTCGAAGTTAAAATAGCAAGGCGAAAACCACGTGCTTTGAGCTCTGCAAGCACTTGAGGTATTTTGGGGATCGGTTGGACTTCTGCAATAGATGCTTGAAATTTGAGCAAACCAGATCGTGTAATCATAGGAAGACGCCAGTGGCTCACCCCCAAAAAGCGAAGCAACTTTTGCGTCGTCATATCACGGACTTCCTGGACTTCTTCTTCAAGGACAGCCCGAAAATGAAACTCTTCGGAAAGCTCATTGAGAATCCGCAACGCAATAGCGCGTGTGTCGGCAATCGTTCCATCAAAATCGAATAAGAGAATTTTGGCAGAAACGTGGAAGGCGTGAGAATTAACGGCAGGTATCATTAGAAACTATTCTAAGGAGTCAAAAAATAAGGTCAACAGAAGGAAAGGGGAGTAGATCGGCATGGAATATTCGGAACTAGCCTCCAAGATATCCTGTACGAACTTTTGGATTGACCAGGAGTTCTTCTCCAGTACCAGCAAGAGTGATGACTCCCAGTTCGATCAGATAAGCGTGATGTGCAATTTTAAGAGCCATTGTCGCATTTTGTTCCACTAGGAGAATAGTCATTCCTTCGGCGTTGATTTTTTTGATAATGGAAAAAATTTCTCGAATGAGTAGTGGAGCCAATCCCATAGAAGGTTCATCGAGCAAGAGTAATTGAGGCTCTGTCATCAAGGCTCTTCCAAGGGCTAACATCTGTTGTTCTCCACCTGAAAGTGTTCCTGCGATTTGTGATAACCGCTCCTGGAGTTTTGGAAAGAAATGGAAAACACGATCCAGATTTTTTTGACGCTTTGCAGAATCATGCGTACGCCAAGCTCCTAGCATGAGATTTTCTGAAACTGTAAGGTTGCCAAAAATAGAACGTCCCTCAGGAACAAGGTTAATCCGATGAGAAGCTCGTTTTTCTGGCTCTTCCTGATTTAAAAGTGCTCCTTGAAAAAAAAGTTTTCCTTCGTAAGAAGTGGCTCCAGCAATGGCGCGCAGTATGGAGGATTTACCAGCACCATTGGAGCCAATAAGCGTGACAATATTTCCCATAGGAACTTCAAAAGAAATACCGCGAACAGCTTTTATTTCACCATAAGAAACAGATAAGTGATCTGCTAAAAAGAAAGAATTCATGTTGTAAGAACAAATATCCTAGTTGAATGACGCCATAATAGATAGGGTCTTTTGAATACTTGAATTTCTAAAATAGATAGGCTTTATTTCAGCAACTTTCTTTCAACATATAGTCTTTTAAATCCATAAGGGCACGATCTAAACTTGCTCTTTTTCTTGATAACAGCGTTCTCATCACTCACGTTATCTTAAGATAGCGCTCGTTCTTCGGCCTTGTTATAAAAGAAAAATTTCATCGTCTTATCGCGCTCTTCTCTCTTTAAAAGACTATAAACCAATTTTTAAAATGAAACTGTATAAAATATTCCTCTTCACAAACATTCTTTTTTTTGTTTTTTCTTTTTCTCTCTTTTCTATGTCATCTTCAGAAGTCCAAATTCCTTTACTTCATGCGCATGATCTCAATGGTAAAAGCCTGGTCCTGCCTAATGATCTCTCTGCTCAGAAAACGCTTCTCCTTGTCGCTTTTGAGCGACAACAGCAAGAGGCTGTCGATTCTTGGATAACTGCTCTAGAGCTTCGCTCTCCTAAAAATCAGATCGCCTGGGTTGAGGTCCCTCTTTTACAACGACCTTGGAAGCTAGTTGCTTCCTGGATTGACCATGGAATGAGACGCGGTATCACCGAAGAAGCTTTTCGAGCGCATGTTTGGACGATCTACACCAATCGATCTTCTTTTTTAAAAGCATTAGGACTTACTGGAACCAAGTCGATTGTGGTTTTGGTTATTAATAAAAAGGGAGTTATTTTAGAAAAAGTCTCAGGTGACTATACTAAGGATAAAGCTCCATTAATTCTAAAAGCTCTTCATTGAGAAAGCTCATTTTTATGAATTCTCCATCCATAACAATCAACAATAACAGTGCAACTGATCGTCCCGTAGCCTTGGTTATTGGGGCTTCAGGAGGCATTGGCTCTTCTGTTGTAGCCTCCCTTCTTTCCAAAGGATGGGATGTTATTGCTGCTGCTCGCGATCATGAAAAATTGGAGTCAGCACTTGCTCCTCTTAACAATCAATCAGGGCGACTTAAAATAGGTGTGTTAGATGCCTCTAATAGTAGTGAGGTCACTTCTTTTTTTGATTCTACAGTCACTGAATGTGGGCGCCTCGATGGTGTGGTGAACTGTGCTGGGTCGATTCTTCTGAAACCGGCCCATTTAATCAGCAATGAAGAATTTGAAGAGACCTTATCTTTAAATTTAAAAACAGCATTTTATCTTCTGCGCCCTTCTGTACGTCTCATGATGAAGCAACCTACAGGTGGTAGTATCGTCTTTTGTTCTTCGGTTGCAGCGCAGCGGGGACTGATCAATCATGAGGCTATTGCTGCTGCTAAGGCTGGTATCGAGGGGATGGCTCTTGCTGCTGCTGCCACCTATGCATCCTACAACATTCGGGTCAATTGTGTAGCACCAGGATTGATCCGCACTGGCTTAACTCAAAAATTCACAGAGAACGAAGCGATCCTCAAAAAATCAGCAGCCATGCATCCGCTTGGTCGTATCGGAGAGCCTACAGAGGTAGCCTCAGCTATTACCTGGTTTTTAGATCCTATACAGTCTTGGGTTACAGGTCAGGTGCTGAGTGTGGATGGGGGACTAGGTAATCTTCAAGCTCGTTAACACTAACTAAAAAAACTACTACTATGTCTCGTCTACTTGTCGTCAACAGCAGCGCTCGGGGAGAGGGCTCCGTCAGCCGTTCCTTGGTCAAAGAATTCCTCTCTCTGCGTGTTAAGAACCATCCTGAGGAAGAAGTCACTCAACGTGATGTGAGTAAGGAACCATTACCAATCGTTACCGAAAGTTGGATTATCGGAGCTTATGCACCCGAAGAGCATCAAACTGTTGAAACAAAAGCTGCCATTGCGGTTTCTGATGCTCTCGTCGATGAATTTCTCGCAGCAGACCGTTATGTTTTCGGAGTGCCAATCTACAACCTAAATGTTCCTGCCGCTTTCAAAGCCTACATTGATCAGATTGTCCGCGTACGAAAGACTTTTGGAGTAGGCCCCAACGGATACGAAGGATTGGTTAAGGGAAGGAAAGCATTGGTGATCGCAGCTTATGGAGGCGTCTTCTCACCTGGATCTCCTTACGCAGCTTATAACTTCCATGAGCCCTATCTAAGGGCTATCTTCGGATTTATTGGAGTCACTGACATCCAATTCATTGTCGCTGACGGTCAGAATATCGGAGACGAAGCAGCTGCTGCCTCAAAAGCCAAAGCACAAGTCGAAATCAAGGCTCTAGCTGCTAACTGGTAATCCTCGAAGAAACGATGAAGACTCAAATGCTTCAACGTTCACTCTTCTTGATGCTTTTGCTCTTCATGAGCTCCTGCACATTAAGAGCACTGCCTACAGAAACCACGGTAAGCAATAAAATGAATAACTCGAATAATTACTCCTACCCAATCCCACCACAAGAACGGAGAAAAAAGTTAACTTCTATTCAGTATGAGGTGACTCAGAATGCCGCGACGGAGCCGGCTTTCCACAATGAATTTTGGAATAACCATCAGCCAGGTATCTATGTTGATGTGGTTTCTGGAAAGCCTCTCTTCAGCTCGTTGGACAAGTTTGATTCGGGTTGTGGATGGCCAAGTTTCACAAAGCCCGTCGATTCTAAGGAAATAGTCGAAAAGAAAGATTTCTCTTTTGGAATGGAGCGAACCGAAATTCGCTCCTCTTCTGCAAACTCTCATTTGGGCCATGTCTTTGATGATGGTCCTGGTCCTACGCACCAGAGGTATTGTATCAATTCCGCCTCACTGAGATTTATTCCCGTGGATCAGATGGAAGCAGCGGGTTATGGTAATTTGCTGGCACCTTTTGTTGCTGCGGGACTGGTGAAATCTTCTCATTAGAGCGTTTTAAAATTTTTCTCAAATCCAGCACCATATCCCGTTAGCTCGAGAAAAGCCGAACCAACTTCCTGATTGTTACCATCAAGAACACGACAGGCACCTTCCCAATAGCTCAGGCCGTTATTCCCGACGAGTTCTTGATTCTCTGCAAGTGGAACTAACAAAAAAGTGACGGGTTGATTATTCTTAGGATCCATGGTATGAAGCCGCATGCTAATAGGATAACGGATTTGCGTGGTTGGGCTTTTCCAATAACTAACAGGTTCCATTGAAAATTCTTTTCCACTGTAAGCAGTCAGTTTTCCCTGTGGGTCAATCCAAGTCAGTGTGGAAAAAGGGTCCTGGGTTCCATCAGCACTGCGCATGCGATAAGCCATGATTTCGTATCCCTCTTTCACTTGAAGTGAACACCAATCCCAGCCTGTTTGATTGGAATCAAGCCGTCTTGTGCTAATTTCATGGTCCATCCAAGCTTCTCCATGGACCTGTTCTTCTTGAGTTCCATTAAGAAGCGTTCCTTCTACTTGAAGTCGTGGAAAGGTCATATAGTAGCTCAAATTTTCGGGATCCTTTCCTTTCCTTAGGATAGAATTTTTGCCAAAGATAACGAGTGGCTTGAGTGGTTTTAATGTGAGTTCTAAGGAAACCTCCCCTCGAATAGAGCCAGAGAGATGGATTGTTTTTTTTATGGGATCATTCATCACAAGTGACCAATTGCCATTACGTAGATCGAGTTTTTCAGAAGAAGCAGAGGCATCCCACCCATTACGGTTCCAACGTCGCTGAAAAAGAAACTTTTTTTTCTGCACATCTAAAAGCGCTATATCTGCAAAGAAAATAGTTTGAAAACCAAAATCACTTTGTATTTCAAGAAGCTCTTCAGAAAAAGGATTGAGTGCTGTTGCAAAAAAAGTGGATTCAAATCCAAAGCGCTTTCCTTTTTTGGTAAAAAGATGACCTGTGATGTACCACCATTCGATTTTAAAATCATCATGACTTCCATAGTCCCTGGGAAAAGAGAAATGATGCCCTTCTTGTGGAATCGAAAAGCCATCTTGAGTGACTAGCCCAGATATTTTCTGTTGAGGAGCCGCTTGGAGTTGGAGTGACAGAAATAGGAAGAAAAATGAGAGAATGAGCTGTTTATTAGACTTCTTGCATGACTCTACTGCTACTACGAATTGCTGTGTCGCTCCGAACATTATCCCCGCAGGGGAGGGAATCGCATCCTCAAGTACCTCATGTACACTGCGTTTCTGCGAGCCGGAGGCTCCTTTTACTTCATCACCAGCAGCGAGTTTTGTAAGAAGTCTATTCATGATGATCTACATTGAGTTGCGAGCATTTAAAAGCCACTCCGTAGGCAACGCTAACACCTGAGATCACGACAGCAATTCCGAGAAGTGCTAGGGAAAAATAGGGGAGTGTGAATTGTAGGGTCCACCCAAAGCTTTGTTTGTTGATCACGTAGATGAGGATGGAGCCAATACCAAGACTACTCATGATTCCAACAACGGCACCACTCATTGCCAGAATTCCCCCTTCTAGAGCGGTTGCCAGAGCGATGGTGTGGTAGGAGCAACCCAGAGCTCGAAGAGTTGTGATCTCTTTAGTGCGATCCATGAGAATATTAGAAAGAGTCATTCCGAGCCCAATAATAGCAACAATGATTCCAATAAGCTCTAGGGCATAGGTGATCGAAAAAGTCTGATGAAAAACACGTAAAATTTCTTCACGCAGATTTTTGTTAGTGAGAATAGTGAGTCCAGGAAAGCGAGAAGCGAGTTGCAGTCTTAATTCTTCGGCATCCACACCAGAGCGTAGCATAACAATTAAAATCGTTGCCAAGTTATCATCAAAATAAGTGATGAAATGACGTCGATCCAAAAAGAGAGATCCTTGTTCATTACCGTAATCAGAAAAGACCCCAGCAATGGTCATTTCTTGAGTTCCCGAGGGGGTAGGGATCATGAGATGATCTCCAAGCTTGACGTGAAAACGTTCTAAAAAACTTTCGTTTGCCAGAAGGAGGTGTGCATTTTTTTCTTCATGAAAGAAATTATCATTTATAGGATGTTGTTTCCAGAGGATATTGTGATGACGCTTGAGAAAATCGATATCAATGCCACTCATCATCGTTGGTAGCTTGTTCAGTATGATCGTATGTGATGCGATTACTTGAACATCAACAACAGCTGGGTCATGAGCAATCTCCTGCCAGATTGGAGGCGCAATTTGATGCTCCAGAGAGTTGCCTTGATAATCAGCGCTACTGATGTAGAGGTCTGCTTGAAAGGTGACATCGATCCAACGATGGAGTGTTGTTTCAAAGCTTTCGATGAGGATGAGCATTCCAGCTGCCATTGTAACACCACAGAGAATTCCGGAGGCAGCAAAGTAATGGCGTTTTGAAAGGGGATGTAGATGGCTCATGGCTAATCGGAGCATGGGAGAAAATTTCCCAAAGAATGAAAAAAGAGCGCCCAACTTTTCTATGAAAGCACCACAAAAAATACCTCCCCCTAAAATTAAAAAGAATGTGGCCACATATCCACCAAGTGGAAGACGTGTGGTTTTAAAAAGAGTTACCACAGGTGCTAAAGACAAACATCCGCTTAGGAGTAGGAAAAGAAATCCTAATTTCATCGATTGTAGCAACCCATTGGGCCGCTCACGATCATATTCCTGCGAGAGTATTTGAGCTGGAGGTGTCCGTGCTGCCTGACGTGCGGGCCACCAGCCAGTAAGTAACGCAGAGCCAATGGCAAGGATCATAGCTAATAAGAATTCTCCGCCATCTAAATGAGCAGCCTCAACGGTTGTGGTGTAATAAAGAGCACTCACCACGGCAGCAACAGAGCGCACCGCAAGCTGAGCAGCTCCCCAACCTAGAAGACTTCCTACGATTCCACCACAGAGTCCCAATAAGAGAGCTTCGATCAGCCAATGATGGTGGATCATTTGCTCTGTAATCCCAAGCGAACGCAAAATAGCAATTTCACGACGCCTCCTGACCACCGCTCCATCAAGAGCTTGAAAAATAAGATAGAGACCAGCTAAGAGTGCAATAAAAGAAAGGATCGTAAGGTTTGTCCTAAAGGCTTTTGTCATGAGCGCTGTTTTTTTGCGTTCATCCTGAGAGGTGGTAATTTCAAAATGCCCTCGACTATTTTTCTTCAAAATTTCTAAAAGTTCCTTTTTCTTCTCCTCTCTCAGTGGGCCTTCGGGAAGAAGACATCCTATTTGTGATATTTTCCCTTCATGATGTGTGAGGGATTGTAAGAACGGCAGATCCACCATAATTAGGCGGGAAGAGACTTTAGGATGTGATGGTGTTTCAGGAATCCATCCAGCAATGTGGAAATCAATCATCTCATCCTGAACCACCAATGGAAAAAGATCTCCAATCTTTAAATGTTTTTTCAATCCCAATTCATGACTGATAAAAAGACCAGCTATCTTTTGATTTGGTGCTGAAGAACTATTTTCTAACTCTTCGGGAGACCTCAAGTTTTGCAAAGCAACTAAATCTAAACCGACAAGTTGAAAAAGAGGGCGAGAAACAGCATGTTCATTTGGAACGAAGGGCTCTGTTGCAGTGAGATCTAAAATAGGAATCAATTCAACCGGCATCGCCCCTAAAGATTCTCTCAACTCTTTTAGGATGCTTGTGGAGAGCTCTCCAGTAGTTGCCTTGAGTTGATAGTCACTTTCTTGATGGAGGAGCGTTGTAAAATGTTCAAAGCTACTCAAAGCAGCCTTATTGGCAAGGCGTATAGAAAAGAAGACAGCAATCCCCAAAGAGAGTATAAAAATTTGTAGAAATGTCTGCCTTGGGGTCTTGAGCCAATGACGCAACGTCATTCGTTTGAGGAGCAGAAGAATCAATGAGAAGCGTTTCACTTGTTTTTTGGTGGATACATATCTCCACTCATTTCTCCAGCATTTTTCCATCACACATTTCAAAAATATGATGACAGATGCGAGCTGCCTCATGACTGTGAGTTACCATTAGCGTGGTTATTTGATATTCTTCAGAGAGCTCTGCGATAAGGTCTAATATTTTAGTACCGTTGACGGAATCTAAGTTTCCTGTCGGTTCATCAGCTAAAAGAAGAGAAGGGCGATGCACTAATGCTCGAGCGATAGCAACGCGTTGCATTTCTCCACCGGAGAGCTCCGTTGGTAATGCTTTGAGTCGATGCTGTAAACTGACTCGATTTAACAATTCCATCACTCGCTCTTGGCGCTCGGAGACCTTGATTCCAAGGAGCTGTAGTGGAAATTCGATATTTTCAAAAACGGATAGGGTAGGTAACAAATGGAAAAATTGAAAAATAGTTCCAATGCATTCTCGTCGCATCTTAGTGAGCTCTTGGCTGGAAAGGTCTTCTAGTTTTAATCCATTCACCTCAATGGATCCACGATCACCACGATCGATACCTCCTAAGCAATTAAGCAGAGTTGTCTTACCACATCCAGAAGGTCCTACTAGAGCAATTCTTTTTCCACGCTCCAAAGAAAAAGAGAGATCACTTAAGACAGGAGACAATCGATAACTTTTACTTAAATGAGTGACGCGTACGATGTCTTGTTGGTTGGAAGGCATCATTAGGAAAAATTCTTCATTTAGATCCTACGTTACAGTGACCAGAATTGCACTGAGTGCGGCCAAAAAGATTTCCAAGAGGCACCCGATAACGCGCAAAAATTTCATAAGCAACATTGGCTATAGGATGAATCAGTGGCCACGAGAGTGGGGCCACCAAGCAACCGAGGCCTAAGAGTCGATATGCTTCGATGAAAACTTCTACTTTTTTAATGATCCGACCATCATAAAAAACCCCATGAATGACTCCCATTACTTTTTTATGAGTGAGGCCATAACAAGCTGGGTCGAAATGGGGCGAAGTAATATCTTCAAAAGCGAGGTTTCCTTTTTTGTCATGCTTAGCCATCCAAGCAATCTCACGTTTACAAAAAGGACATTCTCCATCATAGAGGAGTTTTAGTTTCCAGGCTGAAGATTCATTCATGAAATACGACCTTATTCTTTTTATCGATAACTAGCAATTTTTTTGACTGTATCGATAGCTTCTTCACAAGAAGAGAGAAGGGTTACTTGATTTTCAAAATGAGTGTCTTGGGCTATTTTTAGTAAAAGTGGCCAGACTGGCTTTGTTTTCTCTGGATAATCACCATGAATATTCGGCTTAGGATTCCAATATTCTTTATTAAATAAAATAAGAGGACGTTTTTTTCTGGTAGTGTAGTGATGGTTTTGTGCAGCTGCATCAAAAACCTCCTGAACTGTAGCAACAGATCCTTCAAAGAAAATAATTCCCTGCTCGCAAATACTTAATAAGACTGTCTCACGATGAGCGTTATTAAAGAATTTTGCAATACTGGTTGCAAAGACATTGGTGAGTTCATGTGGATAATGCCATGTCGGAATCGCCAGACTTCGCCTTTGATGTTTTTCATATGAGGAAAGCGTTTGCAAACGAAGATTCCATGCCTCTTGTAACAAAAACTGCTCCTGATTATTATTAGCTCTCGGAAGCGTGATATCTTTAATAGCTTCTGGAAGAGCCGAATCATCTAGAGGTGCTAACCAAGCTCCAAGATTAGCTGCTTCCATAACTCCTGGACCACCCCCAGTAACAACAAGGTATTTTTCTCGCGTCAGCTGTCGGGCGGTTTTTGCTACTTCAAAATATAATTCTGAGCTTCTTGGAACTGCATGGCCCCCCATGATTCCTATCAATCCATGGCACCCTTCATGAGGCAGCGCCTGGAGCGACTCCAAATATTTTTTTATTTCCACATCAAGGAAATAATCGTGAAAATATTTTTTTAATTTCTGCTTTTTTGAAGATCTTACGAGATCTTTTGGTTTTAGAGATTCTGCTTTAATAGCCTCTTCTTCATGGTCACTTTGATTTTCGAGAGAAATCCTCCAATCAAGGGTTGTTTTATAGCTCTCTTGAATTTCTGGATTGTATCCCTCAAAAAGTTCTTCGACGGTGTATAAGTTTTTACGATGGTATAAAATGTTTCCGTTGTGCATATTTTTTTTACACCTATTTTTCTTCTTCTCCTAAATAAGCCTCAATAACGCGCCTGTTTTGACGAATTTCTCCAGGAGTTCCCTCAGCAATGAGCAGGCCAAAATCAAGTACTAATAAGCGATCGCACAGTTCCATCATGAAGGGCATATGATGTTCAATCAGCAGCATGCTGAGGGAAAATTCTCTTTGAACCCAGCGAAGTAATTCCATAAGTTCGTGCATTTCTGAATCATTCATGCCCGCTACAGGCTCATCTAAGAGAAGTAGGCGTGGACGAAGGGCGAGTGCTCGTGCAATTTCTAAGCGACGTTGATCGCCATAGGAGAGGTCGCCTGCAATGCTGTGAGCAAGAGAGGTCATCTTAAATAAATTAAGGAGCTCCATGGCTATTTTGTGAGATTTTTTTTCTTGAGCACGTGCTGTTGAGGTTCTTAAAAATGCATCCAGTGGGGTATAGTTTAGGTGCCTATCACAAGCGATACGGACATTTTCAAGAACGCTTAGCTGTTTAAAAAGTCGTATATTTTGAAATGTTCTTGCAATTCCTAAGCGTGTTATTTGAGCGGCGGTTTTAGTATGAATTTTCTGACCTAGCCAAGTGATACTGCCAGAACTAGGAGCAATAATACCTGAAAGAAGATTAAAAAAAGTCGTCTTGCCTGCTCCATTGGGTCCAATAATTCCGAGACATTCATCCTTCTTGAGCTGAAAAGAAAGATCAACAATGGTACGCATTCCTCCAAAATTTTTGTTGAGGAGAGTAACCTCTAGGAGAGGGGAATCGACAGCAATGTTGTGAAATTCAAGATCCATGTTTTTGTGAGGAAGGGCGCAACCAGGGCCATTCTTGTAATCCCATAATACCACGTGGACGGAAGATCATGAGAAGTACTAGTAAGAGGGGCATGATCACCATACGCCAGACCCCCAAAGGTTGTAGCAGCTGATAGAGGAGTGTAAAAACTCCTGCTCCTACGAGTGAACCTGAGAGAGAGGCAACACCGCCAAGATAGACCATCACAAGAATGTTGGTCGATTTTAGGATATCAAACGAACTGGGGTTGATGAATTGAATTTGTTGTGCAAAAAGTGCTCCAGCCACTCCTGCAAAAAAAGAGGAAATCACAAAAACCATCATTTTTGCAGAGCGTGTTGAGACGCCCATAGCCTCAGCTGCTATTTCATCTTCACGAACAGCTATGATACTGCGTCCCCATTTCGAGTAGATAAAATTGCGTAATATCCAAAAAGTAACCACAGCCCAAAAGTAAGCCCAAGGCAATGTGGTGAGTTGAGGAATCCCCAAAAATCCACGAGGGCCACCGACATAGGGAATATTTTCCAAGCCTGATTTCACGATCATTAAAAGGGCTAGTGTAATGACGGCAAGATAGTCACCACGGGTTTTAAAAGAAAGTAGTGCTAGCGGTATTCCCACAAGTGCAGCAACACAACCACCAGTGATAATGGCCAACGGAAAAAGTAACAGGGGAGGAAGAGTGGGTACTATTTTAACAGTGATGATAGCAGAACTATAGGCCCCAAGAGCCATAAACGCAGCATGCCCAACAGAAAACTCTCCCATGTATCCATTCACAAGATTCAGGCTGACGCAGAGAATGGCATTAATAGCTAACGTAATGAGCACAAAAGTAACATAGCCATTAAAAAAGTGAGGGATGATGAAGGAGAGGGCTCCGCCAAGAATCAGGAGGATATGGAGGACCAGGCTATTACTAGGCAAGGTCAGTTGTCTTTTGTATTCAGTTCGTTCTTCCATCAAAAAAAGTAGAGTTTAGATTCAGCGCAGATTTAAATAGGTTGAAAAGTAGAAATTTGACGCAAGCTTCACTTTCATTGGGGCTATAAAACAACAAACCATTATTAGATGAATTAGCGAACCAATTATTTTCTAATACCAGGCTAAATGCCGCTGAGAAACAGCTGACGACGGAATGTCCGAAGTTACAAAGAATAAAGCAATCAAGATAATCGCCAACAACTAAACTTTTAAAGAACGCACAGGTTCTTCTTCATCATCAACTGTTCCTTGTCTATTTTTTTGATTTGGATTTTCTTTTTTCCCTTCAACTACCGGCACTTTTGCCATATCTGTATGATTTCTTTGTATTGTTCTGTCAGTGTTTGCAAATGCATCTTCGCTTATATCGATGCGATTAAGTGTATTTTTTTCAAGTTTTTTCTTATCCTTGCGATTTTCATCTTTATCTTCCTCTTTGCCTGCGTCATATTCAGCAACATAAAGGTTAAAATTATCATGTGGAGTGATGCTTCCGGATGTTGAAATGGGATCGCTTGTAGAGGGATCATCTACGATCAGAATTGGTTTATTTAAAGAGCTTATAATGGAATTAGAGGTGTTTGGGGAATTAAAGGTATTTTGGACAGGATCGTTCTGTTTCGTGAGATCTTCTTGAGGTAAGTAAGCTGCTGAATCTTGGGTTGAGATTGTGTTAGACATATTGTTAGAAGTTTTTAGGTTAGAGCGCTATTTCTTTCTCGAGTGCATTTCAGATAAATATGTATTCATTTTATAGCTGAGTTATTCCTCGGAAATTAGTTTGCTTTACAGTAAAGTCTAAATATTTACGACAGCAAGCCAAAGAAAATAAGGCGATGCACGCTATAAAGAGCACCCAAAGAAAGGGGGCAGTATATGGCATGTGTGTCCATTTTATCATCGATGTAACCACAGTAGGAGTTAGCCCTCCAAAAAACGCATTAGCCAAATTGTAAGATAAGGCAACACCTGACAAGCGAATCTGTGGAGGAAAAAGATAACTTATTAAGATTGATGGCAAGCAAATGGGTAGTCCTGAAAATAAGGCGAATATTACTAATGTTAGGGTAAGATTATGTCCTTGAAAAAGCATGAAATAAAAAGCTGCTGAGCCCACGATCAGTAGGAGTGTGAAGTTTCTCATGAGCACGTAAGGAGAGAATCGATGACTCAATAAGCCCATGGCATAGATCACTGGAACGTAAAGCACCGTGATGAAAAAAATGCTATTACTAGCGTGAGTCGGATTCAGTTTGAGAATATTAGTTAGATAGGTTGGCATAAAAATGACCCCTAAAACAATCAATGGTGCTGTCATTGATACCAATCCAAAGCCGATAAATACGTTACTCAAATGATTCCTCAGTAATTCACCTAGGGGGAAGGAAACACGTTTTTTGAGATTATTAAAAACAGCTGTTTCATGTAGTTTATTTCTGATTTGATAACCAAAAAAACACAAAAAGCTGCCCAAGATAAAGGGAATGCGCCATCCATAGTTATAAATTTGAGAATGTGTTAAATAATGGGTGATTAAAAAATTGATACTCATTCCTGGAATCAATCCTCCAACAGTACCAACAAGAAGTGCCCCGATGGCAATACCACGTTGTTTGGGGAGTGATTCTGCGATATAGACAATCATGCTTGGTAATTCTCCGCCTATAGCCAAACCTTGAACTAATCTTAACAAGAGTATTAATGTAGGAGCCCAGAATCCAATAGAAGCGTAGGTGGGCAAGAGTCCTAATCCTAAAGAAGCAAACCCCATGAGGAGCATGGTGACAACCATGACTGTTTTACGACCTATCTCATCTCCAATATGACTGAAGAGGATTCCTCCTAATGGGCGGACAATATAACCCACGGAAAAAACAGCATAGCTAGAAATAATCGCTGTAAGATTGTTGTGACTCGGGAAAAATTGTTCTGCAAAATAAACAGAAAATAACCCGTAGATCGTAAAGTCGTAAAACTCTAACATTCCACCAACAGAGGATAAAAAAATAATCCTTTTTTCTTCTTTATTCATACTTTCCGTAGAGGAGTTTTTCCTAAAAGTCCATACGGTTTGATAATTAAAATGAGCAGGAGCAGTGAATAGGCAATGAGGTCACGGTAGGTAGAAGGAAGGATCGTCACACTGATCACTTCCGTTGCTCCAAGAATAAAGGCTCCCAAGACTGCCCCCCGCATGTTTCCAATACCTCCAATCACCGCGGCCACAAAGGCTTTCCAACCAATTAGCATTCCCATCGAGGAAGAAATAACGGGATAGGCTAAAGCATAAAGTAGTCCCGCGGCACCGCCCAGAGCTCCTCCCAGAGCGAAGGTGAGTGAGATGATTCTATTTGCTGGAATACCAAGGAGAGAAACCATTAGCTGATCGTAGGAAAGAGCACGAATAGCCATCCCAAAAGAAGTGAAACGAATAATAAAATCCAACAAGAGCATGAGGATGAGTGAAATTCCAATCACGACGATTTGAAGAGATGAAAGGGTGAGTCCATAAAAATGAAGAGTGCTATTTTGAAGCAATGTTGGCATATGCTTCGGATAGGGACTTAAGGCTAATACGACATTTTCAATAACGAGCCCACACCCAAGAGCGGTGATAATTGCAGAAACCCGAGGAGCAGTTCGAATAGGACGATATGCAAGGCGTTCGAGTAAAGAACCTAGAAAGGCTATGGCCAGCATGGTTACAAGAAGTGCAAGCCAAAAAGGAACAGGAATAATGGTTTCTAATAAAAAGCAAAAAAAAGCGCCCACCATGAAGAGATCACCATGAGCAAAATTGATCATGCTCAACACGCCATAAACCAAACTATAGCCCAAAGCAATCAGGGCATAGATCGAACCAAGTTGGATTGCATTGATCATCTGTTGAACAATGTAATCCATTTCTTAATTACGGTTTCAGAGTCGTCACGTAGACGAACTTTCCATCTTTGATGGTGAGTATGACAACGCTTTTTGCAGGATCATGACTTTCCTTGAGGTATTGAAAAATTCCTGTTACGCCAGAAAATGTTTTGATTCCCGCCATCGCATTGCGTATCGCGGTGCGGTCAAGAGAACCAGCTTTCGTGATTGATTCAGCAAGCAGTGACATCGTGTCATAAGTAAGTGCAGCAATATCATCAGGAAGCTGACCGTAGGTTGCTGTGTAAGCTTTAATAAAATTTTTGACTGTAGGAAGATCTGATTCTGTTGAAAAATGATTTGAAAAATAGGCATTTTCCAAATAATGGCCCGAGTCGAGTTTGACAATGTCTGGAGTGCTCCATGCGTTGTATCCTAAAAACTGTGCTGTGATTCCCAACCGCCGTGCTTGTTGAGCAATCAGTGGTACATCGTTGTAGTAAGCTGGAATAAAAAGGATATCAGGTGCTGTTGATTTGATTTTTGTTAGTTGAGCACTAAAATCACGATCTCCTGTGGTGTAGGTCTCCATAGCAACAACCTTGCCTCCTGCCTTGATGAAGGCTTCTTGAAATCGGTGTGCAGCACTATTGGGCGATTCACTCGAGATATCGTAGAGAATTGCTGCTGTTGAGAGGTGAAGATGGTTGATTGCAAATTGAGCTAAAATGGGTGTCTCTTCATGTTCAGTGAAACAACTTCGAAAGACATTTTTCTTAAAAGAGCTATTACTATTACGTGTGGTTCGTGGATTGGTAGACCAAGGTGAAATCATGAGGCAACTGAGACTCTCTGCGATTTCGGAGGAGGGGACAGAACAGGAGCTCACATTCGGACCCACCACGGCCACGACTCCATTTTGAGCAATGAGTCGCTGTGAGACGGCGACAGACTCATCTGGTTTAGAGCCATTATCACCAACAACAAGTTCTATCGGTATTTTTTTTCCTCCAACATCCAAGCCTCCTGCTTGGTTCACTTCACTTACAAATAACTTTGCCGCATTAACAGAAGATGCTCCTACAGCTGGCACTTCACCAGTGAGTTCTACATTAAGACCAATTTTAACGACGGGCTTCGTTGGCTGGCAGCTGCACAAAAAAAAACAAAAGAAAAAAACAAAAGACAAAACATTCATAGGAGTAAAACTAAAAACTCATCAAAAGTTCTTTTGATGAGGATTTTTTTTGCATTAGGCGTGACATGGAAGAGAGAATAGAATCGTTTTCTTTGTTATTGAGATCGAAGGAAACGGGCTGCTCTTCACTTGGTTGAATGATCGGTGAAGAATAATAATGAATAGCTGAAAAATTTTCAGAGCAGAGCGGAGTTATTGTGGGGTCATTATTTTCTTGACTCGATTTATTGGTTTGAATAATGAGAAGGCTGCAAAAAAGAGCCAAAAAAGTCGCTCCGACATAGGCCATCCTAGGTATTTGAAGATCGGAAAAGAAAAAAACTAAATGCCTTTTGAGATCTTCAATGAATGAGCTAGAGGAGGGATGTAACTCCTGGCGACAATGGAATTCTGAAATAAATTCCTCCAGCATTTCGGCAGTGGGATGTTCATAGCTTTTGAGTTGAAGCAGGTGATGCATTTTTTGATCATCCATAGTGGTTGCCTTCAGTTTTTTTAAACCTACTTTACAATAAACTCTTTTAAATAATTTTGCAACTGGCGGTGAGCATAAAAAAGTCGTGAGCGTACCGTTCCTTCGGTTGTTTTGAGAATCTTGGCGATTTCTACTTGAGGGATTCCTTGAATATCAAAAAGAGTGACCACAGCGCGATGTTGTGCTGAAAGCTGTAGCATGGCTTTAGTCAGTTTTTTTTGAAGCTCTTGATTATTCATTAAGGCTGCTGGATCTTTCGCTGCCTTGCTTTTTGTAGCCTCAATAAATTCAGGATCATTCTCAATAGGGTTATCGTCATCATCAATGCTTGTGTAATATTGCCGTTTTTGTTTTTTGATAAAATTTAATGTCATATTAACGGCAATCCGATAAATCCATGTGTAGAAACTCGATTTTCCATGGAAGTGCTGAATCGATCGATAAGCTTTTGAAAAAATATCCTGAAGAAGATCATTGGTATCTTCATGATTTGAAGTCATGTGATAAACAAGTCCGTAGAGACGAGAATGGTATTTTCGAATGAGATTATCAAAAGCCTTGGAGTCACCACCTTGTGTTTTAGAAACAAGACAGTTATCATCAACGACAGTGTTGCTTTCTTTATCTACTTCTTTTTGAGGCAAGACGACAAGTTTGTCTACGGCCGGCGTTGAAACGCGAAGGGAGTTAAAACAAATAGAACGCAAACAGGAAAACGAAGGCCTCGATCCTATCGAGAAAGAAGAAACAGTCATAAAGAGGAGCTTTATTACTATCAGAGAAGTTCCTTTTTGGGAAATGATATAGTGTATTAAATTGAGAAAGGGGCTTCTACCGCGCTATTATTGATCTAATACACCACTATATATAGACAAAAGCTTCACAAAATCACAACAGTAGCTATCTTTTGAGAATGTTTGAGACTCTTGCAAAATTTTTAATTCGTGCACTTCTGCTGCTCGTTCTTTTTATCTTTCTCTTCACCGTTGGCATTAATACTTATCTTGCGCTCTCTGGAATCAAAGAGCAGGTCGTTTTGAAGGCTCAGGAAGCCCTTGGAAAAAAGCTCTACGTGGGATTTGTTTATTTTCTTCCTTGGTCAGGTCTTCACATAGAAAACATCACTATTACTAATCCAACTGATCCTTTCATCGTACGTATTTCTTCGATTTCTTTTGGGACTTTAAGCATTTTACACGTATGCAAAAATAGCGAGGATTGGAAAGGGGAGCTTCGAGTAAAAAAAATCCTTGTGAATAATCGTCCCATTTTGAAAAAAATTGTAGCAGGAGTAAGTAGGAAAAATGATATTTTTTCCATCGATCCCTTGATCGCAAAATTTTTTGGGGGAACACTACAAGGATCTTTTCTCTTTCAAAAAAATGATCGCCTCTTTTTTCCGCATCAAGGAAGTTTCTCTTTTTTAAATATACCATTTAAGGAGTCACTTTCAGAAACAGCTTTTCAAAAACACGTAAGTACTGGCCTTGTTCAGGGGAGTGTTCGTTTTACAGGGATGGCTGGGAAGCCTGAATCGCTGCAGGGTTCTGGCACTGTCGAACTTTTGGGTGCAGAATTAAAAACAGCCGACTTTTTTGGAACTTTGAGTCGTCTTTTTCCGATGGAAGAACTACAGCTTTTGAAGCTCTATGAAGCTAAAGCCAGTTATTCATTCTCCTTGGATACCCTTCGTATTGATTCAGCATATTTGAAATCAGATAATATGGCGCTTGATGCTCATGGGACTGTTTCCTCCAAAGGAGCGGTGGCTCTCGACGCTCAGCTAGTGCTTCGTGGAAAATTAGCAAATTATATGGCGAATGTTCTTCCTGTTAATATTTCTTCTCTGATAGCTCAACGTGGCTATTGTGAAATTCCCTTTAAAATTTATGGCTCCATGGCACATCTCCAAACTAATTTTTCAGAGAAAATTTTCACGCAACAAATACCAAACAACGTTAACGGAGTTTTACAGCAGTTGCTTAATAAGGCATTAAAGTGAATTTTTCTTTAGCATGTAGTCTCTAGTCTGTAGCCTGCTTCGCATGCGTATCATTGCAGGATCAGCAAAAGGAATTCTTCTGAAAAAGCCAGCATCTCTTGTGCGGCCAACAATGGATCGAGTCCGTGCTGCCATTTTTTCGATTCTTGGAGAACGTCTCCCTCATGCTACGGTCCTTGATCTTTTTTCTGGAACAGGAGCTATGGGAATGGAGGCACTGAGCCGTGGAGCAGCTAATGCCACCTTGGTTGATAATAACACCCAATCTATTGAGGCCATTAAAAAAAACCTCGTGGCAACACGACTTCATGCTCAGGTCCAACAGATGGATGCGCTTGCTTATCTCAAACGTATTGCGGGAGCTTTTACTTTTGATCTTATTTTTGCAGATCCTCCTTATGCTGATCAGGAGGGAAATAATTTGGCTGCATCATTGCTCACATCTCCCTTTCTTCTAAGTGCTATGGCTCCAGAGAGTCTTCTTATATTGGAGTGTGAGCGGAGACAGTTGTTACCAGAGCGATCTGAATTAGAAATAATTGTTGATCGTACTTATGGAATCACACGGATCGTCGTTATGCGAAAAGTTGAGGCTTGTTAATATTTTATTTTCATGAAGCAACATTGTAAATCTGCACCACGAGTTAAAATAACGACCTTAGTCCTTGTTTTTTTATACAACTTTTTTTTTCCGCTCATTTTCATATTGATGTTGCCAGGTTATCTACCACGAATGTTTCGTCGTGGTGGGTATCATGATTCTTTTTTTCAAAGATTCGGGATTTTTGATCACAAAACAGAGGAGCGCATCGGACGTCAACGCCTTTGGGTACATGCGGTGAGTGTGGGGGAAGTTTTCATTGCCTTGAAATTCATTCGCAATTTCCACGAACGTCATCCTGAGATTCGCTTTCTTCTTTCTGTAACTACCACAACGGGGCTTGAGATAGCACGTGGAGAAGCTAGTGACTGGTTAGAGCCCATTGCCAATCCACTGGATTTCTTTTTTATCATCAATCCAGTGCTAGATCACTTTCAACCATCTGCCCTTATCATGGTGGAGGGAGATCTCTGGATTCAACGATTGTGGCATTGCAGAAAAAAAGGCATTCCTACGGCCATTATTTCTGCGCGTCTTTCTCCACGCTCAGAAGAGCGATTTAGAAAGTTTCGTAGCATCATTGCTCCTGTTTTTAATCTTCTCGATTTCATCGGCTTTCCTTCCAAGGGCGATCAAGAGCGGTGGCATCGACTTGGTATCTACGCTCAACATTCTTCCGTGACTGGCAATATCAAATTTGATCAAGTTGCAGCTGCGCGTGTGATGCCACCTCACGATCGTGCAGAAATTTTTTCTCAACTCCGGTGGAACCCTCAAGATCCTCTGTTACTTGCGGGAAGCACTGCGGACATCGGTGAGGAAGAAGAAGTCTTGAAAGCCTGGTTGTTACTACGTTCAGAGTTCAAGAGTCTTCGACTTGTCATCGTTCCACGACATGTAGAACGACGTCATGAAACGAGTGCTCTTTTTCAAAAATATAATATTCAGCTAACGCTTCGTTCTTCTAATTCGCTCACACCTGCAGATGCTCTGCTCTTAGATACGACTGGCGAGCTAAAATCATGGTATAGCTTGGCAACAATTGTTTTTATTGGAAAGAGCCTGGGAACGGGTTCCGCGCGTGGTGGACAAAATTTAGTAGAGCCCCTGCTGCTAGGGCGTCCTGTTTTGGTAGGTCCTTTCATGGAAAATTTCGAACCATTGACTTCCCGTCTTCTTCGTGCTCACGGAATCATGCTTGTTCACCATGGAAAAGAAATCGCAGCGACGACAAAACAATTGCTACTCTATCCAGAAGAAGCTGCCAAAATGGTTGCACGTGCTTGCAAGCTTTTAGAAGGTGACCAAGGTGCCACAGAGAGGACATGCTATTGTATTGAAACATTGCTTTCTTGATGCTATACCTTTTGCATAGTCAAGCTGTTTTAACCCGGATTTTTCATGCTGATCGTGACGAGGAGACCGCGAAGGCTGATGGGGTAAGGCGGGCGAGCATTTTGATGTTCCCGCTTTCGCGTGAATGACGTGGTCTGTATGTGTGCATATACTGCCCAAGTCAAAGTGTAAGTCTAACGTAGCATTCATTTGGCTTCTCGGTCTCCGCAGTAGATCAGTATAAAATATCCGTGTTAACCCGAGTCTTTCTGAAACAATCAATGCTCCATGTCTAAAAAATTGATCGATCTCGATGCTCTTGATCAAAACAGATCCATTAGCAAAGAAGCTTTCTTAGAAAAGCTGAAACAGTATCAACTCGGTCTTCTGAAATATCAGCTCCAGCTCAAAGAGAGTAAACATTCTGTGATTGTCGTGGTTGAAGGCCCAGATGCAGCAGGTAAGGGAGGGGCCATTAAGCGCATGGTCGAATTTTTAGACCCGCGTCTTGTTCGAGTTTATTCGATTATAAAACCAACGCAAGAAGAGCTGGATCATCACTATCTATGGCGTTTCTGGAGCAAGATTCCACCTCGAGGAAATCTAGTGATTTTTGATCGCTCTTGGTATGGGCGTGTTCTTGTGGAGCGTGTAGAAAAATTTGCTGCAGAAACTGAATGGCAAAGGGCCTATCAAGAAATTAATAATTTCGAAAAAACCTTAACCGATGGAGGTGCTATCATCATTAAAATATTTATGATGATCACTAAAAAAGAGCAGCTGAAGCGCTTTCAAGAAAGACAATCCGAACCATTCAAGCATTGGAAAATTAACGAAGAGGATTGGCGTAATCGTCGCAAATGGAAGCAGCATAATGAAGCTGCTTCCATCATGTTTAAAAAAACATCTACTAAAATTGCGCCATGGACAGTGATCCCTGCTAACTACAAATGGTATGCTCGTGTGAAATTTGCTCAGACAGTTTATGAGACTATTGCCAAACGCTTGAAATAATTTTTCTATGCACTTTTTTGTCTTTCGTGCCCTGCTCATGAGCTTTTGTATGTTAGTAGTTGGGTTGCTATGCCACGGTTGCAATTATGAGAGCTACTGGTCCTTAGCAAAGGTTTCCTTTTTCTTTGGAATCATGAGTAGTGCTATTTATTATTTTTCTATCATGCCCCGCTTTGAACCTGTTGTGAAAAAAATTCTTTTCTTCAATGTTTTCATGAATACATTTGCAATTTTAATTCTATGGAAGTTTATTCCTGGGTTTCATTTAGCAAGTTCCACAACTGCTTTATGGATGAGTTTTCTTATCTCAATGATGTTTGCAGCAATGAGTTTTTTTTCTTTTTATGGCAAAGTTCGCTCTTCGCAACAAAGCACAAAAATAAAGCCAGCAAAGGCAAGGGTCATCTCTGCCGATTAGGCTTGATATCTTTCAACAATTCAGTTTTAAAGAGTCTCTATGAAAACACCAACACTCTTTCTTTTTTCATTAATGGCGATTTTGTCAATGCTTCACGCTGATGGCACTTGGACGACTGATTATCAAAAGGCGCTACAACAAGCGAGCAAAGAGAAAAAAGAAGTCCTCCTCGATTTTACGGGAAGTGATTGGTGTATCTGGTGCCAAAAATTGCAAAAGGATGTTTTTTCTCAACCTCTTTTTAAAGAATTCGCCAAAAAAAATCTTATTCTCGTAGAGATCGATTTTCCTCAAGGCAAAGAGCAGAGTGATGATCTCAAGAAGCAAAATGAATCATTGCAAAAGCAATATAGCGTGGAAGGTTTTCCAACCCTGATCTTGCTAGATCCAAAAGGGAACGTGATCAAAAAATCTTCTGGCTACCTTCAAGGAGGACCCGAAGCTTTTATTGCATGGGTGGGCAACGTGAAAGAAAAATAGAAAAAGTAGAAATGTGATTAGCCGTAGGACGAACGGCATCAGAGTTAGCATACAAACTTAAAAACCAAAATGTATTCCTCAATTAAATCAATAATATCAGTAGCTACTAATTATTTTAGCACTACTTCTGGAACAAAAAGCTCTACATCGAATTCCTCAGCTGCTCCAACTGATGTTACTGGACAAGCCCATTCAAGTAAAAATAGTTTTTTAAACTTATTTAATAAATGGAACTTTTTTGCTACTCCTTCATCATCTTCAGTACAACCTGAACCTATTGAAATGGTTTCATGTGTTAGGAACAGTGAATTCGATGCAACTAACCAGAGGAGTCAATCTGATATAGATGCAAGGATTAGACACCTTGATTCAGATAAAAATAAGATTGCTACTTCTTCATCATCTTCAGTACAACCTGAACCTATTGAAATGGTTTCATTTGTTAAGAACAGTGAATTCGATGCAACTAACCAGAGGAGTCAATCTAATATAGATGCAAGGATTAGACACCTTGATTCAGATAAACATAATATGTCTTTAAGATGCGCTGTAGATAAAGCGCTTATTTACCTTCAAGTTAATAAAGATGATAAAGCTAGGGAATGTCTTACTGAAGCAGTTGAAACCGTATTTAGTCAGAGCTCATATGATAAAGGAAAAGATCCAAAACAGCTGGTAGATGTTGTCCTAGATATTTTAAAACGACAAAAACCGCTTCCAGATGATGAGTTAAATGGAAGCAAGAGTACTAAAGGTGAATTAGGACGTAAGAACACGGTGATGAAGGAAGTTCTTGAGATTATTATTGCCTCAAATCATTGGGAGACTATCAATCTAAACAAATAGTTGAAGCCCTAATATTGACGGATCTTTTTTCTGCTAAGATTGAGCCAAAAGATCCAAGTTCTCACCATCTACACGATAGAGGATCCATTCATCCATAGAAATTGCCCCTATTTTTAAATAAAAATCGATCGCTTTTTTATTCCAATCGAGTACGCGCCATTCAAGACGACCGCAATCGCGCTCTTTTGCTAACTTGGCAAGAAAAGTTAGCAAGTCTTGAGCAATTCCTCTACCTCGATAGGCGGGTTTGACATAGAGGTCTTCAAGATAGAGGCCTGGTTTTGCCAAGAACGTTGAAAAATTATGAAAGAATAAGGCGAAGCCAATGGGAATATTTTCTTCATAAGCAAAAATCACTTCTGCGTATTTCTTATCACCAAAAAGTTTTTCTCGGAGCAATTCTTTGGTGGCGACTACTTCATGGAGTAATTTTTCGTAATCGGCTAACTCTTTGATGAATTCGAGAATCAAGGGGAGGTCGTTTTTCGTAGCAAACTTTATTTCCATAATTTAGGAGAGAGAGGGTGGTTCAGTGTAAATTTGATTGATCATTGTATCAAGAAAGAGTTAGTTTTTTAAAAAATTATCATTAAACATCGCTCTAGTATGACCGTTAACAATCTCAATCAAAATCCAAGTCAACCAAGCTATCGAAATAATCCAAACTATAGAATTACGAATCCTTATAGTTTATCTGCAGACTATCCCGAGGCTTCTGAGTATAAAAAATTTGCTGATAATAGAGAAAATCAAGGTAAAGTTATTTCCGGAACAACAGGTAACTCTATCCATTCCATTTTTCAAGTTTCTACTTCTGAAGGGAGATCAACAATAAACAACCAAAAAATTATTGATGATTTTAAAAAAGTACTGCGAAGAGAATATGAAGATGAAGCTATTGTAAATTACTTTGCCGCTAATCATGAACAGAGTGCCTTGGAGCATGGATTAACTCCACAAATTCTCAAACATGTCTTTGCACAAGGAGTTGCCCTTTATGTGAGAACCCCTATAGGGCGTTTTATTCCCCGTTCTTCTGAAAAACACTCCCTCACTACCGGAGATTCTCGAAAAACACACGAAGAGACTATTGAAAAAGCAGTGATTCAAAGTCGCAAACAGATAACGGATCAGTTTGAGCAGAAAATTCGACATGACTATGGTTTTCACGGAGATTTAGCTTGCCGTTTTTTCCGAACTCATTTTAAGCAGCAAGCACTTGAGCATGGACTAACAGAGGAGATGGAAAAAGCTGTTGAAGACTTCGTAAATCAATATTCAATAAGTCATGGCAGAAATGTGTCTTGGGGAGACTCGAGAAAATAGATTGCCCTGCTTCAAAACAGCTTCACTTTTAGTAAAAATCAAAAAATGCGCATAGGAATCATGGGAGCAATTCCTGAAGAGGTTGACTTGATCAGGAGTGAAATGAAGGTGAGGGAAATAGTGACTGTTGCAAGGCGAGATTATTATTCTGGTGAACTACATGGAAGTGAGGTTGTTTTAGTATTTTCTCACTCGGGAAAAGTGGCCTCTGCAAGTACAGTGACGACCCTCTTTAATCTCTTTGATGTTGATTTTCTATTGTTCGTAGGTCTGGCTGGGGGAGTGCATCCTGCTCTAAATGTGGGCGACATTGTGATTGGAGAGAGATTGTACCAACATGATATGGATAGACGGCCTCTTTTTCCAAAATTTCAAATTCCGTTAACCGAGAGAGATTATTTTTCTCCTCATGAAATACATCTGGTATGTGCAGAAAACGCCATCAATCATTTTTTGAAGGAGATTGAAGAGCATATTGCTCCAAATGTACTAGCAGAGTTTTTCATGGAGTCTCCTAAAGTGGTAAGAGGAACGATTGCCACTGGTGATCAATTTATTTCAAATCCTGAACTTCATGACAACCTGATTTTCAAAGGAGAAATAGCCCATGCTGTCGAAATGGAAGGAGCCTCTGTGGCTCAAATCTGCCATGAATACAACAAGCCTTATCTAATCATCAGGACCATTTCTGATAAAGTCGACCAAACTGCTTCTATCGATTTTAAGAAATTTAGAGAATCAGCCTCAAATTTTTTTTCTAGAGGAATTATTCGAAAACTGCTGCCTGATTTGATGAAGGTTTTAAAAGACTATGTTTGATTTTCTATCATTGCTGTCAAAAATAAACACGTTATAGAAATAAGACATCAGAGGTTCATTGATTGCTAAGTGTCAAGTTTATGGGTTAAGAGCTTTTATCACATCTAGCACTGTTTATGACCCTGTTTCATTTCTGTCTAAGTATAGTCTTTTAAATCCATAAGGGCACGATCTGAACTTGCTCTTTTTCTTGATAACAGCGTTCTCATCACTCACGTTATCTTAAGATAGCGCTCGCTCTTCGGCCTTGTTATCAAGAAAAATTTCATCCTCTTATCGCGCCCTTCTCTCTTTAAAAGACTATATTCGTTCAAGGAAGCGGAACGTACCCGTTCAGGGAACAGCTAATGCTGAAGACGAAAGGGCAGAAAGTCGAATACTCGATGAATAAATTGATCTGCGATTATCAGCATTAGATTCAAACGATTGTTTCTTCCTTCTGAAGTGAATTTGCCTACAGCCTTATCCGTTCCTGTGAACGGATACCTGACTACCCCCCTAAACTTCTAAACCTCTAACCGTCTCATTCTCCATACGTCTTGCAATGGAACTAAATTTTTATTTTGGACAAGAGTAATTTTCTATATTTTGGATTTTGGCCAGGTAATATCTCCTCCTGTTCGTGTCCAAACAGAGAATCCAAGTGGAGCACTCAAAGGGAGAAGAAGTGTTCCCTCATGGAGCTTTTCGCCGATTGCTTGGCGGAGATGGTAGGAATCGAGATGTAATGCTGATGACGGCAGCTGTGGTTCGTATATTCGAATACGTCGTCCTCCTATGCCAGCACTATCCGTGGGATCTTTTTCAGCTGTGATGAGTTCATAATGAAGAAAAAGATATTTATCATGATAACGAGGATCAGGCGAAAGAGATTGGAGAGTGAGGAACTTCACATTTCCAACACGTGAGATCCACCCTTCAAATTCCCAAGGCTGAGCACCACTCTTGTCCTTATCAAAAAAAGTGACATGGTAGTGGGTGCCGTCGAGGGGAGCTATGGTGGCTTCAAAAATTTTTCCACTTTTATCTTGAGTGATCCATTGCCCTAACAGAAACGTATCAATTTGGCTGATAGGTCTGCTTGGTGGGGCATCGTAGAGACAACCTGAAAGGAGAAATGTTGCTAGAGAAAGAAGTATGATGAGGGAGAAATATTTCATAGGGCTGTTAAGAAAGCAGTAAAGAATAAAGGGTAAAGAGTAAAGGTTGAAGAGCCATTTTGCTTATTATCCTAAAACTTCATCATACATAACAAATTTGCTATTTCTCAGTTTCATTTTGCCGCATGTAACAAATGAACTCCTTGACCCTTCACACCTTACTCTTTGACCTTTTCTTTATAAACAGGTAGCACAAGGCTTCCAACGTAATACCATTAAAATGCACTAATGGCTCTCTAGCCCGGATATTTCATGCTGATCGTGACGAAGAGGAGACCGCAAAGTCTTATGAGGCAAGGCAGGCGAGCATTTTGATGCCAGGCTGTATGTGTAATATTGACTTGCTCGATCCTGCTCGGCTCGCCCCTTCGGTGCTTTCCTTCGGAAAGTCTATCCAGCGCCCTCCCGGACAGCTGTATTGCCCAAGTCAAAATATGACTCTAACGCAGCATTCATTAGGTTTCCCGGTCTCAGTAGTAGATCAGTGTGAAATATCCGGTCTAGGACAGGCTAAATCCTCGTTCCCGCAGGAATGATGGCATTTTTTAAAATCACCACAATGCCATCGCGAATGAAGTAACCGGGTCCTTCAAGGTCGTTCTCTTTTCCTTGAGGCGAAATAGTAACGTTATTTCCGATGCGTGCATTTTTATCGATGATGGCATTTTCAATGACACAACCCTCTCCGATGCCCATAGGAGGGACATCCCCGAGTTGGCCCTTGAATTCTGATTCGTAATAGTCAGCTCCCATCATGATGGTGTTTGTTAGTTGTGTTCCCGGTTTGATAATGCTGCGGATACCAATAACACAGCGATCTAGTGAAGTAGCATTGATGATGCATCCATCAGAAATGATAGCCTTATGAATCGTGGCTTGCTCAATCATGCTAGCTGGCAAGAAGAGAGATCGTGTGTAAATAGGAGCTCCAGATTCATAGAAGCTGTAGGAGGGATTGGAGTCAGTGAGTTGAAGATTGGCATTAAAAAAAGCACGGATGGTTCCAATGTCTTCCCAATAGCCACGAAAAATAGTGGTCCTAACATCATATTCCTTAATGGCCTCAGGAATAATATTTTTTCCAAAATCTGGAAGTTCATTATCCAAACAATCAATGAGAACCTGGCGATTAAAAAGATAGATTCCCATGGAAGCAAGATAGAGACTTTGATTAGGGCTCTCTCCCATTTTTTCAAGTAAGGAAGGCTTAATACGTAGCTCTTCAAGAACCAGGGGATCGCTTGGTTTCTCGACGAAACGTGTGATACGAAGATCATCATCTGTTTCCATAATTCCAAATCCTGGCGCGGCCTGATGATCTACGGGAATACATGATATGGTGAGTTCTGCACCAGTGCGGATGTGTTGACTTAAAATCGTCCAATAATCCATGCGGTACAGCTGATCTCCGCTTAAGATAATAAAATAATCATAGTCTCGTTCCAAAAATGTGCGCAGATTTTGACGAACAGCATCCGCCGTGCCCTGGTACCAATCGGAGTGTTGATGTGTCTGCTGTGCTGCGAGGATTTCTACAAAACTATGATTGAAGGGATCAAACTTATAGCTCTCGTTAATATGACGATGTAACGAAGTGCTATTAAACTGAGTCAGCACATAGATGCCACGAATACCAGAGTTGAGGCAATTGCTAATGGGAATGTCGACTAAGCGATATTTTCCGCCGATTGGGACAGCTGGCTTAGCCCGTTCTTGGGTGAGGGGAAAAAGTCGTGTACCAGCTCCTCCTCCCATAATAATAGCCAAGGTTCTTGATTTAGCTGAGGTTATTCTCGGGTCATCCATGGTTTTGATGTGAGGTTTTTGGATTGCAAATTATAGAGTGAAGATATTAGGAAAGCAATCCATCGGTTTGTTAAAAAAAGAAATTATTTTTCAAGGTGATTTCAGATTTTTATTCTGATCTACTCCGGAAGTCGGAAGAGCTGATCGATACTGCGTTGAGCTCGAGTTCTTCCTAGCCCCAATGCTGTTTACTTTAGGCAAACAGCTTTTGTTGAAGTGTTGAAAGGAGTCATTCTCTGAAATAAAGAGCTTGATTAGGAAAGAACTCTAAGTAACCGGCATGGGTGGGTAGCCACGTCATTCCCGCGAAGGCGGAAATTTCAGACTCCATTGTTCGCCTTACCCCATCAGGTTTTGCTGGTTACTCTTAACAATCAGTATGAAATATCCAGATTAACAATATTTTTCCGGACGAACTTGACTGATTGCATCATGTTTGTCAGCTTCTTAGCCCGCCTATTTCATACTAATTCTGCTACAGCTTACGACAGCCTTATGTATACTGTGTCAGGCTCGAATTACTGTGCTCATAAAGCCTTTGTCGCAATCCATCGCTTTTTTGTCTACATAAGGCTGCACGACCAATCAGCATGAAATAGGCGGGCCAGCGTGTTAAAAAACGAATTATAAAACTATGTGTGGAATTGTAGGATATGTTGGAGCAAAGAATACGGTGCCGATCTTGTTAGAAGGATTGTATCGTTTGGAATATCGTGGCTATGACTCTTCGGGAATCGCTGTTGTTGATGATGGCAAACTTTCCATTCGAAAAACACCGGGTCGCATTCAAAATCTTCGTGATCTCATTGTCAAAGAACCGCTACAAGGTCATGTTGGTATTAGTCATACACGGTGGGCCACGCACGGTGAGGTCACTTATGAGAATGCTCATCCGCATCTAGATGCCTCTGGCCGTCTGGCTCTTGTTCATAATGGCGTTATTGAAAATTATACCAAACTGCGTGCTCAGCTTGAAGAGGAAGGACACATATTCCAGTCGCAAACGGATACGGAAGTCTTAGCCCATCTTATAGGGCGCGCTTTTGATCTTCTGGGTGAAAAAACGGAGAAGGCTCTTATTGCTGCTGTGCGTGAAGCGTTACGACGTGTTGATGGAACCTATGGCA
Source organism: Chthoniobacterales bacterium (assembly GCA_049314455.1). Lineage (GTDB taxonomy): Bacteria > Verrucomicrobiota > Verrucomicrobiia > Chthoniobacterales > UBA6821 > CAIWMF01. Next base: position 44,977 of record JBMOFC010000003.1, read on the forward strand.
TTGCACTTCTTCATATAGATGTTCCAGAACTGATCATTGGAGCGCGCCGGGGAAGTCCCTTAGTCCTTGGTATTGGCGTAGGTGAACATTTTCTGGCAAGTGATGTTAGCGCCATTGTGATGCACACACGGGATGTCGTTTACTTAAACGATTATGAAATTGTGGCCCTGCGACGCGACGGTTTTACTATTTCTAATCTTCAAGGAAATGGAACGCCTTACAATATTACCACGGTTGATGACTTGGTTCATGACATGGATAAAGGAATCTATCCTCATTACATGATCAAAGAAATTTTTGAGCAGGCTCATACTGTCCATGAAGCCATGCGAGGGCGTCTTTCGCTAGAAGAAGCAACTGCGAAATTAGGTGGCCTAGAAATGTCGAATGCTGAGCTGCGTAGCATCGAGCGCATTGTCCTGAGTGGTTGTGGTACGGCTATGCATGCGGCAATGGTGGGTGAATATTTGATCGAGTCGCTCGCGCAAGTGCCCACAGAATGTGAGTTCGCGAGTGAATTTCGTTATCGTAATTTACCAATGACGAAAGACACACTTGTCTTCGTTTTGAGTCAAAGTGGAGAGACTGCCGATACGCTTGCTGCTCTCCGAGAAAGCCAGCGCAAAGGACACCGTACGCTTGGTATTTGTAATAACGTTGCGAGCACTATTGCTCGTGAAAGTAATGGTGGCGTTTATATGCACGCTGGACCAGAAATTGGGGTGGCAGCGACAAAGAGCTTTACCTCACAGGTGACTATCCTGACATTGATTGCGCTTTTGCTAGGTCGTATTCGCAATCTTTCAAGTTCTGAGGGAACAAAGATTATTGCCGAGTTAGAGGCTCTTCCTGAAAAAATTAAAAAAACCTTAGAGCTTAATGAGCAAATTGCGGCGATTGCTCGTTGCTATGCCACTTCCAAAGTAATGCTTTTTATGGGACGTCAATTTAATTATCCCGTCGCTTTGGAAGGAGCGCTCAAACTCAAAGAAGTCAGCTACATTGCTGCTAGTGGCTATCCCAGTGCGGAGCTCAAGCATGGAGTAATTGCGCTTGTTAATGAAGAGACCCCTTCTCTTTTTATTGCTCCCCATGATGCTGTTTTTTCAAAAAATGTGAGCAGCATTCAAGAAGTAAAGGCACGCAAAGGACCGGTGATCGCGATTGGCACGGAAGGACATAGCAGCGAGCTCGAGGCAATCTGTGACCATGTGATTACTATTCCTGCAGCTCCGGATTATTTAACACCAATCCTCTCAACAATCCCATTGCAATTTTTTGCCTACCATACGGCTGTGACTCTTGGGTGTGATGTTGATAAGCCACGCAACTTGGCCAAAAGCGTCACTGTGGAGTAACAAATTTAGAAACTAAAAACATTTAATGGCTCTCCCTCTTCTCCGTCGTCCTCGGCGCAATCGCCACACAGCCTCGATCCGAGCTCTTGTGCAGGAGACAAAGTTACATCGTGAAGATTTCATTCAGCCTCTTTTTTTTCATGCTGGAAGTGGTGAGTCCGAGAAAATCGCATCGATGCCTGGGATTGTCCGTCACACACTCGAATCACTTGTAGAGGAGTGTCACACTCTTGCCGGCCTTGGAATGACTGCCGTGGCTCTTTTTCCCTGTATTGAGCCTTGTTACAAAGATCCTACAGGTACGCATGCTACGACATCAGAAAATATTCTCTACCGTGCCATTCGAGAAATCAAAAAAGCCTCTCCTGAGCTTGTTGTGATTGCTGATATCGCCTTAGATCCTTACACGAGCCATGGACATGATGGTTTGCTAAGTGATACCGGATATGTGGAAAATGATTCAACGGTAGAAGTCTTAACCCAGCTTGCTCTTATGGAAGCTGAGGCAGGAGCTGATATCGTGGCCCCCTCCGACATGATGGATGGAAGGGTGAGGGCGATTCGAAATATTCTAGATGATGCCGGCTTTCAAGATCGAGGAATTATGGCCTACTCGGCAAAATATGCTTCGGCCTACTACGGGCCATTTCGTGAGGCATTAAAAAGCAACGTGGGACCTACTCCTCTCAATAAAAAAAGTTACCAAATGGATCCTGCTAATCTTCGTGAGGCACTCCTCGAAGTGAAGCTAGATGAGGAAGAGGGAGCTGACATTGTTATGGTCAAACCTGCTGGAACCTACCTCGATGTCATTAGAGCTGTGCGAGAAGCAACGCTACTTCCCGTGGCTGCTTACCAAGTTTCCGGTGAATATTCCCAGATCTGTGCTGCTGCTCAATGTGGCTGGCTTGATTATCGTGCAACACGGGACGAGTCTCTCCTCGCCATCAAGCGAGCAGGGGCTTCGATTATTTTGAGCTATTTTGCAGCAGAGGTGCTCAAAGAATTAAAGGGTTAAGCATGAAATATTTTTCCTTGTCGAATCAAAAAATCTTTTCATGATAATGAGATGTCCTTTCTTCCACCGATTAAAAAGCAACATTTTTCGTCAGAAACTCCAGATGTATCTTCCATAGAGAAGAATCAAAACAATCAGAGATTACGGCCCTTAAATCAGGGGGCTGAGCCTCCTTCTTTTGTTCAGGTCGATAGTACTACTGGTATAGCATCGCAGAGAAAATATCCTTATTTAAAGCCAATCAATCCCAATAACATTTCCCCAATTTCTGTAGAGAAAGTTACTGAAGATCCCGTTTTTAAGACGCCAAAGAGCAATGCTACAGTATTGCCTTCACTCTCTCAGTTGGATGAAGGAACAAAGCAACGTAATAATAAAAGCGGCATAAGTTCTTCAGCAAAAAGAACAGGTTATGGTAACGCACTACCACCTAAAAATGCTCCTATTGATTCTGCAGATGAATCTGTTGATTCTCTTTTTAACACAGGTGTTTCAAGTCACTATGCAACAGATTTATTTCGAGAATCAACTACGAATTCAGTAAGTCCAACTTCATTATCAGTTGTTTCACATTCTGAAAACAAAGAACAAGTTTCGTGTTACGATTTGCTAGAGAAGTCACGTGACACCTTCGATGCCGCCGAAAAAGAGTCTGGTTATAAATCTCTTCCTCTTTGGCATCAATACATCGAAGAAGCGAAACAGGCTAACACGGCTTTACTTCGAACACTCAAAGAGATCGATGAAAATAATTCTTCCTCTCAAGACACTATTGCTGACATTCAAGAAATTCAAAAATATTTAGCCGAAAACGTGAGTCTTGCTATTACAAGAATTGAAAAAGCTAGTAATACTATTACTCGCAAGCTATCTAAGCTTGTTGATGATGCTAACAAAAAAAGCATTAAAGCTAAAAATGCTTTTGATATTGCCAAAGTTAAAAGCGGAACAGAAGAAGCAGTTTCTTCTTGGGAACATGCACTCACTCTGGTGCAAGAAGCTCATAAGGATTGGGAAAGCATTTGGATAACTTTAAAAGCAGAGCGAGATTATCATTCAGCGCCACCTAATGAAGGTGATCTTGATGAACAAAAAAAGGGAATGGGTATACAGAAATGGAAAGAGGCAGATGGTCGCGAAAGGATTTTTACTGCAGCTGACTTCGCAAAGTCAAATTTTTTGGAGGATATTCAAGAAGCAAAAGAAGCACTCAAGAGTGAAGCAGAAAAAACACTCGAGAGTACCGGATAACCTGCCCATTTATAGCAGAAAGAGAAGACGGGGATTAAAAAGTAGATAGTCAAAAGTTTTTTTCAAAAAAAATATTTGGGCTAAAGTGATGTCATGATAGTCTCATCTTTACTTTTTTTATAGTATCCATGTCTCTTTCTTCTTCCTCCCCTCAATCTTCTTCTAATAAACGCAAAGTTGGCTTGATTAGCCTTGGCTGCGCCAAAAATCTCGTTGATGCAGAAATTCTTCTTGGGGATGCTGCACGTCACGGGTATGAGCTAACTCAAGAACATGAAGAGGCTGATGTGGTGCTCGTGAACACCTGTGGCTTCATCGATCTTGCCAAAGAAGAGAGCATCAATGCGATCTTAGAAGCGCATCGTCGTCGCCTTCACGGTACCAAAGCGGAACAGAAGCTCGTTGTTGGGGGGTGCCTTTCACAACGTTATTCTGCAGACTTAGCCAAGCAGCTTCCCGAAGTGGATGCTTTTTTGGGACTCGATGAGATTTCACGTGCGGGAGAAATTTTCAATCGTCTTTTTGAAGAAGAAATTTCTGAGGAAAGCCGGATCACCGTTTCCAGACGAGCTGCTTACATTCCTGACTTTGACACACCGCGTGTTCGTCTCACAGCCTCTCATACGACTTATGTAAAAATTGCAGAAGGATGCAATCATCCTTGCTCTTTTTGTGTGATTCCGCGGATGCGTGGACGCCATCGGAGTCGCTCGATTGACTCCGTTGTTAAGGAAGTGGAGTCCCTGGTGGCTTCAGGAGTCAAAGAAATCAATTTGGTGAGTCAAGATACGACTTATTTTGGAATGGATCAGTGGGAGGAAAAAGCAGGACCACGTCAGCAAGTTGACGAGACTCGCGGTCCGAGTCTCATCGGGTTGCTCGATGCTCTGGGTAAGATCGAGGGTGATTTTTGGATTCGACTTTTGTACACGCATCCTGCGCATTGGAGTGATGATTTGATTGCGGCTATTGCACGCAATCCCAAAGTTGCTCGTTACGTCGATATGCCATTGCAGCATATTCACGAGGAGATGCTCAGTGCAATGAAGCGTGAGACAGGTCGTCAACACATTGTTGATCTCATCTCACGTCTTCGTGCTGGCATTCCAGACCTAACGATCCGGACAACCTTTATTGTCGGATTTCCGGGAGAAACCGAAGAGCATTTTACAAGCTTGCTCGATTTTATTCGTGAAACACGATTTGAAAGGCTAGGGGTTTTTGCGTATTCACGAGAAGAAGAGTCCCGTGCCGCTAAGATGCCCAACCAGGTTCATGGAAATACCAAACAACGTCGTCTTCGTGAAGCGATGCTCCTGCAGCAGCAGATTGCACGTGAGTGGGCTGAAGCACAAATCGGTAAAACGCTCAACGTTGTGGCTGACACAGCGCTATTAGGACGTACCGAAGGAGATGCTCCTGATGTTGACTGTCGTGTTCATTTTGTGAAGCCCGTCACTCCAGGGGCTTTCGTAACCTGTAAAATTACAGGGACACGCGACTATGATTTGGTTGGAGAGGCCTTAGGTAATTAATCTTCTTTTTTTTTAAAAAAAATTTCTGTTATGAGAAAAACAGCTTTCATGATCAATCACTACATTAAAAAAAATGAATATTACAAAAAAATCTGAGCACTCTGTTTCTGATAGTAACAACCTTAATCTCCCTCCTTCTGCTTCTGAAAAAAACAAGAGGCTCCTTTCGTTCCTGTTTCTTCAAGTCATGAAAAGATCAACTCAGCGGAAAAATTTTCTACTCCCTTCAATAGAAAACCGTCATCTCAAAGTCATTTAGTAGACAGTGATGATGAAGCGAACTATTTTGATGCCGAGCAGGGTTTGTCGGCTCTGGATGCTCCTCCACACGCTTCTGCGAAAATGAAAAAAGCATCTCATGAAATTGCTTCTGGTTCCTGTTTAGAGAAGATCCACGCTCTTAATGAAGAGGTTGCTCCATTAATTCAAACTATCTCCGACTCGTTGACCGCAGCGAAAAATAAATTTTGGAAAGAAGAAACCATCGTTCGTTCTACAACTATTCCTTCTGTGAAATATAACTTTAAGAATAAACGTTCTGGAGAGGATATTATTTCTGATAAAGGCCATATTTCTTATCAACACAGTCGACCTGTTGTTGAGCTCAGGTCTCTCACAGCAACCGAAAAAGGAGCATTGCAGACCATTCTAGAAACGCTATTTCCTGAGATCCAAAAGGCTAAGAACCTCTCTCAAGCGGCACTCTCTCTTATTCAAAAAAATAATCTTGATGAGAGTGACATGCCAGAAGTCAATATCGCTAAGAGTCATCTAGATCGTATTTCAGCATTAGAATTTTTTGAGTTTCAAGAGCTAGGATCTCTTTTGAAAAAATAAGTTTGCCAGAAAAAAGCCAGTGATTGCCAAAGGAGCGAAGATTTTTCATCATAGAACGAATGTCCCCATCATCTCGTCGTACTTGGAATGAAATCGTCGGTCTCTTGCTCATGGGCGGAGGCATTTTATTACTGCTTGCGTTGCTTTCGTTTGAACCGCGCGATGTCCCTTCGTGGCTTTTTTATGCAAAGTATTCTTCAACATCCTCAATACCGCTCAATTTTGTAGGTCGTTTTGGTGCTATCATGGCGGGACTTTGTTTTTTTCTTTTTGGAGGGGCCTCTTTTTTTGCCGCAGCAGCGTTACTAGGACTAGGATTTTCTCGATTTTTTGTAGGAGAATCACCATTGGGCATTCGTCTTGGCTGGTCCTTGATTTTTGTATTGAGCTGGGCTTATTTCCTCGATTTCCTGGATCATTTTAAATTTTTTTCTGCGACTTGGAAACAGACACTAGCACTTCCTGGTGCTGGGGGATGGTTTGGCCATGCCCTTGGCATTGCTATCGGGAAAAATACCATGGGGGTGGTTGGTTCTCTTTTTCTCTTTTTCATGGTAGCACTTACGAGTTTGATTTTGGCAACAGGGTTACATCCCATTACTGCTACAAAACGCACTATTGCGATGCTAGGAAAATTATTTCTTCAAATATGCACCCTTCTTAAAAATCAGTTATTACAAAAAAGAGATCTTTCTTTTAACAAAAAAGAACACACTTCTACTTCTCACGAGTCTAAGAAAATCTCTTCACGCCGCCGCAAGAAACTACTTGAAGAGCTCGCCCTAGAAGAATCTTCCCAAGAGGCAAACAATGTTCTTCTTCCCCCCAATATTCCTCTTCCAAAAATTATTGATGCTAGTGTTCCTGCTAAAAAGCCAACACTTGCTGAGGTAATGAAGTCGAAACCCAAACAGACGGCTGGAGTGAGTACAGAAGCAGGATTACTCTCCAATGTGGCTTTAGAAAACTACACGCTTCCTGCATTAGATTTATTAGAAACCCATGAAAACAAAGATCAGCAACCTGCTGATCCAGCTTTGCTGCAAGGAGTGCAGCGCATCTTGATTGAGACGCTTGCTCAGTTTGGTATTGAAGCAGCACCTGGGGATATCACCAAAGGTCCTACCATCACGCGCTACGAACTCTACCCTGCTAGTGGCGTTCGTGTTGATCGGATTTCAAATTTGGAACGCGATTTAGCACGTGCTACAAGTGCAGAGCGCATCAATATTTTAGCTCCCATTCCAGGCAAAGATACGGTTGGCATTGAGATTGCTAACAGCAATAAAGTTACCGTAGCCATTCGCGAACTTTTTGAAAGTGATAGCTGGCATAGTTCCAAAGCAAAACTTCCACTAGCTCTTGGAAAGGATGTTTATGGAAATGCCATTATTGCCGATCTTGCACAGATGCCCCATCTCTTGGTAGCAGGGGCTACGGGAAGTGGTAAGAGTGTTTGTATCAATTCCATCATTACAAGTCTTATTTTCAAGCATACGCCAGAGACACTTCGTTTTATCATGATCGATCCGAAGGTCGTGGAAATGCAGATGTACAACAAGCTTCCGCATTTAGTGACCCCTGTGGTAACTGATCCTAAAAAAGTCTTGCTCGCCCTTAGATGGGTCATTGATGAAATGGAGCTACGTTATAAAATTTTTGCAAAAACAGGGGTTCGCAATATCAGTGGATTTAATGCACGTCCTAAGAACCAGGATTCACCTTCTGTAGAGCCTTCTCAGGAAAGTGCCTCTACGCTGGAACCAGAATCTCTAGATTCTCTTTTAGAAGAAGAATCCTCCGCGCTCCAAGTCGAAGAAGCCTTGCCTCAAGCCCAAGCAGTACCACATCAACGTTCTCGCGAAGAAGAAATCATCATACCAGATCAAATGCCTTTTATAGTGGTAATTGTTGATGAGTTGGCTGACCTTATGCAAACAGCTCCTGCGGATGTCGAGTCTGCTATTGCGCGTATCACTCAGATGGCTCGTGCTGCAGGAATTCATATGATTGTGGCCACACAAACACCACGTGCTGACGTTGTCACCGGCATTATTAAAGCAAACATCCCCACACGCATCGCCTTCCAAGTGGCTTCCAAGCTGGATAGCCGGGTCATTCTTGATCAAAACGGAGCTGATCGTTTATTAGGCCAAGGTGATATGCTCTACTTGCCGCCTGGAAGCGCTAAGGTTATTCGTGCACAGGGAGTCCTTGTGACCGATGAAGAGATAGGACGTGTGGTTGATTTTCTAGGAGCGCAAAGCCAACCGGTATTTGAACCAAGCATTGCAGCAAAGCTTTCTAATGCGACCATGCCAGAGGAAGACATCACGGAGGAGGAAGAGGAACTGGTGACAAAATGCCTGGAAATCATTCGTCAAGAAAAGAAAGCTTCCACTTCGATGCTACAACGTCGTCTTCGTCTCGGTTACACACGTGCGGCACGTGTGGTCGATATTTTAGAACAACGTGGCATCTTAGGGCCCAAAGATGGAGCACGAGATCGAGAAATTTTAATCGATTTGGAAAGCGTCACGACACTCTAAACAAAGGAATTTTATGCATATTTCTCATGCAACACCTGTATCTCTTCCAGAGTTTAGTGCGATTGTTCACAATAACTGGGATGATAAAACTTGTGGGCTTTTTACAAAAGCTGAGTTTAGGGAGTTTTGTAAAAGACATCATATTTCTGTTCCAAATCCCCATGAACCCTCAACATAAGTACGGTGTCTAGCACCAAGGACGTGAACGGCCTTTCAAACTCTTCCCGAAAATCCTTATGGATTTTTTGGCGCTCGGCAGCTGTCAGTCTATCAAATTATTTTGGTAGGCTGACAGCCCATCTTACCTTAAGGCTGGCTGGTAGACTTCCCCTCCGACGAGCTGTCAGTGCCCATTCTCGGGGAGCCTACCAGCCAGCTTTAACGCTCTATCTCTAATTTTTAGAGATATCATTTTTTAACATATAAGGATGCGATCCCCGCCTTCGCGGGGATGACGTTCGGAGTGACACCACAAGGCGCGGCTACAGAATTTTTTAAAATGCTCTAAATTGAAAAGGGCACGCCATAAGCTTGCTCTTTTTCCTTAGGACTGCGTTTTCAGATCTTGCGTTATCTTCAGATAGCGCTTCGATCTTCAGCCTTATCCTAAGAAAAAATTTCTGCGCTTCTAATGCGCCCTTTTCAATTTAAGGCGCTATAGATAAAAAGGAGAATAATTCTTGTAAGAGAGCTTTGATCCTATCTTCCATCTTCAAACTTCTATCTTCTTACTCGTTCCTGTGAACGGGTAAGAAGAAGATTTTTACGTCTCCTTGCTTGCTGTATAAATCGTAACGATGCCACCTGTCAGCGCTGTCGATCTGGCATTTTCAAAGCCACACTGTGTTAGAAGAGCACACATTGCTTCACCTGATGGAAAAGCTTCAATCGAGCCACCCATGTATTCATAGGCACTGGCTTCTCCTGTTACTAGACCTGCAAAATGTGGCAGCACATGATGGAGATAGAAGCGGTAAAATGGGCGGAGCAGGGGAGAAGTAGGAATGGAAAAATCTAAAATTAAAAGATGACCTCGGGAGCGTAGGACACGATGCATTTCACGCAAACCTTGTTCCCAAGAGACCATGTTACGTAGTCCAAAAGCTACTGTAACAGCATCAAAAATTTTTTCTTCGAACGGCAGCTCTAATCCATCAGCTTCGAGAAAGGTGATCATAGGCGTCTTAAAACCTATATTCGCATTCTCACTAGAGTATGAATACAAGTTCTTACTTTTTACTTGTGTAAGTCTTGCTTGCTCCAACATTTCGTGACAAAAATCTACAGCAGTGGTCTGTACTGTTGGTATTTTTTTAGCAATGGCAAAAGCCAGTTCTCCATTTCCAGTAGCCACATCAAGAAGTGTTTTAGGATTCCATTGCTGAATTTTTTTTGCAACACAACGACGCCACCAAAAGTCCATTCCACAGGAGAGAAGGTGGTTTGCTAGTGCGTAGCGCCCTGCAATCGAGCGAAAGAGATTTTTGACGTATTCGGGATTCATTAATCAAAAAACAGGAATAGAAGGGATGAAAGAGATGCAATTAAATAAAGAAAAAAGAATGACCCATAAAAACACAAACAATCAAAAGAAACTATGTAACAGCTCAGGTATCTAAAAAAAGCAAGTGATCTCAATTTATTATGATCGCCTATTTCTAGGTTTAGGGGATGTCCTGAAGCTGACATGCAGTTTGCTTGAATAAAGTCTTCTCAAAATCGCTTTGCGTATTATGTTCATCATCTTAAGAATTCCCCGCTAAACAAGGAACTTGGTAATAATTACTGACTAGGTTATCTTATGTTTCTAAGACTCCTAAGTAGCTACAAAACTATTTCTTCAAATTTTTATTCCTCTATTTTTTCTTCATCTCTTTGATCTATTCCATCCCTGTGAATAAAATTCTTGGTCTGCTCACGAGAGGACTCGAACCTCCATGGAATTACCCATACGCTTCTGAGACGTACGCGTCTGCCAATTTCGCCACGTGAGCTTAACCCGGGACTATCAACGTTCCGTTGGTAGTAAGATGATAGACATTAACCCGAATATTTCGATTGTGTCGAAAACACAAGGTTTGATACTCTCGCGAACTCACACAAAAATGTAAATCTTCAAAACAAAGTTTTACATTTTAAAAATTTTAAAAATTCTACTGGCGCTTTTGTTCATCTCGTGGCACTTATTTACTACTTATGAAGTCTAAAAAACATATCACACTACTCACAATCATCGTTACACTTCCTTTTGCAGCTTCCCTTGTGCAAGCTCAGATAGCACCACCCACAACGACTGCAGCAACTCCTGCGGAGTCGTCATCCCCAAGTAGTTCGCCTGCCAGTGTCACAGAAAAAGCACTGACGAAGGCCAAACAAGCAGTAGCTTCTGCAACGGAAAAACTAAAAACTCGTAAGGCCAAGGAGGCGGCAGCAAAAGCTCAAGAAGTAGCAACAAAGATACCAGGAGCTACATCAACGGTCATTGCTCTGAAGGATCCTGTAGCGATTGTTGATAGCACATCAATTTCTAAAGCTGATTTAGAAAAAGCGTTTAAAGAAGCAGTAGCCTCAAGCAATGTGAATCCAGCTACACTCACTGCTGATCAAAAAATTCAAGGATACCATCAGATTTTAGATGCGCTTATCATGGAAAAACTCGTTGATAAAAAATCAGTGGGAACAGAAGTCTCAGATGCCGATGTGAACGCTGAGATTGAAAAAATTAAAAAACAATTTCCAACTCCTGAGGCTTTCAATGCTGAATTAAAAAAGTCGGGCCAAACGATGGACCAATTCACGATAAATCTGAAAAAATCGATGCGTCAGACTAAATGGATGAAGGCTCAAATTCAGGGTAAAGATGTAGTTACAGATGCTGATGCCCAAAAATTTTATAATGACAATATCAAAAAATTTGCTAACCCAGAAATGGTAAAGGCAACCCATATTCTCTTCTTAGTTCCTCAAGGAGCTCCTGATTCTGTTGCCAAGGCAAAAGAAGAAGCTGCTAAGGCTGCTATTGTAAGAGCTAATAAAGGAGAAGATTTTTCTAAATTAGCTGTAGAACTTTCTGAAGAGCCAGGTGCTAAACAACGCGCTGGCGACCTCGGTTTCTTTAGCAAAAATCAAATGGTCCCTGAATTTGCAACAGTAGCTTTTGCACAAAAAGTTGGTTCTGTAAGCGAGACTCCTGTAAAAACAAAATTTGGCTATCATGTGATTAAAGTTACTGAGAAAAAGCCTGCAGGTACTGCAACCTTTGCTGAAGTAAAGCCTAATATCATTGCCTATCTTCAAAATCAAAAACGCCGTGAAGCTTTCAAAGCAGAAATGCAACAACTTCGTCAGACTGCAAAAATTGAAAACTTCCTTCCTGCTCCAGCAGTGATTACTCCTGAAACGATGAAGCCATCAACTGTTCCTGGAAAACCAGCTGCTACTTCTTCTTCTGGAACAACAACTCCTGTATCTGCTGCTCCAGTAACCACGCCAGCTGCATCGCCTACTCCAACAACTCCAAGTAAAAGTTAATTTAAAGAGCTCGTTGCTTTGTAGTCGCGTATGAAACAAAAAGGTATTCCGATTACAAAGCAACAAAAACTTTCTGTAGGTATTCTGGGGCTTGGTATCATTGGCACCCGTGTTGCAGCTATTCTGCGGCGTGAAGAGAGAATTCAAGTCTTGGTTTGGAATCGCTCCTCACGTCCTGAGCCCCATTTTTTACCATCTCCCTTGGAAGTTGCAGCGTCAGCAGAAATTCTTCAGATTTTTGTGCGAGATGGTACTGCTTTATTAGAAGTTGTTGAGCAGATCGTTCCAGCATTAACAAAAAAGCATCTTGTATTGAATCATGCAACGGTTTCTCCTCAAGAAACACTTAAAGCTGCAGCACTCGTAGAAAAAAAGGGAGCTCAGTTTTTAGATGCACCTTTTACAGGAAGCCGTGATGCTGCTGCAGAAGGAAAATTGGTTTATTATGTGGGAGGTTCTGATGAGGCACTTGAAAGAGCCATCCCTATTTTGAAACTTTCTTCAAAAAAAATCCTTCCTATGGGTGCTATAGGAACAGCAACCTATATTAAAATTGCCACCAATCTTATTGCAGGAGTTCAAATTCAAGTCTTAGCGGAGGCATTGGAATTTTTAAACTTAGGGGAAATTCCATTCCAATATCTTCATGAAGCTCTCCAACATAATGCTGCTTTCTCTAATACAATTGGCATGAAATTGCCACTGATGTTGCAAGGTAATTTTGAGCCACATTTTTCCACGAAGAATATGCTTAAAGATCTCCAATTTGCACTGAATCTTGTTGAGGATCATGGGATCGCACTTCCTGCAACAGCTGCCACGGCAGCTTCTTTACGAGATCTTGTAGCCTTAGGACTAGGTGATAAAGATTATTCTGCTCTTGCAGCTCGTTATGATTATCAATGAGCCCATTAGAAAATAATAAGCACGTATTTCTCTCAAATGCTCGCACGGAAGGTGGCGTTTTTTTTGTTCCTTCACGTCTTTTGTTGCGTGTAAGTGGCAAAGATTCTCTTCGTTATCTCAATGGTCAAGTAACAGCTGATCTTCGCAAGATTTCTCCAGAAAATGCATTGCAGGCTTGTTTGCTGACCCCCAAGGGACGACTTGTTGCATTGCTTGCGATCACGATAGAACACGATACCTTTTTGATTGAGACTGATGCCTTACTTCAAGATAGCGTCATAGAACGTCTCGAACGTTATCTTGTTGCTGATGACGTCACCATAGAAGTGATCACTCCTCCTGAAATCATTCACTGTTTTGGAAAATTTTCTGAGGTTCCCGAGATTCAACGTGCTCATGGAGTAGTCACTTCACGTCTTGGCTTTTCTGGAAAAGATCTGGATGCAGCTCTATTTTCTTCTTTATCTGTGAGTACTCAAACAAAGCCACTCTCCAATCAACTTGTAGAACTTCTCCGGATAGAACAAAAAATTCCACGCTGGGGTTTTGAGCTTACAAATGAGACCTTACCTCCGGAAGCTAGACTGGAAGAGGATTGCATCAATTATGAAAAAGGATGCTATCTTGGCCAGGAGGTTATTTCGCGTTTGAAAAGTCTAGGTCATGTCAATCGGTTGCTCTACGGCTTTATTTCCCAAGAGGAAATCAAACCTGGAATGGAAATTTTTTCAGAACAAGAACCATCACGTGTTCTTGGAACATTGACTAGTACGGCACTGCAGTATGACTCCGGACGCTGGATTGCGCTTGGCTATTTACGTCGAGGAAGTGAGAATGCTCTGTCCTTGTTTGCCAAGAACCCTGAAACTGGGGATGTCGCACAACTACATGTAAGGAAGTCGACTAGCAGAAAAAATTGAATCCTTTGACTCCCGTCACGTTATCTTTGCATTGCGCTCCGTCTTTGGCCTTGCTCTTTCTAAAAATTCTTGCGTTCTTTCATATAATTTCAACGTAATTTGACTATGCCTTCTCTACTAAACAATTTCTCTTTCTTAATGAAAAATTATTTTTTCTTTTATACCTCAGTTATCCTAATCACTTTTTTTTTAACGAGCTGTGCAACACAACCTCTTCCTACAACAGGCCCACAAGAAGCTGTAATGTTAATTCGTATTGGACATGAAAAAAAACCACGCCGTGTGGTCATTGCATTACGTGAAAAAGAGGCACCACAAACGGTCGCTAGTTTCAAGCAACTAGTGGAACATCACTATTATGATGGGCTTCTTTTTTATCGAGCATTTCCACATTCTCTCGTCCAGACGGGAGATCCTAATACGCGCTATCGCGAGCACGATAACTCGGGAACAGGTGGCCCAGGATATACGATTCCTGCAGAAATAAAATTACCTCATGTGAGGGGATCAGTAGCCACTTCACGTCTACCTGATAAAATTAATCCGCTTCGCGCTTCTAATGGGAGCCAGTTTTATATTTGCATAGAACCGATGCCGCAACTCAACGGTCAATACACGGTTTTTGGCCAAGTCACAAAAGGTATAGAAGTTTTAGATGCCGTTAGCACGATTCCTACGAACAGCAATAATTTCCCAATAGAGAAAGTGGTGATTGTATCGTTGACACTTGAACCGATGTTAGACAAAAAATCAAACAATCCGTCGTGAAGCTTGTTTGGTTCAAAAGAGATTTACGTGTTTATGATAATGCTGCTTTATGCATTGCAGCACAGAATGGTCCGATACTTCCACTCTATATTTTTGAACCCGAACTATGGCGCCAGCCGGATATGAGCCATCGTCATTTTTTGTTTCTGCTTGAGAACCTCAGAGAGTTACATGCAGCACTTGATCATTTAGGTCAGCCGCTGATTGTTAAAATAGGAGAGGTTGTTCCTATATTAAAAGATCTTATCAATCGTTATTCGATAACTGAGGTTTATTCCCATCAAGAAACTTGGAATGAGTGGACTTACCAGCGCGATGTTCAGGTAGGTGAGTATCTTAAGAAAAAAAATGTGCCTTGGCATCAACCGGTCCAAAATGGAGTAATCCGTCGCCTCCGTGATAGAAATAGATGGTCTCATAGGTGGTATCAAACAATGTCTCAAGTATTGATTGTTCCTCCCAAGCGTTTGTTTTTTATAGGAGAATCTTCTGATCCCTGGCCAATGCCAGAAGATTTCGGATTGCAACGAGATGGATGTCACCAACGTCAAATTGGAGGTCGCCAGGCCGGACTGTTACTTTTAAAAACTTTTCTACAAGAACGAGGTCTTCACTATCAAAAGGCAATGTCTTCTCCAGTCACAGCCTTTAAACAATGCTCTCGTCTCTCAGCACATATTGCATTTGGGACTCTCTCTCTAAGGGAAATTTTCCAATCGACAGAAACTCAGTTCTTGTTTTTAAAAAAAAAATCTTCTTTGAAGCTTCCTTTGCTTGATCCTTTAGAATGTCTTAGCTGGAAACGCTCCTTACGCTCTTTTTCGGGACGCTTACGATGGCATTGTCATTTTATTCAAAAATTAGAAGATGACCCACGTCTAGAAAAAGAAAATATGCATTCTGCTTATAACAGCATTCGACAAGACTCTTGGGATGTTAAAAAATATCAAGCCTGGGCCACAGGAAAAACCGGATACCCTTTTATTGATGCATGTATGCGTGCGCTTATTGCAACTGGCTGGATCAATTTTAGAATGCGAGCCATGCTACTGAGCTTTGCCAGCCAACACCTTTGGCTCGATTGGCGTTACACAGCAACTCATCTAGCTCGTTTGTTCATTGATTATGAACCAGGTATTCATTACAGCCAATGTCAGATGCAATCAGGCACTACTGGCATGAACACACTACGGATCTACAATCCGATCAAACAATCATATGATCATGATCCTGAAGGAGGTTTTATACGTCGTTGGGTCCCAGAGTTAAAAGAAGTTCCACTCTCTTATCTTCATGAACCATGGAATAGTCCGATTCCACTTCATTACCCTTATCCTCTTGTTGAAGAAAAAACAGCTCGTCTTAAAGCCGCAACAACTCTTTACGAGCTACGTCGCTCTCACCAGCATCATCAGGAAAAAATTGTTTTAATTAAAAAACATGCCAGTCGTAAGAAACTCATTCCAAAAAAGAGTGTAAAAAATAAACTAAAAAAAGCTCAGCCCATTGATAAAAATCAGCTTAACTTCTATTTTCATTGATGAACCGGCACCTGCTGAGTAAGGCAATGAAATGCCCCAAGCCCCCAAATAAGCTCACGGCAATCAATGGGAAGCACTGTTCGCGTTGGAAAAAGAGTGGATAGAATATCAACTGCTATGGCATCAGAAGCGGCTTTGAAAATGGGAAGTAAAACAGAAGTATTCGTAATATAAAAATTAGCGTAGCTAGCAGGAAGCCGTTGACCTTCTCTCTCGAGGTGAGGGGGCATTGGCAACTCTACGATACGAAGTGGTTTTCCTGAGGGGAGAAAAAATGTTTTTAAGCGTTCGCAATTTTTTTGCAGAGGAAGATGATTAGGATCAGCATGATTATTTTCAATCATTGTTATCACGGTCTCTTCATTCACAAAGCGCGTGATATCGTCGATGTGTCCATCGGTATCATCCCCCTCAATTCCATCACCGAGCCAGTAAATATGAGTGACTCCTAAGTAGCATTGAAGTTTCTCTTCGATTTGCTTTTGTGTGAGATGAGGATTTCTATTTTTATGAAGCAGACAAGATTGAGTTGTGAGTAACGCTCCAGCACCATTAACGTCGATGGAACCACCTTCTAGGACCATCTCAGGCTGAATGGAAGGAAGTTTCAATATTGCTGCAACGGTTCTGGGAACAGCATTATCGAGATCATAGGGAAGATATTTTTTACCCCAGGCATTATAATCCCAATCCAAGATGGCAAGAGAAGAGGTGGTATTAGGTGAATGGGGTCTCACAAAAATCGGACCATGATCGCGACACCATGGCTCTTGTGTGGGAATGTGATAAAATTCGAGATGTTCTTTCGGAATACGTGGCTCCAGCAAGAGCCGGACACTTCTCTCTTCAGCAGTATCGAGAACATTGATGCGTACTATTTCAGAAGCACCAATAGCTTCTGCCATCGCTACAAATGTTGGAATGACTTCGTTGTACCGCCCTGGAAAGCTGACTCCTTGGGGATGTGGCCACGAAATCCAAGTCGCCTCATGAGGCTCCCATTCAGCGGGCATGTGGAAGGCACTTTTAGGCTGGAGGCTGGAGGCTAGGGGCTGGAGAGAATTCACAAAAAAAGTTGACGTTAATAGTTAAAGTTGAAATCAATTCTCGCCTATATTCGTTCACTCAATGGGGGATCAATTTAAGAAAATCACACCAATAAATCGATTTCATGAGGTAAGTTGGGAGGTATCGGTTCGAAGCAACGGATAGAAAAGTAGAAAATTTCAATAGAAGAAAATTGAATTACTAGCATCATTTAACCTCCACTAGTCGTCATCCTCGTGAACACGAGGATCCAGCAGACAATCAAATTAAATCAGTATTTATTTTGGATTAGACCTCTAGTGAGAAATTTTTTTCTACTGAGGTAAAAGATTAGAAGCACCTGATAATCTCTTTTCATCTGTCTCCTGGGTCCCCGTGTTCGAGTGGATGACGGTTATAGGAAGTCGCTTTCTCAATAGACGTTTTCTTGCTGCTTCAACTTAAACTAAAAACTTCAACTCTTGTAAAGTTGTTATCTATTGCAGCTTTGAAAGCAGCGCTGCCTTCGAAGCAAGACCTGTAGAACGATCAGCAAGTTGTCCATCACGGAAAATCATGAGTGTTGGAATTGCTGAAATACGATGTTCTGCAGCAATAGCAGGGCAATCATCTACATTCACCTTAGCTACCGTAACTTTTCCAGCAAGTTCTTCAGCAATTTCATCGATGATAGGACCAATCATCTTGCAAGGGCCACACCAAGGAGCCCAGAAGTCGACAAGGAGTATTGGTGATGATGCCACTGTTGGGTTAAACGATGTATCAGTAAGGTGGAGGACATGTTCAGAAGCCATAGTAATGTTGTGTGATGGTGAGAATTTATTTATTAACAAAAAAACGAAGCTGAGTTAATAAAGCAAAAAGAGCAATCAGGAAAAATAAAAATGCGAGAGGAAGCGTTATAAAAAACTTTTTTTGAGAAGTGTTTTCTTCTTTGAACTCTGTAGAACCCAATGGTATCTCGAGCGTTGAGGAAAGTTCAGAAGATGAGGAGGAGGGCATGCTCGAAGGATCTTGAGTTGAAGAGGAAGAAGAAGTTTTAGTAAGAAAATCTGCTGCTGGTGGCACAAGAGTGCTTGCTAAAATGGGTTTAGGAGGCAGGTTAAGCTTCACCGGGTTTTGTTGAACAACAGAAACAGCGACTTCTTGAGGAGTAGGTTCGGAGACCTCAGGAGCACGTTCAGAGACCTCAGGGGCTGACTTGGAAGCTTCTTGAGAAGTGGCGGGGGTATTTTTTTGAGAAGTTTCTAAAGGAATTTCTTCGAGAATGTTGGCAGGGTTCATTTTATTTTTTTTCTATCGAGATTGAGAGACTTGCTGTGTGCGTGGTTTGGCGTAGATTTTTGAGATCTTGAACAATTGCGATAGCTTCACGCTTCACAGGATCAATAAAGCTGGGATCGTCGCTAGTATCACTATTTTCATCTTCTAAGTCGAGCTCACTATCAGGATTAACGGCTTTTTTTGATTTTATCGAATCAGTTTTAGCAATTTTTTTCTTTTTGGGAATCACTTTTGAAAGAATCGGATTATCAACGGTATCTAGTGTGACGGCATATTCTACAAGAGGAGGTTCTTTGGCAAGAGTGCGCTCTGCTTTGTGTTGAACCGTACGTTTTTTTTCATCAGCGAGTTCTTTTTTGCGAATCTCTTCATTCAATGAAAGAGAATTGTTTTTTATCTTTTCCATGAGGATTTTTCTTCTTTCTTCAAGATAACGGAATTCAAGATCCTTTTCGACGCGTGCTTGAGAATGTTGTTTTAACATGTCGATAAAAAGATCACTTTGAGGAAATTGATGGAAGGGTTGAGGATCGACCTCATCGTAGATGAGGGGATTTGGGAGCATTCCTTCGCCAATATCGCTTGTATCTGTAAGTGAGGGAAGGACGATGTCAGAAAGGACTCCTTTGTGCTGCGTTGAACCGCCAGAGACGCGATAGAACTTTTGAATGGTTAATTTTAAGGATCCTGCTTCTTGTGATCCTTGAAAAAGAGGCATGAATTTTCCAACATCCAACACGGTCTGCACCGTTCCTTTTCCAAAGGTGCGTTGATCTCCGACGATCACAGCTCGATGGTAATCTTGGAGTGCTCCCGCAAAGATTTCGCTAGCAGAGGCGCTTAATGTGTTGGTGAGCACAATAACGGGGCCATCATAGAAGGGAGCTGGCTCATGGTTAAAGGAAATGGTGATATTTCCATTGGAATCTTTAGCTTGAACAACCGGACCTGCTCCAATGAAGAGGCCGGTCAGATTGATCGCCTCTTCCAAAGAACCACCACCATTGCGGCGCAAATCAATAACCAGTCCTTGAATGTTCTCCTTTTTAAGGCGCGCAAGGAGGCGACGAACATCTTTTGTCGTGCTCTTTGCATCGGGCGCTCCATGTCGATCCATTTCGGAATAAAACGCAGGAATCGTGAGCCATCCAAATTTCTCCTCCTTTTGATCAGCATTTGGAATAGTAATGAGCTCCGCTTTCACCTCGGATTCTTTTAATTTCACCTCATCACGGGTAATCTCAATAATGACACGCTTCGAGGGGTCTGTAGCATCTGCTGGAATGACTTGCAAGCGCACTTGAGATCCCTTTTTCCCACGCACTTTTTCCACAACCTTATCAAGTCTAAGATCGATGACATCTTCAAATGGTCCAGATCCTTGTGCCACAGCAGTAATACGATCATTTTCCTTCAGTCTTCCATCGCGATCAGCAGGACCTCCAGGAACGACTTCTACAATGCGCGTGTAGCCATCATCTGAACGCAATACCGCACCAATGCCAATTAACGAGAGGCGCATCTGAATATTGAAATTTTCCATATCAGAGGGGCTCATATATTCCGAATGAGGGTCATAGCTTTCAGAGAGAGCTATTAAAAATGCGCGTGCAACATCTTCATCTTTCTGTTCATGGAGTGTCTTGAGCATTTGATCATAACGATGTGTGATGATTTTCGTAGGAGAATCCGTAGAATTTTTATTAAGCTTCTCTTGTAGTAATTCAGCCTCAATACGGTCGTCCCAAAGCTGGTCAGCAGCTGCACCATCACGAGGCCACTCAGCTTTTTGACGATTTACTTCAATTGTATGGTTGCTTGAAAAATCATGCTTAGCCGCTACAAGGATTTTATTCTTGGCAACACGTTCTTCAACACGCTGTCGGAATCGGTCGTAGATTATTTTGGCATCTGTTAAATCACCTCGCAATAGGTCTGCACTAATCGTTGGTTCGTACTTTTGCTCAAATTCACTAATATCAGCCTGTGTGAAGTAAAGATGGTTGTAATCTAAAAATTGAAGGTAATTTTTCAATACCCGCTGAGGCATGTTGAGAGCTGGTGTTGCTGGATCATGAGGTGGATTAGGATCATTCAGCGGAAGGCGCAAAAAATGTCCTTGTTCTAAAATACGTCCAACCGTTGCTGCAACAGGACCCATTTCTGAAAGCGAAAGTGGAGAGGGGGTCGGCGTTACGGAGGGAAGAGGAAATGCAACTGGAGAGGTATCACTTTTAGGAGACGGCTCGCCCCAAGAAAGCGAGGGAGCAAAGAAAATTCCTAGTATAAAAAGAGAGGAAAAAATTTGTTGTTGAATTTTTTTTAAAAAAGAAGATCGATAACGCATGGGGTTTAACCTTAAAATGAAAATTCCGTGAAAGGAATCTTGCAGAGGTTCACAAGAAAAGCAAATCTCGTCTGATGAAAAATGAAACTCTTTCTAACCGTGCTAACCATATTACTTCCTTCACTGGGGGGCCGGTTGAAACAAACTCCTACCTAGTAGCACTGCCCGAGGGAAACCTTCTTATTGATGCTCCAGAAGGGGCTGCTGCTTATTTTAAGGAACACTCTATTGACTTGCTTTTGCTCACGCATGGACATTTTGACCATGTCATGGATGCTGCAAAAATTGCTCGCCAACATGGTTGTCCTGTAGTGATGCATCAAACAACCGAAGAAATTATTGCCGATACGGGGCTGCTACGACGGTATGGTCTCGATTTTGAAGTGGAGCCTGTTAAAGTTTCACAGTATCTTGTGGAAGTGCCCAGCCAACTATTACTGGGACATTCTTTTACTATTCTTGAAGTTCCAGGACACTGCCCTGGGAGCATTTGCCTCTATGATCCTACCGCCGGCTTACTTTACGGAGGTGATGTCTTATTTGCAGGAGGTGTTGGACGTTGGGATTTGCCAGGAGGAGGTCGAGAATTGCTCTTAGATGGAATTCGAAAAAAATTACTCCCATTACCGCAAGAGACACGCGTACTCTCAGGTCATGGCCCTGAAACGACCATCGGTGCAGAGGCACGTTCCAATCCATATTTGCAGTTATAGTCAAATTTTAGAAAGAGCAACGCCGAAGACCAAGTTGCTATCCAAAGATAACGCGACGGAACGAGAACAAAGCTATTTCCTAAAAAGAACAAAGTATGCTTTAGCCCTACCTTAACATACATCCAACAAAGGTATCTATAAACCTCTATTCATATTCTGTAGCACTAGTGAACGAAGAGATGCCAAAGTAAATACGACTTTAATTATTCATGACATATATTATCTTAAGTTATTAGAGTCCGGCCGAATTATTAGAATGAAGTCCAGTATACGCTCCTTACCTTCTTATTTAATAGATTGTAGAATGAATTAAAAATTCAGTGCTGGCAAAATTTTCCAGAAAAAATCTGACATGCCATAACACAATCAGCTACGAACTGTAGCAATAAAATCAAGACTCAAATTATTAATAGAACTCACTGAATCTAAGAAAAATTTTACTTTATCTTTGGGGACATAGTAAATTCCAAAAATTCCGGAAGAAGATCCTATTATGGTGTCCATTTTTTGTATCGTAATCGTAAGCATGCGATCCGGAGACATAAAAAACAGCTCCTGACTCATCTTTAATTTGATTAGTTATTTTTTTCTTAGTCCTTCAGTAATATTTCGCCCTAATGTCTTGAGAGTTTTGTAGATAACTTGTATCGGTTTGGTTTTATCTGCTTCCGTACTAAAAACAGAACTAGCATAATTCTACTTGAGCTAGTTTGCAGGTTTTTTTCATCTCAGCTCCTCCATTCACTGAGTCTAATTTCTGATTTCCTTGTTTCTTATTTGGACCCTAAGAAAATAAGCCTGACATATAATTTCTTATCGTATTTACATTGAATCCGTTCATGGTTTTTTAATATTTTGAAGATCACAATAGCTAGCCTCGCTCATTATTCTCAATTTCTCTCCACATTCCAGCAGAAAGACTCCCAAGCTGGAATTCTCCAATGCTCACCCGCAGTAAGCGCAAGGTAGGATGACCAATGGCGGCGGTCATATGACGAACCTGGCGATTTTTTCCTTCGATGAGTTCTAAGGCAATCCAGCAATCAGGAACTGTTTTTCTAATACGAATGGGTGGATCACGTGGTGGAAGAGTCGGTTGTGGGTCAAGCAACCAAGCCTTTGCAGGACGGGTGTGATAATTTTGAATCCAGAGTCCCTCTTCTAATTTTTGTAACGAGCTTGTCGAGGGTATCCCCTCCACTTGGGCCCAATAAGTACGACGATGCGCGTTTTTGGGATCTAGAAGTTTTGAATTAAGCCCAGGTTCATCGCTGAGCAGAATCAATCCTTCCGAGTCTGCATCAAGGCGTCCTATTGGATAAACTCCTGCTGGAAATCCAAAATTTGCTAAGGTACCATGGGAGGAACCATCAGGGGTGAATTGAGAGAGGCAGCCGTACGGTTTGTGAAACGCAAGTAGCATTCTGCTATTTCCTCTTAGCTTGTTGCCTCTCGCAAGCCTTATCGTGAATTAAAATTGGCAATAGCCGTATCATCGAGTCTCCACATAGCCCCGGTCAATGGATCAACGATCAACATGCCAGCGATAATTCCCCAAGAAATAAGGTTGCCAAAATACCAACCGTTGATACTCGCTTCTAGTGGGATGCTCTGAGTAATGCCGTTGTGTGTGAAGTCGATAATATATTTTGCTGGCTGAAAATAACCAAAGGAGGAACGAAGTTTTACCGTGTTGGGAGTGATTCCTTGGGAGACAAACATTCCATTGCTTTTCTTGATGGTATAGAGTGCTCCAGAAGGATTGCTGGAAATAGTAACCGGATATTGTGTTTTGCTTACAATGCTCGCGCACGAGATAAAGCCCAAGCAGGTGCAGGAAAGAGCGAAGCGGACAAAGGGTGCCCTCATTCTGGAGAGTAGAGAAGGTGATTTTAGCATGGGTCTGTTCATAAAAAAGAGAAATTAGTGTACCATGTTTGGGACAAAGCCAGCATCTATTCGTTCAATTTATTCTTGTGAATGAATTACTGAGCTTGGAGGTTGACATTTTCCCCCAATGCATTGATAGTGTCGCCCCTTTTAATTTTTATGGAATCAACTTTAGAATCAATTCGCAACATCGCCATCATCGCTCACGTGGATCATGGCAAAACCACGCTGGTCGACCAGCTCCTCAAGCAAGCGGGAACATTCCGCGCCAATGAGGCTAAGGCTTCTGAGGAACGGATCATGGATTCCATGGATCTAGAGCGTGAAAAAGGAATTACGATCAAGGCCAAGAATGCAGCGTTTCATTGGAAAGAATATCATGTTAATATCGTCGACACTCCGGGTCATGCTGACTTTGGTGGCGAAGTAGAGCGTATCATGAAGATGGTGGATGGTGTGCTTCTAGTGGTCGATGCACATGATGGTCCTCAAGCGCAGACTAAGTTTGTTTTGAAGAAGGCTCTTGAAAATGGCGCCAAGCCGATCGTCGTGATCAACAAAATCGATCGTGATAACGCTCGACCTCATAAGGTGCTTGATATGGTTTTTGAACTCTTTTTGGAGCTTGGAGCCAACGATCAACAACTTGACTTCCCAGTTGTCTATGCCAGTGCTAAGCAAGGCTACGCCAAGCAGGAGGTCGATCAGGAGAGTAGCACAATGGAGCCACTCTATGAATCCATCATCAAACATATCCCCTGCCCTAAGAAAGCCGATGTTTCCTACTTCCAGATGCTCGTTTCTAATTTGGATTGGAGCGACTACCTCGGACGTATCGCCTACGGCCGTATCATCAGCGGCAAAGTCAAAGTGGGTGATCAGATTGTTTGCATTCACAAAGATGGGAAGGCAGAAAAGAAAAATGTGACCGCCATTTTTGGACATCAAGGCCTCGCTAAAATCGAACTTAAAGAAGCCTCCGAAGGGGATATTATTGGCCTTGCAGGCTTTGAAGATGTCTTTATTGGGGAAACCTTGACCGATAGTGATGAGCGTCCAGCATTGACCTTTATTGACATTGATCCTCCAACGATCACGATGAAGATTTGTATCAACGACGGCCCTCTTGCTGGAAAAGAAGGGAAGCTGGTCACTGCACGCCAGATCAGCGAACGACTCATTCGTGAAACACGGACCAATGTTTCGATCGAGGTCAAAGACACGGATACTGCCGGACATTTTCAGATCAAAGCCCGTGGAGAAATGCAAATCGCAGTCATCGTGGAGCAGATGCGTCGTGAAGGCTTTGAACTTCTGGTTTCGCGGCCTGAGGTTATTTTCAAGCGTGATGCTGAGGGAAATCTCATTGAACCGCTCGAAAGCGTCTACATCGATGTTCCCAAGGATAATCTGGGTGATATTTTACAAAGCCTCGCAGGTCGTAAAGCTGATATCATCTCGATGGACCATCAAGCTCATAGCGTCACCGTTGAGGCTGTTGTGCCAACACGTGGGTTGATTGGTTTTGAAACCGATCTCGTCAATGCGACCAAAGGTCACGGCATCATGTCCCATCTTTTCAAGGAATATGCTCCCTACAAAGGCGAGATACCCACACGTAACAACGGTGTCCTTATTTCCATGGAAAATGGAACCAGCATGGCCTATGCCCTTGATACGATTCAAGAGCGTGGTCGTCTCTTCATTGGACCCCAGGAAGAAGTCTACGTCGGCATGGTGATTGGTGAAAATGCTCGTCCTGATGACATGCCGGTCAATCCCTGCAAGGCTAAGAAACTTTCTAACATGCGTAGTACGGGAGACGGAAAAGGAATTTCTTTGACCCCTCCCCTTAAGATGACACTTGAGCGTTCCCTTGAATATATCGCCAATGATGAATATGTCGAAGTGACCCCTCTGAGCCTTCGTCTTCGCAAGAAAATCTTGGATGCCACCGCACGCAAGCGGATGAGTGCAACTCCGGTTGTTGCCGAGTAATGGTGTTTTTTTAATAGAAACAATATCTTTCAGAGACACTCAATCTAGTTGACCCCAAAAACAATAACCCCAAAAATGAAACTTCAAAAATTCGTTCCTTGTTGCTTAGGCCTTCTTCTCTTATCAACGAACCTCTTAGCAAAATCAGATAACATCAGCTCTGCTATCCAAGAACACTTACAAGTCGAAAAAATAGTCATAAAACTCGAATGTAAAAACGAGGGAAATCTCATGCTTAATTCTGACTTTAAGGTTACAACGGAAACAATAAATCTTCGAGTTGGCCAAAAGATGTATCTTCTTGTTGATTTTAACAGTGATATGGGTAGTGGTAGAACTTGCAATTTTAATAAAATTACTTGGGATCAAGATAGCAGCTTAAAGAATAATCCTACATTGAGCTATGAGTATGATAAGCTCGGGTGGAATTTTTGGAGTAGCCCAGGGCCCATCATTTTTGAGGCAAAAAATTCAGGAAAAATTAATGTTCCATATCAAGTAGACGTAAGCACTTATACACACAATAACGATCGTACTGGCGTCCTTGACATAACTGTTCCCGTCGAAGTTCAATAATACGATAAACTTCAACAACTCCCATGGGACGCCAGTGGCTCTTAGCAAAACGTGAAGTCTCTTCACTGAAAAAATCAAAAGCAACGGGTAAATTCGTTCGCGAAATCACCATCGCTGCACGTCATGGAGGAGCGGATCCTGACACCAATGCTCGTTTAGCAGCCGCTATTGATAAGGCAAAAAGAGAAAGTGTTTCGCGTGATGTGATTGAAAGGGCCATTCAGAAAGGCTCTGGAACGGGTGATGATAAGACAGCGCTCGAGCATATTGTGTTTGAAGGATACACGCCGCACAAAATTCCTGTGATTGTGGAAGTCTTCACAGATAATAATAATCGCACCGCTCCTGAAATTCGTGTTCTCTTTCGCGATGCTCAGCTTGGAAATCCAGGGAGCAACAAATTTCTTTTTGATCATGTTGGCTTGGTCGAAGCCTATACCACCAATCTCCAAGCCGATCTCGAGGAGGCTGCCATTGAAGCAGGAGCCAACGAGGTGGAATCCTTAACCCATGCTCAAAATGATGATATCCCTGTTGATGCTCTCGGAGCTCGCTTTATCACCGAGAGAACAGCCACTCATGCTGTTTCAACCTGGCTCTCGCAGCACGGGTGGAAGGTCATCACGAGTGAAATTGGCTACGTTGCTAAGAATTTTCCAACACTCACTGAAACAGAACTTCATGAAGTCGGAACATTTTTAGAAAAAATTGAAGAACATGATGATGTCCATCGTGTTTGGGTAGCGTTGAAGTAGTCACACTGGGTTGACTTAGGTGCCAAAACATATGGCTACCCCATCCTCAACAAAATGGAATGAACGTCTCACTCTTTTAAGCAAAAATCTTAAGGTGACTCTTCCAGCACATTCTAAAAAAGCGAAAGTAAGATCCCCTCTCATTTGTAAAGAATCTCTTAATCTACTTGTGATGCCCTGATTGAAGAAAGGAGAACCAGTCGATAAGGCAGGAAGCATTTTTCACCATGCGCAAAATTATTCATCTCGACATGGATTGTTTTTATGCGGCGGTGGAAATGCGGGAGCATCCAGAGTTGGCGAAACGCCCCATCGCAGTTGGTGGTCATGGCCCTCGGAGTGTGATTACGACGTGTAATTATGAAGCACGCACCTTTGGTATTCGTTCAGGAATGCCTGGTTTTATGGCTCGAGAACGCTGTCCGAAACTCGTATTTTTGCCAGTTCGTATGGAACTCTACCACCAGGAAGCACTCCGTCTTCGAGCCCTTTTTCGTGAGTATACGCCACTTGTTGAACCACTCGCTTTGGATGAAGCCTTCCTCGATGTCACGCATCAGACGCGCTATGCTTGGGATATTGCCAGAGAATTACGATCTCGGATCGAGGAGAAAACAGGGCTCACTGCCTCCGCTGGTATTGCTCCCAATAAAATGCTCGCCAAGATTGCCAGTGAGTGGCGCAAGCCCAATGGGCAGTTTGCGATTCTGCCAGATCAGATCCAAGATTTTATGGCGACCTTGCCTGTTCGAAAAATTTGGGGCATTGGCCCTAAGAGCGCTGAGCGCTTTGAAGCATTAGGCATGCAGACATGTGGTGATGTACAACGACTCTCTCTTCTGGAAATCACCGAACAGTTTGGAAAATGGGGAGAGGAGCTGTATCACCTCTGCCGAGGAGAAGATCATCGTGAGGTCATTCCCAATCGTATTCCTAAATCATTGAGCAATGAGACAACCTTTTCAGAAAACCTCACAACGCTCGAAGAGTGTATTCAAGCCATCACAGAACTGGCTACTGAGATGCTTGCAGAATATCACTTGAAAGCTTCAGAGCGACCTATACGAAAAGCATTCGTCAAAATAAAATTTGCTGATTTTAAACGAACGACCAAAGAATGCCTCTGCCCTGAACCTGATCCATCCATTTATCGCTCACTCCTAGCAGAAGCTTACGGACGCCATCACAAGCCCGTACGACTTTTAGGAACAGGCGTCCGTTTTGCTGAAAACGAAGATTTTTTCCAAGCAGAATTGTTTTAATTTTTCTACCTTGCTCTTAGCGAATTCACACTCGTCAAGATACCAGCGATCATGGAGTAGGCAACGACGCCAACAAAGAGAGCCACGAGCAAAATAACTGCTGGTTGAATGAGGGTTGTAAGATAGCCGATCTTGGAAGTGAGCTCTCGGTCATAGCGCTGCGCAGCACGTCCTAGCGCCCCTGCGATGTCTCCGGTTTGTTCTCCAACGCTTAAAATATCAATCATCACGGGAGGAAAAAATCCAACTTTCTTCATCGATCTCTCCAAGCTATATCCTTCGCTTACTAGGGCCGAGATTTGTGCTAGGAGTCCTCGTAAAAAAACATTTCCGGTCGCACCATGTAACAGATGGAGACCGATAAGAATGGTCACTCCGTTGGAAACTAGGGTCGATAATGTTTGTAATATCTCGGCAAAAAATTTTGTTCTTAGGACTTGGCCAATCACGGGGATATCAAGCATGGCTCGATGCCACCATGCTTTACCAGCTGGGGTTTGTGAGGCCATACGCAATCCTAAGAAAGCGGCTCCCAAGGCCGCTATAATGGCCCACCACCAATGTCCACAAAATTCACTCACCGTGATAAGGCATTGTGTGATCAAAGGTAATTTTTGTCCTGATTTTCCAAGAAGCACCGAAAGCTGAGGCACCAAAAAGGTCAGGAAAATAAACATCAGCACAATCGCGGATGCAAAAACAATGCTTGGATAGACGAGCGAGGAAGTCACTTTTTTGCGCAAGTCTTCCATCATTTCAAGATGGGCACATTGGCGTTTTAAAATCTTGGGCAAAGCTCCACTCGCTTCCCCTGCTGCTACCAGATTGCAATAGAGTGGGTCAAAAGATTCTCCACAATCACGAAGTGCTTTTGAAAAACTGACTCCTTCACGAACACGAGCTCGTAAAATGGCAGCAGCAATTTTCACCGGCGATTTTTCTTGGCGTTGTTCAATCACCTTGAGTGCTCCTTCCAGCTGCAATCCAGCTTCTAAGAGCTCTGCCAATTCTTCTGTAAAAAAAAGAAGCTGAGGTGTGCTCAGGCGTGTGAGTTGCAAATCAGCTGCTGATGTCGTGTGGGAGTCTTTTTTTTGAGAAGTTTTCTTACCAGGAATATCCCCTTCCCCTCGAAGCGATTTGGGTTGCAATCCTTGTGCACGGAGAAGTCGATATGCTTCACTTTGAGAAGTCGCTTCCATCGAGCCTGTCACTTCTTTGTGAGAGGAATCAAAAGCTTGATAGTGGAAGAGAGGCATGAAATCGCTGCACTAAAGTTTAAGTGACAAGTTGAAGTTGAAGTCCTGAAACGATAACAGTTAAAAATGGGTAACAAAAAACTAACCCAAAAGAAATTTTTACTTAAACTTACACTTTTAACTTCAACTACTGCGAAGCAATATGGGTTGGGAGGGACTCGA
The DNA here is from genome assembly GCA_049314455.1 of Chthoniobacterales bacterium. GTDB lineage: Bacteria > Verrucomicrobiota > Verrucomicrobiia > Chthoniobacterales > UBA6821 > CAIWMF01. Next base: position 74,481 of record JBMOFC010000003.1, read on the forward strand.
ACCCTCAACCAATGCCTTAAAAGGGCACTGCTCTACCGTTGAGCTACCAACCCGGAAAAGAGGAATTGGAAACAATAGCAACCTCTTTAAAAAAGTAAAGATTGATAAACGATCAGCTCAATAAAAAATAAAAGGGACTTTTTGGGGAGATTTTTCACCCATCACACTTTACGCCTTACTCTTTATTGGCATGCAAAGCATCCAATGCTTTTTGAACTTCCGCAGCAGCACCGCTTGTTTCGGCCTTTAGCGAGGACCAAGCAACTTTTCCATCCTGAATGAGGAATGATTGACGGCTTGTAAGACCAATGACTGGAATGAGCGTCACCCCAAAAGCTTGTGCAACACTACCATCTTGATCAGCAATGAGTGTAAAAGGGAGTTGATGCTTCTCTTGAAATTTTTTCTGAGCCTCGGGTGTATCTCTGCTGACTCCTAAAATCTGAATGGTTTTCCCATAGCGATCGTGGAGTGTTTGATAGGAATCTCTCAAGGAACAGGCTTCTGCAGTACATCCTGGGGTATCGGCTTTGGGATAAAAATAGACCAACGTGATTCCTTTAGCATAGACCTCAGGAAAGGAAACTGATTTTCCATTTTGGTCAAGTGCGGTGACTTGAGGTGCAGTGGTTCCCACAGAGAGTGGTTGAGCAGAAAATCCTAGTGTGGTCATAAGTGAAAAAAAGAGAAGTGAAAGTTTCATGATGGAATAGAACTATTTTTTAAGACTATGATAAGAGTCCTCTATTTTGACAAGCCCCTATCTTTTTTCATGAAAAAAAACAGCCTCATCTCGTTACGTCCCTACTCGTCATTAGTCTTGGATGGTCCTCACCGTGCGGCCAGCCGGGCGATGCTTTATCCGCTTGGCTTTAAAAAAGAGGATTTCCAGAAACCTCAAATTGGTATTGCCTCGATGGGAAATCGCGTGACTCCTTGCAATATGCACTTGAATGCACTAGCCGAAGAAGCTGCAGAAGGAGTTAACAAGGCAGGAGGCAAATCGACTCTTTTTAATACGATTAGTATTTCTGATGGGATTTCGATGGGAACCGAAGGGATGAAATATTCACTCGTCTCACGTGAGGTGATTGCAGATTCCATTGAGACAGTTGTTGGGTGCCAAGGCTACGATGGTCTCATTGCATTGGGTGGCTGTGACAAAAATATGCCAGGTGCTTTGATCGCCATTGCGCGACTCAATCGTCCTGCGATTTTTATTTATGGAGGAAGTATTCTCCCTGGTTGTTTGCAAGGAAAAAAGATTGATATTGTTTCTGTCTTTGAAGCTGTCGGCCAACAGGCAGCAGGTTCTATCTCACTTCCAGAAATGAACCGTGTTGAGCAATGTGCTATTCCTGGACCAGGTTCCTGTGGTGGAATGTACACGGCAAACACGATGGCATCAGCCATTGAAGCGATGGGTATGAGTCTTCCGAACAGCTCGGCACAATTGGCTGTTTCGATACATAAAAAAGAAGAGTGTCGTCAGGTAGGTACTGCTCTTTTGAAGCTGATGAAGCGTGGAATTCGCCCTTCTGATATTTTGAGTAAAGAGGCTTTTGAGAATGCGATTACCGTGACCATGGCGCTTGGTGGTTCTACCAATGCAGTGCTCCATTTGCTAGCCATAGCGCATGCTGCTAAAATCCCCCTCACCCTAGAAGATTTTAGACGCCTTGGCCGCAAGACCCCTCTCCTAGCCGATCTCAAACCGAGCGGTCGTTTTATGATGTCACAGCTTGTGGAGATAGGTGGCATTGTTCCCATGATGAAAATGCTCTTGCAAGAAGGATTACTTCATGGCGACTGCCTCACGGTAACCGGGAAATCGCTCCGAAACAATCTAGCCTCTTTTAAAAAATATCCCAAAGGCCAAGAGATTATTGCTCCTTTTAGCAAGCCACTCAAAAAAGAAAGCCACCTTGTCATTCTCAAAGGAAATCTAGCACCCCAAGGAGCTGTCGCAAAAATCAGTGGCAAAGAAGGGGAGCTTTTTTCAGGACCAGCGCGTGTTTTTGAATCGGAAGAAAAAGCCTTGCAGCAAATTCTTGCAGGGAAAATCAAATCGGGTGATGTCATTGTCATTCGTTACGAAGGGCCACGTGGCGGGCCTGGTATGCGTGAGATGCTCTCCCCCACAAGTGCTGTCATGGGATGTGGTCTTGGAAAGGAAGTAGCTCTCATCACCGATGGACGTTTTTCTGGAGGAACACATGGATTTGTGGTAGGACATATCACCCCAGAGGCCTTTGAGGGTGGACCTATCGCACTCATCAACAATGGGGACCTCATTACCATTGATGCTATCAAAAAAGAACTCATCCTTGGTGTTTCTCAAAAAGAATTACAGCAACGTGCCAAACAATGGAAACAACCTTCCCCACGTTATCACAGAGGTGTTCTTGCGAAGTATGCTGCTCATGTGACCGATGCTTCTCATGGAGCGGTAACCGATTTTTTTTGAAACCTTTCTTGCACTCTTCGACTTCCATCGCTAGCTTGTCTCTTCTTACGGGGCGTAGCTCAGCTTGGTAGAGCGCTTGGTTTGGGACCAAGATGTCGCAGGTTCGAATCCTGTCGCCCCGATTTTTTATGAACACACGCCTTATTCGTTATGAGGGAAGAGTCCAAGGAGTTGGCTTCCGCGCTTCTGTATTAGCTCTAGCGCGCGGCTATGAAATCACCGGGTATGTCAAGAATCTCTCAGATGGTCGTGTAGAGTTAGTGGCTCGAGGAGAAACCAAAGAGATCGAAGATTTTTTCACGGCGATTCGTGAGAGTCATCTTGCAAGTCATATCCAATACGAGGAAGAGGTTTATGTGGATGCTAAGTTGCTCACTCCATTGCTTGGTTTTAAGATTGTATGAAATCCTCTGTGGTGCATCTAGCGCACCTCACAAAAACATTTCAGCCCTCTTTTTGGAAACGACCGATAGTAGTTTTAAAAAATGTCTCTTGGAATGTTCAAGAGGGCCAAATAGCGGCACTCCTAGGTCCCAATGGATCAGGAAAGAGTACTTTGTTAAAAATACTACTTGGGCTGCTGACTCCGACCGGTGGTACGGCAGAGCTCTTTGGCATTTCGTGTAGCAAATGTATCGCACAAGAACACGTTGGATTTTTGCCAGAACGTCCGACTTTTCCCTCTTTCTTAAATGCCAGAGAGACTCTTGCTTTTTACGGGAAGCTTTCAATGGTTGCTTCTCTCCCTAAAAAAATAGAAGAGCTCCTTGTTTTAGTTGGCCTTCATAAAAAAGCTCATCAGCCCATTGCAACTTATTCCCAGGGAATGCGCCAGCGATTGGGGCTTGCACAGGCGTTGATCCATGATCCAAAAATCCTTATCTTGGACGAACCCGCGACAGGACTTGATCCCGTCGGATTAGAATTTTTATCCCACTTGCTTTTAGAGTTAAAAAAATCAGGTAAGACACTCTTGCTCACATCCCACCTACTCACGCACGTCGAAGAAGTCTGTGATCAGATTGCTATTATTCAACGAGGAGAGCTTCTCCATAAGAAAATTCTTAATACGAAAAAAATAAAGAGACCGCATTCTTCACTTGAACAGTTGTATTTAGAACTTGTCTCCAAGTGATTGTTCACAACAACGGAAAAATAAAAAAGTGCCGCAAAAGAAACGCAAAGAACGCAAAAAAAATAAACTTCTGACACTCGCTTTATGAAGAGACTTTTTTTTGCTGCTTCAACTTCAATTGACTCGTTTGCTCGCGCTCGGCTCACCCCTTTTGGGGCTGCCTGGCGGCAGTCTATCCCACGGCCTCCTGGCCATTGGTATTTTTCACTGCAACTGCACCCGTTCTCCTGAATGGGCACCTCTCCTTCATCTATGAACTACTTCATCACAGCTACTGATACCAACGCAGGTAAAACTTATGTGACAGCGCTCCTGACGCGTGCTTTTCGAAAATTGGGACTCGACACTCTCGCCATGAAACCTATTGCATGTGGCGATTGGAGCGATTCTAAAATATTACAATCAGCAGCAGGTAACACCCTGACGTTAGAAGAGATCACACCTGTTTACTGTCAGACTCCCTTAGCACCCATTCATGCGGCCCAACGTGAAGGAAAACTTTTTTCTATAGATCACGTGTTGCCTGCTTTTCATCATCTACGAAAAAAAACTTCGTCGCTTCTTGTAGAAGGAGTCGGAGGATGGCTTGCACTCCTCTCTCCCACAGAGTCGCTGGCTGATCTTGCTTGCGCTATCCAATTTCCCATTTTGTTGGTGGTCCGTAATCGCCTAGGTGCCATGAATCATGCTTTATTGACATTAGAATCGATCAAACATCACGGATGTCACTGCGCTGGTATTATCCTCAATCACCATCCTGATGATGAAGGCGACCTGGCGATCGAAGGTTATCGGCATTTCTTTAAGGAACTTTCCCAAGAAAGAAAGTTCCCTATTTTTTTAGAAGTTGAACCTGGTCAGGAAGAGATTTCTATTCTTTCGCTGTAGAAAGGCCCAGTCCAAGCCAACCAGCGCCTGCGAAGATCAGCTCGATCCCCAAGAAGAGGCCAAGGATGTAAAGCCCCGTAACTGGCCATTGAGAAATAATCAATCCTCCCAGAATAATAGAAACAATGGCGCTAAAAAGAACCCAGCCAGCACCGCGGTGATGGCGCAGTTTGAAAGCCATAAAAATACGGAAAATTCCACCAATTAAAATAGCCCATCCTAAAACAAACGTAAATGCGATGGCTGCTTCAAAAGGACGAGCGATGAAAACAAAACCAGCAACACCATAGGCAAGAGCCACGACAAGATACCAGATATGATTTTGCCATCCATGGATGCTGAAAATTTTTACAATAGAAAATGCGGCTCCAAAAAGAAGAATAATACCAATAAAGGTAGTAACGGTTATTGTTGCTACGAATTGATTAGAGAGGGCAATCAGACCAAGAAGGATGGTGAGAAGGCCAAGGGCAATGCTCCAACCGCGAGAGACTTGAGGAATCATAGTTTTTTAAGTTAAAAGGTTTTTAGTGAAATATTCTGGTTAACGGACTCCATGAGAAAACGATCCCTTTCATTTGTAAAGATTTTGTTCAAAAAAAATACAAAGTTGCTTGACGATTCCCGTGTAACTTTCCAACGTCTCAGCTCTTTTGATGAATGATCCTAAAATAACTGTTAGCATTCCCGCAACTTCTGCCAATCTCGGCCCTGGTTTTGATTCTTTTGGAATTGCACTAAAACTGGCGAATCAGGTGACTGTTAAAAAAACAGAAAAGTTACAAAAACTTCCTGTGATGATGAGGGAGGTCGCGACCCTTTTTTTTTCAATAGCTGATATTATCCCATTTTCTTTTTCAGTAGAGATTCAAGGTGACATACCTTCTTCTCGTGGCCTGGGAAGCAGCGCTACAGTGCGCTTAGGCATGCTGCTTGGCTTGAATGAACTCACTCAAAACCACCTCACCTCTAGCGATCTGTATCGACTTGCAGTGAGCTTGGAGGGTCATGCTGATAATGCAGCAGCCGCGCTCTTGGGTGGTTTTACTATTGCACGTGCGCATTATGAACCATTGCGGCACGAACTTTCTCCAGAACTTCGTTTTATTTTATTGATCCCTGATTTTTCTGTTTCAACAACATCAGCTCGCAACCTTCTCCCCAAGATCATTTCAATTGCCGATGCTGCTGCTAATGCTGCTGATGCAGCAGTCATTGCTGCTGCCTTTGCAACAGGAAAATATCAGTTGCTGCGGGGTGCTTTTCACGATCGTCTGCATCAACCTTTTCGTGAGCCCCTTGTCCCTTATCTTTCTAAGGCACTCGTTGCTGCAGAGTCAGTGGGTGCATTGGGAGGATGGTTAAGTGGTTCAGGATCTACCATCGCAGCACTTGCAGAAAATGAAGCCATTGCTCAAGATGTTGTTTCCGTTTTTCAACAGATTGCTCCTCGAGAAAGTCAGTGCATTATTACTCACGTTGATAATGAGGGAGCAAAAATTCTATTATGAAAGTTGGTCGTCCTGAATTTTTTATTGTTTTTCAGTGCCCAAAAATAATGACTTCCATCTTCCATCTTCTATTTTCTAGCTACCAACAGAACGTTGGCAGTTGATACCATGCGTCGATTTTTTGAAAGTCTAGAGCAAACAGCCATCGACATCATCATGGAGCGCCGTGGTGGCAAGCGGGCGGTCATCTTGCGTGCTATTTTATTTTTTATTTCGCATCTCTATCGAAAAATTGTTTCTACGCGTTTATCGCTTTATCGCTCTCGCACCTTTCGACAACACCTCATTGGATGCCCTGTCATTAGCATTGGCAATCTCACCATGGGAGGCACCGGAAAAACACCCATTGTAGAAAAACTAGCACGAGAATTGAATGAACGAGGGCGGCGCGTTGCTATTTTAAGCAGAGGTTACAAGAGTGTCCCTAAACCGCTTCTAGAACGGTTATTCGTACGCATTAACAAACACCAAAATTTCTTTGCCCCTCGTATTGTTTCTGAGGGCGGAGCATTATTGCTTGACTCTCGTACTGCTGGCGATGAGCCGTTCATGCTCGCAAAGAATCTTAAACAAGTAACTGTCTTAGTTGATCGTGATCGCGTTAAAAGCGGAATCTACGCAATTAAGCACTTAAAATGCGATCTCCTTCTTCTGGATGACGGACTGCAGTATCTGAAATTACGACATCGTTTCGATGTCGTTTTAATCGATCGAGAAGCGCCCTTTGGCAATGAATTTTTAATCCCAAGGGGAACACTTCGTGAACCTCCTGAAAATCTTAGACGTGCCACACATATCATTATTACAAAATGCAACGGAAGTGATCTTACCCAACTTCATGAGCGTATTAGGAAGTTCAATCGTACTGCAGAAATCATTGAATGCTCTCATCGTCCCGTGGAGCTTTGCAATGTGGCTACTGGAGAAACGCTCCCATTGAGCCATCTACAACACTTAAAAATCGGCGTGCTCTCGGGAATAGCATCTCCAGAAAGCTTTGAGCAAGGATTGCGCAATCTAGGTGCTCATCTTGTGCTCACCCAAAGCTATGCCGATCATCATCGCTACTCTCGTAAAGAAATTGATCGTTTTATTCAACGGTGTGCACGACGCAATTTATCAATCATTCTAACTACAGAAAAAGATGCAGTCCGTATTCCACGCCTCACGGAAGCAGAAGTTCCGATTTATTATCTCCGCATCGAAATTCAAATTTTAAAAGGAGAAGATGTTTGGAAATCGATGATTGAACGCTTTGCGGCAACACAGTAAATTTCTTTTTTTTATGAGTCGTCAAGATTCCCTCCTCTCAAATTCCTATCCTAAGTCGCGTATTTGGTTTGGAATTATTTCTATTGGAGGAAATCTATTTTTACCCTGGTTTTTCTATGCTGCTCTGAGCCGAGGTCTGATTTCTTTTTCTGAAGGATCAATAAAGCATGTAGCAGTAACAATACTAATCTATTTTGCTATTGTTTTATTACTCAATGCAGGATGGGACTTTTTCACCGGGTTTATTTGGGAAAAAAAAATGAACCGTTATGCAGGTAATTCTAAAAAATGGTTTTCAGAATGGATCTCAGGCTCTTTAACTCTCCTCTTTCTTGAATATTGCGGCGGCTTGGTACTTGCACTCCTTGCAGGTCATTTTTTTCCTCATCAGCTTTTTGATTTGTTCGTTGTGGAGCTCCTCTTACTAGGCATTGCCTGGAGTCTTCATCACTATCATTTTCTCTGGATTCCTAGTGCTTTTAAAAAACCTTATATTCTGAACGAGGATTATCGAAAAAAGTTAGAACAGGAATTACTTCATCGCGGTTTTTCCATCAATAAAAATACACCTCCGCTTTATTTTTATCAAAGTGGAGATTCTTCTACGGTGAATGGAGGAAGTATTGGTGGGGGAAATCAACGTCGCTACATGATTAGTTCTACATCGGTAGAGCATCTCACTCCTGCTGAATTAGCACTTCTTATTTGGAGAGATGAAAAGGTCAACGCTCCTTCCAAAAAATCACAATATCTCTCCTATGCCCTAGGCTATTGTTTCCTAGGGTTATTATTTGCTGAAACTACCATGATTCTTGTTGGACACTCATTTTGGACCCGATGGTTTTGGCTCGTTGCTTTTTTAAGCAGCTGGTTTTTTCTATCTCTCTTTATCTTCCCTTCTTGCTCTAGGAAGAACTACCTTCGAGTCGATCGCAAGGTCATCGAAGCGGGCACCGACCCTCAGCACTACATGGCATTGCTTCAAAAACTCCAACATCTTAATGCGACAGAACAAAAAGTCCCTTCTTGGATTGAGTATATTTTTTACCCTATTCCAAGTTTAGAAAACCGTCTGCAATCGATTGCTTAACTCGAATCATGATTTTTTTACCACGTATTCTTTTCTGGATGAGCACTATTTTTTGTAATGGAATCAGTCGCTCTTTGCATTGCCATGTTGGAAAGCCTCAGTTGTGGTTTTTACCTCCCAATTGGTCCTGATCTTCCGAAAAGGTAAAAAACGAACATCTAGCGTCCGCACATAACTGGTACTTTCAAGATCAAAGTTGCATGAAAAAGGAAGCTGTGTGGAGAAATAATCTTCTATTGATACATGAGACACTTCCTCTAATGGCCAAGGATCATGCAGGACACATCCTTCGTAGATATTTTCTTGGTCTATGGTAAAAAGTCGATCTCGTTCTGTTGTCCAACGATCGAAGGTGGATGCTCTTTTCTTTTTTCCGGTGAGCTGAAACCTGGTGGAAAAAGAAAAAGGGCAACGATAACTTTGAAACCGGTACTCATGCTTATTGATTGATGCTTCGATTTTAGCAAGTCGATAAGGGAGGTGGAAAAACCGATTAGCAATCCAGCATCCAAGGGAACTATCGGTATCCAACGTAAAAAAATAAATACCACGTACCCCTCCTACAGTCACATAGGTCCTGAGGTTGAGTTCCCATAATTGAGAGAAGAAAGGAATTGGCGGAAATCCCAAGAGACGAATTTTATCCATTTGAAAAGGGACAATAGAAAGAACGCCATTCCCCTCAAATAAATCGAGCTCAAAGGGAACATGTGGCTGCAGCAACAACGGATCAACCTTACTGTGAATAAAGAAGACGTGGTTCCAACGCTGCTGCATGATACTCCCTATTTTCATAGTCCCGTAGGGTGGTCGATAAAGGACCAAGGAAGATGAAATTGCTCAGAAAGATATTCACCCAGCGCCTTCACCCCAAAGGTCTCAGTGGCATAATGCCCTGCGTAGATCAGATTGATCCCAAGCTCTTCGGCTTCTTGATAGCTCCAGTGACTCCCTTCTCCGGTCACAAAGGTATCTACCCCTTGTGCAGCAGCAGCAACGACCTCATTTCCAGCACCTCCAGTAACCACTAAAACCTTTTCTATTTTTTCGGGACCTCCTGGAGCCAGGTGCACACGGCCTCCGACGGCATGAGCGACTTTTTCTAAAAAAGTAGATCGTAAAACAGGACTGCATTGACCGGCATATCCTGTGAGTTGCCCTTGAATTTCTAAAGCCGGTCTTAGCTCCCGAAGATCGAGCTTCCTGGCTAACAAAATATTATTTCCAAGTTCAGGATGGAAATCGAGTGGCAGATGAGAGCTATAGATTGCAAGATTGTAGTCCATGGCTGCTTTTATTTTTTGATAAAAAGTGCCTTTCAACGGCTTCAAACCACTCCAGAAAAGTCCGTGATGAACAATAAGCAGAGTGTTTTTTTCTGCTACTGCTTTCTCAATCACCGCAGCACAGGCATCAACAGCTACCACAACACGCTCGATGAGGCCATCATTTTCAAGCTGTAAGCCGTTGTGAGCTTGAGGGTAATCTTGGATGGAGGCTGTCTTTAAAAGGGTATCGAGGTGGTGGATGATGGATTTGAGTTTCATGAAGAAATAGCCTAAAGATTGAAGTCTCAAGACTGAAGGAAATTTTAACCCTTTACCCGCGACCTGTGAACCTTTACATTTCCTGGATGTTACGCGTAGGAATCGTCGGTCTCCCCAATGTTGGAAAATCTACCCTCTTCAATGCTCTGACGCGCAGTCGGAAGGCAGAAGCAGCTAACTTCCCCTTTTGTACCATTGAACCTAATGTTGGTGTTGTTACCGTTCCAGATCCTCGACTTGCTCGGCTAGCAGAGATCATTCATTCTCAAAAAATCATTCCTGCGGCTATTGAAGTCGTCGATATTGCTGGTCTGGTTAAAGGAGCAAGTGAGGGTGAAGGTCTGGGGAATCAATTTCTAGGCCATATTCGTGAAGTCGATGCAATTATTCAAGTAGTGCGTTGTTTTGATAACGAAAACATCCATCATGTTGCCGGAACTATTGATCCCATTCGTGATATTGAAATTATTAATACCGAGCTCATCCTAGCTGATATGGCCTCAGTTCAAAAACGCATCGACCGCCAGGGCAAAGCGGCTCGTACCGGTGATAAAGTGGCCAAGGCTGAAATTGCTCTTGGTGAAAAACTACTTCCCCATCTCAATGCTGGGGCTCCTGCCTCCACCGCTGATCTCTCGGTTGAAGAAAACAAACTACTTGCCAGCTTTTATCTTCTCAGCGCCAAGCCAGTCCTCTTTGCAGCCAATGTCGAAGAGCAAGATTTGTCTCATCTTGAGGATGCTTCACGTCCTGCCGTTCAATCTATAAAAAAAGTGGAGGAGTATGCCACGACTCATTTTGGAACTTCCACGGTGGTCATCAGTGCTCAGATTGAAAGTGAACTTGCAGAGCTCTCTCCGGAAGATGCTGCTGAGTACCTTGCTGGACTTGGACTTGCCGATAGTGGGGTAGGACTCCTCATTCGCAAAGCGTACGAACTTCTCGGACTTCGGACTTATTTTACTTATGGTCCAAAAGAGACCCGCGCGTGGACCATCCGTGCTGGTGATAAGGCTCCTGCGGCAGCCGGGGTAATTCATTCCGATTTTGAACGCGGTTTTATTGCTGCTGAAACGATGGCTTATGATGACCTCAATGAACTCGGTTCCTCTGCAAAATGCCGTGAAGTTGGAAAGCTTCGAATTGAAGGCAAGGAGTATGAAGTGAAGGATGGAGATGTGCTGGAATTTCGCTTTAACGTCTAAAACTGCTTTGAAGCATTCTCTCGCTTCCTTTGCTCAACATGACTCCGAGTCCCTTGGGCGACTCTACCCAGAAAAACCTCACCCTTTCCGCAATTGTTTTGAGCGTGATCGAGATCGCATTATCCATAGTACCGCTTTTCGGAGGCTTGATGGAAAAACACAAGTTTTTTTAAGTGGACAAGGTGATTACTATCGCACGCGTCTCACACATACGATTGAAGTTGCCTCAATTAGCCGCACCATAGCACGCGCTCTTGGACTCAATGAGGACTTGTGCGAGGCTATTGCACTGGCACACGATCTAGGACATCCGCCTTGCGGACATGCAGGAGAGAAAATGCTTCATTTGCTCATGAAAGATCATGGCGGCTTTGATCACAATGAGCAGAGCTTGCGTGTGGTGGAGCTCCTTGAAGAAAGCTATCCACAACATCCAGGACTTAATCTTTCCTACGAAGTGCTTGAAGGATTACGAAAACATCATCGTCAATTTTCCACACCTCAAGGAGGCACCTATCCTTCACCCTCTCTGGAAGCTCAACTTGTCGATAGTGCCGATGAGATTGCCTATTACAGTCATGATCTTGATGATGGAATCGAAGCTGGCTTGCTGGATTTGAGAGAACTAGAAAACCTACCTCTCTGGTGTGAAGCTAAGCAGCAAGCGGTTGAAGAAATGAGAACGCTCGTTAGTCAAGAAATCGTAGAACAGAATAGAAAATTCATCCTGCGCTGCCTCATCAACCGCCAAGTCGAAGAACTCATCGCTGCTAGCAAAGAGGCCATCAAGAGTGCAGACCTTCATTCCATGACTGATGTCAGAATGCATCCCAAGCATCTCATCTGTTTTTCCACATCTCATCAAAAAGCAAATTTGGAATTACGGGCTTTTCTCTACCAATCCTTTTATCGACATCCGAGTATTGCTGCTACCAATAATGATGCCTGTCAAAAAATTGAAATTCTTTTTCGTTATTTTGAAAAAAACCCGAACCGCATTGGTCATCGCTTCGTTGAACGTATGGAACAGGATGGAAAACAGCGTGCCATTTGCGATTATATTGCGGGTATGACGGATCGGTATCTAGCCCACATACTTCACACTAATTCTGCTACGGCTTGCGAGAGCCTCACGACGAATCAGTATGAAATATGCAGTCTAAGGAGCTCTTTTGCAGGAGCTACAGAATAAAAAGACTCACAGAGATAAAAGGGATCAAGAAAATATAAAATCACAGAGATTTCCAAGACTCTTGACCCTTTACCATTGACTCTTTATTTTTCCAGCTATCTTTCATCTGTTCCGTCTCCGTGAATTATTTTACCACATGAAATCGAATATTCTTTTTTGCACTGTTTTACTAACAATTTTCTATTCCTTGCAACCGCTTTCAGCGGCAAACAACATTCTCCCCGCTCAACAAGTGCTTTCTCGACTCGGCTATTACTCAGGTCCCATGGATGGGAGCATGGGAAGTGGTACTAGTGCTGCTATTCGGCGTTTTCAAGTCGCCAATCATTTGCGTCCCACTGGTACGTTAACGCCTGAAACAGGCGAAGCTCTCGGGATTTCTTCGCCTCAATTGCGAGAAAAAACTTCCAATCGGCCCCAAGAGTCTTATCGCTCTTATAGCCAGCCAACCTTTGCTCCTGATCCAAAAGCCCTCGCAGATATTTTTGTAGGGGGGCCTTTATTAGCAGCTTCTCCAGAAATTCAAGTTGCTACGATTCGTCGAGCCCAGCAAAATTTAAAAACCTTGGGTTACTATGCGGGTCCCATCAATGGTCTGCCAGATGCTAACCTGAAAGCGGCTCTACTTGCCTATCAGAAAGATAGTAAATTCAAACACTCTGGGCATCTTGATAAAATCACGCTAATGGGGTTGGATATATTACCCGGTGTTTATCATCCAGGTGAATGAAAAATAGAGCCTCAGAATATCATCTACTCTGCTTCTTGCTGACTTTGGTACTCTTCACGAGCTGTCAGAAAAAAAAGAGTGCTTCTGAAACAATACTTCCTCGTAAAAACTACGATGTTGTTAAAATGGCCAATGGAGCCTTAGTTCAAGCAGACGTACTGAGTCGAGAAAGTAGTAATAATGCTCTGACAACAGCTCCAATTCCGAGTGCCTACAGCCTCAAGCTAATAGTTGATGTCGCTATCCCCTCGCCTGCCACAACGATGGAAGATCTTTGCATGGCTACACCAGAATTAGCAACCGCTCTCCCTTCCTTGAAAGAGATGCTTCCTCAGGTTTCAGGCAAGGTTTCATCTAAGGGAGAGAAGAAAGATACTCTTTTTTACACCACTCTTTTTGAGAACAAAATCAAAGTACTGGAGCGCCAGCTTTCTCATCTTGGCCAATTGCCCTCACGTGAATCGCTCTATGATTGCCAGACCATTCTTTCACTCACTAACCAGGCTACTAAAAATCGCATCCTTTTAATTCAAGCCATCATGAATGTAAATGCCGATGGTTCTGACGGCGATCGAAATATTCCACTGGAAAAACTCTCTGCGACCTATCAGCCACAGACCAATTATCGTTGGCCTAAGGCCTCCTCACGTCCTAATCCCAATATCCCTGAATTACAACAAGAGCTCTCTCAGATTGAGAAATCTCTGAGCGATGAAAAAATAACTCCGGAGCAAAAAGAAAAGTTACAGCAACAAATTTTCTCAATCCAGGCCACGTTACAAGAACTTGAACGCTGGAGTTTTCTGATTGGCTCTGCCGATCCTTTTATTGTGCTTCCTAAATTCATGTTGGATAAAAAAAATGAAGGTGCCTCTATCGGTGATTATGCCGTTGTTCTCTACCAAGGCACCCTCTATCCAGCAATTGTGGGCGACATTGGTCCTTCTTCAAAAATCGGAGAAGCCTCTTTACGGATCTGCCGCGCTATTGACCCTCGATCTAGCGCAGAACATCGTCCCCTGAGTTCGCCTCATGTGAGTTATTTTATTTTCCCAGGATCTGCAGAGCTTCCTTTCAAAGCTCCCGACTATGCACATTGGAGCGAGCGTTGCCATGAGCTCTGGAAAAATATCGGAGGAAGCGAACAGATTTTATGGCATCCGTGGGAAAAACTAGAACAACCGTGGCCGGATCCCTGTTCACAAGAACAGGTACAGTTGAAGTTAAAAGTTGAAGTTGAAGCAGCAAAAAACATATCTACTCAATAGCAATGCTAAAAAATTCAATCTTGTTTTGCGCTCTTTATAGTTTTTTAAATCCATAAGGGCACGATCTGAACTTGCTCTTTTTCTTGATAACAGCGTT
>JBMOFC010000004.1:0-77587 GCA_049314455.1 Chthoniobacterales bacterium
TTATCAAGAAAAATTTCATCGTCTTATCGCACCCTTCTCTCTTTAAAAGACTATAAGTGAGCTGCGTAGTAGCTTGTTAAATATCCTCTAAACTTCTAAACCCCTCAACAAGGAATTCAATAATGATTGCTGACCGAATTATTTTATTTTCCTAACCCTCCTGAATGGTTAGGGAAGTGCATCAAACAACACAGCCATGAGATGATGATCATAAAAACGATCATCGACTTTTAAAGAACGTGGTTCTGTTCCATAAATTCTAAATCCATGCCGCTCATAAAGGCGTACAGCGGTTTCATTAGTACTAACCACAGTTAAGTGGAGTTGGAGCACATAATTTTTAGCATGTCTCAAAATTGTTTTCATGAGTTCTCCACCAATGCCACGACGTTGATAGGCTGACAATACATTCATTCCGAAGAGGACGCCACGATGGCGTTCTTTGGAACAATCGAGCTTAAAAAATCCGACGGAACCAATGAGCTGGTTTTCAAAGAACGCTCCATAGATCGTGTTTCGTGTGATCCAATCTTTGAATTGTTGATCTGTTAATTTTTCTTCTTCTTCCATTGATGAGGAGAAGGCTAATGGGAAATGAATCAATGTTTCATGTCGAAAGGCTTTCCAGACCATCCAATCTTCTTCATGGAGCAATCTAATATTCATAGGTTATTTTTTTGTGATTGAAACTTGGCCGCGATCATAAAACCAATTCCCATCACAATGAGGAAGAAAGAAAAAAATTCTCCTCGCGTAAAAAGTCCGACGAGTGGAGCATCCGGTTCGCGAAACGTTTCTCCTGCGATGCGTAACAGCGCGTAAGCGATAAAAAAAACGCCCGTAAGAATACCATTGGGAAGGCGATAGCATGTACGCAAGACCCAAAGAAGTGTGAAGAGTACAATGCCCTCTAGAAATGCTTCTAGTAATTGTGAGGGATAGCGTGGGGTTAAAATAGTGGCGAGGTAGTCGTGCAATTGAGGAGAGGAATGGACTCCTTCTATCACGGCATCAACCGTACAAAATTTAGGATTGATGTTTGCTGTATCTTGCAATGTTGCCACGACAAATCCAGGAGGGAGAAAAGCGAGTTCTTTGGGGAATTGCATAGCCCAAAAAACAGTCGTTGCACGTCCAAACAATTCTCCATTGATAAAATTGGCACAACGCCCGAGAAAGAGCCCTATGGGGGCAACCACGACAAGATTATCTCCGAGATTTAACCAGGAAACGTGATGGCGGCGTGCATACCAAAGCGAGTAGAGTGCTAGGCCGATAATTCCTCCATGACTTGACATCCCTCCTTCCCAAACGCGAAAAAGAATGAGAGGGTTTTGTAAAAATCCATCCAGATCGTAGAAGAGCATGTAGCCAAGTCGTCCTCCAAGAACCACCCCAAATAAGGCTCCCCAGGTTATAAAGTCTGTGACTTGATCGGGGGTCAGGTCAGAATAACCTCGTTTTGCCAAGTGTCGGTAGAGCAGTGTGCCAAAAAGAAAAGCAAGGATATAGGCAAGTCCATACCAGCGAATCCCAAAGCCACCTCCAAAGCGAATCAGGAAGGGGCTCAAATCGTGAACATAGAAGGCAAACATGCTGAAGGTAAGTAAAAGTTAACGAGTAAAGAGTAAAGAGTGGCGAATAGAGAGTGACAGGAATACACTACTTGCCGGAGGCACCTATGAAAAAACTTTTTTTAATCTTTTTATTTACGTCTATGAATTCCTTATTTACGAGTCCAACTTTTGCGGCCAAGAACGATCGCATTGATTCTCCGACAACAGCTCAAGCAGTTTTAGGAGGAGGATGTTTTTGGTGTATGGAAGCATTGTTCCAAAAACTTCCTGGTGTCCTTTCTGTACAGTCAGGATTTGCCGGAGGGACAACCAAGAATCCAACCTACGAGAAAGTCTGTGAAGGAAACACCGGTCATGCCGAGGTGATTGAAATCACTTACGATCCCAAAAAAATTTCTTACAATCAGTTGTTAGATCTATTTTGGCGCGCTCATGATCCCACAACATGGAATCAACAAGGAGCTGACTTAGGGCCGCAATATCGCTCGGTCATTTTCACAACGTCTCCAGAGCAACAACAGATCGCTGAGGCTTCCAAAAAAAATGCTCAAGCTTATTTTGAGAAACCCATTGTTACAGAAATCAAGCCACTCACGCATTTTTATCCCGCAGAAAAATATCATCAAAATTATTATCTCAACAATCGTAATGCTCCTTATTGTCGTGCGGTGATTGCTCCTAAGCTACAGAAATTGCATATGGAATAGACTTCTTGCAAAATCCTGCTGCTGCTGCGAATTGCAGTATCGCCCCGGCTCGGCTCACCCTGTCGGACTGCCTGGAGGAGTCTATCCCAGAGCCTCCCGGCTGGCTGGCATTCTGGGTTTGCGCACAGGAGACTCCTTGCGCTCCATCAGCCATCAGTGAGTTTTACAAGAAGTCTAATAAATCTACTTTGCGGCTTTGTTGAAGTTAAAAGTTGAAGTTGAAGAAGCAATCCATTCAAATGATGAGCCTCAGAAAAACATAAACTTATTTTTCTGCACAATCTGTTTCTAACTTCTATCTTCTACCTGCCAGCTTGCAGATAGCAGGCACTTCTTCTCATGAAAGCCCTCCTCAATGCACTCCAAGAAGGTCGTCTCGTTGAACTACCTGACAATGACAAAGTCGATGCACTAGAATTCCTCTCTGTCTTGATTGAGGCTATTCCAGAGGTTCAAGTCGAAGATCAGGTTACCGAAAGAATTATTGCAAGGGAGAAGCTCCACAACACAGGTATTGGAAAAGGATGGGCTTGTCCTCATGCCTCTACGCTGCGTGACACTGAGCTTCTCTGCTCAGTTGGTTGGAGCCCTCATGGTATTAACTATGGTTCTCCTGATGGAGAGCCAGTCCGATTGGTGGTGATGTATTTTGTCCCTGAGTCACAAAAAAATGCCTACCTCAAAGAGATTTCTTCCCTTGCGAAAGCCATTCATCAAACACCAGGCCTCCAAAAACTACAGGAGCTTCATGAACTCTCAGAAGTGCGGCATACACTCTTAGATGCCATCAGTCATGCGTTGGAATCGGTGGGTCCAGAAGCACGTGCACGGATGATTCAACTCGAGGTAAAACATGCCGCCTCTCAATCAGTCACGCCGGTCGATAATAAACTTACGGAGCTGGTACGCCATCTTCTTCCTGTATCGGTCTTAGAGATTCCAGGGACTCGCACGCTTGTTCTGGCACAAGATCAACTTGTGGTCAAACAGTTAGAGTCTTATGATCATCTAAGCACCGAGTTGGCTCAACATGGCTTTGTAGAATATCAAGGTCTTCATGTTGTTGTCCGCTCTACAGAACGCTTTTCTCCTGATAGGGTGCTTCATCATTGTGTGGCGGTGAAGATGCCTTAACCACTTTGTGGTAAGTTGAAGTTTCAAGTTGAAGTTGAAGCAGAAACAAGCGCTCATGAAAAAAATCAACTTATTGCTCGTGGTTTTTTGCGCGTTATTCCTTCTTAGCGCAGCTCTCTTTTTTGGAATGAGAAAGTTTTCTTCCTATTGCAAAAAAAAATCGAATGCTGTTTTTCAGGAAACAATCCGAGCTAACTTTTAATGTCTGTTGAAAGAGTTACTTCCCGCCAGGCTTCGATCTCTTGACGCAACATATTCAAATGATCTATGGCTTCGTGATAGGCATCAGTTCCAAGAAGAAGATGGAGCGGAGGATGCTCTGAGGTAACTACTTTTAGAATAGCCTGTGCTGCAAGAAGAGGGTCGCCATTCTGTTTTCCATCACCATGGGCGCTCCAGACCCGTGCTTTTCCAACAGTAGGGATATAGTCTTCAATAATTTTTTGGGATGCACCCAAGGCATCTTTCGCTAAAAATTTGGTGCGAAAACCACCTGGTTCTACAAGCGTTACATGAATGCCAAGTGGCTTTATTTCTTGGGCAAGAGCTTGAGAGAGGCCTTCTACCGCAAATTTTGTCGCATTGTAAATTCCAAAACCCGCTGCAGCAGTGAGTCCCCAGATAGAAGAAATATTGATAATATGGCCACTGCAGCGCTCCCGAAAATGAGGCAAGAAAGCTTGTGTCGTTTTTAAAAGGGCAAAGAAATTAATCTTAAACAAATCTGATACTTCTTGTTCACTCACTTCTTCCACAGCACCGAGAAGACCATAGCCAGCATTGTTAACGAGTACATCAACGTGCCCAAAAGTTGCAATAGCTGTTGTTACTGCTTTTTCTATTTGTACGGTATTGTGAAGGTCTAGCGGCAGTACAAGAAGATTATCTGCGTACTTCGAAAAAGCTTCTTCGACTTTTTTGGGAGTGCGTGAGGTGGCTACGACCTTGTCACCGCGTTCTAGGGCGACTCGCACAAGCTCACGTCCAAAACCGTATGATGTGCCCGTGATGAACCAAACGAGAGGAGATGATAATTTCATGAAAGTTTCTTGAGCAATATTTCTCCTGCAAGCGCTGGATTGGCTTTTCCTTTGGAAAGTTTCATCACTTGTCCTTTAAGAAAATTTAACGCAGCTTCTTTGCCAGCTTTAAAATCAGCGACCACTGCTGGATGTGCTGTAATAACGCTGTCGCAGAAGCCTTCGATAGCACCGCTATCACTGACTTGTTGCAATCCTTTTTCTTGAACGATGAGTGATGGGCTTTTTTGACTGGTGATCATTTCAGCAAAAACTTCTTTCCCTTGGCGGCCGCTGATGGTCCCTTGTTCTATTAACGAGGTTAATTCAACGAGCGCTCCCGGCCCAATAGGAGATTCTGTAAGGCTCAAAGAGGTGCTTCCCAAAGCACTCAAGAGATCATTGATGATCCAGTTTGCAAGGATTTTGGGACGTACTTTCTGAGCAGCGATGTGAATAGCTTCTTCAAAATAAGTCACCAGAGCATGATCTTCGGTAAGTACAGCTGCGTCGTAAGGACTGAGTTCATAATCAGCAATTAAACGAGCACACTTTGCTTGTGGTAGCTCGGGCATTCTTTTTTGAGCCTCTGCAACTAATTCTTCGGTATGAATGGGAAGTAAGTCAGGATCAGGAAAGTAGCGGTAGTCATGGGCTGATTCTTTCACACGCATCAGAGTTGTTTCTCCACGATCATCATCCCAGCGGCGTGTTTCTTGAGACAATGTTCCGCCACGCGAAAGAATTTCAATTTGACGTTGAATTTCAAAGGTCAAAGCGCGGCGTACACCACTAATCGTATTTAAGTTTTTCAGTTCAATCTTGGTGCCGAATTCTTGTTGTGTTGCAGGACGTACCGAGACATTCACATCACACCTCATTTGACCTTTTTCCATATCAGCATCACTGATATTGCCATAAACTAAAATTTGACGGAGTGCTGTCAGATAGGCAAAAGCCTCTTCTGGAGAGGCAATGTCAGGCTCGGAAACAATTTCAATAAGAGGAGTTCCTGCCCGATTGAAATCGATGCTGCTTGTGGTTTCGGAATGAAAACTTTTGGCGACATCTTCTTCGAGATGAATACGCGTGAGGCGAATCTTTTTTTCTTGGGCCACTTCTGTTTTTTGTACTTCTTTGGGATAAGCACGTTCATAGAGCGGAACAGCACCACCGAGACAGAGTGGTTTATCAAATTGTGAAATTTGATAATTTTTTGGCATGTCGGGGTAAAAATAATTTTTCCGATCAAATTTACAGAGCGGAGGAATCTCACACGAGAGCATGAGGCCTGCAAGTGTTGTTAAATAGAGGGCTTCACGATTAATGGTTGGAAGTGCTCCAGGATGTCCTAAACAGACCGGACAGACGTGGGTATTGGGCTCGGCCCCATATTCTACAAGGCAAGAGCAAAACATTTTGGTCTTGGTTTTGAGCTGGGCATGAACTTCGAGTCCGATGGTGACGAGGTAAGGAGGATTGTTTTCTAAGTGCACAGATTTTAGGTTGAGGCAAGTAAAGGGTAACGTGTAGCGAGTTTAGTAACGTGCCTTCAGCAAATTCAAATGAAAAGAACTGGGGTATATACCTTCGAGGTATTAACTTATTACCCGTTATTCTTTACTCTTTACTGGTTTGGTTGTCTGGTCGCTTGTTTTAAAGCAGCAGAAAGGTCAAACGATTTTAATTCCTGCCATAAAGTTGGATCGCTAAAAGCGTGTTGGACATTTTTGTTTTCAATAAGAAGAAAAATATTTCCCGATGTCATTGCTTTTTGTACTTCGGGATCATTCACTATTTTTCTGATACTAGGATTTGATAAAAGTTTCTGTGTGCTTGGAGTATTGATGAAGCGAATCAAGGCTTCATGATCTTTCATGAGTGACATGCTTTTTTTTGTGTTTTCATAAAAAGCAGGCGTGAGTGGATCCACTTGAATAAACCAGGTCCCCAAGGGCCCTAATTCTAATGATTTTTTAAGTCTTACTAGGTTATAAGCCAATGGGTCGCTTGTGGAAGGCAACCCTTGTTGTTCTGCGTGCAAGAGGCGCACCTCTCCTACAAGACCCAGGCTACGTATTGCAGAAATGCCTCCCCAAAGGAAAAAGAGGCCAAACAATATTCCGCAACATGCTCCTCCTAGACCCAGAAAACCACGTAAGAAGCCGTGATAATGATCTGTTTTTTTAAAAAGGAGTGCTGAAAAAAAATTGATCAACACGTAGGCTCCAAGTCCTACAATGCCTCCCAACAGACTAGGGATGAGCGGAGAAGGAGCATGAAAAAAAAAGAGAAGTCCTATATTGATTGCAGCTGCTGTTGCAGAACCTGCAAACCAAGCTGCAATCAAGGCCGCAAACTTGAGGAAGCCTCGAATAAGACCAAGGCGCCATCCGCGCCACGTCTCAAAAAGAAGCCAAGCAATGGAAGCAGCTAGGAGAATGTCTTGCCACTGAGAGGAGGGGAGAATCAGGCTAGAGGCTAGAGGCTTGAGGCTTGAGGCTGGAGGAAGTTTCATGCTGCTGCTAATTTCAAACATACCTTTGTCGGATTCATTCAAGAAAGGTATAAGATCATTATTTTTTATGAATGACTAGGAGTGGTAGAAAAAATCCATTAGTTGCTATTATGAGAAAGAGATTTTAAAATTGATCTTTCTAACCAAATAATGGAAAGACTGTAGCTTTAGTTTCGTTTTGATAAATCAACCCTCCAGCTCATTTTCAGAGCGCCAGTTCTTTATTCGTAAGCGCGTCGGTAATCACAAATTTTTCTAAATGGATCGTGGGGTCAGCACGGAAGGTGAGACAAGCCAGATAGCGACGTTGAATGTCTGCTAGGAGTTCATCATCTTCGTGGCGCAAACGATGGAGTAATTCAGGATGAACAGTCACTTTAAATTCATGAATTTCATCTTGATGGCGTTTCATCAAGGTATGAAGGGCACGTTGAAGTTCTACGCTCATGGTCATGACACTTTTGATAACTCCTTTGCCACCACAGTAGGGACAATGCGTGTAGCGAGAGCTCGAGATGCTCTCTTGAGCACGCTGGCGTGTCATCTCCATGAGCCCCAATGCAGAAATGGGCAAGACATGAGTGCGTGCTTTATCTCGCTTGAGGCGATCTTTCATCCGGTGATAGACAGCATTCTGATCTTTGCGACTTTTCATATCGATGAAGTCACAGACAATAAGACCTCCAATGTTACGGAGTCGAAGCTGACGTGCGATTTCATCGACTGCCTCTAGGTTTGTTTGAAGCAATGTTTTTTCCATATCTTTGCTTCCTTTATTGCGACCGGTATTGACATCGACAGTAATCATGGCTTCCGTTTCATCGATGACGAGATATCCTCCGCAAGGAAGCCAGACCTGACGCAGCAACGCTTTATCAATCTGTTCTTGAACTCCAAAGTTATCAAAAATCGGCTTTGTTCCACTGTAGTGATGAATAAGCTTGCGAGCACGTTTTGAAATAGGTGCGACCAAAGACTGCATTCTTTCCGTTTCGCTTAAATCATCAATATAGACTTCATCAACCGTATCGGTGAGAAAATCACGCACTGTGCGCGCGATCAGATCTGGTTCTAGAATCAAGGTGCTTGCAGCAGGCTTCGTTTTCATTCCTTCTTCCACACAACGCCACTGATCGAGTAAAAAGTGGAGGTCACGTACAAAAAAACGGGCTCGCTGCCCATCACCTGCAGTTCTGATAATGATCCCCATCCCTTCTGGTAATTCTAAATCGGTAAGAATTTTGCGAAGGCGCGCGCGTTCTTTAGGATCTTCAATTTTACGAGAAATGCCACATTGATCGTTAAAAGGCATGAGCACCATATAACGCCCAGCGAGGCTGATATTGGTGGTGACGCGTGGCCCCTTGGTTCCAATGGGACCTTTTGTCACTTGTACCATCACTTCTGATCCAACGGGGTAAATCGAAGGAATGTCCTTTGCTGTAATTTTTTTCTTAGAGGAGTGATGAGTATGAGTGCGTTGAACTGCTTCAATACCACTATCGAGGGCAGCTGGTACGGCATCCCAAAAGTGTAAAAATGCATTTTTTTCAAAACCAATGTCGACAAACATGGCTTTCAAACCATGTTCAATATTGCGCACTTTACCTTTAAAAATACCTCCCACGATATTCCGATCGCTGTCGCGCTCGATAGAATATTCTTCTAGTAGCCCATCCTCCATGAGGGCTACTCGTTTCTCGAGTTTTTCAGAGCTAATGATGAGTTTTATTCTAGGCCCCGTTTTTTTAACGCCTAAAAAATTTTTAACAGTATCGATAATGTTCAAAGTAGTAAGAGCCGTCATCAGACAGCGGTTGAAAGTGAAAAATTGTTTACCCGTTCAGTAAGACGGGTGCTCATTGCGAGTAAAGAAATCAAATAGCAAAGAAGTTAACCATAAAAGAACACAAAGGAACACAAGATAAGTCAATCATACCCGTTCAAGAGAACTGATACGATTGTATTCTGTAGTCTATAGTCTATAGGTTTAAATTTGAGCGCTCATTTTTTTTGAATAGATACGCTTCTTGCCGCTTCAACTTCAACTTTTGACTTCAACTGTACCCGGTCTTTTGAACGGGCACTCTAGAGCATTTTAAAAAATTCTGTAGCCGAGCCTTGTGGTGTCACTCCGAACGTCATCCCCGCGAAGGCGGGGATCGCGTCCTTATATGTTAAAAAATGATATCTCTAAAAATTAGAGATAGAGCGTTAAAGCTGGCTGGTAGGCTCCCCGAGAATGGGCACTGACAGCTCGTCGGAGGGGAAGTCTACCAGCCAGCCTTAAGGTAAGATGGGCTGTCAGCCTACCAAAATAATTTGATAGACTGACAGCTGCCGAGCGCCAAAAAATCCATAAGGATTTTCGGGAAGAGTTTGAAAGGCCGTTCACGTCCTTGGTGCTAGACACCGTACTCGAGTATCGCTGGCTACACTGCGGGTCTGCGCTTCCTCGTTTGACTCGCTTTGCGAAGCTCACCTCGCCCTTGCTGGGCTGCCTAACGGCAGTCTGCCCGACCGACTCCCGTCGGGTCGTGTTCTGACAATGCACCCAACTACAGAATTTTTTAAAACGTTCTAATTCTTCGGCGCTGCCGATCGGCCGCCACCTAAGAAATTGAAAAACTTTTGAAGTGCTCCTGGATTTTGTGGTCTATTTTTCACATGCCCCCGTGCATCAGCATCTTCACTAATATCAGGGGTCGCCACATTCTCCTTAGAAGAAGAGTCTGTTGTGGGAGTGTCTTCAATAGGTGAGTCACCAGGCTCAGTATCAGGGCCATAGGAAGAAGGTGTCGTGCTGCCAAAATCAATACTTGAGATATGTTTGAAATTTCCAACGGCAGGTTCTAAGAAAGTGAGTTTTATTTCTTTTCCTGCTTCCATTGCGAAGATTTCTTCTAGGACTTTTGCTGCAAGAGGAGCCGCGACGGCTCCTCCTGACTTAGCTCCTTGCACAAGCACAATAACGACATATCTGGGATGGTCATACGGAGCAAAGCCTAAAAACCAGGTATGGTTATCTTTGTTATGACCTCGCCAAAATTGAGCTGTTCCTGTTTTTCCAGCTACAATATTTTTTTCAAGACGTGCTTTGCGAGCGGTGCCACCATCTTCATTGACTACTTTCCACATGCCGAGGCGTACTTGTTGAATTTGCTCATCGGTAAAGCCACCCTCTTTTTTAAAATTATTTCGAATCTTTATCGGTTCTTCTTCGAGGACTGTTCCATCTTGGGCTACCACTTTCTCAACGAGTCTAGGTGCGTAACAGATTCCTCCATTGGCCACGGTAGCCCCAACGAGGGACATTTGCACAGGAGTTGTGAGAACAAATCCTTGACCAATGGCGACGTTTGCTGTGTAGCCAGCGCTCCAACGTTCTCGTGGCGCATTTGCTGCTAACCAAGCAGGCCCTGGCAACACTCCCGAAGCCTCATTATTGAGCGGCAATCCTGTTTTTTGACCAAGGCCTAGCATGGTTCCCACAGCATCAATTTGATCAATTCCGGCAGCATTTCCATATTGGTAAAAAAAGGCGTTGCATGATTTTTTAATAGCATCGCTTAAGTGAAGTTTTCCATGAGGAGGTAAGGGAGGTTTCGCCGTCATCACCCAACACTTCATGAATTTGTCACCATACTGTACTCCGCCCGTACAGGTGAATTCGCGATCTCCAATCCCAGCGCGAATGCCAGCAAAGGAGGTGCACAGCTTGAAAATAGAACCCGGGGCATAGGCGCTTAATGCACGATTTGTTAGTGGATCGGCCTCATCGTGAATGAGGGATTCCCAATCTTTTTTAGAAATGGTGGGAACAAATTTATTCGGATCAAACGAAGGAACCGAAGCCATCGCCAAAATATCTCCATCATTAGGATCAAGTACCACAATGGCTCCACGGCCGACGACACGCAGTGCTTGTTCCGCGATATACTGAATGCGTGCATCAATGGTCAGATAGACATTGGCTCCTTGTTTTGGTTCGATTTGCTCCTCTTCTTTTTCAATACTACCATGGGCATTGCGCTGAAGGATGCGTTGGCCAGGGGTCCCTCTGAGTACTCTGTCATAGGCCAATTCAATTTGGGCCTTCCCAACCACGTCAGGTTCATAAAAATTAAACTGACTGGCTTCCTTAGGATCAATGTCAGAAGGGAACCCTACATAACCAAAGAGATGAGAAGCAAGCGAGCCGTAGACATAGTTTCTGACTGGTTTTAGCGTGACATTGACGCCTGGCAGGTCGAGGTTGTTTTCACAAAAACGAGCCATAGTTTCAAAATCAAGATCTTGTCGGTAAGAAAAAGGAACCTCTTTGTTGTTGCGATAGTGCAGTTGTAATTTGCGCGTATTGTAGTCACCAGCGAGTCCTAATTTTTCAAGACGAGGAATAATGGAGGTCTGAACAATTTGAACAATATCCGCTTCTTCTTTGTCGATCGGCATTCCATGGTCCAAACCGCGGTAATGAAGCATTGGTATGGTGCCTTCTTTTTCTTTGAATGCTTTGACAATATCAGGCAGGTAAAGGTCAACTTGAAGGCTGGCACGATTTTCAACAAGAGGAATTCCATTGCGATCATAAATTTCCCCTCGCACTGCAGGAATACGGACCGTTAATTCAGAATTTTCTTTGATTTTGGCTTTGTATTTGTCACCACAAATGACCTGCACATACCAGAGCTTTAATACTAAAATTAAAAAAGCAGCAAAGACAATCCCGCTTAAAATCAAGATCTGACGATGGGATGAGGTCTCTTCTTTTTTTAACATCAAAGTGGGAAAAGGTAGTTTGTGCTGGCCTGCCTTGGTGGAGAGATCAGAAATTCCAATAATCCATAGACGAGAGGCGCTAGAAGCACGGCAATTCCTGCTGGAACACAACTTAGAAGAAGGAGATCATTAGTGACGAAAAAATTTCCCCTGGAGAAGGTGAGGAGAAGAAATTCTCCTAAAATAAAAGTAGCGGTGCAAAGTCCGCTTGCCAAAGCATGTAGCTCCCAACGAATGCCGTGTGTTAAGTCACTCAATAATTGAAGGGCAAGAGCCCAGAGCATAAAAAAGAAAATAAACCAACCTATTCGAATTTCAACATGCCCATGTTGGATATGCATCACCATCAGTCCTTCTAACAATCCTGTCATCATTCCAAAAAAAAGAGCTCCCATAAAGGGAAGTACTATCACGGCAAAACAAAAAATAATCGGAAACAAAACAAGATGAGCCTGGCCCAAAAAAATAAGAGCTGGCAAAAGATCTTCTGCTGCCAGGGTGACCAGCAAGATCACGAGAAGAAGAAAAAAAAGAGGAAGGGGCTTCATAAGGGAGGCTGGGGGGCTGGAATTTTAAAATGTTCTGTTTTAGAACAAAAAAGTTGAAATTTTTCTATTGTCAATAATCTCGAATGAACAGGAATAATGAAATTTAGAATAAGGGTAGAAGTGAATTTTCTCCAGCCTCCAGCCTATTTGACTCACTCCTTCGCTCCCACAATGACGAAAACATGCTCAAGGTTACCCAAATCAGCAGTTGGGTCCAGGATGGCCTGACCATCGAGTTCGCGGAGATGAAAGCTTTTTACCGTTCCAATTTCAATGCCCGAGGGGAAGATTCCACCGCTGACGCCTGCTGTGTAGACTTTTTGTCCTTCTTGCAAATTGGCTAATTTATTTAGAAACCCAAGTTGTAATTCGCCTGTTGGGATTCTCAAACCGCTACAGATTCCTTGATCCGAGGTCCCTTGGACTTTTGAAGCCACACTACAATTTTCGTCGGTGATGAGAATGACCGTGGTTACGAGTGGTGTGACAACGCTTGTCTTCCCCACAAGACCATTTTCTGTGATGACTGGCATATCAGAAGCAATACCATTATGAGATCCTCGATCGATTTTTACACTGGTCCACCATGTCGAGTTGTCATGGGCAATGACCGTTGCAGGTAAGAGCATAAACGAAGAGTGATCTCGGTAGTCCAAGGCCTTGCGTAATTGATGGTTCTCTTCTTCTGCTCCGTGCAAAACTTGGTTTTCTGCTTGGAGTTTTTTATTTTCTAAAATGAGCGCACGATTGCTTGTTTCTAATTGATTCAAGGTCATACGACGGCGTGTCAGCTCTTCAATATTTTTTTTGAGGATCGCGTTAACGTAGAAAATAGGAGAAAGAAAGGTGAACAACTTTTCTTGAGCAAGTTGAAGTCCTGAGGCATGTAACAATGAAAAAAAAAGGGCCGTGCCAACAAGAGCTGCAAGAATGAAAATACGAGAGCGAGGCATGGTCAGGCTATAAGTAAAGATGGTATGAGGTGCTAAACGCAGATTATTAAGTGCTGTTTTTTTTACAATGACATCACGATAAATAAGAATGTTGATGGTTCATCTCGTGTTATAGCGTATTAAATTGAAAAGGGCACGCCATAAGCTTGCTCTTTTTCCTTAGGACTGCGTTTTCAGATCTTGCGTTATCTTCAGATAGCGCTTCGATCTTCAGCCTTATCCTAAGGAAAAATTTCTGCACTTCTAATACGCCCTTTTCAATTTAATGTACTATATTAGAAAACGCGTTACCTTTTACTCTTTACTCATGCAGCACACAGTGCTGCGTGCTTCATGCTGCAGCACAGCACTAAGCCCTAGCCCGATCTTGTGATGCAACAGCACGCAAGAATTCAATTTCTTGGAGTGCGCGTCCTGTCCCTTCCACAACGGCGCTGAGCGGGTCTTCGGCTACATGCACTGGGAGCCCTGTCTCTTCAGCAATGAGTTTATCTAAACCACGGAGCAAAGCACCACCACCTGCAAGCACAACGCCATGATCGACAAGATCTGCTGAGAGTTCCGGAGGACAACGTTCCAGCGTAATACGAACAGCATCTACAATAGTGGAGACAGGCTCCATAAGGGCCTCACGGATTTCTTTGGAAGAAATATGAACTGTTTTTGGAAGGCCTGCTACCAAATCACGTCCTTTGACATCAATGACCATTTCTTTTTCTAAAGGATAAGCAGAGCCAATTTGTAATTTGATATCCTCTGCCGTACGCTCCCCAATCAGGATGTTGTAAGCACGTTTGATGTAATTGATAATCGCTTCATCAAGCTCGTCACCAGCGACGCGGACACTACGACTAAAGACAATGCCTGCGAGTGAAATGATGGCTACTTCGGTGGTTCCTCCGCCGATATCAATAATCATATTGGCTGCAGGATCAGTAACGGGGAGACCAACCCCAATAGCTGCGGCCATCGGTTCCTCAATCAAAAAAACTTCTCGTGCTCCCGCATGCAATGCAGAATCTTTGACAGCTCGTTTTTCTACTTCGGTAATACCACTTGGTACCGCAATAAGCACGCGAGGCCGAATAAGACGGCGTGCACCATGAGCTTTTGTAATGAAATGACGCAGCATGGCTTCAGTGATTTCAAAATCAGCAATGACTCCATCTTTCAAGGGACGTATCGCTGTAATATTGCCTGGCGTTCTTCCAAGCATTCGCTTTGCTTCATCACCTACTGCAAGCACCTGCGTCGTGCCTGCTTTGACTGCTACAATAGAAGGTTCGCGCAACACAACGCCATGGTCCTTCAAATAAACAAGTGTATTTGCAGTACCAAGATCAATACCGATATCCGTGGAAAAAACGCCTAGAAATTTTGTAAAGAGTTTTGAAAAAATGCTCATGAGAAAATAAATTTTGAAACAAAAGAGAGAGAAGAATGTAGCACTGGACCTAATCCAGATATTTCATGTTAATTCTGCTGCGACTTGTGAGAGCTTGGGTGTATGCTACGAAAGTCTTGAATTACTCCTCAGGCAGTATGTGTACTCATACAGCCGTCGTTGCAATTCATCGCCTTCCTTGTCTTTATCAGGCTGCGCAGCACCTCGCGACGAATCAGTATGAAATATCTGGGTTAAAAAACCCAAGAATGCCTATAAAACCACTTGGAAGCAAGCCTTCCTTGACTTAAGTTACTTTCTCATGCCTTCTGAAAATTCATATCCTTATGTGACTGATCATGGGAAAATCACGGCCCATGGGACTATTCGTCTTTCGTGGGTCTGGCTGTTCCCATTATTGGCACTGCTCACGACTGCTTGGTTTTTTTGGAACAACTGGCACTCAGAGGGTCCTACTATTGAAGTCGAATTTCATGAAGCTCCAGGAATTCAAGCCAACAAGACGCTTCTTTTTTATCGTGGCGTCGCTGCAGGAGAGGTCATCGATGTCAGACTAGATGAGCATTTGAGTAAGGCCATTGTCACCATAAGATTGAAAGCATTTGCATCGCCCCTTTCTCAAGCAGGAACACTTTATTGGATTGATCAACCAGTTATCAGTCTAGCAAAAACATCAGGACTCAGTTCCATTATTCAAGGAAACTCTCTGCAAGCACGCCTTGGTGAAGGGCCCAGAACCACTCATTTTGTTGGCATGGAAAAAACGCCGCTCCATCCTTTAGAGCCTCCTGGACTCATTCTCAAGCTCACGGCCCAAGAAATTCCTTATTTGGAAGAAGGCTCTCCAATAACATACCGAGGCGTGAGTATTGGTGGTGTCATGCGCAAAGAACTGATGGCAGATGGAAATTCTGTTGTCATTGCTGCTATTCAAAAACAGTATGTCCGACTCATTCACAGCAATAGTCACTTTTGGATGATACCTGCTGCTTCGCTGAAGATAGGACCTAACGGAGTGCAGGCAGAAATACAAAATTTGAAAAGCATGTTTTTAGGGACTGTTGCCGTTGATACTTTTGAGACGCCGGCAGAAGAAGCAAAAAGTGGAGAATCCTTTCATCTGGCCGCTAATGAGCAGGAAGCACGCGTTGGGAATGAAGAAGTGAGATTTCAACTTCATGCTTCAGAAATTCCAACACTTTATGTTGGCGCACCCATTCTCTATCGCGGTGTCATTGTTGGAAAAATAGAGAAAAAAGAGGTGGATGAACAAGGTGTGCCATGTCTCACCATTCTCATTCAAAAAGAATTTGCAAACACGGTGCATGAGAAGACTGTTTTTTGGCGCCTCCCTGGAACCAAAATTCAAGCAGGTCCTGGAATCGTCACGGCGGAAATTACCAGTCTGCAAGCGCTTCTTCAAGGAGGGATCGCTTATGATTCCTTTAGCTTGAATAAAGATTCCGTTGCCGTCGCAGGAAAATCTTTTCAACTTTTTTCAAGTGAACAAGTCGCTCGACTCACTCCAGAGCCCCTTAGAATGTCCTTTGATGAGGGACAAGGGCTTCTTGCTGGGCAAACACAAGTGCGCTACCTTGGTCTTCCTATTGGTCTGGTCGAGGAGGTGCACATTGCCCATCATCGTGTGGAGGTGACCGCCTATTTGGCTCCAGGATACGACTTCTTACGTGCACCTCAGACCAATTACTCTATTGTACGCCCTAAATTAGGATTCGATGGACTTTCTGGCATCGAAACATTGGTGAGTGGCGTTTACATTGAATGTAGTCGTCCTAAAAAACCTTCAAAACCCTTTGCGCACGTTGTGGAGCGCCTTTGGAGCAAGGTTGTGCCAAGGAAATAAAAATAGGGGTCAGGCTAAGAATTTTGACAAAAGATGCTATTTTGAACCTTCAGTTTCTTGTCGATGTACTTTTGTCAAAATTCTTAGCCTGACCCCTATTTCTGACCCCTATTTTTAGTTATGAATTCTTTCCAACTGGCCTCTATCGACCTCACAAGCGATGACTATTTTATGCAGCAGGCCTTGCGTCAGGCTCTGCAGGCTTATGAAAAAGAGGAGGTTCCTGTGGGAGCAGTGATTGTTCATGACGGACACATCATTGCTCGGGCCTATAATCAGGTAGAGACATTACGCGATGCAACAGCCCATGCAGAGATCTTGGCTATCACTCAGGCAGAGCAGGCTCTCGGAGACTGGCGCTTGAATGAATGTGACCTCTATGTAACCAAAGAACCGTGCCCCATGTGCGCGGGAGCCTGCGTCAATGCCCGTTTGCGGCGCGTGGTTTTTGGATGTGGCGATCCTCGTGGGGGCGGAGCTGGAGGACTACTCAATATTCTTCAAATGCCAACACTCAATCATCGGTGCGAGATTCTAGCTGGGGTCAAAGAACAAGAATGTGGAGCGGTACTCAAAAACTTTTTTCAGAAAAAGCGACTGCAGCCAAAACGTTGGGAAGACGGCCCGTTGCTGAATGGGTAAGGCTGGAGGCTCGCCCGGATATTTCACTCTCTTTTGTGGCTATTGTTCATTTTTTTTCAGTTTTGTGAACGTATTCGTTCACAGAAATAGATATAGTTTATTAAATCGATAAGAGCACGTTATTAGCTGGCTCTTTTTCCTTATGACTGTGTTCTCAGATCTTACGTTATCTTTGGATAGCGCCTCAATCTTCGGCCTTGCTATCAAACAAAATATCTTCGTTCTAAAAGCACCCTTTTCAATTTAATCGACTATACTTGCAGCCTATAGTTTGTAGCTTTACCCGTTCCTGTGAACGGGTCCTGTGAACAAATATAAAAAAAATCTCGCTATGAAGTGGAACCTCATGACGAGATAAGATTGTTTTAGAATAAAAAGGTAAATTACGGCGTTACAATGATAGGGATTTCCACTGTCATCTTTTGGCTAGACCATGCGCCGTGATAAGTGAATACATCCGCTGTAAATCTAATTGATGCGGTTCCAACTGATTTCGGAATAAAACTGCAAGTACAGCATTCTATACCAGGCCCGGCTACAGGAGTAGTATCATAATAAGTGATATGCATTCCAAATTCCAACACATCATTTTCTCCTTGAGTGAGCTTCACTGCATCCAAGGCATAATAATATGGAACCTTTTTTCCTTTTCCTTTAAAGTCATAGTCACTACCAGAATACCCTGCAGGATAAAAGACGCCGATATCATAGTCTTTATTCTCACTATGAGACCGTTTACCCGTAAGGCTAAGTGTTATTGGAGTGGTGACTAGAAAATTATACTTTCCAGATTTAATCCAGGCATCCGAAATAGGCTGAATTACATAGCAATATCTATAGCAAAATTTATTATCAATTTCATGTAAATCATAACTAAATCCGGGCCCAACTCGACCATAACTCCATCCAGACTCGGTATAACGGGTCGTAGTTTCAGAATCAGCCTTTGCCTGAGCAACAACAAACATGCTCAATAGGAAAAATCCTAATACATAGAATAGAACGTCTTAGATATTTTACTGTTTACTTCACTGCGGTTGCTTTTCATAATATTGACTGGATGATGTTGTTAGTAATGTTAATTAGTATGATTTTTGGGAACAGATCTATGCAGCATTAACACGCTAGCGTCAAGGCTGAGCACAATTAAACTTTAGACCAGAATCACATTCCCTTTTCCTAAAAGAATCACCGAGGGCTTGTGGTGAGGAACCTCTTTCGCCACATCAAGCCAAGCGTAAGACATGATGGTGAGAAGATCCCCAATCTTCCCAAGCAAAGCCGTAGCACCATTGAGTTCGATCACGCCGGATCCAGCTTTCCCGTAAATCACGTAGGTTTCAAAACGTTCCCCATTAGCCATATTGCCAACCAGAATTTTTTCATAAGGGAGAAAGCCGACACGTTCTGCAAGATCGGCAGCGATCGTGAGGCTCCCTTCATAGTCCAGGGAAGCGCCAGTTACGGTGGCACGATGAATTTTAGATTTAAGAAGGCAGATAGTCATGGGATATTTTTTAGAAAGAAAAGCAGAAGAAGATAGACGCAGATCTTCCTCTTGGCTAATTTTTTTTCCCATGAAAATTCTCTTAATCGGCTCTGGCGGCCGAGAACATGCGCTCGCTTGGAAATTAAAACAGAGCCCTCGTCTCACACAACTCTACATTGCTCCTGGTAATCCGGGTACAGCATCCTTGGGTCAAAACATTCACATAGAGCCCTCTGACTGCGCAGGTTTACTCATGTTTGCAAAAGAAAAAAAAATCGACATGACCATCGTCGGTCCTGATGATCCATTAGCACTCGGGGTCGTCGATCTTTTCCAAAATGCAGGATTTCGTATCTTTGGGCCAACGGTTTCTGGTGCGCGTCTGGAATCTTCTAAATCTTTTGCCAAGGAGTTCATGAACCGTCATGGCATTCCTACAGCCACTTCAAAAACGTTCATCGATCCCATCACAGCTTATACCTACGTCCGGAGTGCCACATATCCTCTGGTGGTGAAGGCCGATGGGCTTGCGCTTGGAAAAGGGGTTGTCATTGCTCGCGCTTTGGATGAGGCTTTAGAAGCTGTTCGTCAATCGATGGAACTTCAGATGTTTGGAGTAGCAGGAACAACCATCGTCATTGAAGAGTTCCTCACTGGGGTGGAATGTTCTCTTCATGCACTCGTGGATGGAAACACAACACTCCTCTTCCCCGATGCACGCGACCACAAGCGGGCGCTCGATGGGGACCAAGGGCCTAACACAGGAGGAATGGGAACGGTTTCCCCCTCCGGAGTTCTTTCGTCCAGTATGCAAGAAGAACTGCAGCGTACACTCTTTGATCCCTTTTTGCGTGGACTGAAAGCCGATGGTCTCACCTTTGCAGGAATGCTTTTCCCCGGAATCATGATGACTCCTCAAGGGCCGAAAGTCCTCGAGTTTAACTGCCGCTTTGGCGATCCCGAGACTCAAGTCCTCATGCGTCGCTTGAAGAGCGATCTGATTGATCTTTTAGAAGCAACACTCGATGGAACACTCGCCACCAAGCAGCCCATTTGGAACGAGCGTCCTGCTGTCTGCGTTGTCGTGGCCTCGGGAGGATATCCTGGCCCTATTGAAAAAGGGAAAATCATTCATGGGCTCGAAGCTGCAGTTGCTTCTGATCCTGAAATTGTTCTCTTTCATGCTGGGACCAGAAAAGAAGGTGATTTCTATTACACCGCTGGCGGTCGTGTTCTAGGAGTTACCGCCACGGGAGCCACGCTAGAAGAGGCGCGGAGCAAGGTGTATAGCGCCGTTGAGTTGATTAGCTTTGAAGGAAAACAATATCGACGGGATATTGGGCAACGTTAAATTTTTTTTGAACATTTCTTTATTTTTTTTGTCGTACGAATAAAATCGCTTTTCTTTTTCATCTTAAAAATACCACTTATTTCATTCTATGAATCACTCTGTTCAAGAACTTGATCGTCGTGTCCAAGAAACTAGCGCTTGGGTCCATCCTCTCACTCAAGAAATCAGTCGTGTCGTTGTGGGGCAACAAGGGCTCATCCGAGGTCTCCTCTTGGGGCTGCTCAGTAATGGACATGTGTTGCTTGAAGGGGTGCCTGGGCTCGCCAAGACGTTAACCGTAAAAACGCTCTCTTCCTGCATAGACGCTTCTTTTCAGCGGTTACAGTTCACTCCTGATCTTCTTCCTGCGGATCTTGTTGGAACCTTGATTTACAATCCGAAGGAGAGTATTTTTACCACGCGGAAAGGCCCTCTTTTTGCAAACATCATCTTGGCTGATGAAATTAATCGTGCTCCCGCTAAGGTTCAAAGCGCACTGCTCGAGGCGATGCAAGAGAGGCATGTCACTATTAGCGATGAAACCTTTCCTCTGCCAGATCCTTTTTTGGTCTTGGCCACACAAAATCCGCTGGAACAAGAGGGAACTTACCCTCTGCCAGAGGCTCAACTAGACCGCTTCATGCTCAAGATCGTCGTTGGCTATCCAACACGTAAAGAGGAGCGAATGATTTTAGATGCCATGGCAACCTCTTCTCCACGCCTGCACGTAGAGCGTCTCGTGACAAAAGAACAGATTTTACGGGCGCGTGAAGTAGTCAATGAAATCTATGTAGATGAAAAGGTCAAAGACTACATCGTCGATCTTGTCTGGGCGACCCGCGAGCCTGCAGTCTACAAATTAAAACTCGATGGGATGATTCGCTACGGAGCCTCTCCCCGTGCTACTATTTTCCTCACGCTTGCTGCCAAAGCCCATGCCTTCTTGCAGGGTCGAGGTTATGTTACTCCACACGATGTCAAATCGGTTGGTCTCGATGTCTTGCGCCATCGTGTAGCTGTCAGCTACGAAGCAGAAGCCGAGTCGATCACTTCGGAAGAAGTTGTTGGGAAAATTTTTGAAGGGTTGCAAGTACCATAATCAGCCAGAGGCTGGAGGCTGGAATGCTAAAATAATTTTGTGACTAACAACATTATTTTATTTCCAAAAAGAATGAACCACAAAGAGCACAAAGATGAGACAAAGATCACAAAAAGAATTTTTTCATAAAAAAATTCTAAAAGGTTTCGAGTTTCAATTTTTTCGTGCACACCATTTTTTTGCTTTAAAAATTTTTATAAAAAATTTTATTTCTCTGTTTTCTTTGTGTTCCGCTTTAACCCGGATATTTCATACTCATTCTGCTGCGGCTTGCGGTAGCCTGATGTATACAGCGTCAGTCTCGAATTGCTCCTCGGGCAATATGAGACATACAGCCGTCGTCGTAATCCATCGCTTTCCTGGTCTACATCAGGCTGCACGGTGCCTCGCGACGAATCAGTATGAAATATCCGGGTTAGCAGCTTTGAGTGTTTTGTGGTTCATTATTTCCTTTCTTGGCTGCATTGATATTTACCCAATTTGACTACAACATGAAAATTTCTCCAGCCTCTAGCCTCCAGACTGCTGCCAAAATCCGTCGTCTGGAGCTTCGAACCAAGCGCCTCGTAGAATCTTCGTTTTCGGGTCAGTATCATAGTATTTTCAAAGGGCAAGGAATGAACTTTGAAGAGGTGCGACCTTACGCTGCCGGGGATGAAATTCGTTCGATCGACTGGAATGTGAGCGCACGTACTGGTGATTTACATATTAAAAAATTCACAGAAGAGCGCGAGATAACGGTTATGATTCTCTTAGATGTGAGTGCTTCAGGAAATTTTGGGAGTGTTCAGGAAAGTAAGCGGGAAATGGCTGCGGAGGTTGCCGCAGTGCTGGCATTTAGCGCGATTCACAACAATGACAAAGTGGGGCTACTTCTTTTTTCAGATCAAATCGAACTTTTTATGCCACCTAAGAAAGGACGCCTTCATCATCTGCGTCTCATTCGAGAGATGTTTTATTTTCAACCCAAAGGACGTCAAACCAACATTGCTGGAGCACTCGATTGCCTGAACAAAGTCATGCATCGTAAGGCCATTGTTTTTCTTATTTCCGATTTTTTAGACGAGCATGATTTTTCGCGTCCCTTGACGGTTGCTTCCAAACGGCATGATCTCATTGCGCTTCCGATCATTGACCCCGTTGAGGAGTCTCTACCTGATGTTGGCGTCATCACCTTGGAAGATCCTGAAACAGGAGCGCAATTTGAAGTCAATACTTCCTCCTCCAAACTTCGAGACGAATATCGAGAAGAAACGCACCGTCGTGCCTCAAAGCTCATGCACCTCTTTGGAGCCCGTCGTATTGATATGGTCCCCTTGCATACCGAAAAAGATTATTTGCCGGCACTCCGTTCTTTTTTTGTGTCGCGTGAGCGTCGAAAAGCAAAATGAAAATTCTAGTGTTGATTGCAATGCCTCTATCGAATACACCAGCAATTCCTTCAAGCTCAGGAATCGTTCCTTCGCTTCCTGCCTCGCTTCAGAGCCTACAAGCCTCTCCATCACCACAAGCTCCTTTGCATGATATTGTAGGGCCTTTTTCTTTTTTTGCTTATACGCCAACCCAAATTCTTCTCGCCTTAGTTGTATTGTTGTTTCTATTGGGAATTCTTTTTTGGGGCATCCGAAAGCTGCGTCAAAAACCACCGCTCACGCCACGTGAAGCCTGCTTGCAACAGCTTCTTCAGATGAAAGAGAAAATTATGGAGGGCAGCGATCATGAGTTTGGGAGTCTTGTTTCCGGATTACTGCGCGGCTATTTGGGGGTAGCTTTTGGGCTGGCTGCACCGCGTCAAACGACAGAAGAGTTTCTGGAATCTTTACGAGGGCACAAGCGGTTTACGTTAGCCGAGCAAAAATCATTAGAGACCTTTTTAACACGCTCCGATTTTTTAAAATTTGCTCATAGAGAAGCGGCAGAAACCGATCGCCTCTCACTGATTGCAGCAGCGGAACACTTTGTTCAAGGTAACGTTGAAAATAGCTCTAAAAAAAGTGAGGAGGATAGCCTGTTATGACTTCTTATCTTCACCATTTCTTCAATACACATTGGGGAGACTTTTCCTTTGCCCATCCTTGGGTTTTGTCGGGATTGCTTGCACTGCCGCTGTTGGCCTGGCTGAAAGGACATTTTGGAGGAACACCTGGTATTTTATTTTCCTCCACACAGCTGGTTCTTAATTTGGGGCATCAACGCCGAAGCCGAGCTGGGGCCCTTCTTGCCTCTTTTTTTTACCTGGCCATGGTCCTCTTCATTGTGGCCTTAGCACGTCCTCAAATGGGACAAACCATAGAACACATTACAGCTAGCGGTATTGACATCATGCTTGTTCTGGATGTTTCTGGATCGATGTCGACAGAAGATTATACGATTGGAAATCAACGTGCAAGTCGCCTTGAAGCTGTGAAGCGCGTGACAGAGCAATTTATTGAAAGTCGACCCAATGATCGTATTGGTATTATTGCTTTTGCAGGTCGCCCTTACTTGGTGAGTCCTATCACCCTAGATCATGAGTGGCTCATTGATAACCTCGACCGTGTGCAACTAGGACTTGTGGAAGATGGAACTGCTATTGGCTCTGCCTTAGCATCAGCAGCAGCACGTTTAAAAAATCGGGATGCCAAGACCAAACTCATTGTCCTCTTAACCGATGGAGCAAACAATGCAGGAAAAATCATGCCGCTGACCGCAGCGGAAGCTGCTAAGGCGCTTGGAATCCGCATTTATACTATTGGTGCGGGTAGTTCAGGCCCCGTTTCGGTGCCGATTCAGGATCGTTTTGGACGCACATTTTATCAGACAGTGATTTTTGATTTTGATGAAAAATTATTGGCCACTATTGCAACAATCGGAGATGGAAGATACTTCAGAGCTGCTGATTCGGCCTCACTCAAGACAACATTTCAAGAAATCGATCGGCTGGAAAAAAGCAAAATTGAAATTGAAAAAAATGTGAATCATAAAGATTTTTTCTGGTGGCTTGTTGCCCTAGGAACGTTCCTGCTCGTCGTAGAAATTATTCTCTCGCAAACATGGCGGAGGAAGATTCCCTGATTTTCAACGTTTCAATACTACCAATGTCTGTTGACGCTACCCTTCATTTTCAAAATATCCTTTGGTTGTGGGCTCTTCTCTTGCTAGTCCCACTGACAGCGCTGTTTTTCTATGCACAAAAAAAGAGAGAGCTGCTTCTTTCTAAAATAGTTGCCACTAGATTGCGCACCTCTCTTGTTGGGCATGTGAGCATGGTCAAGCGGGTCTTACGTGCCATGCTGGCCTTAGGAGCGTTGGGATTTTTGTTGATCGCTCTTGCAGGGCCTCGCCTTGGTTATGAAGAGCATGTGGTCCCAAGTCATGGACGCGATATCATGCTTGCCATTGATACCTCACGAAGCATGCTGGCCACAGATGTGACTCCCACACGTCTTGCGCGCGCCAAGCTCCTTGCTGAAGATGTCTTGGAGTTGCTTCCTGGCGATCGTGTTGGACTCATCGCTTTTGCAGGAAAAGCTTTTTTACAAGCTCCCATGACGTTAGATCATCAGGCTGTTCGCGATGCTCTTAATGACTTAGACACCAATATTATTCCCAAAGGGGGAACGAATATTTCAGAAGCTATTCATCTAACGATGACGGCACTCGACAAGGGAGAGGGAAGCGAACGAGCACTCATCTTGATGACCGATGGAGAAGATCTTGGCGGTGATGCACTTCAAGCAGCGCAAGAGGCCAAAGAAGATGAGATTCAAATTTTCACGATTGGCATTGGCTCTCCCGAGGGTTCTTTGATCCCGATTCTCAACGAGCAAAATGGACATGACTTCGTACGGGATGAACATGGTAAAACGGTTCTTTCCAAACTCGATATAGGGCGCTTGCAAGAAATTGCTTCCATTACGGGTGGCTTTTATGAACCTTTTGGAAATAATGCGGCACGAAACATTGTTCAAAAGGGAATTTTGCCCCTCTCGGGAGTCAACGGGAAGACACAAGTCACACGTCGTCCGATC
Organism: Chthoniobacterales bacterium; assembly: GCA_049314455.1. Lineage (GTDB taxonomy): Bacteria > Verrucomicrobiota > Verrucomicrobiia > Chthoniobacterales > UBA6821 > CAIWMF01. The sequence continues at coordinate 25,075 of JBMOFC010000004.1, forward strand.
GAACGCTATGAATGGCCGCTGAGCGCGGCTCTTTTTCTCCTCGTGCTTTGGTGGCTCTTGGATGAAAGACGTCGTTATCCGCAAGCTCGTAGAGGCCTATTATTGATACTTTTGTTTTTATTTCCAACCTTAGGAAATACGACTCCAGGTTTGAATGAGTATAATCAAGGTAATTATGGAGCAGCGCTCACGACTTTTGAAGAACAGTTAAAACATGGTAATGATTCCGATGAAGCCCGCTTTGATGCTGGTGCCGCTGCTTACAAACAGGGCTATTATAAAAAAGCAATCGACTATTTTACAGGAGCTATGACCTCTTCTTCTCCAAAAATACAGCAAGCCTCAACCTATAACCTTGCCAACGCCCTCGCGCGTGAAGGGGAAAGAGTGACAAGTGGTCCAGAAAAACTCTCTGATTGGAAAAGTGCCATCGAACATTATGACACGGTGCTCAAAGCAGATCCCAACAATAAGCAGGCCAAAGAGAACCAAGCGATTGTTAAAAAAATGATAGAAGATTTTAAAAAGCAAGAAGAGCAACAGAAAAAAAATCCCAACAAAGATCAAAATCAGCAACAGCAGGATTCACAAAAAAATCAGCAACAGCAGCAAAATCCGAACAATAATGGGCAAGGAAATTCCTCCCAGAATCAGCAGCAACAACAAAATTCCAACCAACAGCCGCAAAATCAGCAACAGAATTCTAACCAATCCCAAGATCCACAAAAAAATGGGACTCAGAATCCCTCTTCTTTGCAAGATCCACAAAAGAATCCTTCCTCTCCTCAGTCAGGAAGTACTCCTGGAGACTCTCCTTCGCCTTCCCCTAAAGATGAAAAAAATGAAGCAAAGAATCCTTCCAATTCAAATCAGGGAGAAAAGCCGACCCCAACTCCAGCTTCCGGGCAGCAGCAAGCAAGCGAACAAGGAACACCCTCTCCTACACCAACGCCCCATGATCAACACTCTTCTGGATTAGAATCACAACAACAGCCACAGAATCTATCCTCCTCGAATGCGGCTGCCGGAAATCAGAAAAATAGTGATTCTGTAAATAGTGAGCCTTCGTCAACTCCCCAAGAAAAAAAACAAGGTTCCTTGAATGGTGGAGAACAGAAAGCTCCAGCAGCAACTCCTGTTCAAGAAGGAGAAGGAGGTACGATGTCTAAGGCTCAAGCGGAAGACATTCTCCGTTCGATGAAAGATGAAGAGCAACAGGTTCAATTTCAACATCGCAAAGAATCAGAAGAAACAACAAAAGATTGGTAGAAATTACATTTCAATTTTTACCAATCCATAAAGAGTAATGCATCAATTCTCCCTGTTCTTTATTTTTTAAAAAATGAAACAAACGTAGCACAAAAAGATTTAGCACTACCTAACGTCTCCCTAAACTGTCGTTCCCGCGCAGGCGGGAATCCAGGACATGGTCAATCGTTCCTGCGAGTAGGAGCATCGCGAAATCAAAAATTATCCACAGATGTCAAGAGTACTCACGAAAACAAAAATAAAGCTCCACAGCGCCCTGGTTCCTGTTTTCACGGGAATGACGTGCCGACGTCGCGGGAATGACATTAGTGTAGCTGGAATGAAGATCGAGAGTTTTCTAAATATATACCTTCTTGGAAATCCAATTTTCTTTCTGTTGATGGGTCCTCTTTTTCATAGAAGCATGCCAAAACATAAAATTTACAAAACAAATTTGTCCTCGAGTTTAAAAAAACTCTTTACTGGCCTCTGCCGGAAACTTCTTTCCTTTTTCCTTGGAATCCTCTTTTTCCTCGCGCCACTCTCCGCCGCTCCTGAGATTCAAGTTTCTGCAGAGTTATCACGGCATCGTGTTACAGCAGGGGAGATGGTTCAACTCGATGTAAAAGTCACTGGAGCTCAGGATGCTGATGTTCCGCATAAAATAGCTGTGGATGGTCTCCAAATAAGCCTTGCAGGGCAGTCCAAGCAAGTCGAGATGGTGAACTTTGCCGTTAATTCTTCAGCGCTCTACTCGTACATCGTCATTCCTTTGCATGCAGGCACCTTCACAATTCCCTCCATTCAAGTACGTGCTGATGGGAAATATTTTCGCACATCGCCTCAGCAACTCATCATTGAAGGATCTGCTTCTTCTAGTGGCGCGGCGCAGGCTCCTCTGTCACCAAGTGCTGCAGGTACGCCTCCCTCTGTTGCTCCTGCATTACGAAGTGCGCCAGCTCCCACAAACAGCCAAATCGCTTTTAGCGAACTCATCATTTCTAAAAAGAAACTTTATGTAGGGGAGGTTGTCCCTGCAGAAATTCGTTTCTATGTCGATGCGCATTACAATGCACGACCACGTCGAGGGATTGATTTTAGTAATGAAGGGCTTTTGGTGGAGCGTCTCAGTGATCCTCTCTCGAGTAGAGAAGAACGCAATGGTATTCTCTATAATGTTGCTACCTTCCGTACTTTTATTTCTGCGGTTAAGCCAGGGCCGCTCAGTGTAGGTCCTGCAACACTCGAACTCGCTATCGAGCTTCCAACGCCAACGCCAACGCCTGCAGACATGCCCGATCTCGTTGCTCAATTACTGGGCCGTTCTGGTCCCATGACGCAACAACATTCCCTAGCCTTAAAATCGAATAAAATTTCCTTGGAAGTGATTCCTCTTCCGAACGAGGGACGTCCTGATCATTTTTCGGGAGCTATTGGAACATTCCAAATCGATGCCATGGCTCTTCCTAAGAAATATAGCCTGGGTGATCCCGTGACATTAGCAATCACTATCGAAGGGGATGGAAATTTTAAAGCGATTAGCATGCCGCAACTCACTGATACGGAGGGATGGAAAATCTATCCTTCGACCGATCGGATCGATGCACCAGATGACGCCGGTCTGCATGGCATTAAAACCTTTGAGACCTCGATGATTGCTCAAGAGCCAAAAACAACAACGCCAGGCTCTCTTTTTTCTTACTTTAATCCCAACACTGGAAAATATGTGACCTTGAGCACCAAGCCACAACCTCTGCAAGTGATCCCTTCCGCCACAGCATCAACCACGCCTGCTCCCACCAATACAGTAGCGGTCTCGCCATCACCTGTTGCTACTCCGTCACCGCTTCAAGCATTGAGTCAGCACTCTATGAGGTCATGGCAGGCGCCTCTCTATCGCACGGAATATTTCTTAGTCTCAGGAGCACTCCTTTGTGCGCTCTTGATTTTTACAACCTATCTTGGTTTTCAATGGTATCAAAAAACAGAGTTATTACTGCAACAACAAGAGCTCAAAAAAAGATGGTCAGAACTTCAAGACGATCAACTCGCAGCTGATCTCTTTTTAAAGAAAGCGGCAGCCTATGCAGAAATCTTGTTAAAAAAAGATTCTTCACGATCTTCTGAATTAGAAGAAATCTTTAGACGTCGCGATGAAATCAATTATGGTGCACGAGAGACTATTCTACGTCCTCAAGAGCGACAAAGGATTCTAGAAAAACTGAGTGTTTTTCGAACCGTTCACAAATCATGACACACTTACGTTCCTTTCTTTTCATAGCGAGCTTTCTTTTTTTAACGCTACTCGCGGTTCCTTCCTTCGGCGCCTTTGAACAGGAACATGTTTCCAAGCCGCTGCTCATGAACTCTCCAGAGCATTACTACAATGATGCCTTGGAAGCAGAAGCGCGTGGAGATTTTGCGGATGCCTCATTGGCCTTACGTCGAGCGTTGGTTCTTCACCCACGTTTTCCACAAGCACAACAAAAATTCAGTCAGGTACTCTCCAAACTAGGTATTTCAAACCAGCCCAGCTGGAAAAATAAACTAACGTCGCTGATCTCTCTTGATTTATTAGTGTTGAGTGGATCGCTCATCGCATGGAGCTCCGGTTTCTTGAGTGTCTGGTTTTTATTTAAGCGGTATTTTAGCGCCAAGAGCACCTCTAAGAAAAAACCAGTTTTATTATTCGCCTGCATCCTCCTGATTTTCTTCTTAGGAGTTGGTATGGTTTTTGTAGGAACGGTGCTTGATCCTCGGACCAATGCTCCCAATACAGTCATCGTACTCCCCCCCTATGACCTCAAAACAAGCACCGGCGATCGTGAAGATCGACCTGCTACAACGCCACTGCGAGCAACTCCTGTCGATAACGCCATGATTATTGCTCAAATCCCAACGGGGTCTGCTCTGCTTTTGCAATCGCGTCATGGTGTCTGGTCCTATGTTAAGATGGAATCAGGCCAAGAAGGTTGGATTGCTTCTTCAGTGCTCCAGCCGTTAGTACCGAATATCGACTAGAGCATTTTTGGAAATACTCTCAACTTTCATATTCTCGGTGGCCACGCGAGCCCCCAGTTTTCATGCTCAAGCGTTAAATTTGGATTATAAGCTGGATCGTTGTCTAGGAGCGATCCCCAGCGCGTACGCATCACAGCTATTTCTTGTCGAAATCGTTTTCTCTTAGCTGGGGTGTTATCGCTTTTTCGGCTTTTAGACTCGTGATGGATCAGTTTAGCAAAAGGAGTCCAGAGATTCCGGTAGCCAGCAGCATGAAGTTTGAGGCAAAAATCGACATCGTTAAAACTCACTGGGAGAGTCTGCTCATCCATACCTCCAACTTCTTCGTATAATTTTTTGCGTACAGCGAGGCAGGCTCCGGTCACCGCAGAAAAATTTTGAACGACCCTCATACGATTACCTGCAACCGGTTCCTCTCCTGAAAAATATTTTCCAATATGTCCTGCAACTCCATTCACTTTCATAGAACCAGCAATTCCTAAAACAACCCCTGCATGTTGAATACGACCATCAGGATAATAGAGCAATGCTCCCACAGCTCCTATTTCAGGCCTGATGGCATGAGAAACCATCTCGTGAAGCCATGAAGGATGGATGACTTCAACATCATTATTGAGTAGCAATAAAACTTCTCCGCGGGCCTCGCGTACAGCTCGATTGTTGATCGAAGAGTAATTAAAAGGTCCTGGTATTTTGATAACACGGATTTTTTTTTTGGAGCTCTGTTCGCGGTAGTAGGCTAAGAGATCGAGATCTTGAGAGTCGTTGTCGGCAATGAGAATTTCATAATCAGGATAGTCAGTTTTTGTCTGAATACTTTCCACACAAGATTGCAATAGCTTCTTCTGATCACGATTGGGAATGATAATCGAGACGCACGGAGCAGGATCGGGCAGAGTATAGTTCACATGCCAATGGCCACCGAGATGGACATTCTCAATGTTGAGAAAAGATCGTTTGATCCTTCGTAAATGATTTTCTAATACACGCTGACTCGCAGCCGTAACATGAGGCTTCGCTTTGATAGAACCTGCGGTGGAATGACGCGAGATCCGCCAATGATAGAGTATTTTTGGAATATGAACGATCTGGGTTGCCTTAAGGCGTTCTGTGGCGCGGAGCAAAAGATCCCAGTCCTGCGCTCCCTCTACGGTGGTATCAATGCCTCCTAATTCAATGATTAACGATCGACGCAGCACGCTTAAGTGACAGCAGTAATTTAGGCTCGTGAGCAGGTCGGGATTCCAATCGGGTTTGAAAAAAGGATCGCAGCGGTCTCCACGAGCATCTATTTTATCTTCATCGCTGTAGAGTAAGCCAACATCGGGATGCTGTGTTATAGCTAAGATGCTTTCTGCAAGAGCTTCTGGAGCGAGCAGGTCATCATGATCTAAAAAAGCGACAAACTCACCCGACGCAAGTGCTAGAGCATCATTGGTGGTAGCAGCGATTCCTTGTTGCTCTGCATGAAACGCGAGTTTGAGACGCGGTTCTTTTTTTTGGAGATCTTTTAAGTAATCCAGAATGCCATGAGCGGTTGAGCCATCATCCACGATGCAAAGCTCCCAATGCTTCCAAATCTGATGTTGTACAGAAGCAACAGCAGCCTGGAGAAAAGAAAGAGGAGGATTGCAAACCGGGAGAATCACCGAAATGGTCGGTAGTGATTCCGAAGAAATTGCTGCTAATTCATGGAGCAGTTCTTGGCTTTGTTTGCTCCTCTTTGCCTTATAACGAGCAAGCCAACGACGATAAGTTTGATTTTTGAAATAGGTGCTGAGTTTCCGTTGAGGGAGATTAAAAAAGTAGAAAAGAGACTTCACGCGGAATAGGTTCGCCGATTTAAAAAAACGATGTTGATAGGAACATATTAACTATTACCCATATCAACTCCTAATTCTTTTTTATCCATATCAACCCCTAAGTCTCTTTTGAGTCCTTGTTTTAAAATTCTCCTATATTCATTAAAACGAATAATAGAAGCTTGGCTTTCGATGTCTTTAGACCGAAATGGTATGTTATATCCACTCCTGATACCATTATATTCTTCTTTAAAAAGGGGATCAAATTCTGGACCTGAAATGCGGTCGCGCCAAAAAGATTCTCCCTCTTCTGATATAAAGGGACCTCTGTTGTAACCTTTCGATTCAGCATCTCTAATATAGGTGCGAAGCCGACTATAATTATCGTCTCCCAGTTCCTTTTCTATATCGGGTTGATCATTATTCGGTACAACATTCGATTTTCCACGACTCCCAAAAATACTTTCCCAAAGTTTTTTCGACACGACTTCTGTCATATTCTTCCCAGTAAGGAGAACATTAGGAACATTTTCTTTTAATGTGTTAGCAGCTTCTAAGAGTCCTTGAGCCGCTTCCTTCGTCCTGTCAGAAAGGGAGGTGTGATGCTCAAGTATTGTCTTACACAAATCAATGGTACGATCGTATCCATCGCGTCTAGCCTGAACTTTTCCTTCATCAGAAAGGTTGTCCCAATTTTTAGCAGGTTCTTCTCTCGTTAAGCTCTTTTTACATGCGGTGCGGATATCTGCGATGGCTTCTTCTCGAGTTGTTGCTTTCTTACTCTCATTGCTGATGACAACAGCCTCTACCACTGGAGGATTACTAGTGACGTCTACAACTTTTGCTGTTGTTTCTGTAACTATTCCAGAAGATCCTCCAGAAGAAGATTTACGAATCAGCTCTCCCTCATCTTGATTCGGATTTTTGGAGCTGGTGTAGCTAAAAAAAATTGCGCGTGCGCCACCAGTAAAAAATGAAAAGAGATGTTGGAGAATAATACCAAAAGTGAGATAGCCTTTATTGGAATCCTTAGAAACAGGCACAGTGTTATTCTCGGTGATCAATTCTCCCACTACTGGATTGGTAAAGTTCACCTCAGTTGCAATAGGTGTTTTTTCCGAATGAGATGTACCGTTTTGACGTCCAGATGGTGATGTGGATAGCATTGAAGAGGAATAATATTCAGATTATGCTGCAGTGTTGCGACTCAGAAAATACAACTTGCAATCTCACCTCAATCGCAACGTCCTCATTCTGATGTACCGTTTCTATCTTTCTCCTGAACAATGGCGGCTTCCAGAACCACGGCTCCATGATGCTGATGCCCACCATGCTATTCATGTGCTCCGCTGTGAGGCGGGCGACACTATCGTAGTCTTCGATGGCCAAGGAACAGAGGCCGTAGCAACGATCACTAGCTTTGAAAAAAAGAAACCGCTCCGGGCAACACTTTCTCTTGGAGCCTGCACGCAGACTCCTGCTCCTCGTTGTCAGGTAACGCTCGCACAAGCGGTTCCTAAGGCCAAGAACATGGATCTTATTATTCAAAAAGCAGTGGAACTAGGGGCAACGCGCATCATTCCACTTCTCTCGGAGCGAACGATCTTGCGATGCCCCGACCCACGAGATGCCTCACAAAAACAAGAGCGTTGGCAACAGATTGCCCTCGAGGCTTGCAAACAATGTGGACAAAGTTGGTTGCCACGGGTGGAGAAACCCTCTTTGCTCCAAAATCTTTTTGAGATGCTCTCCTCGCAGCACGATCAACTCTTGCTGATTGCCTCGCTGGAACTTGAGAAGAAGTCACTCAAAGAAGTTCTCTCCTCCCTCTTAGCTACTTCTTATGAGCCAACACAAGTCGTCATCATGATTGGTCCGGAAGGAGATTTCACACCTAAGGAATATGCGGCTGCAAAACATGTTGGTTTTCAACCTATCGGTCTTGGTCCTATCATTCTGCGTACAGAGACAGCTGCTATCTACTGCCTGAGCGTTCTTTCGTATGAGCTTCTTGGGTATCCGTTCAAAGCAGCTGATCAGACTACAGATTATAGCCTATAGACTTGCCCTTTCTAAACGAATAGTCTCACTCTCCCCAGTCGCTGCTTTCTGGTTTCATCGTGATAGAAAGAGGGCGATGGTTTTTTAATTTCCATAATTTATCTCCAATATTCCAAAGCGTATAAACAATCAAGATGGGATAGATAATTTGGATCATAGGAGACAAGGTACTCATGATGCGACTAAAACCAAGATTCGTCATGGACATGGTGATAATACTAGTGATGATGAGCGAGTTTCCATAACTGAGGCGGCCTCCTGACAAATCTTTGTGCAGGTACATCGCAAAAATGGCCGTTAACGAAATTGCTGTTGCCAGGCAGGAAACAGCAATGGTGATGTTGGCAAGAAGGCCTCCTTGTTGCCCCAAGACTAAAAGGGCCAATACACTAAAAAGATCTCCTCGTTCCACAGCTGCGAGCTCTTGCCCATGAAACGCCGCAACAATGCAAAAGCCCGTATAAACCAAAGCTAAGAGCGTTCCTCCAAGTGCACTTGCTTGCAATCCTGAGATAATGATAGCCCGAGAATCTTTTCTTTTGTCAGGATGCATTCCTTTGCGCAGACCACTCACGATTAACCCCGAGAAAAAAATGGCCGCAATAAGATCGCAGGTGCCATAGCCCGATAAAATGCCGTGGTTGAAACCTTCTATTTTTGTAAAATGGGATGGAATAAAGGCTGCAGGTGTCATGAGTCCTTTGATAATCAAGATGAATAATAAAATGATCTTTAAAGGCCCAAAGAATCGACCTAGCAGATCGACGATGATATTATTTTTAACCGTGCAGAGAAAAATAAGTGTTGCGCAAACAACAGCAAAAACGAATAAATCGAGTGAGGGAACATGCATTTTGCAAGCAGCATAAGAAATCGTAACACAACGTGGAATGACGCCAAATGGGCCGATGAGGGCCATGCAGAATAAAATAATCAAAAAAGAAGGAACCTTACCGAGTGGGGCCAATAATATTTTGTAATCTCCATGACTTAGCATGGTCGAAAAAAGACCCAACAATGGTACTAAGACAGCTGTGAGCAAAAATCCCATCAGCCCCCAAAAAAGTTGATTACCAGAATCTTTTCCTAGAATTAATGGGAAAATGACATTGCCAGAACCAAAGAGCATCGCAAACATAGCGAATCCAGTGATAAAAACTTTTCTAATTTCAGTGAAAGACATGAGTGTTGGTAGTGTTGAAATGTTGAAGGGAAGTTTTTAAGTCTTGGTGAAATCCTTATAGCAATTGACAATCAATACTGGTTCTCACTCTTGTCCAAAATAAAAATCAACAACACAAACAGGGAAGCATAGCGTGCACTTTAGATCTGCTCCAGTTGAAAAGTTTTTCTCAACATTGCCAACGTACCGTTGGCAGGCACTCTTTTTTTTCCTGATTGCTTTTCCCTTAGCTGTTCAGGCAGCTCCCTATCGCCAGGAGATCAGAGTCCCTCTCGGCCTCTCGTGGGGGGACTCTCTTGAAAAGCTTGAAGGAATGGCACGCCCAGGAGGATTTTCCATCACCCATCGAGAAGAAACGGCAGGTAAAACAATCATTACCGTTCATGGACTTCTTGGGACAGCACTTCAAGAGAATCTGTTCGTTTTTCAAAAAAATGCTCTTGCTGAAATTGAATATCGTTACGCGGATCCAGCGTGGAGCGGGCAACAATATCAAGATTTTTTTGATTCTTTTCGGCGCATGTATGATGTAAAATACGGGACTGGAACACAACTCCTCCATATGAACTCCAAAAAACCTGATGAGATGATGATTTCTTTAACGGGTTATCAGTGGAGTGATTCCTCCTGTATCCTCAATCTTTTTTACTACACCGCAGAGCAGTCAGAAAAACATATCTATCGACTGATCAGCTTACATTACAAAGAACCATGACGATGGGTATAGTTTCTAGTCCAGGCATTACACCAAATCGGGAAACCCAAACCCCAGCATCACCGACCGTTCCGAAGCTTCAGAATTCTATTCTTAACGGTCCGACCTGGATAAAGTTTTCTACTTTTTCAGGATTGAAAGAAAGATGTAATCAGCTGCAGTTGCCAACTTTTACTTTTCCTTCTGTGAGAGAAAAAATAGAGCGTATGGCGAGCGTTGTCAGGGAGGCCATCAAATTTCAAGATGTCTCTTCATCAGAGGCAGGCGATCTGGAAAATCCAACCAACATTCCTTCTTCAGTAAAATTTCGCAAGGAGTTAGGGATCTCTTCTATCTCTTCTTTAGTGAGTCTTGTTGTAAAAGAAGATCACTCTGTCCCCATGCAGTATTACATTCTTCTTAAAAATCTGGACGAGTATCGATACCTTCCAAAAAGCAATACACAAGACATCAAAAGAGCGTTTTTCATGTTAAAGAATCTAAGGACGAGAGCATCTGTTATAAAGGGTAAATCTACAAAACACGTTCAAGCAGTTGTTAATACCCTTTTGGAAAATATTAAAAAAGAGTATATGACGTTGACGCTTAAAAAAGAAATCATGCAGCAGATTCCTGCGGATTATGCAGAGGTTAAAATCAAGTCTTTTGAAAGCAATGTTGCTCAAGGAGCTCTTTCAGAAGTGAGTTTTGTTACTTACCAGAATGGGGAAATAGGATTTTTTAAACCCGTGACGGAGGATCCTTCTTCTCTTGGAGCTACTGAAGGAGGAAGGATTGGAATTCCCAATGAGAAATCATCACTAGAGGCGCATCTAGCCCAAAGAAATGTTCTCAGCTACGAGGTCAGTAAGTTACTGCCTGGAGACTTAGTTCCTAAGACAGTTTTCGCAAGTCATCAAGGCGTGGTTGGTACTTTTCAACAAAAAGCTCCAGGAAGTTCTCTCGTTAAAGAAGAGAGAAAGCTTGTTCCCGCTTATGATAATAACGTTGCAATGCTTGCTCTGCATCAAACTGGTGATGATGCAGATCGTAATGTTATAAAAACAAGCTTGAAGTCTTTGGAAATTTCAGTATCGAGTAATTTGGGCTTAACAGTAAAAGATAATCGTGTTTATCGAGATAGTAAGCTCATCGAAGCAGAAGAGTTTTCCGGTCTTTTTAAAAATGAAGTCATCACAGCTACCGCTGAGTTTCTCAGCAGTGTCGATACAAAGATCGATTTTTCTCTTCCTTCACTTCAAAAAGCGATGGCACAGGCACACCTTTTGGATTTGCTCACGGGCCAAGTGGATCGAAATCCAGGAAACTTTTTTTATGAAAAGCGAGGCGATGAAGGTTATCGTCTTCATCTCATTGATAACGATCAATCTTTTCCATACGAATATGCTGATTTTTCTTTTCAGACGATGGATCGATTTACTAAACACGGGTATGTTATTAAAAAGCTCCCACGGCTTGTTGATTCAGAAATGGCACATACCATTGAAAAATTACAGGAAGAAGATCTAATAAAGCTCTCAACAAAAATGGGGCAAACAAAAAAGGAGATCCAAGCGACAATAGGTCGGCTTAGAGGCTTAAAGAAACACATCCAAGATATTCGTACTGGAGAGGTTATAGGAGGACGCATCGTTACAACATGGGATGAAACGACCTATGAAGAGCTAAAAAAAGAAAGAGACAATTACACTTTTAGGAGCATTGAAGATGTTAAGGGATTGAATAATCGATTGGAGGCGATCAAAAATTCTCTCAAACCTGTTATATAGACATCTCACTAAAGCTCCATTTTTTAGCGCCATCAAGGTTTCTGGTGCCCGTTTATAGGAACGGGTAAGAAGATAGAAGTTTGAAGATGGAAGATATAATACCATCTCCCCTCACTAATTGGACTATAGAGCTTGCTCTTTTTGCGCCTGGCTTCGTTGTCATCACTACTGTTACCTCGGTAGCAGAACGCTCTGACGCCTTGCCAGACACAAAAATTCCAGCGCTCTATAGTCCAGTTATCTCAGGGAGATGGTATAAGTCGAGATCTGCTTACGCAGGTAAAAATAGTTTCATCAATCACCGAAGGCCTTGTGTCCTATCTTCTATCTTCCTATCCGTTGCTTTGAGCGGATACGGTTTCCGTCTTGGCGGCAGTCTCTTTTTTATAAGCAATCCTTGTATGAAACATCCCCAGGAGAGTGTTCACAAGGCTATCGACAATCTTATGGAGTTCTCCGATGGTGATGGGGCATTCATCGTATTGATTGTCATGGAGGCGTTCTTCTAGGAGTGTGTGGACAAGATCATCGATGCGTTGTGGGGTTGGGCGTTCTAGGCTGCGTGTCGCGCTTTCTGCAGCATCGGCAAGACCAATGATGGCTGCTTCCTTTGTTTGAGGCCTTGGACCAGGATAACGAAACTGATCGACGGTGACGGCAGGAATATCTTCAAAACGAACATTCATGATTTTTCCACCGGCACGCATATCTTCTTCTTGCTGGCGAGCGCGCTGAAAGAAGTAATCGATGACCGTTGTGCCATGATGCTGACGAATGATATCAATGATACGGTGGTGTAATTTATTTTTGAGTCCTAGGTCGACGCCCTCTTTCACATGAGCAGAAATAATAAGAGCGCTCATCGTAGGTGTTAGCTCCTGATGAGGATTGTCGCCAGACCTTTTATTTTCTATGAAATATTCTGGTTTGACTAATTTTCCGATGTCATGGAAATAAGCTCCCACACGGCAAATGGTGGGATTGGCATGAATGGCTTCTGCGGCTGCTTCTGCAAGAGTCGCCATCGCAAGGCTATGTTGGTACGTGCCAGGAGCCTCCATGCTTAACCGACGCAATAAGGGATGATTTAAATCAGCCATTTCCAGCCATGAGATATCGGTGGTGACGCGGAAAAGATATTCTAGGAGAGGCAATAGTCCGCTGACTACAATCGACGTACACAGTCCACTCGCAAAGGCGGCGACACTTTGTGATAAAATGAGAAACCAAGAAGAAGCACCAGGATTCGTGAGTGAGAAAAGATCGATCTCTCCAAAAAGAACTGCTAAGAGGAACGTCGCTATTCCTATATAAATGCCAGCACGTATGAGTCGTGAGCGACGTCGTAGTTGAAAGGTCACAATAACGGCAATGAGTCCGGTGATGAGTGAAATAATTAAAAAGGGGACATTAATGCTCGCTAAACGATCTACAAGAAAGGCTCCCCAAAGGCCTCCAAAAAAAAGTACGAAAAAGCCCTCTTTTTTTCCTAAGAGTGCAGAAAGGGTTAGTGGAGCGAATGTGTACGGAATGAGCAGAGGTACCATTTTTTCATAAAAAATTTCATGAGCGCCACCTAGTACCAATACTTTTACAAGGAGTAATTGAAAGAGAAGTGTTCCAAAAATGAGTGTTAAGCGGGAGTTGCTAGAAAAAGTATCGTGATCTCCGACCCAGAGTTGAAAGAGGGCTGCAACAAAAAGCAGAAGGGCGATGAGTAATTGCTGCGGTGTAAGAGCAGTATCTCCAAGCATCATGATCCCCAAAAGCCCTCCCATGGTGGCGATTAACACGACACAGCAGATGCTCACATGTGTTTCAAGGAATGTGGTGAACTTTCCTTGTTTGACGCGGCGCCTTATTTTGCCACAGGTGAGGCCTCGCGCAGCAAGTTGACGATGTTCTAAATATTTGACCATGTTCTAGGTAAGCGCACGGTGGTGTTGATACGCTTTGATGACAGCTTGTACTAACGAGTGTCGCACTACATCGCATTCTTTAAAATAGTGAAATCCAATTTCAGAAACGGAAGCGAGCGCTTGTAGTGCTTCGATCAGGCCACTTGGCTTGTTTCTCGGCAGATCGATTTGGGTGGGATCTCCAGTAATCACACACTGGGAGTTAAGACCAATACGCGTAAGGAACATAAACATTTGTTCTGTGGTGGTATTTTGTGATTCATCTAGGATGATAAAAGCATTATTGAGGGTGCGGCCTCGCATGTAGGCGAGGGGTGCAATTTGAATTATGTTTTTATCAAGATAACGTTGTATTTCCTCAGGTTCTAACATGTCATGTAGTGCATCATAAAGTGGGCGCAAATAAGGAAAAATTTTTTCTTGAAGTTCTCCAGGAAGAAACCCTAACGCTTCACCCGCTTCAACGGCAGGACGTGTTAGAATAATGGAACTGATTTTTTCTTGTTTCAATGCAGAAACAGCCTTGGCCATGGCGAGGTATGTTTTTCCGGTGCCAGCAGGGCCAATACCAAAAGTAATTTCATACTCTTCCATAAAACGAAGATAGGTTCGTTGTGATTCCGTTTTGGGGAAGATGGGGGGCTTGCGAAAAGAACATTGAATACGCTCCAAGGATTGCTCTGAAGGTTTCACAGAAGAATGTTCCAACGCTTGTAAAAATTCGTGTTCTCCTATGTGAACACCCTGGCGTTGTTGATGAATGAGCTGGTCGAGTGTTCGTTGAGCTCGTTGGATGGCTTCAGGAATACCATCAACGCGAAACCAACCATCGCGGGTAACAATGGTGATGTCTAACATTTCTTCCATCTTTCGAAGCAAGCGTTCATTGCCTCCATAGAGTGCATGGAGAGAACGTGCGTCTTGAAACTCCCAGGTCATTGTCTGGTGTTTGTGGCTCTTGTTAGAACCTCCCTTCAAAGTCCCAGGAGCCACGCTTGGGAGATGATAATCAAACGCCTTCAAAATAAAAATATGGAAAGGATCTCTAGCCCGAATATTTCATGCCGATCTACTACGGAAGCCGGGAAGGCTGATGGATGCTGCGTTAGAATCGCATTTTGACTTGGGCAGTATGTACACATACAGCCCGGCGTTAAAATGCTTGCCTGCCTTGCTCCGTCAGGCTTCGCAGCTCCTTCGTCACGATCAGTATGAAATATCCGGGCTAGTGCCATCTCTGAGGTCTTATTTTGAATCCTTGGACTCTTTCTCTTTGACATCTTTGTAACCATAAACGAGTGCCCATGGAGTCCTTTCCTCAGGTGATTTTACCACTTCCACAATAGCAAAATAGGTTCCTGTTTTTTCGGGCACAATATGTGCTCCTGCCGAGACATAATGCTTCTTATCATGAGGATGCTGCCATGATTCTGATTCTGCTAATTTTCCGGCAGTGTCATAAAGGTGAACTGAAATTTTTGAACCCTTCACATCTGAGGCCATTAAAAACCAGTAATCATTTCCTTTAAATAGTTGTGCCATTACCGCTTTTTTTTCCTTTACCCCCAGATCGCCTCCCCATGCATCTTTGCGGATGGCATATTGCTTGGAATAGGGGAGAGCTGCTTCATAAGCAAAAGAGAGCGCGTCATCAACAGTCCCGTGGGCTATTGATGAAAGGGCAACAATGATCCCCGTCCAGAGAATTAAAAATGATTTATTGAAGGATAACACGGAGGATAACACGGTGGTTTTTGATCAAAAGAGTTCAAGAAACGGCATTGATTTTTAGAACAACTTCATCAGTGAGTGCATGGATTTTTTTGACTTTCTCACGAGAAATATCTTGTTTCTTTGCGTCAATAATAGGAGCAATTTGGTTGAGCACGTCGTGAATACGCACTACTAATAGATTCTTGCGTAAGCGCGGAGACATTCTGTTAATGCAGCGATCAAAATAGCGAACCAATTCTGGTTGATGAAGGAGCTCTGCACCTGAAGGAGTGTAATGATCATCCACAATAGCTGTCAGCGCATTCGTGCCACGAAGCCATCCTCCTAAACTCACTAATTGAGCAAGATCTTCATCGTTCATTTCATCCATAGCAGCACGCACATCTTGCAGTGCACCATCAAACTCAACACGCACCCCGTGCCAATCGTGATGGTCGGCCTTATCAATAATACTTTTACTACGTGTAATGACTGATTTTCGGACATTGATTGCATCAGCAAGTGTCAAAACATCACGACCCAATTCTTTGACACGCTCCGTATCTTCTGCTTCCACTGCAATGAAACCTTCTGCGATAACGGAGCCCAGAAGCAAAGCAACCTGTGCCCGATCATCAGGAGTTTGCGTTTTGAGAAGCCGAAGTTGAGCCTTCCAATTGGGATTTCCTAATTTATCCAACACTAAAAAAATTTCACTAGGAACAGGAACAACCACATCTTGGACTGAAGCCGCAGGAAAATCAGAAAGGTTAATCGATATTGGGACCGATGTTTGTTCTGACGTGGAAGCTGGTGCTGCTTGGAGCGACGGGAAGTTCAGTGCGCAAGAAAAAAAGAGGGTGAGGATCAAGCTGAGTGTGCAATAAGAAAAAATAGCTGTCACTTTAGGACGAGTAAGAAAAATGCTGGATGGGAAAGTTTTCATGCTTTAGGGTGGGCAGGCTATGTTAGTGTAAAACTTTTTCTGGTAGTGTACGGCTACCGTCAATCATGCAGTGCACTTCACAATAGATCAACTCCGAATGGACCCCAAAAGACTACAACATTTTCTTAAGATTGCTGCTAAAAAAAAGATTTTAGTTTTAGGGGACCTCATGCTGGATGAATTTGTTTGGGGTAATGTGGTTCGCATTTCACCGGAGGCTCCTGTTCCTGTGGTAGAAGTAGAGCGTGAGTGTGGCTATCCGGGAGGGGCTGCCAATGTCGCCCGAAACTTGAGGCAATTTTGTCATGAAGTGCATGTTTTAGGTCATGTTGGGGAAGATCGTGCAGGGGAAAGGCTCCGACAACTCATGATTGAGGAGGGGTTGCAAACGGATGGGCTCATCACCACGCGAGAAATTCCAACTATTGTCAAGACGCGCATTATCGCTCAGCATCAACAAGTCGTTCGAGTGGACCGTGAAAAAAAATGGAATGCCAGTCCTCTGCTTTTGCAACAAGCGATTGAACGAAGTCATCTGTTGATCGATGAGATGGATGCCATTCTGTTTGAAGATTATGGCAAAGGATTTCTGTGCCAAGAACTCGTAGATGCCATCCTGAAAAAAAGAACATCTCAAGTTGTTACGAGTGATCCACATCCACAGAACAAGTTGGAATGGCCTGGCATTGCTGTGGTAAAGCCCAATCGTACGGAGGCTTTTGCAGCAGCAGGTATTCCTTTAACCCCACCGCTCTTTCCAGTAGAGCATGATGATGCGCTTCTCGCTGTTGGAGAGCGGCTGTTACAACGGTGGCAATCTCAAGCACTCCTGATTACCCTTGGGGAACAAGGAATGATGCTCTTCCGTCAAGGGCATCCTCCCTACCACACACCAACACGTGCGCGCGAAGTCTTCGATGTTTCTGGTGCGGGGGATACGGCTATTGCTCTTTACACGATTGGTATTACCTCGGGTGCAACCCCACAAGAGGCTGCAGAACTTGCGAATCATGCCGCCGGCATTGTGATTGGTAAACTGGGAACCGCTACGTGTTCTCCGGAAGAGCTGGAAGAAAGCTTTTCAAAAATGACTAGTGTTAGTCATGACTAAGAACCTGTATTCAACCTCTACTGAGACCGCAAATAACAGCATCGCGTCGTCGGCTCCTTGTTCTTTATCAGTCTCAGCGACTTTGAATATAGGTTCTAACTCTTCCTCTAGCTTCCAGCCTCCAGCCTCCAGCCGACTTCTGAAGCCTGCTCTCTTATTAGATCGTGATGGAACATTGATACAAGAAGTTGATCATTGCCATCGTCCCGAAGATGTCATTGTGATGGAAGGTGCTGCTAAGGGTCTTGCAAAAGCGCATGAGCACGGTTGGTACAATGTGATTATTACCAATCAAAGCGGGATTGGGCGTGGTTATTTTACGGAAAAAGAATTTCAGGAAGTCCAGGAAGAGGTGCAACGTCAAGTAGGAGGTCGTATTGATGCCACATACATGGCGCCAGATCTTCCTAATGGCAATTCTCTTCGACGCAAGCCTGCTCCTGGAATGATCTTAGAAGCCGCTTCCGAATTGGGGATTGATCTCTCTGCTTCCTTTATGATTGGGGATCGTAAGAGTGATATCGAGGCGGGCAAAGCTGCTGGCTGCCAGACAATTTTAGTCCTCACAGGATATGGTAAAGAGCATCGCGACTGTGGTGCTGATTTTGTGGTGCAGGATGTGGCTGCTGCGATTGAGGTGGCACTCACTTCCCAATACAAAACGTACTAAAAATTTCTCCTAGAATTTCTTCGCAGTGGACTTCCCCAGTTACTTCTCCCACCGCTTGTAAAGAGGCATGGAGCTCGATGGCCAGTAATTCCAGAGGAGCGTGGGTGACTACTAGTGAGAGTGCTCTTTCTATGGCATCCAAGGCACGCTTCAAGCACACTTGATGACGTGTATTGATTGCCAAAGGTGAGGGAGCTGCTTCTATGTAGGTTGCTTTCTTGCCAACCAGCCGTTCGATTAAAGTTTCTATTAAGGTTTCAATACCTTCACCTGTGGCGCATGAAATCAGGAGTGCCGAAGGATATCTCTGTTGCAACGCTAAGCGATTTTCAATCAAATCGACTTTGTTGAACACGAGTAATTCTTCCGAGGTGATGGGTGGTATGAACTCTTCAACCTGGGTGGCATCGACAAGATGGAGAGAGTGGTCTGCAGTCTCTGCAACACGGTGTGCACGCAAGACTCCTTCGTGCTCTACCGGATCTTCTGTCAATCGTATTCCTGCGGTATCAATCACTCGAAAAGGAAATCCCCCGAGGGTTGCTTGCTCTTCGATCGTATCACGTGTTGTACCTGCAATAGGACTGACAATAGCCCGCTCCACTCCTAAAAGTTTGTTGAGGAGGCTTGATTTTCCTGCATTGGGGGCCCCACAGAGAGCAAGCGAGATTCCTTCCCTCAAGAGACGTCCCTCTTCAGCCGTTCCCAGTAATTTTAAAAGATAATCACGACACGCTTCCATGCGTGCACGCAAGAGTTCTTCTTGTTCAGGATCAATATCATCTTCTGGGAAATCAAAAGAAGCTTCGAGGTGTGCTACGATGGTGAGTAACTTTTGTTTTATTTTTTCTATTTCTTGACCTAGGCGTCCAGAACGCTGTTCTAAGGCTGCTCGCTGAGCATGACGCGTCTGAGCGGTGATTAAATCCATAACCGCCTCCGCTTGTGTGAGGTCCATTTTTCCATGAAGGTAGGCGCGTTGCGTGAATTCTCCAGGGCGTGCTAAACGAGCTCCTGCTTGGAGCACTGCTTCCAAAAGGCGCGCTACAATGAGTGCTCCTCCATGCCCGCTGACTTCCACGAGATCTTCGCCAGTATAGCTCTTAGGCGCTCGAAAGACGGTGAGCAACACTTCATCGATGATTTCACTCCCATCCACAACTACTCCAAAATAAGTGTGTCGCGATTGCATTTGTGAAGGGGACGTGCTTCCTTGAAAGATCTGGTCAGCAACGGCAATGGCCTCAGGTCCAGAAATCCTCAGCAGGGCAATGGCTCCAGATCCTGGAGGTGTGGCAATAGCGGCAATGGTGTCGGACATGGGAAACTAAAAATTTACAAAGAAAGCCGATGCACCAACTCATCTACAGAAAGATCATGATGTGCAGCAACCGCCTTAAGAATACTGCTCAGTGTTCCCAATTTTATGGGTGAATGATGAGGTATTGTGACATGATGTTGCCCCTGAAGCTGCGTTGTGAGTCTTATATGAGATCCGTCCTGCCTGACAATGGCGTACCCTAAGAAACGCAATTGGTTGACTAAATAGGAACCAGATACATTGCGAGGAATTTTCATGCAGCCAAAACTTCATCGCGCACAAGGTGCAATCTAATGACTCGAGGCCTTTCTGTGATGGGCATATCAAAAAAATGACATTGCACCGCCTCACGCACCATAAGACGTAGCTCTTCTAACGATTCCCCTTGGGTAAAAATATTGTATCCGAGAGCCGCAGCAGTAAATCCACCATCAATTTCATCCGGATGTACCTCAAAAATAATTTCACTCATTTAGGGAGGATAAGATGATACATTGAGTGAGACAAGATGCTATTTAGAGTCTTTCTGGGTTTACCCCAAACAACTTCCGCTCCACGATGAGTTGAGCCACTTCAGGAGGGACCATGTTTTTCCATGTCTCATCTCCTTTTTTAATTTTGGTGACTACTTGGAGTGATTGGATTCCCAAATATTGCGGGTGACAGCTATCGAGGGGAACAATAAATTTATTATTGAGAAGATAGTTGTAGAGCTCGGCTAAACGTGGTTCTACAGGAAAAGAAGAGGCATGAAGAAAATTTCCTTGTTCATCAAAGGTCGGGTAGACGTAAAGCTGCACACCTGTTTTGAAAAGGCGTCCAAGTCCCTCAAGAATGCCCCCTTCCAGTCCACTATAATATTTTTCATCGAAGAGTTCGTAGAGACTTGGAATGCCGAGTGGCAGGCCAATAATTTGGTTCGTGTAGCGAGTTAAGTATTCGATAAGACGGTAAAATTCGCCGTAGTTAGAAATCAAAACGGTTCTTCCTAGTGCACTTAACATATCGACACGATCCATGAAGTCTTGATGGTCGAGAGCTCCTTCTCGAAGCAGATTGGACATGGTGATTTCCATTAAAATTTCTGGTTGGTCTCCCTTCAATCCTTCATGTTTTAAAAAATGCTGAAGAGCACAATCGAGCATGTCATTTGCTAGGAGTGTCACAGGGCGAAAGCTTCCGCGCTCCACGAGGAGTGGCTTGTTATGAAATTTATCAGCAGCTTGAATGACATCACCATCGCTATTGAATAAGACTGCTTGGGCCAAGCCTTGTGTCACGAGCTCCAGACACATGATACGGTTATCGAGCATCTTGAATTCAGGACCTGCAAATCGAATCATATCAATCTCGATCCGTGATGAGCTCAAATCATCGATCAGTGAAGTGATGAAGGCACGCGGATCTTTGCGGAGAAAAAAAGCACCATAAATCAAATTGACTCCGACGATTCCGAGAGCTTCCTGTTGATCAATATTTTCTTCATCGAGTAGGCGAAGGTGCAGGATGATTTCGTGAGGCTCGCCAAGCGGGGTTATTTGAAAACGAATTCCCATCCATCCGTGAGATTCATTTTTGGTCTTGTAAGAACGGGCAGCTACCGTGTCAGCAAATGCAAAGAATGTTTTGGAAGAACCACTCTTTCCCCCCAGACGTTCGATGAGTAGGTTGTATTCATGGTCAAGCATTGTTCCAAGCCGATTGCGACTGACATAACGTCCACAGGGGCCATAAATCTCATCAGAAAACGTCATGTCATAAGCAGAAATGGTCTTGGCAACGGTACCAGCAGCAGCACCCACATAAAAAAAACGCCGAGCGACTTCTTGACCTCCTCCGATCTCGGCAAACGTCCCATATATCGACGAATCCATATTGATCTGAAAGGCTTTTTTATTTCCTTGAAGTTCGAATTGATTAGGCATGGGAAGCAGGCTACAGGAGACTGATTGCAGAGGACAGGAAGAAAAAAGATAGAAATTGCTTGGGAATGAGTATTCTTAAAAAGAAAATTTTCAATTGATCAATTTTGAGTCACTTATGTACCACTAGAATTTTTTAAAGTACCATCGATATTCAAATCATGGGACTGTTCAAGATGTTCCCAAAAAATCTGATTGTTCCAATAAGGTTTACGTGACTCGGAGGCATTACTCAGGCTTTGTTCACATTGAGTGATCCTTGTCTTCCAGAAGTCTTGAAGTGATTTTATGATCTCCATTAACTTTTTATCATCGTCAGGAGATGCTGATTGGGAGTGAGCACGTAAAATAATACGTTCCTTCTCTTTTTGTAAAGTAAGGAGCTCTTCTTGCTGCTGTTCAGACATCATGACTTCACGTTCAAGTTGATGATGTATTGTTTTTACACATGAAAATTCTTTTTCTCTTCGAATAAGACCTGCTGATTGATAAAAAGACTTGCTGCTCAACGATGGTGTTTCTTCAGTAGGAGTATCGGCTTCTTCTTTTTTCCTTTCGTAGATGATGACTGTGGCGAAAGTAGAGCAATAGTTTTCTATCTCTTTTTCTAAATCCTGAGGAACAGGACATATTTCGTGATCATTCACTTCATGCCAGAGACCATCTGTTTTGATGAGTGCAAACGCATGACCAGATCCTTGGTAACTAGTGCTGCAGCTCATACTTTTTGGTTCATAGATGATTTTGCTGCCATTTTTATGTGAAAGCATGATTGGCTGTAGCACTCCACTGCCATTGGAAATGTTGAACTTAGTTACACACAAGGTGGAAGGAATAGGATCATTCAATACACGTCTTTCTCGTTTGAGTTGATCATTAATAAAGGTGTTGATGGAACTTTTGCTGGATGTCGGCGTTATGGTGAATGATTGCAAGGCAGCGAGACGATTCTCGTTACCATATTCTGCTTGTTAGTAACATAAGGGAGAGATTCCGACGTGATGTAGTAGAACGGGTGTAATATACATTGCTCTTCCTCCATAAAAATGTCCCTTTTCTAACTGTTCCTTAGCAATTCCGGAATAGCTGAAAAATCTGTACCAAAAGTCTTCTGATAAAACGCGTGCAACCTCTTTATGCAATTCTTTACAATCACCTTCTGTAGCAAGTTCGTTGTTTAAGAACTTCAAAAGGTAAGGAATTGTTTCTTCAAGCTTTTTGGATACACGTTTCCATTCAAGAGTGTTACGTGGTATTGCTTGCAGGGCCGTTTTCACAAGCTGTAAAGAACTATTAAAGGCACAATTGCCAGTAGGATTTGATAAGCCAATAATACCATTGTCTATTTTTAGCAGTTTTTCAGGTGGTGGGAAAATACGCTTAGAGTACTTTTGCTCCCATTTGTAGGTTGAATAGGCTTCTGCCCATAAATCGCATCTTTTGTTATAAAGCTCTCTGAGGAGTCGGCCCAAGAAAGTTGGCTCTGGAAAATCGTCACATGGAGGAAATTGTTCCTCTTTGATGGAGATATCGCTTGCTATTACATCTTCAATACCACCTTCAATGGAAAGAATAGTCTTAATGTTTTTCGCTGCTTCAGAGGAGAAGCTGATAGCACGATCGAGTTGGATTTCAGCTTGAGTAAGTTTTTTTCCTCGATCATGGTGCTCATCGAGGCAATTGCGGTTTCGACATTTGCAATAAATTCTTTGGTGCTGTTGATTTTTTCCTCTAAAAAAAGGAGATTAGTCTTGTGCAGCATGTCCATGGGGTTGCAATTTTCTTGTTGAAATCGCACTTGATGAAAAGCCCCAGCCGACTCCAATTTTTTATCAACCTCAAAAAGAATATTCTGGATCACAATCATCTTTTCTTGGACCCCATCAGCTCTATCTCTCAATCTTTGTGCAACATATTCATCAGTTTTCCTAAAAACTTCTCGAATCAGATGAACGGTCAATGGATCTCCTTCTGCATAATCCATTGAGAAGGCGAAGTCAGCAACCTGTGGCCCATATTTTTGGTGAATCTTGTTTTTGAAATCTTCAACAATGGCTTTGTTAGCTTTGATGCGTGCTGCGTCAGACTCAAAAATTGTCCAGTTTTTTGAGGCCTCTTTTAGTGTTGTGGCTTTTTGGCCTAAAAGAACACGCGTATTTTCTGGAGCGCCTTCAAAATCATTGGCGAACTGACGATAGGTTTCGCTCGTTACAGAAGGCATGGGATTTTAGTCTTGAGTTTGAGTGCTTTTGACAACCCTCATTAAAAAGAAATTCTTTGAACTGGTAGTGGTGCTTTTTATCTGCGCTGCTTGATTATTATTCGGTACACTCCCATTTCCTGTTTCAGTAGGTGTCATGACTTTTTCTTTTTCCTGCTTTCGTCCATAGACAATAGTACGTCCGTAATGAGAGAAACAGGTTTCAATATCAGTTTCATCTGTGTTAGGAATAGGAAAAATAACGCTATCATTGGCTAGATACCAGCGGCCTTGTTCTTTAACAAAGGAAAACGCATGTTTATCGAAGCTACAGCTGATACCTTGTGGTTCATAAACGATCGAATTGCCATGTGCGTCAGGGAGCGTAATGGATTGTAACACCTGATTCACCTTACCGTGATCATCGTCAAAACGGATGCAGAGTGTGGGCGTTGGATTGGTTAATAGACATCTTTGATTTGTGAATTGTTGATCAAACAACTTCTGAATATCCTTAGAAGAGCCTCTGCTAGATTTCAGGTAGAGTGTTTGTAAAGCATGGGGAGTTGTATTTTTCCTTTCATCATCATTTATTACTTCTTGTTTCGTGTAGCATAGAGGAAACAGTTTAATTTTATGTGAGAGGACTGGCAAAACATACTCCGTAAAGGAACCGAAAAAATGACCATGCTCTAATTGCTCTTTAGAAATTCCAAGTCCACTTAACAAGCTATACCAGGCATCTTCGTGTAACACATGTGCTACTTCTTTGTGCAATTCTTGGCACTCAAACTGAGTGAAGGATGCTTCTTCACAGAATTTATAAAGGAAAGGCATTTCCTCTTTAATATTCTTGGAGAGACGATCCCATTCTTCAGGAGGAGCACTATTTTTTACACATCTAACCGCTACTTTTAAAAGTTGTAGTGCACTATTGATAGCACAATTACCATCAGGATTAGACAAACCAATAATGCCATCACATTTTGGTAGCGACTTTTTAGGATCATTAGAAATTACTAAACGAGTCGATGTTTTTTGTGTGGAGTTATAGTACGCATCCCAAGTAGAACATCGTTTTTTATAAAGATCGCCAAGAAGCTTTCTATAAAAAGTAAGTTCTGGAAAATCCTCACAAGGTGGGTATGGAGAATTTTTTGTTTCTTCTGACGAAGTTTTATAAATAACGCCCTCTGGCACTCCTCGTTGAATCGCAAGAAGTCTCTTGTAATCCCTTTCTAATGATTCGAGTTGTTTTTCAGGAGTTAAAAAATCCGGAGATTCAGAGGCAAAATCATAATGACCATTTGAGGCTATACTTTGTTCTATTGTTTGAATGAATTTTTCGAGCTCACCAATGCGTTTACCCATACTCGAAATGACTAATTCAATTTGATCTGGGTCAAAACCTTTTTTATAGAGTTCTTTTTCTACTCCTGGCATTCTTTGCTTATTAGCCTTATAGGCTTTATGAAATTGATATTTTTCAATATCAGTCATCATTTTTTTAATGACTTCCATTTTTTCATAGAGCAATGAGCGCATTTGAACCCAGGTCTCCTTATCAAGCCGTTTTGAGAGTTCAAAAACTTGCCTAATGGTATGAACAGTTAATGGTTGTTGAACGCCGTTGACATCAGACAAATGGAGATTCTCAAATGCAGAATTCACAACCCAATCTCCATATTTGTAGGCGAGCAACTATTTAAAATGATCAATAGTTTTTTTATCCGTTTCTTGATTAGCGGAACTGGAGGGCAATATTTGAACACCCGTTATAAAACCGGTCCCTTTTTGATTTAAGACAACGCGAGTGCGTTGAGGTAAATAAACACTCGTTTCGGCAATAGATTTATAATCATCAAGCGTTGGCGTCATGTTGTTTCTCCTCTCTCATCATAAACGACTCAGGGGTCATTCCGGCCTATTGGAACATTAGTTTTTTTGAACAGTTTGAGCACAATTACATCATTGTTTTTTATATAAAGCATTAGCCAGAGTTTTTCTGGCACCAGTCTTCAACTCGGTTGCAATCCATTCCAGTAATAACGTTGTGTTTGATCTTAGCATGTTAGCAAGCTCTATTTTGAGAGGGTTTATTTTAGAAAGAAGATTTAACCCGAATATTTCATACTGATCGTAACGAGGAAGCTGCAAAGGCTGATGGGGTAAGGCATGCGAGCATGTTGATTCTCCCACTTTCGCGGGAATGACGTGTGCTGTATGCCTACGTATTGACTCGCTCGCTCCCGCTCACCTCGCCCTTGCTGGGCTGCCTAACGGCAGTCTGCCCGACCGACTCCCGTCGGGTCGTGTTCTGACAATGCATCGGCTACAGAATTTTTTAAAACGCTCTAACACAGTATCTATCAGGCTTCCCGGCTTCTGCAGTAGATCAGCATGAAATATTCGGGCTAGAATTTAATCGTTGTGTATAAACACTAAGCAGCCACTTAATTCCTGCAACTAACGTTGACTATAGTTTTGAAACTAACTGTCATTATTCAAAATCCCGATCAACTTCCCAGCCACTCCCTCAAAGGAGCCGTTACTGAAAATCACCACGACGTCTCCGGGTTGCAAGGAGTTTTGTAATTTTAAAACAATCTCATCGACAGAAGGTTCATAGAAGGCTTTTTTACCCATAGAGGTGAGTTTTTCCACAAGATGGGTTGGGTTGAGGCGCTCCTGTTCCTCTAGCAAGGAAGCGCGCGCCACAGCTCCAATGATGATTCCATCGGCCTTAGCAAAAGCGTTGGGCAGCATTTCCTGAAAAACGGCTCGACGTGAGGTGTTGCTTCGTGGTTCAAAGAGGGCCCAAATAGTGGCCTTGCCGTAACGTGCACGTAGTCCTGTAAGTGTCTCATGAATGGCCGTAGGGTGATGTCCAAAGTCATCGATGATGGTGATCCCATTGACAACGGCCACGATTTCTTGACGCCGTTTGATTCCTTGGAATTCTGCCAAGGCCTGCTGAATTGTGGAAAGAGGGATGTTATAAAAATGAGCTGCAGAGACAGCCATCGCTGCATTGCGAATGTTATGCGTGCCGGTCATGGCTATTTCAAAAGCAGTACCAAAGAGCTCAAATCCAGCGCGACCTTCTTGTTGAAAAGGATGTAAAATCTGATTTCCTGCGTTTTCAGAAAAACCGACTTCTACAATGGGTGCGGGAGCTTTTTGAGCGACATCACGAGCGTTAGCATCATCGCCATTAAGAAGAATCATTCCTTCGGAAGGAACAAGCTGTAACAAGCGATGAAAGCTCCGCTTAATATCCTCCAAGCTTGAAAAAATATCGGCATGATCAAATTCAATATTATTGATGATGACGAGTTCAGGGAGGTAGTGCACAAACTTAGAGCGTTTGTCAAAAAAAGCTGTGTCATATTCGTCCCCTTCTAAAATCACATGGCGTGAATGCTCAGGATCGCGGAAACAAGCCCCTTGGCCCAGGTTTTTGGGAATGCCACCAATGAGGTAGGAAGGGTTTTTTTGAGCAAACTCAAAAATCCACGCAAGCATCGAAGAAGTCGTCGTTTTTCCATGGGTGCCGGTGACCACAAGATTATGCCTTCCTTGCAAAAAATGTGTTCGGAGTAGTTCAGGAAGTGAGGTGTAGAGCAGCTTCTGGTTGAGTGCTGCTTCGACTTCGGGGTTGCCTCGAGAGAGTGCATTCCCGATGACAATGAGCGCTTCTTGTTTGGGAAGATTCTCTGCTGCGTAACCGAGCGAGATAGAGATTCCTTGGGCCTCCAGAAAATCAGAAAGAGGTGGGTAGGGTCTTTCGTCGGAGCCAGTGACCTTCCATCCTTGTTGTTTTAGGGCCGCAGCAACAGCTCCCATAGCGGTTCCGCAGATACCGATGAAATGAATCACCTTGGTATGCGAGCTGGTAGAGGGATTGTGTTTCATGAGTCGCAAAGTTCACCACATTGAAATGCTCCGTGAACATCATCAGCTAATCTTTTTTGAATATGTTCCACATCGACTGGAGTTGAAAGCAGATATAAGGTCTCTTCTGAGGTCTGTTCCATGAGGATATCCGGTTGTTTTTGTGCGTCAGCATCATTGATGGGTTGCATTGCAGAGACCAGATCAGCTGAAAAGAATTGTGTCAATAAATTTCTCTGCTTCAACTTCAACTTGTAGCTTCAACTCAAGATATTTACTAAACCGCAATGCGATTTAGTAAACATCCTTTCGATAGCGCTTCTCTTTTTTCATGGTCTCCACGTAGGAGAGCGCTTCTTCAGGCGACTTAGCTCCTGCGAGCTCGATGACTTGCAGCAAGGCTTGCTCGACATCCTTGGCCATCCGCGAGGCATCGCCACAGACGTAAAAGTAGGCCCCTTCTTCCAACCAAGCGTAGAGCTCCTTAGCCTCTTCGAGCATCCGATGCTGGACATAGATTTTTTCTTCCTGATCGCGCGAAAAGGCAGTATGAAAACGGTGTAGAGTTCCTTCTTTGTGAAGCGTTTCTAATTCTTCACGATAAAGAAAATCGGTTCCTGCATGTTGTTCTCCAAAAAAGAGCCACTGTTTTCCCGTTGCCCCTACTGCCCTACGATCTTGTAGAAATGCTCGAAAGGGAGCAATTCCTGTTCCTGGACCGACCATGATGATAGGACGACTTGGATCCTCCGGGAGTCGAAAATGTTTTGCGCTGTGAATAAAAACAGAAACGGGAATTTCTTCGGTCACACGATCGGCTAGGAAGGTAGAACAAACACCCAAGCGCTGACGTCCCAAGCTGTTATATTGTACGGTGGCCACGGTGAGATGAATTTCCTCGGGATAAACTCTGGGTGAGGAAGCAATCGAATAGAGCCGCGGTTGTAGCTTGCGCAAGAGCTTGACAAACTCTTCTGGCGTAAAGTGTGCTTCGGGATGTTCTAAAAGCGGGTCAATGACTTCGCGTCCCCAAAGATATTGTTCCAAATGTTCTTTAGACTCAGGAGCACTGAAGGTTGCAAGGTGAGCAGCGGTAGCATCTTTCTCTGCGATGGCGGCAAGGAGTTGCTTCGAGGGTTCGGTGATGGCGTAATGACGCAGAAGTGTATCGCGAATGGGTCTCATTTCTCCACTGGGATCAGGAACAGGTTCCTCACCGCTAAAACCCAATCTATGAAGAAGCTCTTGTACAAGCAGTGGATCATTCTGAGGAAAAACACCCAGCGAATCCCCCACTTCATAGATCAAACCCGAACCAGCAATCGAGAGCTCATAATGACGGGTATCTTTGGCCGAACCTTCTGCAGTGAGCTTGCAATTGGTTCGAAGCACGGATGGAAAAGGATTTTTACGAGAGTAGGGAGAGGTGGTTACAGAAGACATGGGTCATATCATCTCACACTTTTTGAGAAAGGTGAGGCATGTTAAGTTTTGAATACTTCGCGAATGGTAAAAGATTGTTTGAGCAAAAGAAAGCATTGTTATGTCCAACGAGAACGTCTCTTCAATTGAAGCATCCTAGTTCATGTCACTATTCTTTTTTTTCCTCCCATGAAATTCCCAAAAATTATTACCCTCTTTTTTGCCAGCGCAGTATGCTTTACATCTCTCCTTCTTGCTGAAGAGCATCCCGAAACTCCCTCGGAGCCTGTTTCAGGGGATATCATGGTCACTGTTGGGGATCCTGGAAACAAGCCTTACTTGAGAAAGGATTATGAGCTTTGGGGAACACCAGTAGAGCTGGGGAAGGTCGATCATACTTACAAAATTGGAAAGTATGAAGTGACTGTCGGTGACTGGCACGCGTTTCTTTGGGCAGTGGCCTCTCTTCCAGATAGCCACAACAAGGTCGATGCTTATGGGCTTTGGAATGAAGACATGCTGGATTGGATCACTCCTTGGGGTGGATCAATAGAAAATGGGGAATATCATCTGAATTATATGATCAAGAATGCACTCTTTAGTGCACTCCCCATCACCCATGTCAGTCTCTATAGCACCTTGTTCTATATGAATTGGAAGGAGCATGGTTCTCCTATTCTGGAGGCAGGAGCAGATATAGATGCTATTTTAAAACATGGAGCTTATGAATTTGTAGAATTAGATAAATCTTTAGAAGATGGAGCTATCAATGCTGCCATTGTTCCGAATGAAAAATCTCATTTTTATCTTCCAAGTCAGGATGAATGGATTAAGGCGGCCTACTACAATGCCAACAAATTCGGGGGATGGTACTCACTCTACCCGACTCAACACGATGATAATCCAGGTAATAACCATGGTGATGTGACCAATCAGGCCAACTACGATAGTCGCTCCTGGTTCTCGGATCCTTTATCGAATCCTTTAAAGAAGCAGCTCACTTCAGTCTATTTTTTCAGTGAGTCACACAGTTATTATGGCTGTTACGACATGGGAGGAAATGTCAATGAATGAACTTTTACCACTGATAATAATCATCATTCTGGTTTCATTGTTCGTGGAGGATCGTATGAGTCTCAGTACAGCTATACAGAGTATAATGACCTCATGATTAAGGCCATTCCAAAAAGTTATGATCCGGCCACAGAGAGTGCCACGATTGGCTTTCGTATGGCAGAGCGGGATGAGGAAAATAGCAACTCAGAGAACAATATTCCGCTGGATATCCTCAATAGAATTAAAGCTCATAGAGTTGGATGGAGCAGTGCAGAGCTTTATGCTTTAAGCATCGCCTGCAAGAACATTTACCACTGCTGCCTGCCAGAAAAGATCACTAAAAATTATAAATGTACGATTCCTGATTTTACGCCTGAAGAATTAAACGAAATGCGTGAGACAGGAACGCTTAATATTCAGCAACCGATATACGAAGATCATTATTTTGATTATGAATTTTACTCAGAACCGACTTATCAAGACGGAAAGTTTTTTTATAAATATCCAATGCGTTCACCAGAATTAGATATAAGCAGAATTATAGGTCATAAAACTTATACTATAGACAATGAAGTAACTCGAGCTATTCAAGCTGGTAAGAATCCAGGAGAGACGATTGTGCACACCGTAGAACTCAATTCTAGAGATTATTACTTCATGAGGACAGGTTTTGTTCCAATTATTGAAGAAAATTTGGGATGGGCAGTCGGCGCCCTTGAAGTCCCCAAGCAACTTCTCTTTGGTGGTATTGCTGGTCTCGTCATCGGAGCCGGCTGTGAATATACAGGGAAATATTTGGGCGAAGGAATCGGATATCTCGCTGGAGGCACCAAGGGAGCTGCTCTTGGGGAGCATATTGGAGAAGATGTTGGAGCTGTGGCAGGGATCATTTTGCCTTGGGTGGTTTTTCTGTAGGAATTTTTACTCGTTCTTTTTGGCGTGAGCTGCTTCTATTTTTTTGTTACTATGAATATTGTTATGAAACGAATTTTTTTGTCTCTCTTTCTCTTGTTGGTTTTTGGAATACAAAGTCATCTCCTTTCAGCTACAGAGGCCCCCACGATCACGGTTCGTAAGAGTGACACGCTCAATGTGGCTTTTTCTGGCATTAGTGGGACGGAAGGAACCGTGCTTTCTAAAATACTCGGGAACGATCTCACCTTAGCTGGTTGGTTTTCACTTCAGCCTGCGGATCGAGCCTCTTTTGTTATCAGCGCTGTTTCCACAACAGGCCTCCTGCAAGGAAAGGTGGTTGATCGTGCTGGCTCGATCGTTCTCTCGAAGAGCTATTCTGGCGATCCTCGCACGACTGTGCATCAATTTTGTAATGACATTGTCGAGACACTCACGGGTCATCCTGGTATTGCCCTGAGTAAAATTGCGTTTGTCAGTACGCGCACAGGACGCAAGGAAATTTATGTAGCTGATTATGATGGTTCGAACGGACGTCAAGTTACCCATGACAATGCAATTAGTGTTTCTCCGTCGCTGAGTCCCAATGGACGTCGCCTTGCCTACACCGGTTATCAAAGTGGTTATGCCGATATTTATCTCATCGATCTTCCCACTGGAGCACGCCTTCGATTAGTCAAATTCCCTGGGACAAACTCGGGCCCACGTTTTTCTCCTGATGGAAATCGTTTGGCCTGCACCCTGAGTAAAGATGGGAGCCCCGGCTTATACATTGTTGGCATTGGCGGAGGTGTTCAACGCCTCACGCGCACACGTGGCGCCGAGTCGTGTGGGACCTGGGGGCCTCATGGAGAGGAGCTCATCTATTCTTCCGATGTCAATGGTGGCCCACAGCTCTACCGCATCAGTGCCTCGGGAGGTCCAAGTCATCTTGTGCCGACAGGATTTGGGTATGCGACCGAGCCCAACTGGTCACCCAATGGAGAACGTGTTGCCTTCAATGTCCGCAGTGGAGGGGCTTTTGCAGTAGCTGTCTTAGATCTCAAATCAGGTGCAGCACACATTGTGGCTCAAGGAGAAAATCCTGTTTGGGGTCCTGACTCACAGCATCTCCTTTTTAGTACCAAGGATTCGCTGGTGCTCTTTGATGTACAGCATGGGAAGGGAATATCGATTGTGACAGGTCTGGGACAAGTAACGGAGCCTTCTTGGTCGAGGTAGGTTTATCCTTCACAGAAACGGATACAGTTGAAGTTATATTCACTCTTTACCCATTACTTCTTCTCCTCTCCTCACTAATTTCTCACAACAGCGCCCTTGCAGGTAGTAGGAGAGTTCGGCAGGGGTTTCAATGTTCCAAAAAGCAAGGTCGGCATTTTTTCCAACTTCAAGAGAACCACATTTTTTTTCAAGACCGAGGGCTTGTGCGGCATGTAAGGTCACGCTGCGTAATGCCTCTTCGGGAGTGAAGCGCCATAAAACACAGGCTAGGTTCATGATGGTAGACAACGAATTTATCGGTGAGGTTCCTGGATTAAAATCGGTGGCAAGTGCGATAGGAACATGGTGGTTACGCAGGAGCTCGATTGGAGGAATCTGGGTTTCACGTAAAAAATAAAAGGCTCCGGGCAATAAGACAGCTACGGTTCCTGATTTTTTGAGGGCGATCACATCGACCTCTCTCATATACTCCAAGTGATCGGCAGAAAGTGCTCTGTAGCGGGCTGCTAGCGAAGAACCTCCGAGCCAAGAGAGCTGCTCAGCATGAATTTTTAGCTTAAAGCCAAGGCTCTGTGCTGCTTGAAAGATGGTTTCTGTTTCTTCTAGCGAGAAGGCGATTTTTTCACAAAAGACGTCGACAGCATGCGCTAGGTTTTCTTTTTTCACAATGGGCAAAAGCTCTTGAACCATCCATTGCACATAATCAGCACGTCGATCTTGATATTCTGGAGGAATCACATGGGCTGCGAGAGAGGTTGCTTGGATCGTTATTGGAAAATTTTCTGTGAGTTTTTGGACAACGCGCAATATTTTCAACTCACTTTCCAAATCAAGACCATAACCTGATTTGATTTCTAAGGTGGTAACCCCTTGTGTTATGGCATGGCGAACACGCTCTGAAGCGCTTTCTAAGAGGCTCTCCAAGGAAGCTTCTCGAGTTGCTCTCACACTGGATAAAATACCTCCACCGGAAGCCAAAATTGATTCATACGATTCTCCCTGCAGCTTGCGTGCAAATTCATCCGCACGTTGTCCCCCAAAAACCAAATGAGTATGGCAGTCGATCAGTCCTGGAGTCACCCAGGTTCCGCCTCCTTCAATCACTTCGTGAGCAAGCTGTGATGGGGAGCTCGGAAGATCGGCTTTTTTTCCAACCCAAACAATTTTTCCTTTGTGCACGCCAATGGCACCATCCGTAATGGCTCCATAGGGCACCTCACTAGGAGCAAGTGTTGCTAGATGAATATGGGTCCATAATTTATCCCACATAGCTTTTCAAGAAAGGAAGTATCAACATTTATGGATTTCTTAAGTGTCTCATTTCAGGTGAAGCATTGAATGGTTACTGCTGTTTCAATTTATAACTTTACCTGTCGCAAAGTGACTCAATACTTCTAAAACAAAGGAAGCTGCAAGCTTTGCTGTATGGCTATCTTGATCGTAGATAGGATTAAGCTCGGCAACATCAAAACCAATGACCTTGCCACTTTCTAGAACTTGTCTAAAAAAGGGAAGTAGTGTGTGTGGAGAGAGTCCGAGCGCTTGTGGGGCGCTTACACCTGGAGCAAAGGCTGCTGCAAAGACATCTAGGCAAAGGGTCAAATAAATCTTTTTTGCGGAAGCCAACCATAAACCTAACGATTCATGAACACGATGAGGCTGATGAAGCATCTCTTCAGCCAAAATATGATAAGCCTTAATCGACTCTGCATACTCAAAAAGATCTGATGTATTGCTAAAAGGTTGAACCCCTAAACAGGCGTAGCGTGATCCTATGTTGTTTTCCTGACAATAATCATGAATTTGGCGAAAACTGCTTCCGGAAGAGCCCTTGTTATTGGGAAACAGGGGGCGCAAATCAAAGTGAGCATCAAAGTTGATAATATCCATGCTCGGTCTTTCTTGACTCTGAGATAAAGAGATCGGAATCGGTTTTGGGTAGGTTTTTATAAGACCTTGGAAATGGCCCCATGAGAGTTCGTGGCCTCCTCCCAAGACGATCACAAAGGCTCCATGGGCTCTGAGTGCTCCAACCGTTTCTCCGAGTAGCTTCTGTGCTTGTTCTAGATTGTCATCACAACAGCAAATAGTCCCTGCATCCCATAAAGGAATAGTTGTTTTAAAACTCAATGGAAACTTTTTCAACGTATTACGCAAATGTCTTGGTCCATCAGCAGCTCCAAAACGCCCCAAATTGCGCTTTACTCCTTCATCACAGGAAAATCCAAGCAAAACAATGCTCTTATCAGGAAAAGGAGGCAGTGGGTGTGTAAGATCCAGAAGTTGGATCTGCTGAAATAAATTTTTTTGCAGTGTCTCTTCACGATCATACGAGACAGAAGGAGGTACGTAGGAATGAGGATGCAATAGGATCATGGAAAAAAGAAATATGTTTTAACTGTCTCTTTCTGTTTAAAAACAATCATGAAAAGTTGGCTTCTCATCTACCTCGAGTAAGACAGTTGCCACTCTTCCCCCTAAGACTGCTTGCTGCAGGGATTCTATTTCAGGTGATAAAACATGATCTGAGCTATCAAGTTGAATCAGCGGTTTTAACTGCTCAAGAAATTTTTCAAGACGCGGGCTTGTTTTGAGTGGTTGATGAAAAGAAACTGCGCGGGTTGTGGAGAGCAATTCGATAGCCGTCACATAGGCTGCATTTTCAAGCATTTCATGAAGACGTCGAGCACCATAAGTAGCCATACTCACATGATCTTCTTGGTTAGCCGAGGTTGGAATGCTATCAACACTTGCGGGGTGTGACAGTGATTTGTTTTCACTCACCATAGCTGCGGCAGTCACATGAGCAATCATGAGTCCTGAATGCAAACCACTATTAGCCACAAGAAATGGAGGGAGTCCACTGAAGTGACGATCCATGAGGAGTGCAATCCGCCGTTCTGCAATCGAGGCTATTTCAGCAATGGCGAGCGCTAGATGATCTGCTGCAAAGGCCACCGGTTCAGCATGGAAATTTCCACCACTAATGATTTCTCCAGTTTCAGGAAGCACCAAGGGATTATCGGTGACGGCATTTGCTTCGAGGTGTAAAATTTTTGCAGCATACTGCAGCTGATCTAAACAGGCTCCCATGACGACCGCTTGGCAGCGCATGCTATAAGGGTCTTGGACCTTTCCGCAATTACGATGGCTTTCGGCAATGGGGCTGTTCTCCAATAATTCACGTAACCAAGCTGCTGCATATTGCTGACCTTGTTGGCGACGTAATTGTTGAATTATCGGATGAAAGGGAGAGCTGGAACCTTTAATAGCTTCAATGGCAAGCGCTCCAGAAACCAAGGTAGATCCTAAGAAACGCTCTGCTTTGAAAAGTGCTGCTAAGGCGAGCCCTGTGGAAACTTGAGTTCCATTAATGAGTGAAAGTCCCTCCTTAGGTCCAAGTTCATAGGGCTTCCAATCGAGCTGATCCAAGACTTCGTGAGCGGGAATTATTTTTCCTTGAAACCATGCATCTCCTTCTCCAATCAGAACGCCTGCCAAATCAGCAAGTGGTGCTAAGTCTCCAGAAGCTCCTACCGAACCCTTTGCATGGAGACATGGAAAATAACCGCGATTAAAAAGTTCCAATAATTTTTCCACAAGTATCCATCGTATTCCTGAATAACCCGCAGAAAGTCCGACAATTTTAAGTGCTAACACCAATCGGCAAATAGCTTCATCGAGATAAGCACCGACGCCTGCCTTGTGGGAACGAATAATGTTGAACTGCAATTCAGCGAGCTTATTGGATTCAATACGCGTATTTGCGAGAGCTCCAAATCCTGTGTTAATCCCATAAACCGTCTTGTCCTGTTGCATCGTTGCAGCCACCACGGCAGCAGAACGTTCTACGGCAACTCGAAGTTCAGGAGCAGTCTCAAGCGTGGAAGTTTCTAAATAAATGGAACGCAGTTCTGCAAGAGAGAGTCCAGCTTTGGTGATGGTGATTTTCATAAGAAGGCTCAAGGCGGAAGGTGGAAAATTTAATCGAACATTCAATTCATAAATTCATCAGTGATTCAACCTAACAGCGTGAATCAAATGGGAAATATGAGGCAAAGACTGATTCTACGGTTATTTTTTAACAAGAGTGTAGCGTACCTGGATGGTGCAAGCGATTTGAAAAAGCAAGCTGAGGCCACGTACATTGCGTCAGATTTAGCCTTTCGCCTTCGGGGCTTCTTAGTCAATCATCGGAAGGTTTAACCCATTTTCTTTTGCACATTCAATCGCTTCAGGATACCCAGCATCGGCATGGCGCATCACACCTGTTCCAGGGTCGTTCCAAAGCACACGTGCGAGGCGTTTTTCTGCAGCATCGGTTCCATCGGCAACGATGACTAGACCGGCATGTTGAGAATACCCCATGCCAACACCTCCTCCATGATGGAGGCTGACCCAGGTAGCACCACCAGCAGTACTAAGCAAGGCATTGAGGAGTGGCCAGTCAGAAACTGCATCCGAACCATCGCTCATACTTTCTGTTTCACGATTGGGGCTGGCGACTGAACCAGAATCTAAATGATCCCGACCAATGACAATGGGGGCTTTGAGTTCTCCTGAAGCCACCATTTTGTTGAAAGCCACACCGAGACGAGCGCGATCTTTTAATCCCACCCAACAAATGCGTGCTGGCAATCCTTGAAATTGAATCCGCTCGCGAGCCATATCAAGCCAGTGATGGAGGTGAGGGTCATTAGGAATAAGCTCTTTCACTTTTGCATCTGTTTTATAGATATCCTCGGGATCTCCCGAAAGAGCCACCCAACGGAATGGACCTACACCCTTGCAGAAGAGGGGTCTGATATAGGCTGGGACAAACCCAGGATAGTCAAAAGCATTTTTAACTCCTTCATGGAGAGCTACTTCACGGATGTTATTGCCATAGTCAAAAGTAGGGATGCCTTGATGGTGAAAGGCAAGCATGGCTTCCACATGGCGTGCCATCGATTTTTTGGATGCGGCAATGAGTTTTTCTGGGTCTGACTGACGACATTCAATGGCTTCTTCTAAACTCCAACCAGCAGGCAAATAACCGTTTAAAGGATCGTGAGCACTTGTTTGATCGGTGACCATACTTGGTTTGATGCCGCGCTTCACCAACTCTGGAAGCACTTCTGCAGCATTTCCGAGTAGTGCCACAGAGAGTGGTTTCTTTTCCTGACAAGAACGTTCTATGAGAGCAAGCGCTTCCTCGAGACGCGTGGCTACCTTATCCACAAATCCTTTGGACAATCGTTTTTCAATATGCGCGGGATCACACTCAATAGCTAACACAGAAGCTCCAGCCATTGTTCCAGCAAGTGGCTGAGCTCCTCCCATCCCACCGAGACCTGCAGTGAGGATCCATTTTCCTGATAAGTCTCCTCCAAAATGTTTTTTTCCTGCTTCCACAAAAGTTTCATAGGTTCCTTGAATAATTCCTTGTGTTCCTATGTAAATCCAAGATCCTGCCGTCATCTGACCATACATCATAAGGCCCAGTTTATCTAATTTATGAAAATATTCCCAAGTAGCCCAATGTGGCACGAGGTTAGAATTAGCAATGAGTACTCGCGGTGCATCGGTATGTGTTTTAAAAACAGCAACAGGCTTACCCGATTGAATCAAAAGCGTTTGGTCGGTTTCTAGTTGCTTTAATGTCTCAACAATACGATCAAAACATTCCCAAGTACGTGCTGCTTTACCAATGCCACCGTAAACCACTAAATCTTCTGGTCGTTCTGCGACCTCGGGATCCAAATTATTCATGAGCATCCTCAAAGGAGCCTCCGTTAACCAGCTTTTTGCTGAGAGGGTAGTTCCGCGTGGAGCACGTATGATGCGAGGAGAAGTTTGGGTGTTCATAGATGATTCATGTATTTAAGCCGTCTTAACATGATGTCTTGTTCGATATTTTCTCCAGATAATGCGTAAGAGTAATAAGGCAAGCAAAACAAAAGCAATACGAGTCACTTGGGAATAAGCAGCATGATAGGTTAAGGCTGTGGCTTTGCTTGTAGCTGGATCAACAGTCATTTTAGAAATCCAGATCGATAAATAATTTCCAATGGCTCCAATGAATAAAAAGTAGATCGCCACTAAGCGACCTTCAGTATCGTGTGGAGCGATGTCACCCCATGTAGCTAACATGACGGGTTCGGTAAAAAGCTCTGCCACCCCAAGCAATACAATACTAAGGACAGGGAGTAGCATCGAAATGGGAGTGTTTTCATGAACTAAGGTTGTTGCATAAGTAATGGTGATAAAACCGAGTACCAATAACAGCAAAGCAATGCTTATTTTGGTGTCGGTTTGAGGACGAATATGACGCTGTCCCAACCACCGCCATAAGAAAGCCATGAATACTCCAGCAATCAAAATGCTCCCGGCATTCAGCGATTGAAACATTCCTGTAGGGATAGTGAACCCTGCAATCGTGCGATCCACATAGCGCAAAATAAAAAGCGGATACGAGCTGGAAACTTGATTGCTGAAAATCCAAAAAGAAGTCACAAAAGCGGTGAGCAGTGCCATCATGACAAGCCCTTTTCTATGTGCAGGAGTCGCACTTCTATAAATTTTTGCAGAGATAGCGAGTGCGATCATAACCGCAACCATCAATAAATAGGCTACCCAATCATGACTCAACATCTCATAGAAAAATAAAAAAGAGATGAAAAGAATTCCGACAGTTAAGAGGGCTTTTTTAGAAGGAGAAAGCATTCTCCATCGTTCTGTTTTTTCTGTCTGATGTTCCCAGGAGAAGTAGCGGTTGGAATAGAGAAAAATTAAAAATCCTAACATCATTCCGAAAGCTGCCATGATGAAACCGGCTTCCCAGCTTACTTTTTCTACTAAATAAGGGCACACAATGCTTGCGGTCATGGAACCAATATTTCCGGCAACATAGTACCATGAAAAAGCAGAAGTAGCACCTACAGGATCATGTAGGTAACAACTGCTAATGAGGCAAACAGCATTGCTCTTAAAAAACCCGATCCCCATTGTTAAAAGTGATAATCCAATAAAGACATTCTGCCCGCACGCTGTCAACATGAGGTGTCCTAAGATAATTAAAATGGACCCTGTAGCCGTTGCATATCGATATCCACAATAGCGATCGGCTAGCCATCCTCCTAGAATTGGGGTAATAAAAACAAGAGAGATAAAACTTCCAAAAAGTTGATATGCTGCCGCATCAGAAAAGTGGAGCTGACCTGTAAAGTAGAGGACTAAAATAGCCTTCAATCCATAAAAACTGAAAAATTCCCAAAGGATCACAGCGATAATACATAAGGCTGCTTTTTGTTGTGTTTTTTTTAATACTGTAGACATTAATAAAATAATAAAATTTTGGTAACTACTCAGGAGTCTTAGGAAAATAAGATAACTCAGTTAGTAATCATTACCGAGTTCCTTGTTTAGGGGTTGAGGAGTTTAGGGGACAATT
This sequence comes from Chthoniobacterales bacterium, assembly GCA_049314455.1. Lineage (GTDB taxonomy): Bacteria > Verrucomicrobiota > Verrucomicrobiia > Chthoniobacterales > UBA6821 > CAIWMF01. Next base: position 64,613 of record JBMOFC010000004.1, read on the forward strand.
CTTGAAATCATGAATACAATACACAACGCGATCTTGAGAAGCCTTTATTCAAGCAAGCTGCGTAGCAGCTTCTAGGACATCCCCTAAACCTCTAAACCTGGAAATAGACGATAATAACACATTGAGATAGCTTGTTTTCTTTAGATACCTGAGCTGTTACAAATTTTGTTTTCTTTGACCTTCTTCCAATGCTCATGCAGGGCATCAATGATGAATGGCAATGCAACGCTAGAGATAATGCCGATAAACATCGTAAGCTCATAGGTTTTTAAACTGCCAACAGCAATTTGGCTTGGAGGTAAGAAACCAATTCCAATCGTAAAGATACAGCTCAAAGAACCAATGATGCAAACAAACCATAACCCCATTTTTCCTCCAGGAATCACAAAAGCACGTTTCACTTCTGGATATTTATAACGAAGCTGTATGGCGTCAGCAAACATTGCGACATAGAAGAGTAATAATAAGATAGAAGTAATGTTGGTTAGGACCCAGGACCCGCTTGTCACGGTTAGCATTAGTAAAAAGACGGAACAGAGTACCGTAAAAATGCACCCCTGGACAACAAGAATAGTAACAGGAATGCCATGTTTATTTTTGTATCCCAATATTCAGGGCAAACATCCCGTCATGGCATGCTGCCAATAGACTTTTACTGGGGGTCCTAGTAGCATTTTAAAAAATTCTGTAGCCGCGCCTTGTGGTGTCACTCCGAACGTCATCCCCGCGAAGGCGGGGATCGCGTTCTCGAGTATCGCTGGCTACACTGCGGGTCTGCGCTCCTCGTTTGACTCGCTTTGCGAAGCTCACCTCGCCCTTGCTGAGCTGCCTAACGGCAGTCTGCCCGACCAACTCCCGTCGGGTCGTGTTCTGACAATGCACCCAACTACAGAATTGTTTAACACGCTCTAAATCAGCAACGATATTGAGTTGCTTTTGAAGAATGACCAAAGCAATAGAGAGTGAAAAAATTTCAGTACTTCTAAAGCGTCCATTTCAATTTAATCTAAAAAACTGAATCGAAATGGGAAATATGGCATAAGGAATTGGTCTAAGGTTAGTTTTTTAAAGCGCGTAGCGCACCTGGATAGTGCGTAAGCGATTTGAAAAAGCAATTTGAGACTGAGTATATTGCGTCAGATTTTTTGTTTTCATTCATGTTTTTAGGTTTAATACACTATATCTTCAGATAGCGCTCGCTCTTCGGCTTTGCTCTTTCTAAAAATTTCAGCGTTCTTTCATGTGATTTTAAAGCGATCGTTTTTTTGCTTTTTCATGCAGGGCATAAATGATGAATGGCAATGCGACGCTAGAGATAACGCCGATAAACATCGTAAGTTCGTAGGTTTTTAAACTACCGACAGCGATTTGGCTTGGAGGTAAGAAACCAATTCCAATCGTAAAGATGCAGCTCAAAGAACCAATGATGCAGACAGACCATAACCCTATTTTTCCACCAGGAATCACAAAGGCACGTTTCACTTCTGGATATTTATAACGAAGCTGTATAGCAGCAGCGAACATGGCAACATAGACAAGCAGTGCTAAAATAGAGGTGATATTGGTTAGGACCCAAAATCCACTCGTGACGGTTGGCATTAGTAAAAAAACGGAACAGAGCACCGTAAAAATACACCCTTGAACAACAAGAATAGTCACAGGAACGCCATGCTTATTTTTGTATCCCAAGTTTGCTGGCAGACACTCGTCTTGACAGGCTATTAATAAACTTTTGCTTGGCCCTAGGATCCAGGCATTAACACCTCCTACAGAACTTAAAACAATTAAAAGGGCCAAAACCGGCATGAACCAACTCATATGAAAAGCTGTAAAAAAAACTTCAAAGGCCTGCATCAATCCAGAAACAATATTGAGTTGTTTTTGAGGAATCACTAAGGCAACTGCTAATGAAGACAAAATAAGGGAGCACAAAATAATGATGGCTGACCAGAAAATCGCCTTGGGATAATTGCGCTGCGGATTCTCGACTTCACCAGCATGAACAGAAGACATCTCAATACCAACTAAACTGTAGAGAACAGCGGTCAGTAAGACCATGTTATCGATGCTGCTCAAATCTGGAAAAAAGCTGTGCCAATTAAATTCAATGCTGATTGGTTTTCCCAGGGACATCCAAACAATACCCAAGATAATAATAAAAACCATGGGAACCAGTACTCCAATAACTGCTGATAAGGAACTTAAGGCGCTAGATGCTTTTAATCCTAAAAAATTAATAATGGTAGCGCTCCAGAAAAAAATAAAAACGACCGATAGGATATAGAATTTATTATTCACCAAATTGGGATTAATGCAGTAAGCCAGCGTCGCGGCGATGAACGACATAATAGTTGGATACCAACAGAGATTATAAAACCATTGCATCCAAATCGTCATGAATCCAAATTTTTTCCCAAATGCCTCACGAGCCCAGAGATAGATTCCACCAGCTTGTGGCCACCCTGTTGCCAGTTCTGCAGAAACAAGTGCTGTAGGAATAAAAAAAAGCAGTGCTGCTGCTCCGTAGTAAAATACAATAGAGAATCCATACTCTGCGCTCATAGGTAATGTTCTGATGCTATCGATCGCGATAATATTCATCATCACAAGGCTGAAAACGCTGATTGTTTTTTTATTCATGGATTTTGTGTATTAATTTTCTCTTTTCTGCTTTCGGCAAAGAAATGGATAAGTTCCTAGAGCACTAAGAATTAAAACGATTCCTAGAAAGGCTTCAAATGAATTCGTCACTAAAGTGTAAAGAAGTGCCATGATGCTCACTGTGGCAAAAAAAAGTTGTGGTAGTGGATAAAGCGGAGAGCGGAAGGTCGCTGTGAGAGAATTACCTTGCAGCGCCTCTCGCCGCCTCAAAACAATAACACTTAAAACGCCTAAAAGTTCACAGGAGATTAATGCAAATTGTGTGCTCACTAAAATAACTTTAAACGACGACGTTAGTAACAGTATCATTACTACAACATACTGAAAGAGGATGGCTCGAAGAGGTATGTTTTTTAAAGAGGCCTGTCCAAACCAACGTAACGCGAAAAGGTTTTTCCCCATCGTTTGCATGATGCGTGGGCCTGTCCAGGTCATCGCACTAATACTGGCAATGAGGCCTACTGCGATGAGCGCCGACATGATATGACCTCCCTGCTGACCCAAAAGATGTATAGCGACAACACGACCGACATCTAAGACTCCGCGCAAATCGCTTAGTGGTGCAGAGACAAGAAAGAGAGCATTCATAAGCAAATAAACAATCATTACAAAAAGCGATCCGATAATAAGTGAACGACCTACGGTTTGTTGTGAAGTGGTCACATCATCAGCGATATAAGTAGATGCATTCCACCCCGAATAGGAGTAATAACAAAAGAGTAATGTGACTCCCGAGGTGGGTTGAAATAATTCTTGAATCGCCCGTTTTGAGGGGAGCAAGGTGCTCAGTGGGACCGTGGCATAGCGAAAACCCAAGTAAAAAATAATGGCGATGAGAAAGAATTTTAATCCTGTTGTGATATCTTGAAAAGCAGCACTGAATCCCAGGTCGATGAGATGCATTCCCGTTACCACGGTGACGAGCACCATTGAAGAGACCATCGGATGTATAGCTGGGAAGAGTGCTTGAAAATATTTTCCAAACGCCATGCTTGCCAAGGCGATCGGCCCCATGCAGGCTGCCGTCTGTGTAATGATTCCAGCCATTGTCCCAATGGCAGGATGATATATTTTTGTAAAATAATAATATTCTCCTCCTGAATGAGGCATTTGTGCAGAGAGTTCTGCATAGGAAAGTGCACCACAAAGTGCTACAAGGCCACCCAACGCCCAAAGCACAAGAATCGTAAAGCTATTTGAAATAGAAGTGAGCTGGATTCCAAGGCTCGTATAAATTCCATTACCAACCATCGTTGCTGCAACGAGGAAAATACAGGTCAACAGACCAACTTTACGAACGGGAGCGGTTTGGGAAGGTGGCATGAGATCAGAGCCAGAGAAGGGTAAGGGGTAAAGAGTAAAGGGTAAAGTGTGTAATCTCAATGCTGTTTACTTTAAGTAAAGAGCATGTTGAAGTCTTGAAAGGAGTTATTCTCTGAGACAAAGAGCTTGATAAAAAAACGATAGGTCAAAAATTTTATTTGAAAAAAATCTAAAAACGAAGATCATCGCGTTTCTATGAAAAATACATCTTCTCTCTTCGTTCTTTTGCTTGTGCTTGCTCTTCTTCCTGCATGTGCTAACAAAAAAAAGAAACAATATGCTGGAATTGATGGTGACTACGTTGCTGGAACACCGCTGAGTGAACGTTCCGAGGGTGCCAATTTCATGGGTTCTAATGTGAATCGCACAGAATTTTCTCCCGTTACTTTTGCTTTTGATAGTACTGCCGTAGGGGCTGATCAGGAAGAGAAAGTAGAACGCGTTGCTCAGAACGTTCGTTCTTCTGGCAAAACCGTTATTGTTGCGGGATTCACTGATGATCGTGGCACAGAGGAGTATAATCGTAGTCTAGGCGAACGCCGCGCTCTTGCCGTACGTCAGGCACTTATTGGAAAGGGAGTTGCTGCGAGCAAAATTCAAACGGTCAGTTTTGGAAAAGAGATGCCAGTCGATCCTGCAAGTAATGAGGCAGCATGGGCAAAAAATCGCCGAGCTGAGTTTGGTATTGTGAAGTAGTTTAGTGCTCGTTCAGAGAAATGGGTGCAGATTTCTTGCCGCTTCAACTTCAACTGATTGCGTAGCAATCTAAGCCGATTGCTCAGTAATCAATGATTCCACGGCCTCAGCATCTGCAAGTGTGTCAACACCATGAGAGTGGTGTTTGGTGATGACAACATGAATAGAAATTCCGTGTTCAAGTGCACGCAGTTGTTCTAACTTTTCGCAGCGCTCTAAAGCGGAAGGAGGATAGCTCACAAAGCGTTTCAAAATATCTTTGCGGAAACCATAAATTCCAAGATGCAGCAGGGGCTTGACTACAGACTTTTGATTAGCTGCGTCACGATGAAAAGGAATGGGAGCACGCGAAAAATAGAGTGCATTTTTTTTGCGATCGAGCACGACTTTAACGAGGTTTGGATCGTGATGATCCGACTCAAGAGGCGTAGCGGCTGTGATCATTTCTAACTCAGAAGAAGCATGTAACAAGCGTGCAAGACGATCGATAAGGCTCGCATTAATGAGCGGTTCATCTCCTTGAACATTGATAAAATGTGAAGGAGCGGTTGATTTTTTATTTTTTTCTAAAAGAGAAGCTACTTCTGCGATACGATCGGTTCCCGATTGATGACGACGTGATGTCATGATGACCTCAGCACCAAAATTTTCTGCGACACGCTCAATGCGCTTATCATCAGTTGCAATGATCACTCTTTCAATAGAACGTGCTCGACGGCAGCGTTGCCACACATGTTCGATTAAAGGCCGTCCTGCAATCGAATGAAGCATTTTGCCAGGAAAACGAGTTGATCCCCAACGCGCAGGGATAACGACAACAATAGAAGAAGAATGAGGATGGCGCATAGAAATGAATGTCTTTTATTATTGAAGTGATACTTTGAGTGCTTTTCCTATATTAAGATGGCGTCCTTGAATAATTTTCCCTTGAAGTGAGAGGTCCTTGTCTGCGTTGTTCAAAAGATGCTGGATCAAAGCCTGAGGTGATGCATGAGGATAATGTTCTTGGAGTAAAGCTAATGAACCACTCACAAAAGGTGCTGCCATGGACGTTCCTGAGTATTGAGTATAGGAATAATCAGATTGATTCCATGTGGAATAGATATCAGATCCAGGAGCAATAATATGGACTGTTTTAGCTCCATAATTAGAGTCTGGACTTAATGTGGTCTTTTCTGTGTTGGAAGCAGCAACCGAGATGATATTGTCGAGGGGATAACTTGCGGGATAGATGGGGTGGTCATCGTTGTTATTTTGCACCATCTTGGTGATACTATTTCCATGAGAATCTGTTTCTTTGACTTCGTCTGCATCTCCTGCGGCAGCAACCACAATCACTCCTTTATCATGGGCTTCCTGAAGGAAGTTAAATAAGAGAGAAGAGTAAGAACCTTTTTCCATGGCGACACTACAATTTAAAATAGTCGCTCCATGTCTTATGGCATAGTCCATACAAGTTATCAGGTCTCTCTCTGATCCAGTACAATCGCCATCTAAAAAACGGCATGCCATCAATTGAATGTTGTAGCTTACTCCAAACGGTTTTCCATTAGACCCCATTCCTCCAATAATTCCAGCAACATGTGTTCCATGTCCACTTTTTCCGAGGTCCATGGAATTGTCCTTACTGTCAATCATATCAATTCCGTGTAGATTTCCCTCTCTGAGCTTGGAAGGATCATTCCATATATTGTCGACTAGGTCGTCATGAGTATAACGAATGCCTGAGTCTATAACAGCTACAATCACTGTGGGTGACCCTGGTTGTTTAGACCATGCATCCAAGATATCAATACCACCCTTATCGCTTCCCAATAATCCCCATTGATTCCGTAGTTGCCAGGAAATAGGGTAATCCTCCCCAGAACTAGAAGTATAGTTGTAAGAGCCGATATGGGCAGTGGCTTGTCCACAGGCATGCAGCATCAAATCAGGCTCTGCATAAGCTCCCTTACCGAGAGCTATTTTTTCTAACCCTTGAGGAATGGCTTCCAGAGAACCACTACGAAGTGTTACATCGTAGAGAGAATCATCTTGTGTGATTTTGTTAATCGCAGAGGCGATCGTACCTAGTCGTTTGAGAAAATAATAAGGATCAACATCGGCTGGGAGGCTTACTAGAAGATGATCTGCGATCATTTCTTTTCTACTCACAAGTTCTCCAGTCTGATTATTCACAATTTCTTCTGTGCGGATGAGTCCGGAGATGTTAGAGGATGATTTAAAATCTGTTTTTAAAATACGAGTATGGATTTCTTGATGAGGTTCGGGTCCTTCTCCTGCTACAGCTTCTAGTACAAATGCTCCAGGATACCGACGTAGTTCTTTTTCTGAAGGTTCATATAAAGGGGCAGGAACGCTATTAAGAGAGAGGATGGGGTTTCTTTTTTTTGAAGAAACTAGTTCAGATATTTCATGTTCATCGCAAGGAGGAAGCCACGATGCCGGATGAGGTAAGATGACTGATTTTGATGCAGTAGGATGCTTTTGCCAAACACTCAATCCAAGGAATGATAATAAAGCAGTAGCAAAGAATACAAGGTAACAACTAAGAGGAAACTTAAACTTCATGAGCAAAGCAAAAAATACGGGAAACCTTTTACACTACTTCAACTCTTGAAGAAAAGCTCCTTGGATATGACGGTTTAATTTTTGAAAGAGCTTTTTTGCAGTAGCGAGTAGTTCCTCTCGATGCTCACCCACAATAGTAAAATGTCCCATTTTACGATCTGGCTTCGCCTCTTTTTTTCCGTAGAGATGGAGGTGCACACGACGATCTTCTAGAAGCACTTTCCAATCAGGCTCTCCATTTTCCCAGAGGTCTCCCAAGAGATTTACCATGACGGCTTCTGAAATCAGCTCCGTCGAGCCAAGGGGAAGACCTGTGATGGCACGAATGATTTGTTCGAACTGGCTTGTCTTGGAAGACTCTAATGTGTGATGCCCCGAATTATGAGGGCGTGGGGCGAGTTCATTGACAAGAAGGCTTCCACCCGGGAGCACAAAGAGTTCTACGGTAATGAGTCCAATGACCTCGAGTGCTTCTGCAATAGCTTTACCCATCATGGCGCCTGAGTCTGCTTCTGAAAACGTGGGAGAGGTGATGGAAATATCAAGAATACCATTGCGATGGTGATTTTCTTGCCATGGAAAAGAAGTCACTTCTCCTCGTGCAGAGCGAGCTATAATAACAGAAGCTTCAGCAAGAAAAGAAATTTTTTTCTCTAGCACGGCACGGTTGGTTTTCAGAGCATCCCAAGCAGCCACGGTATCATCGCCTGGTTGAAGAGTGTGTTGTCCCTTGCCATCGTATCCCAGGGTTGCTGTTTTTAAAATGCAAGGAGTTCCAAAATGGCTCAACGCTTTTTCTAGCTCGCTGGCTGAAGTGATGACTTCAAAAGGGGCAAGTGGAAAACCGTGCGTGCGGAGAAATTCTTTTTCTAAAATACGATCTTGGCAAATCCGAATGACTTCAGGTTTTGGGTAAACAGGTTTTAATAGGGCTAATGTTTCCAAGGCACTTGCGGGAATATTTTCAAATTCCAAGGTGATCACATCAGCACGTGTTGCAAAACGATTCAATGCCTCGTGATCGTCAAAAGAACTTACGATGATTTCATTGGCAACTGCAGCGGCAGGACCATCTTGGATCGTGTCATAAATACAACTACGGTATCCTAGTTTCTTTGCGGCTAGTGCGATCATCTGACCGAGTTGGCCGCCCCCTAAAATGCCAATGCAAGAACCGGGTGGTAGTGGAAAATGAGATGGAGTGGGATAAATTGCTTGCATAACGCTACTGATACTGCGAATTGCGGTGTTGCTTCGGCACGTCATTCCCATGTATAGGGAGGGAATTGTCTCTCAAGTACCTCATGTACACTGCGAGTCTGCATGCCGGAGACTCCTTGGGCTTCATGAGCATCAGCAAGTTTTGCAAGAAGTCTCATGAAGAATCATTAATTCGTTTTGATTTACGTTTAAAAGAAGTGGATAATAAACATTCTTTTTACGAATGGAAACAAAATGAGTCATCCCCAAGCACTTTTCAAAAAAACAGACAAGCTCTCACTTCTTCTCTTTTTTTTAACGTGGATGGTGATCAAGACGGTTCGCATGTTACCACTCATTTTCTGCTTCCGCCTTGGAGAAGCGTTAGGTCTCCTTACCTATGCCTTGATTCCCTACTATCGCTACCTTGCTCACAAAAATTTCTCCATTGCTTTTGGAGAAACACATTCCCTTCGAGAGAGAAAAACATTGGTGCGACGTCATTTTAGAACACTTGGAGCTAATATTCTTTCTTCGATTAAAATTCCAGCGCTATCTGAAGCCTCGCTACGCGAAGTTCTCACTATCGAGGATGAAACGATGTTCCAAGAAGTTATTGACTGTGATCATCGGCCTGGAGTCGTCGTGGCTTTAAGCCATTTTGGAAATTGGGAAATGAATGCTCAGATTGCAACTTTTTTACGGTTACGCCGTGCTGGTGCGATCTATCAAAAACTGAGGAACAAGGCGTTAAATAAACTTGTTAATGAAGCTCGCAATCGTGGTGTCATCACATTTGATCGGAAGCGTGACCTTACTGCAGCTGCAACGTTTCTACGTGAAGGAGGTCTTGTGGGTGTCTTAATTGATCAACATGCAGGAGACTCCGGTATCTGGATTCCTTTTTTTCATAAATTAGCCTCCACTTCTCCGCTCGCTGCAACACTGGCACAAAAAACAGGAGCCTTGCTTATTCATGCCACCATTCATACCGTGGGACCTGCTAGGTGGTTACTTCGCTTCAATGCTCCTACGCCAACGGAAAACCGCACCGTTGCCGAAATCACCTACAACTTAGGTTGCCAACTCTCTGAAAAAATAAAGGATTCTCCAGCAGATTGGTTCTGGGTCCATAATCGTTGGAAACTCCCTTCTCCTGCTTTTCTCTTGCAGCGTGTTAAACGTGGTTTTTACGTTCCTAAAGATATCATCCTTCACCCCTTCAAGTTGCTTGTTCGTTCTCCAAATTGGCTGGGAGATGCCTGTATGGCTGCACCTGCTGTATGCTCACTAAAAAAAGGACGCCCTGATGTGCACCTCACTATTTTAGCGCCTCAAAAACTTGCAGCACTCTGGAATTCCTTTTCTGAAATTGATGAGGTGATTGAAATTCCACCCAAAGCATCTCCGTGGTTGGTAGCACGTCAGCTAAGAGAAAAGTGTTATTATGAGGGACAACCTCCCTTTGAAGCTGCACTCCTGCTTCCCAATTCCATACGGAGTGCCCTCGAAGTATGGCTAGCGAAGATTCCACGTCGCATTGGACGCACCGAGAACAAAGGAATCTTGAGAAAATGGTTAATCAACCAACCGTTTCCCAAGATGGCAACAGATTCTCCCACACATCAAGCTGATGAATACCGTTCCGTGGCTTATTGGCTCGGAGCATCTCCATTTTCCCAAAAAAAAGGAGATGAGTTGAAGTAACTATGGCATATGTCAAGCATGTCTCAATTGAAGGTACGCGCTAGTTTAAGGTGAAGTGCTGAATTGAAAAAAACGCTTTGCTGCTTCAACTTCAACTTTTCACTTCAACTGCTGCACAGCAGCTTTAGTCATCAAACAAAACAAAAATGTCTTTTCTCAAATCGTTCACCCTTGAACAACCTGCACGCATCGGTCTCTGCCCAGGTGCAGAATATGGGCCGGCAAAACGCTGGCCCATTGAGCGCTTTCGTAGCGTCATGGATCAATTATTACCGTATCCTATACTTTGGACTTTGATTGGAACAGCTGCAGAAAGAGAGCTTGCCTCTCCTTTGGTGGAGGGCTTTTCTGGCCTCGTAGAAAATAGGATTGGCAAAACATCTCTGGAAGAGCTTATCAGGGTGATTCAAGGATTGGATCTTCTCCTCACTAATGATACTGGAAGCATGCACTTGGCTGCCCTTTTTAACATTCCAACAGTGGCTCTCTTTGGCTCTACCGATCCAGTGTTAACAGGACCGCAAGGTCCTATTCATCGTATTTTAAGGCATCCTGTGGAATGCAGCCCCTGTTTTCTTCGAACCTGTCCTATTGATTTTCGCTGTATGATGGGTATCGCTTCGGAAGAGGTCGTTCAAGCTATTACGGGATTACTTGCAGCAGTTGAAGTTAAAAGTTGAAGTTGAAGCAGCAAAGAGTTTTTCTCATTCACCATCTCAATCCACCTCCTCACAGTAATTTTGTAGTTATCAACTTAGTCAATACAGAAAACAATTAACCACAAAGAACACAAAGCCGCTAAAGCGGTACACAAATAAGACACAGAGATAAAATTTTTCATAAAAAATTTTAAAGTTGAAAAATGATAACCACGGAAAAATTAGAATTTTTTTATAAAAAAATTATTTTTGTGTTCTTTGCGCCATCTATGTGTTCTTTGCGCCATCTATGTGTTCTTTGTGGTTAATTCTTTTGTGAAAAAATGACGTTAGTACGTAATTTTAAAAATTTCGAAAAATTCTCATGAAGACATGTTCAACCTACTCGTTATACGCAACTCGCAACTCACCACTGCTTCTATTCATTTTCTTCTGCTATTGTTCGTCGATTCTCCTTGCCGCTGAAGCAAACGCCTTGCCAACTCCTGTAGCTTCCTCATTCAAAATTTTAGAAATTCCAGAGCAAGGTACTTACACCGGTGCCTATATCGATTTTGGAGATGGAGAAGATGGAGTAACTCTTGAAGCCATAGAAAAATTTCAAAAGCTTGTGGGAAAACACCAAGCCATCGTTTCTTTTGGATCGTTTTGGGCACGCCAGCAATTTCCTACAGAGCAAGTCAACCTCGTTCGCTCCTATGGTGCCGTGCCTCTTCTTTATTGGTCTCCTTGGGAGGAGCCTTTTGATCAAGAACGTGGGCCCGATAAATTTTCACTCGAAAAAATTTTAGATGGAACATGGGATCATTATATCGACGCATGGGCAGATGGAGCCAAGGCGGTTCCGGAACAATTCTTTGTCTCCTTCGCCTGTGAAATGAATGGAACCTGGTTCCCATGGTCAGGATATTTTTATCGCCAAAAAGTAAAGGGAGAAAAACCAATCAATATTCAAGGCGTAGAGCGTCTTTTTTATGATAAGAAGCTAGAGAAAAATTTTGTTGTTGGAGCGGAAACATATAAAAAAGCCTACCGCTATGTCGTCAATCGCGTGCGGGCACGAGGAGCCAATAATATCCTTTGGGTGTTCCAGGTGCAGAATTACTCCTATCCTCATAATAACTGGAACCTCGCTGCTGCCTACTATCCCGGTCCTGAGTATGTCGATTGGCTTGCCATGAGTCTTTTTGGTAAACAATACGCAAAAGAAAGTTGGGATATTTTTGGGCCCCTTCTGGACTGGCCATACAAAGAGCTGTGTGCCTTAGATCCCAAAAAACCGATCATGGTTGCAGAGTGGGGGACCGCAGAGCCTCATGAAGAGGGAGACAAGGGAGCCTGGTATGCCGATGGCTGTAGGATGATGATTTCAAAAGAATATCCACGACTCAAAGCTGCTGTCGTATGGCATGAGCGTTGGGCTAATCCCGATGGGAGCTTTAGTAACTTGCGTGTGAATTCTTCCAGGGGAGCTCTCAGAGCCTATAGAGAAGGTATCGCGTCGCCGTTGTGGATTGATTATCCTCGTTGGATCTCGTCTGGGACATATCCCTCATTGAAGCAATCGCCCTGAAAGTTTGATTGTATCTTGTTTTATAGGCGAAATAGCGGATGAACACCACATCCGTTTGCAGTTGCGGATGAAGATGAAGAATAGCCACAAAAAAGAGCGAAATGCCGGAAGTCGTTAATGAAAAAATGCGGTTTTTCCGTACCCGTTCAAGAGACGGGTAAGGCTGTAGACTGTAGGCGAATTCACTTCAGAAGAAGAACCTATTTTTTGAATGTACCATTTTCATTGTACATCAACTTATGAACCGAATATTTCACTCCATCTTATCACCTGCAGCCTACAGTCTATAGCCTAATCCGTTCTGCTAAACGGATACTGAGATCCCTCTGGGACGCTTGCACAAGGGTCGAGCTGTTCTGTTATCCGGACCGCTGAACGGGTACGTTTTTTCTGCCTCAACTTCAACTTGTAACTTCAACGGCACCTGTTGGTCATTGAAAGGGTGCTTTTTCCAGTTGCTCGAGCAGTCTTTTGTGATTACGTTAATCGGCTTGCTTCTCTCATTACTATGGTGAGGCAGAGGATTTTTTAGGGGTCATAGCTCAGTTGGTAGAGCGCCTCAATGGCATTGAGGAGGTCTGGGGT
>JBMOFC010000005.1:0-71608 GCA_049314455.1 Chthoniobacterales bacterium
ACCGACTCCCGTCGGGTCGTGTTCTGACAATGCACCCAACTACAGAATTTTTTAACACGCTCTAGCGGTTGCAGCTCTACGAGGCTTTGAAGATTTTTCTATTTTTTTTGAGGCTACTGTTTTAAGTGCCGTTTTTTTGGAAGAAGCATTCCCTTTTTTCTCACGTGGTTCAAATTCAAAGCTCACTTTATTGGCCTCTAGCTTGAGGTAGGCTGAAAATTTACGCCCTTTTTTGGAAACAAAACCTGGAATCAGATCGGTTTTCCCAGAAGTGAGGAGTTTCGCTGCTTGCTCGGGAGCAATTTCTCGCTTCAAAATGATTTTCCCAATACGAAAAGCACATCGATCTTCTTTTTCCAAAGAACGATCACAGACATAGGCATTCATTCCATGTCGAACGGTTCCTTTTTTACACGCGGGACAAGCCCCCACGGCTTGGGCACTCCGGAGGGCCTCGGCAGCAACCGGGTCATCTTCACGTTCTCCAAAAGAAAATTGTGTCTTTCCCTCTTCATTAAGTAAGATAGTGGCTGCAAAAAGCTTCCCAAAACGACTTCGAAATCCTTCTAGAGGACCTACACTATTTTTTTCAAGCAGCTCACGAATTTCTTCACGTTCGAGTGGACGGCTTGCTACTGATTTCCACAGACTGAAACCACAACTACGGCATTTGAATTGACGTATATTTTCTTTGAACGGACCCTTGCCGCACTGAGGGCATTTGACCTCAAGATCAGGAAAGGCTCCCGAATCTGCATCGTCGTGGAATCCCTTGGCTTTTTCAATAATATCGCAGGTAAAGGCTCGAATCTCTTTCATGAATGAGTCACGCTGAATCGTTCCAGCCTCCATTCCTTTGAGTTTGAATTCCCATTCGCCCGTCATCTCGGGAGAAGTTAGAACCGCAATCCCCATGTGACGCAGCAGATTGATCAAAGCCATTCCTTTGCTTGTAGGAGTAAGGTCACGTCCTTCACGCAGTAAATAACTATCTAAAAGCAGGCCCTCGATAATTGCAGCGCGTGTGGCTGGGGTTCCGAGGCCACGTTGACTCATCGCCTCACGCAACTCCTCATCTTCAACCAGCTTCCCTGCTCCTTCCATAGCACTGAGCAAGGTTGCTTCGGTAAAACGAGCAGGAGGACGTGTTTGAGACTCGCGTAGTTCGATATCACCTGCAGAAGCAGGCTCCAGGTTGTTGCCATGGGAGGCCACAGCTACAAGCGTCTTATCTTGGCTTCCTTCCTCTATTGCTAATTTTTTTCCGTAAACTGCCAACCAACCAGGATCGGTCAAAATTTTCCCTTCGCTTTTGAAAGTTTCCCCCTCCACCGTCGTGATACGTGTGGTGACATCAAAACGAGCAGGAGGATAAAAAACAGCCACTAATCGTTGCGCCACCATCTTATAGAGCTTGGCCTCCATCTCATCGAGTTTTGCAATCGAGGCTCCTGTGGGAATGATAGCATGGTGATCAGAGACTTTTTTGTTATTAAAAACTTTCCCGGTTTTCACAAGCCACTCTTTTTCAAGCAAGAGCGCAGCATGCTCATGAAGTTCGCGTTCTTCTAGTTTTTCTAACGCTCTCCTCACTCCAGCAATCATATCTTCGGGAAGGTAGCGTGAATCAGTACGAGGGTAGGTCAATACTTTGTGGTGTTCATAAAGACGCTGTGCGAGTTGCAGCGTTCGTTTGGCACTGAGGCCAAAACGACTGTTAGCCTCGCGCTGCAATGTCGTCAAGTCATAGAGCAGTGGCGATGCCTGGGTCGTTGCCTTTTTCTGCTCTTCGATCACGCCAGGCTTTCCTTGGCATTTTACACAGATGGCTTCCGCTTTTTCCTTCTCCCAGAGTCGCTCGGGCTTACGGTCTTCTTCTTCCCCTTTTTGAAACGCGGAATCGAACCAACGTCCTTCATAACTACCAGCTTGAACCTCAAAGTTGGCATGAACTTCAAAATAGGTCTTGGGCTCAAAAGCACGTATCCGTTCTTCCCGTTCGACTAAGATTGCCAAGGTAGGCGTTTGCACGCGTCCCACAGGAGTGAGTTGAAATCCTCCACCACCGGAATTAAGAGCAGTCAAGGCGCGTGTGCTATTAATTCCTACCAACCAATCACTCTCCGCGCGACAGATCGCTGCATGGCTTAAATTTTCCATTTCCTCGGCTTGGCGTAAATGAGCAAACCCTTCTCGAATCGCCTCGGGCGTCATTGATTGAAGCCACAAGCGTTGGACCGGCTTCTTGGTGCCAGAAAGCTGGATGATGTTATGAAAAATGAGTTCTCCTTCACGACCCGCGTCGCAGGCATTGATAAGAGAAGTAATATCAGGTCGCTTTAACAGTTTTTTAATTAAGGCGAAACGATCTGCAGAACGTGGAATTGGTTTCAAATCAAATTCCTCAGGAATAATCGGCAAGGTAGCCAGTCCCCAGGGAATTCCTTTTCCTTTTATCATGGAACTAGGCAACGCAAGCTCTACAAGATGACCCACGGCAGAGGTAATGACATAATCACCTGCTTCAAAAAACTCGACCTTTCCTGCCTTGACCTTACCTCCAAGAGCCCTGGTGAGGTCCGCGGCAACACTCGGCTTTTCTGCAATAACAAGGGTTTTGGACATAGGAATAGGCTGGAGACTAGAGGCTGGAGGCTGGAGGCTAAAGGAAACCGATGAAAAGAATCAATGGTAATTTTTATAACGTCTTTACAAACCGGCTCCCGGGCATGGGCCTCACGTGACCACTCAATTCCAAAGCAAGTAATCTGGAAGAAACAATAGCTGCTGGTAGAGATGATGTCGTAATAATCTGATCAATCGGCGTGGGATCCTCACCGATGGCTTCATAAATAATGAACTCCTCTCCTTGCAGTGGAACGGTCGGCTTGCTCTGATCTAACTTGGGTTGATGAGAAAAAAGAATGGGGAAATCGCTCAAAATATCCGCTGCTTCCATCACTAACTTTGCTCCTTGCTGGATGAGTTTATTGGAACCAAAGGTATTGGGTTGATCGATCCTTCCTGGAACGCTGTATACCGAGCGACCTTGTTCGAGTGCTTGGTGTGCACTGATGAGTGCCCCACTACGTATTCCTGCCTCGACCACCAAAACCCCAAAAGAACAACCACTAATGATGCGATTCCGTTTTGGAAATGTTTGTTTGGAAGGCTTTGTTCCCATCGGAAATTCGGTAATCACCGCTCCCGAAGAAATGATTTTTTCTGCCAGTGGGATATTTTCCAAAGGATAGAGATGTTCCAAGCCACTTCCCAAAACAGCAACCGTCCTTCCATGGGCTGCCAATGCCGCTTGGTGAGCCACCGTATCAATCCCGCGTGCAAGACCGCTATAAACCGTTAAGCCGGCATAGGCAAGCTGGTAGCCGAGTTTTTTTGTGGCCTCCATGGCATAGTGACTGGCGTCCCGTGTCCCCACAATGCCAATGCCATAGTGTTGGTCACGTTCTTCTAAGCACCCCCAGCAATAAAGCGCGATCGGAGGATCCTCAATGTCACGTAGCAATGCAGGATACGCCTGATCTTGCATGGTTAAGACCGTCGCTCCAAAAGCCTCGACACGTGCTACCTCGGCAGCAAGATCAACTTGCTTCTCCCATGTTTTGATCGACTCTGCCACTTCCATTCCGATTCCCTCGACACGCCGCAAGGTCTCTCCTGTGGCCTTTAAAATAGCAACAGCGGAACCAAAATGTTGTTTTAATCTGGCAAAACGAATGGGCCCCACATGAGCAACCATGTTGAGTATGATGCAGGCTTCTGTTTCTGTCATGAACTTGCTTTAGCGAATGAAGCGCTTGTGATAAATCTTAAAATGAAATTTTTATTTTAACCCCAATACCGGTTAGAGTTCTTTCTTAATCAAGCTCTTTATTTCAGAGAATGACTCCTTTCAACACTTCAACCTTTCAACAAGCTGGTTGCCTAAAGTAAACAGCATTGATTTTAACCCGGATATTTCATTGAAAGTAAAGAAAATATAAGTAGAGTAAAAGAATGATTGCCGAGTCCACACTCTCTTCAAAATTCCAGCTAACACTTCCCAAAACCATCGCTAAACGTCTCGGAGCTCAACCCGCTGATCGTATTATTTACCAGTGCGAAGGATCTAGAGTTTTTCTACGTGTGAAAAATTTATCCATCAAAGATGCTATTGCTCGTTTCCCAAGACATGGACAACGAGCAGTTTCTTTGGAAGAAATGCAAGAGGCGATCGAATTAGGGCGCGAACCATGGTAGGAATCGACACAAACATCCTGGCGCGATTTGTCACTCAGGATGACTCTAAACAATCTCTTCAAGTTAATGAGCTACTCCTATCAGAGTAAAAAATTTTTCTTTCCAATATCATTCTTGTAGAAACTGTTTGCGTCTTACGACGTCTTTATAATTGGAAAAAAGAAGAAGAAGTTTCTGCATTTGAAACGCTTTTAGAAATAGCCAATTTCGTTTTTGAAGATGAAGCAGCTGTCTCTCATGCTACTTGGGCTTATCTCTTACAAGGCGACTGGGCTGATCACCTGATCCAAGCTAAATCCAAAAAGCATCATTGCACGTCTCTCCTGACGTTTGATAAGAAATTTTCAAAGTTCTATCCTGACTTTGTGAAGCTTCTTTCTTAAAAAATCGTGACCAACGTATGTTGGTAGAGACAAAAAATCATTGATCAAGACCCCTCCTCTGGCCCATTCTCATCGGATGAATGCAACAAACCCTAAACCACTCGAAGGAAAAGTAGGCGTCGTCTTTGGTGTCGCCAACAAGCGAAGCATTGCTTGGGCAATTGCCAAAGCCTGGCATCAAGCAGGGGCTAAGCTCTTGTTCAACTATCAAGGGGATCGTCTTAAGGAAAATGTAGAAGAGCTCACCAGTGAATTTGGATCTGATGTTTTTTTGAATCCTTGTGACGTCTCAAATGATGAGCAGATCACAGAATTTTTTTCTATGGTTCGTGACCACACTCCGAAACTTGACCTGATGCTTCATTCGGTTGCTTTTGCTCCTAAGGAAGCCCTTGAAGGGGATTTTATTTCAACCTCACGAGAAGCTTTTTTATTGGCTCATAATATTAGCGCTTATTCTCTGGTAGGGCTTACTCGTGAAGTTGCCCCACTCATGACGGATGGTGGAAGTATTGTTGCCATGACCTACTATGGAGCAGCTAAGGTCGTCCCTCATTATAATGTTATGGGTGTTGCAAAGGCCTCCCTAGAAGCCAGCACCCGCTATTTGGCTTATGATCTTGGTTCCAAAAAAATTCGCGTGAATTGCATTAGCGCTGGCCCTGTTCAAACCTTAGCTGCACGTGGCATTTCAGGATTTTCCTCAATGATGAAACATTATGAGGAACATGCGCCACTCAAACGGAGTTGTACTACCGAAGAACTCGGACATACTGGTGTCTTCTTAGCAAGCGATGGTGCAGCTGGGATTACAGGGCAGGTGTTGTATGTCGATGGAGGGTATGAAATCATGGGCATGTAGATTGATTTAAAATTCTACTGAGGCTGTCCATTGCGGCGGCGCTGCGGTTCTCGTCTCGTCGAGTATTTCCATCTATAATTGGACTTTTGGAGACTATCGACTCCTTGCTCTTAATCTTCCACAGCGAATTTCCAAAGCAATCCCATCATATCCTAATCTTCTGTGAATTTTTCATGAGCAAGCAAACAACAGAAGTATTAAAAGATGATTTAATAGCCCTTCTTAGCGATCACTCCTCCCTCATTGAGGATCTAGAACGACGCACAGCATTGGGACATGATGAATGGTTTGCCTCTGCGATGCCAGAAATTGCGGTAGAGCCAGTGACGGCAGAGGAAGTAGCCGCAGTCTTAGCTTATGCTCATGAGCATCGGATTCCAGTTACCACACGGGGAGCAGGGTATGGTTATGTCGGAGGATGCGTTCCCATCCAAGGTGGAATCTTGCTTTCCACCGTACGGCTCAACCAAATTTTGGAAATTCATCCTGGTGATGGCATCGCAGTCACGCAGCCAGCCGTGATCACCGGAAAACTTCAAGAGGCAGTACGCGCGCAGGGACTTTTTTATCCCCCTGATCCCGCAAGCCTCGATCATTGTAGTATCGGTGGTAATGTGGCAACCAATGCTGGAGGGCCACGCTGCCTCAAATATGGCGTCACACGTCATTATATTCTAGGACTCCAAGTTGCCCTTGCCGATGGAACGCTTGTGCGTGTGGGTGGTCGTACACACAAAAACAAAACCGGCTTTGATCTCATTGGAATGTTTGTGGGATCGGAAGGGTTGCTCGGCATTATCACCGAAGTCACCCTGCGCCTTCTTCCCATGCCACCAGCTCGTGCAACGCTCTCTGCAGGTTTTGCCACCATGCATCAGGCAGCAGCAGCTGTTCAAGCCATTTTCCGTGCAGGGTATCTTCCCTCAGCGGTTGAAGCAGCTGATCATTTTACACTCGAAGCAGCACGTCGTGATTTAGCAAAAAATCTTCAAACCCTCATTCCACCGGGACAAGCGCATCTTCTTATTGAAATCGATGGCCAACAAGAAAGCGTCATCAGCGAAACAAAAGCTCTCAAAAAACTGTTAATAGAGTGCGATGCACTTCAAGTTGAAGATGCAACCACACCAGAAAGCTGCGATACGATGTGGGCCTTACGACGCTCTTTTTCGATGGCACTGCGCGCGACTGGCCTCATTAAACTTAATGAAGATATCGTCGTGCCACGCAGTCGTCTCTGCGATCTGATTGCTTTTACCGAGCAATTACAAAAAGAAAATGGTTTTCCTATTGCCTGTTTTGGTCATGCTGGTGATGGCAATATCCATGTCAACATCATGGTCTCGGCTCAGGAACAGCACGATCAGCAAGAAAAAATCGATCGTATGCTCCAACAACTTTTTCTCCAAATTCTTGAGTGGAATGGAAGTATCACCGGAGAACATGGTATCGGACTGGCCAAGCTACCTTGGTGGAATCTGGCAACCTCTCCTGAAATACGAGACCTCCACAGCCGCCTCAAGTCAGCACTAGATCCCCGCTATATTTTAAATCCAGGGAAGTTTGTTTAGAGCATTAAAAAGAGTTGTAGCCGTACATTAGACTTCTTTCAAAACTCGCTGATGGTGATGAAGGACAAAGCGCTCCGGCGCGCAGACCCACAGTGTATAAGTAATACTCGAGGACGCGAGCACCGAAGTGACGCCGCAATGCGCGATTTTAGACTTTTTTGGACACGCTCTAGCCTAAAAACTCTTTAACTATCAACGTCGCATTATGTCCCCCAAAGCCAAAGGAGTTGCTCATCGCAACACGGACTTTGGTTTCACGGGCTACATTGGGAACATAGTCCAAGTCGCACTCCGGATCAGGAGTTTCTAAGTTGATGGTGGGTGGAATAATTCCATGCTTGATGGCAAGTACACAGGCGGCTAACTCAATGCCACCAGCGGCACCCAAAAGATGTCCTGTCATCGATTTTGTGGAGCTGACTGGAACCTTATAAGCATACTCACCCAAAGCACGCTTCACTGCTTTACTTTCACAAATATCACCAATAGGAGTCGATGTCCCATGGGCATTGATGTAGTTAATCTCTTCAGGATTGACCTGCGCATGACGCATTGCCATCTGCATGCAACGACTTGCTCCTTCTCCCTCAGGAAGAGGAGATGTCATATGATAGGCGTCAGCACTGAGGCCATAGCCAACTAACTCACAATGAATAGTTGCTCCGCGGCGTTTTGCATGTTCGAGTTCTTCAATCACAAGAATACCGGCTCCTTCCCCCATCACGAAACCATCTCGATCTTTATCAAAAGGACGAGAAGCTTTTTTCGGTTCATCATTACGTGTGCTCAATGCCCTCATGGAAGCAAACCCTGCAAGACCCAATGGAGAAACAGTAGCCTCTGTTCCTCCAGCGACGAAAGCATCTGCATCTCCAAATTTAATAATGCGCCACGCTTCTCCAATCGTATTATTCGAGGTAGCACATGCTGTCACAATAGACATATTGGGTCCGCAAAATCCAAATTCCATCGAAATAAGTCCACTTGCCATATTGCTAATCATCATCGGAATGGTAAAAGGAGAAACGCGTGATGGTCCCTTTTCATAGAGACGCTTTGTCTCCATTTCCATACTCTGAAGTCCTCCAATGCCACTCCCAATCATGACTCCAACACGATCAGGATCTACTTTTGAAGGATCAAAGCCTGCGTCGGCCAGAGCCATCTTAGACGCTGCCATGGCAAACTGTGTAAAGCGATCCGCACGACGCGCATCTTTTGGATTCTTAAAAAATTTGACCAGATCGATATCTTTTACTTCTCCGGCAATTTTGCAATCGTATCCTTCTGAATTAAAAGCTGTATAAGGCTGGATTCCACTATGACCTTCAGTCAGGTTTTTCCAAAAAGTAGCGACGTCATTGCCAACGGGGCTAACAACACCAAGACCTGTGATAACGACTCTGCGATTGTACATAAAAAATAAAAAGATTTTCCGAAAGAAAATAATCGCTAAATAGAAGAATGCAACCTTCATCTCAATTTTCTGGAGAAAATTGAAAGGCGTTAACTGACTACTAACCTCTACAAGCAGAAAACTAATAGGGATGGAAGGAATGAAAAGCTGCTATGTGGCTGCTGAAGTTGAAATTGAAGTAGGACGCGACTGTTTTTTCTTGATCCCTTCCATCGCTATTAATTTCTTTTTCAGTTATTTTAGTTATATTGTTAGTTACATTTTTTTTGCTTTTATTCGCGATTTTGTAGAATCTCTTTTTTGATATGAACCCATCTGAAACACCCTCTTTTCCAAAGCACCATTTGAGCTCTGAAGCAGCAAGATCCTGGTGCATGGGGCTCCACCTCTCTGGTTTGAGTGGTCTTCTACTCCCTATCATTTTGGCACACATTCTCGTGCCACTCACCATCTGGCTCTTGAAGCGCTCGGAAAGCTACGAAATCGATCGTACGGGCAAGGAAGTTTTAAATTTTCAACTCTCCTACACGCTCTACCTGCTTGTGGCAGGAGGACTTTGTTGGATTCTCATTGGTTTCCTTATTTTTCCTTTTTTCTTTATTGCATGGCTCTTGCTGCCAATCCTAGCAGCTATCAAGACCAACAATGGAATTCACTACAGATACCCTTTAACACTCCATTTCTTAAAATAAATAAGGCAACTGCCAACGTCATTTTATTTCAAAGAAATAAAACAACATTGGCAGTGTTTAGGGGTTTAGGATGCTGCAGAAGTAAAATTTGAATTCTAAAAATTTCACTTTGTATCGTAGCCAAATCATTTTTGAATCTAAAAAGCAACTTTCACTAACTTCCTAAACCTTTAAACTCTCTCTATCAACGGGACTTTGGTAGAGACAAAATAAGAAATCGTTTGTTTTCCATCTCTCTTTAGAATACCTTTCCATGAAGGTAAAAAATTGGAGAAGAGAGATATGTTTCTATCTCCTATCTTCTACCTTTAAAAAGGGGGGCGCACTGGTTTCGACCCGAAGCTGGTTATACGTTCTGCACGCCGAGGATGATCAGTTGGCCTCGTAAAAAATCTGGTCAACCAAATAAATGCAAAAAATGCAAATATTGCAGCTAGCTTCGGCGAAACTGCAGCTCTCGCAGCTTAATTAATCTGCGACGTTCTCACACTGATGTCTATTAGGTGTGCGAGCGACACTAGTAGGCTCGTTTCACGGCGGAGAGACCGCGCTAGGAAACAAGATAATTCGTGGACTCTCGGAGAAGGGTAGCGCGGTGTATCGTAGTTCTTCTCCTAAATCAAAAATGCACATAAGCATGTAGACGGGCGTATTTGTTAGTCTCGGGCACAGGGGTTCAACTCCCCTCGCCTCCACCAGGAGCCTGTTTTGCAGGCTCCGTTGGAGAGCCTACACAACAGGCTTAGTTGAAGTTCAAAGTTTAAGTTGAAGTGGAAAAACTAGTTCTTACATTCAACACTTAAACATCTTTTCAAAAATTACTAAAACACTGGACTGCTAAAAATTTTTTGATATCCGCGAAACGTTCAAAACTTCAACTTCAACTTCAACTTCAACTTACCACCTAACCTAATCGCGAAGCGATTTATGCGCCATTTTCAACATCTTCTCGAATCTCACTGGTCGCAAAGTCGTTTTGTCTGTGTGGGACTCGATAGTGAATTGTCCAAACTTCCCGCTTCTGCGCTACACTATGATCAGGAAGGGAACGTCGATAGTGCTGCAAGCTTGATCGCTTTTAACCGAGCCATCATTGAAGCAACACACGATCTTGTCTGTGCCTACAAACCGAACACTGCCTTCTACGAAGCTTATGGAATCGCAGGGATGGTAGCCCTTGAAAAAACAATTTCTCTCATTCATGAAATTGCACCCACGGTTCCTGTCATTCTAGATGCGAAACGCGCTGACATTGGCAATACTAATAATGGCACTGTGACCTTTGCGTTTGATTACTTAAAAGCTGATGCGATCACACTTCATCCCTATCTGGGCAAAGAAGCCCTCGAACCCTTCCTAGCGCGCAAAGAAAAAGGGGCTATCATCCTCTGCAAGACCTCTAATGTTGGTTCAGATGAATTTCAAAATCTCATCGTCAATAGACTTTTTTCCAAACTCGCTGATGATGATGAAGGACAAGGCACTCCGGCGCACAGACCCGCAGTGTACAAAGAAGTACCCGAGGACGCGAACACCGGGGTAACGCTGTCATTCGCACCAGCAGTAGAGTTTCGAAAGAAGTCTGATGAAGAGCCACTTTATAAAATCGTAGCAAGGCGTGTTGCCGAAGAATGGAACGCCAATGGAAACTGCGGTCTTGTAGTCGGCGCCACCTATCCCAAAGAAATCGAAGCTGTACGAAAGATTGCTCCAAATATGCCACTCCTTATCCCAGGAATTGGGGCTCAAGGAGGGTCTGTCGAACAAACAGTCGCTGCTGCACGCACGCAGCAAGGTACTAGGATGATCATCAACTCCTCACGCGGCATTATTTTTGCTTCATGCGAAGAAGATTTTGCAGAAGCTGCACGTTGTGAGACAGAAAAGCTTCATCAGTTGATTCAAAAAGCAAACTCATGAACCAATCGTCTATTTTAGAGATTCTGCGTAACGTCAACGCCCTCGTTACTGACAGCCATATTGTTTACACCTCAGGCAAGCATGGTTCCACTTATATCAACAAAGATGCCCTTTATCCGCACACTGCAGAAACTTCCGAGCTCTGCCGCCTCTTTGCAGAATATTTTGCTCGTGACGCTGTCGATGTTGTCATCGCTCCTGCGCTAGGCGGGATAATCCTCTCGCAATGGACAGCTCATCATCTTTCTCAACTCAACAAACGTGAAGTCCTCGGTCTCTACGCAGAAAAAATAGAAGGGACAAAAGACTTCGTTATTAAACGTGGCTACGACAAACTGCTTGCCCAAAAAAATGTTCTCGTTCTCGAAGATGTCCTGACCACGGGAGGCTCTGTTAAAAAAGTGATCGAGCTCGTACGAACCATGGGAGGTCATGTTGTGGGCCTCGGCGTTCTTTGCAATCGTGGTGGTATTACGAAAGAAGAAGTTGGTCCTGTTCCAAAACTCCAGGCCCTTGTTTCTATCAACCTAGAAGCCTGGGATCCAGAAGAGTGTCCACTCTGTGCTCAAGGCATTCCGATCAATACCAACGTTGGGAAAGGAAGGGAGTTTTTAGAGCGACAGAAGAGAAACCAGTAAAGGCTAATGAGTAATGGATGATGGGTAAAATTTTTAAATCCTTCTTCTTAAAAACCTAACCCCTTCAATCATCATCGCTCTTTCTTAACGTTGTTTCAGCTTTCTACTCATTACCCATTACTCGTTACCCATTACTTCATCTGCACTGCATTCAGCTTTCAATAAAAATAACCATCCAGGTCCAAAAACTACTCCCTTTAAAACATTTCCTCGTGCCTCTCTTCCAACTTCATCAAGTCACCCTCACCTACGGGTCATTGCCTCTCCTCAATCAAATCGATCTTCAGATAGAACCTGGTGAGCGGATCTGTCTTGTGGGACGCAACGGTACTGGCAAAACGAGCCTCATGCGCCTCATGACAGGCGAAGAGACCCCGCGCTCAGGAGAAATTATTTGTGCTCCAGGAACGGTTGTGACCTACCTCACTCAAGAAATTCCAGAAAATATCGATGGCTCTGTTATCGAGGTCATCCGCTCAGGGTTGAATCCGAAGTATCACGAAGAAGAATGGGAAAGCGACATCCGTCTCGAGGCTTTGGCAGAGAGGATGCAGCTTCCCATGGATGATTCTTTTGCTTCGCTCTCCGGGGGACTCAAGCGCCGCACGCTCCTAGCACGAGCGCTCGCGGGAAAGCCAAATCTCCTACTCCTAGATGAACCAACCAATCATCTCGATCTCGAAACCATCCTCTGGCTCGAAGAATTTTTACTCACCACGCCGATCACTCTTTTCTTTGTCACGCACGATCGGGCTTTTTTAAAAAAGTTAGCCACGCGCATTGTAGAACTAGACCGTGGGCAGCTCACCAGCTGGAACTGTGATTACACCACTTATCTGGAGCGCAAGGCTGCATGGTTAGATGCCGAGGAAAAACAATGGTCGACCTTTGATAAGAAACTCGCTCAAGAAGAAGCCTGGCTACGTCAAGGGGTCAAGGCCCGAAGAACGAGAAACGAAGGACGTGTCCGAGCCCTTGAACAGCTACGCCGCGAACGAGGAGATCGCCGCGAACGTGATGGCAAGGCACGTGTCACCTTGCAAACAGCCAACCTTTCAGGCCAGAAAGTGATCGAGGCAAAGGATGTCTGCTTTGGTTATGATAACAAATTGATTGTCGATCACTTCACCACCACTATCTGGCGTGGTGACAAAATCGGCATCATCGGTTCCAACGGGACGGGCAAAACCACACTCCTTAAACTGCTACTAGGAGAAATAACGCCCCACTCCGGCTCTGTGCATCTAGGGACGAAGCTAGAAGTCGTCTACTTCGATCAGCTACGAGGCGCCATCGATGGAGAAAAAAGTGTGGCCGCCAATGTAGCTGGTGATGCTGATACCATCATCTTTCAAGGGCGAGCACGTCACATTCATAGCTACCTGGAAGATTTTCTCTTTCATCGTGATCGGATTCGGATGCCTGCCAAAGTTCTTTCAGGAGGAGAGCGTAATCGTCTCTTGCTTGCCAAGCTATTCCTGCAGCCAGCCAACGTCCTTGTCATGGATGAGCCGACCAATGACCTGGATGCCGAAACGATGGAGCTTCTCGAAGAGTTAGTGTTGGAGTACAACGGAACACTCCTCTTGGTCTCCCATGATCGTGCCTTTCTAAATAGCGTGGTAACGAGTACCCTTGTTTTTGAGGGAGCAGGTAAGGTCGTCGAATATAGCGGTGGTTATGATGACTGGATTGCACAACGTCCCACTCCCAAGCCTGAAGTCAAGACATCCTCCTCCCGTGTTGAAAAAAAACCGGAGCCCCTCAAGCAGAAATCACCACTTCCTGTTTTTCTCAAACGGGAAGAGCGCGAGTTGAGTGAGCTTCCGCTCCTCATCGAACAACGCGAGGCAGAAAAAGAGGCTCTCTTAGCACAGCTCTGCGATCCTGAGTTCTACAAAAAAGAACCTCAACGACTACGTGAGGTCGAAGGTAACATCGCTACTCTTGAGGAACAGATCGCACTTCACTACCGTCGCTGGGAAGAGCTAGAGGAAAAACGTAAGAACATTGCTCGTCAATTTGAAGGAGTTTAGCGAGTTTATAAAAAAATGCTAATATACCTTTTGCGGATGATTTTTAGGCATTTTATACGTAGGAGTTATTGTCTCTGTCAAGGCGTTCCGAGCGAGACGCTATGCGAACATAACGTAAGCGAGGACAACGCAGCCAGAGGCAATAAGAACTAGTAGAAAATCCTAAAAATCATTCGTGAAAGGTATATCCCTCAAATTGAGTTCATCTCTTGAATCCTTGTGAATATGCTGACCAGACTGACGCTCAGAAACTTTCGTTGTTTTTCTTCAAAGACCCTAGAACCGGCTCCAGGACTGAATTTCTTGGTTGGTCCCAATGCCCAAGGGAAAACCTCGCTGCTTGAGGCAGCCTGCGTCTTGCTTCGACTCAAGTCACCTCGGACACACGTGCTCGCTGAAGCTCTTCGTTTTGGAGAAGAATCTTTTTTTTTGGAAGGGAGTTATGGGAGCAAGGAGCTCTCAATGCGCTTTGCACCGGGGCAGCAGGTCAAACGACTCCTCAAAATTGATGATGTCACGCAGCAAGAGACAACCGATTATTTAAACAACGGTTGTGTTGTCTGGTTCGGAACCGATGATCGAGAAATCGTCAATGGTCCAGGAGAGCGGCGGCGGCGTTTCTTAGATAGCGTAGGATTACAGGTTGGCAGTGAGTATCGGCGTCATTTGAAATTCTATGACAAGGCGCTACGATCACGCAACATGCTCTTACGAAGACAACGTCCACGTCGTGAAGTTGAGGCCTATGACTCGGTGCTTTCCGAGAGTGGAGATGCCTTGATCAGCTTGAGAGGAGCTCTTTGCGAGGCTTTGATACCACATGCTGCGCATGCATGTGCAGCGATCTCCGGAGAAAAATTAAGTCTCGCCTACCAACCAGGCGCAACTACCCTGATGCAGGAAGCGTTAGAACACTCTCGAGCCAAAGAGATGCAACTAGGAATGACGCTCGTAGGACCGCATCGAGACGAACTTCTCCTCACACTCAACACGATTCCAACAGCCACTTTTGGATCGGAAGGACAACGCCGCACGGTAGCCTTGGCACTCAAGTTAGCCTTGGCCAACTTACTCCATACAGAAAAGTCAGCTCCACCGCTACTTTTGCTTGATGATGTCTTTGGCGATTTAGATGCACACCGACGCCAAGCTCTTCTTTTAAGCATCCCCAAAGGATCTCAAGCATTGTTCACCACGACACAGCTGGAGAAAAATGAGACTCCAGCGGAAGCAACTCTTTTGAGCTTTTAAGAAAAAGGGGCCAATAGGCCGAACTGACCCTATTTTTCTAATTGAAAAACGTTCAAATCTGCTTCACCCTCTGCGGATGATCTTCGACGGTTGCTTTGGATAATTCCAAGCAACATGTCACAAACCAAGGCAGATCGTTTCAAAAAATAAACTGCATCAAACACCAAACCTAAAAATGAAATATTATGGCTCCATTCCATTATAGCCCTGACGCCTCCCACTACCAAAACCTTCAACCAAATTATGCAGAGGTTTACAACATCGATAAGAGCTATCATGTTCACGGAAAAGAATATGATTGGCGTCAAGAAAAATATGCCTGGGTCTTTTACCGCGTAGACGGAACCCAATTACCTTACGATCATGAACAGCCTTATGGACCTAGTGAAGAGGACCCTTCTAAACCTTATTTACCAAGTGCAAGTAAGAAAGGCTTTTTGTATCAAGTTGAACCTACAAAAAATGAAGATGTTTCTATAGAACCTAATGGAGCTCAATTATCAGCTTTAGATTCAGAACTTAAAGCTCATCCTATCACCTCAGACCCTTTATCTGCTTATAATCCTTATAACCCAGAAAGTCCTCTAGATCCTTATAATCCTAATCAATTTTTTGATGAAAATAAACCAGGAGAACATTGGTACAAAAAAGAAAAGAGCATTATTATTAGTGCTAACACCGATAAGGAGTTTGAAACAAAGGTTGAAAATGCCTTAAATAAAGTAGAAATTGCAGCAAGTCAAGATTCCGATCCATCTCATCATTACAGGATTAAATTAAAAAATTTAACGTATTCGGAGACTTTGTTGGATTTTAGTACTAATTTAACAGAACACTCAAATATTAAAGCTGTCTTTGATGTTTATCAGGATTTTCAATCTTTGCAGAAAGCTATTGAAGATTCTTCTAACGCTCAATAGTAGCAAACTAGAACCTTTCAAGTAATATCCTCCTCTCAAAGTGCCTGTGCTCCCAAGCGCAGGCACTTTTTTTGTCAAAACACTCAAAACCTGCCTTCAATGGCATGGCTTTTGACTTTTAAGATTCCTTAAGCTAAGGTTAAAAGATGCGTACGACACTCAAGATTGATGAGGATTTTTCATAAAAATGGAAATCCCTGACTATCCTTCCCACGAATGTGGTGTCTTTGCTGTGTATGGACATCCTAATGCAGCTCTCCTTTCCTACTACGGACTTTTTGCCTTGCAACACCGAGGACAAGAGAGTGCCGGCATTGTCACGCATGCTGGCCACAAAACGCCCTTTCAGAGTGTCAAGCAGATGGGGCTTGTCTCGCAAGTGTTCAAAGAGGAGGATTTTGAAAGATTACGTGGCTCCTATGCCATCGGTCATGTCCGTTATTCAACCACTGGGTCGAGTAATCTTCTCAATGCACAGCCGCTTAGTGCCGATACCAGTCGTGGACAGTTGGCCATTGCCCATAATGGAAATTTGATCAATGCCGCGCGACTTCGTGCAGAGCTGGAGATGAAGGGATCCATTTTTCAGACGACTTCCGATAGCGAAATCATCCTCCTTCTCCTTGCACAACCTAGTACCACAGCCGAAACCACCAACCCACTGGCGGCATTACGAGAACTAGAAGGCGCTTTTTCTCTCGTCATCATGGGAGAAAAAGAAATTATCGGGGTACGCGATCCTCATGGTTTTCGTCCACTCTCACTTGGAAAACTCGATGATGCCTGGGTTTTATCCTCGGAAACAT
This sequence comes from Chthoniobacterales bacterium, assembly GCA_049314455.1. Taxonomy (GTDB): domain Bacteria; phylum Verrucomicrobiota; class Verrucomicrobiia; order Chthoniobacterales; family UBA6821; genus CAIWMF01. Next base: position 16,757 of record JBMOFC010000005.1, read on the forward strand.
GTGCTTTTGACCTGATTGGGGCTCATTTTGTACGTGATCTTGAACCTGGAGAGGCCCTTATCATCAACGAATCAGGGCTCCACTCTGAGTTCCCCTTCAAAAGCAACCGCGAAGCCTTTTGTATTTTTGAGTACGTCTATTTTGCACGTCCTGATAGCAACCTGCGTAACATCAATGTCAGCAAAGCGCGCGTACGCATGGGGCAAGAATTAGCACGTCTTCATCCAGTCGAAGCCGATATCGTCGTTCCCATTCCTGACTCGGGAATCTATGCTGCGCTTGGATTTTCGGAAGAGTTAAACATTCCCTACGAACCTGCTTTTGTCAGGAATCATTACATTGGACGCACCTTTATTCAGCCAACACAGCTCGTACGTGACTTCAGTGTTCGTGTGAAGCTGAACCTCATCGGCTCTTATGTTAAAGGAAAGCGTGTAGTGGTAGTTGATGACTCGATTGTTCGAGGGACGACAGCCAAAAATCGTGTGGTCAATCTTCGAGAAGCAGGAGCCAAAGAAGTCCATCTGCGCATCAGCTGTCCACCCCATCGCCATGCTTGCTACTACGGGATCGACTTTCCAGATCCTGAAAAATTACTCGCCAATCAATATTCTCAAGAAGAATTATGCGCTCACTTAGGCGCTGATAGCGTCGGATACCTCGATGTCGCAGGAATGGTCAGAGCCACCCACCTCCCCAAAGAAAGCTTCTGTCTGGCCTGTTTTACCGGTGATTACCCGATTCCTTTTGATGCTTCTTTTGACAAACTGATCATGGAGCGGCGGCACGAGCAGGCTCATTTTTTACCAGATGAAACAAGCCAAACACCACTCTTTCCTAAAACCTAAAAAGATAAAGAATGTTACAGCTCATCACCCCTGAAAACTACCATGCTCATCAAGAAGATCTCCAGGCAATGTACCGCCTGCGCCACAAGATTTTTTTTGAGCAACTCCGATGGGATGTCACCAGTGAAAACGGAATGGAACGAGATCAGTATGATGAAACACAGATGTATTACCTCATCTATAAGGATCAAGAAGGGATTATTCGTGGTTCCCTCCGATTGATAGAAATGATCCATGAATGCATGTTTGATGGCCCTTTTAATTTCATGCTTCCTAACTTAAAAAAATTCAAAAAAAAAGGCTTCTGGGAAATAAGTCGCTTATACATACATGGCTACGATGACTTACTCGACCATCCCTCAGAAGCTAAAATAATATACCGTCATCTTTTTGCAGGAATAATTCATTTTGGATTAGCAAATCATAAAACAACTTCTTTTTTAGCAGTCTCATATCCTTCTGCTTTGAGACTCCATAATATGGCGGGAATGCAATGGAGTTCTTTATATCAATCTGTGATTAACAACGAGGCCATTATCTCTGCTCAATACTCTCCTTCGCAAGAGTGCTATGAAAAATTGATTCAAAAAGGAGAATTAAACACCCAATTCCCTCCTTACACTATAATTTGATAGCCTCAGAAAATATTCCTCTATGCTTCTCTCCCCTACTTCTAAAACTTCTTCTCCAAAAAATTTATCTGCGTCACACCTCCTCGCTAAAAAAGCCACAATAAGCTCCTATGCGAAGGCTGGTGTTAATGTAGCGCTCGGCAACCAGGTAAAATCAGGCATTGGCAAGATTGTTCGCCCGACGCATGGCCCTGAAGTCTTAGGCGGTATCGGCGGTTTTGGAGGGCTATTTCAACCCGATTTTAAAAAACGGGCTATTAAAAACCCGGTCCTTGTCTCTAGTACCGATGGTGTGGGGACAAAGCTCAAAATCGCTTTTGCCACCAACTGCCATGACACCATTGGTGCGGATTTAGTGAATCATTGTATCAATGATATTTTGGTGACCGGGGCAGAGCCTCTTTTTTTCTTAGATTACGTAGCGGCAGAAACACTCGATCCCAAGGTGCTCAACGCCATCCTCAAAGGTCTCGCACGTGCCTGCAAAACAGCTGGCTGTGCCCTAATCGGTGGTGAGACAGCACAGATGCCAGGCCTCTACCATCCAGGAGAATACGATCTGGCTGGAACTATTGTCGGGGTGGTAGATCGTAAGCAACTGCTCGATGGAAGCCGTGTAAAAATCGGCGATCTCCTCATCGGCCTCCCCTCTCATGGGCTTCATACCAATGGCTATACGCTGGCCCGTCAGATTCTTTTTGAAACCATGAAACTAAAACTCTCGAGCAAGCCCAAGAATCTGACCACGACGCTCGAAGCCGAATTGCTTAAAATTCATCGTTCCTATCTTCCCGAGTTCAAAGCGATCAGGTCTCTCGGAGCCACAACGTTGCACGCTGCAGCACACATCACTGGTGGAGGACTTATCGACAATCTTCCTCGCATTCTTCCTAAGACCTGTGACGCCTGGATTGATACGGATACGTGGCAGATCCCCCCTATTTTCAAACTCCTCTGCCAGGGAGGTGGCGTAGATCCTCTTGAAATGTACCGGGTGTTCAACATGGGGATCGGCATGGTCTTTGTTGTTACTGCAAAAGAAGCCACGTCTATTGCCAAAAAACTCAAAGGAAAAATCATTGGAGAAATCGTTTCTGGTCGTGGAAATGTCCAGCTGGCTGCTTCGCAGCAGTTGAAGTTTTAAATTGAAGTTAAACCGGATATTTCATACTCATTCTGCTGCGGCTTGTAAGATTCTTATGTATACTGCGTCAGTTTCGAATTGCTCATCGGGCAGTATGTACTCATACAGCCACGTCATTCCCGCGAAGGCGGAAACGTCGCAATCCATTGACTTCCTTGTCTACATAAGGCTGTGCGGCGCCTCGCGACAAATCAGCATGAAATATTCAGGTTAGAGCGTTTTAAAAAGAGTTATAGCCAATGTAGTGCCAGGAACGAGGAGCGCAGACCCGCAGTGTATAACTAATACTCGAGGACGCTAGCACCGGCGCGACATTGTTACGCGTACTCTCAGTAGAGTATGAATACATATTATTAAATTCAGTAGTTCACCTTAAACTTATCACTTAAACTGGCGCAAAATAGTTATTGGCTGCTTGTATGAAAAATCGTCATTCCTATTTTAAGAGCTCGGAAAAAAGAATTTCGCGCCATGGCTTAAGTGTTGGCGCCGGATTAGGAGTTGGACTCATCGGAGCCTTAGCATTGGCTATTCGCTTCGGATGGCGCCATCCTCTGCGGAAACAAATTCCTGATGCGATCTCCCCAGCTGTTTTTGCAACACGAGTTCTTAATACTCCTTCTGGAGAGATTGTTTATCACACCTCAGGAAATGGAACTCCCCTTCTTTTTTTACATGGGGTTTTTCCAGGGGCCTCTTCTTTTGAATGGTCCAAGATTTATCCTCACTTCGCACCCAACCATCAGGTTTTAGTGCCTGACCTTATCGGCTTTGGAGAATCTCAACGGCCTCGTCCTGCCATTAGTGCAGAAGCTCAGGTGAAGGCTCTTGCCGCATTTTTTCAAATCACCAATGGTTCTCCGGCGACACTCATTGTCTCGGGATTAAGTGCTAACCTGGCCTTGTTACTGGCTGCTCACTATCCCGAGCATGTGGCACGACTTATTTTGTGGATGCCTCTTTTAACCCTACCAAAAAAAGTTTTTACTAGTTTCTATCAGCCTCTTTCTTGGTTTCCTGCACTCGCTCGTATTGTTTATCAACGACACTGGAGTACCGAGGCCACGATTCAGCAGTGGCTCTTGCGTTCAGGATTTTCTATAGGGGATTCTTGTCTCCAAGAAACAGTCGCTGTTCTCTCCTCCACAGCTCAGCAATATGGAGCTGAACATGCCTTTTTAGCTCAAAGTTCTCCCGCCTTCTGGAAAAAAATTGTACGCAAGATACCCGCTATCAGCGTCCCAATTTCTCTCCTCACCACCCAAGACTGCGAACGTCAAACAACCGAAGCCATCGCACATCTTCGTCCTCACGCAAGTCGCTTTTCTATGAATAAAGTAGAAACCAAAAGTCTACTAGCCCCACTCACCGAGCCTCACTTGCTCCTTGGTGCAATGGAACATGAATTAAAAAACTAATATCTAGAGCCTGTTCGAAAAATTGATTTTTTGAAGAGAGTGATTTCTTGACTTGAAATCAGCATTCTATCAGACCAATTAAAAAGTAAAGGATGGCGAGTTTAGCAACTTGCCTGCAGCAAGATCGAACTAAAAGAATTTATTCATGGCACATGAATGTTGAATGAGCCTCTCTCCAAAATTGCACCCTTGAAATAAAATCAATGTGCTGTATCCTGCCCCTTCATTTTATTTTTTAAATACACGATGATCACACTCGCTTCTCTCCTCTGTAATTCCTCATGCTGGGCTGTTTCTATCGATGCGGCCGTTGTTCTTCTCTATTTTGCAATCATTATTGGGATCGGTCTCTATGCTGGCCGCAACAATAAGACATTGGAGGAGTTTGCTCTTGGTGGTCATTCTATCCCATGGTGGGCTGTGCTTGCTTCTATTGTAGCTGCCGAAACAAGTGCTGCCACGTTTCTTGGAACACCAGCAGAAGGGTACAAGACACATGCTTTTTTCTATGCCCAACTCGCCATTGGAACGGTGCTAGCCCGTATCATCATCGCCTACACCTTCATCGCTCCCTACTACCGCTACAAAGTAAAAAGTATCTATGAATTTTTGACTGTCCGTTTTGGAACCGCTACTAAAAACACAGCAAGCGCTATTTTCCTTTTCACACGCGTATTAGGAATTGGGGTCCGTCTTTACTTAGGCGGTCTTATCCTCGTAGTCCTCTGGCATTATTTCTATCCAGGAGCCCCCACAACCCTCTCCCACTATTTCTGGGGTATTTTAATCATTACCCTCATCACTACCGGATACACCATGGTTGGTGGTATTAAGGCTGTTGTTTGGACCGATCTCATTCAGGCTTCGCTCATGATTGGATCCGTTGCCCTAGCAGTATGGCTTCTTCTCAGTCGTATTGGAGGCCTCAGTGCGGTTAAAGAAACATTTGGCAGCTGGGAAAACTTAAAATGGATTCAAAGTGATTGGGATACCACTATTCCGTTTGGATCAGCTCTCTCCAAAATGCTTGCAGAACCCTATACGCTTTGGGCCGCTTTTATTGGATCAACTTTTTTGACCATGGCCACTCATGGTACCGACCAGGATATGGTACAACGTCTCCTCACTGCTAAAAATGTTCAGAAGTCACGTCTCTCCCTCATTCTAAGCGGCTTTGCAGACATTCCACTAGCATTAGCCTTTTTAAGTGTGGGCATTCTTCTCTTTGTCTACTACTCCCACGTGGGAGCTCCTGCTATACCCGACAACGAAATTTTCGCCCATTTCATTGTCAATAGTATGCCCGTAGGATTACGTGGATTGATTATTGCTGGCGTCTTAGCAACCATGATGGGATCGACCTCTGCTGCTCTCAATGCCCTCGCTACAAGTTTCACGACTGATTTTTACATTCCCTACATCAACCCTAAGGCTGATGATCGTGCTTCCATTCGAGCAGCACGTGTGGCCACACTGGTTTTTGGAATCTTGATGATTGGTGTTGGCACCATGGCTGCATATTCAGTGCTCCTCAATCCTCGACTCACTATTATTCCGATTGCCATCGGCATCTTGGGATACACCTATGGAGGACTTCTTGGTATTTTCTTGGTTGGCATGCTCACCACCACACGAGGCCATGATAAGACCAATGTCGTTGCCATGCTCCTCGGAATGACCAGTGTACTCTTTCTCGGCAAAGTCGAACTTCCTGGCATCATCAACTTCGGTCACTTCATGCCAACATGGTGGCCAGAAATTGCCTGGCCTTGGTATGTTTTCATCGGAAGCATGGTGACTATTCTCTGCGCACTGCCGTTTAGAACAGAAACCCGTTCATAGAACGAGTAATGGCGTCAATTTAAGGAAATAAGTTGGCAAATTCTTACTTAAAATATACCAACGTCATTTTGTTTCCAAAAAGAATGAACCACAAAGGAAACATAGATGGCACAAAGAACACAAAAATAATTTTTTAATGAAAAAATTATCATAAACTTTGAGTTCTAGATTTTTTCTATGGTCTGTATTTCTCGACTTTAAAATTTTTTATAAAAATTTTATCTTTGTGTTTTCTTTGTGCGCCGCTTTAGCGGCTTTGTGTTCTTTGTGGTGAATTTTTTCTCTCTTGGATACATGGTGACTTAAAATGAGTCGTCCATGTATAGTGTGTTAGAGCGTTTTAAAAAATTCTGTAGCCGATGCATTGTCAGAACACGACCCGACGGGAGTCGGTTGGGTAGACTGCTGTTAGGCAGACAAGCAGTGTAGCCAGCTATACTTGAGGACGCGAGCACCGGAGTGACACCACAAGGCGTGGCTATAGAGTTTTTTAAAATGCTCTAAATCGATAAAGGCACGCTATAAACTGCCTCTTTTTCCTTATAACTGTGTTCTCAGATCTTACGTTATCTTCAGATAGCGCCTCAATCTTCGGCCCTTGTCCTAAGAAAAAATTTTAGCGCTTCTAGTCCGTCCTTTTCAATTTAAAACACTATAAATAAAAATTGAATAAATCCTCACTTAAGTTGACGCCATTGCCCGTTCACAGGAACGGGTAAGAAGATAGAAGTTTGAAGATGGAAGATAGGATCAAAGCCCTCTTACAAGAATAATTCTCTTTTTTATCTATGTGAGAAGACTAAAACCCCGTCTTCTATCTACCATCACCTATCTTCCTATCCGTTACTTTAAACGGATACCTCGCGTAAGCAAATCGAACTCTATCTTCCATCTTCAAACTTCTATCTTCTTATTCGTTCTGAAGAATACCTATTCCCAAAGGAACGATTGGGTCACCGCCACAATGTGATGATTTGCGATAAGAAGCGCTCGCCAGCAGGTCACGCGACCATTTTCGAGGTAGTCATCACCCACGACTTTAAAAATAGAACAGATCGATCCATGCACGTTGGGATAGGTCATCTCACGTGCTAAAACCTCGTTACCAAGACCAGCTTGACGGTATTCAAAACGAATGGTGACCTCTTGAGCTGGTCCATGATTCCACCAATAAAAGTTGAAATAGTTACCACGGAGCTCATTTCTGTCTACGGACGTTGTCGCAGGCCACATGTAGGAGCGACGCTGAAAGTTGATGACTTCAGAATGGCTAGGTCTAAAGGTACTCGGATCGTTAAGAAATTGCGTCTCTTTTCGAAAAGCAAAATCACGGTTGATTTGCAACGGCAACACATTTGCTTTTTCTAGCTTTACCATCGGAGGCTCAACGGTGGTGCAACCAAATGATAGCAGGCACAATCCTGCTATTAGGCTGGAGGCTAGAGGCTGGATTCTAGAGGTTAGAGAAAATTTCATGCTATTGTTTATTTTAGAGGTAGTGATGACTTTTTTATTTCGCCTCAATCATATGAAAAATCGACATCTTCTTTTTAAGAATTTACTGGATTTTTTCTAAAATAGAACGCTTTCAAATTCCAGCCTCCAGCCTCCAGCCTCCAGCCTCCAGCCTCCAGCCTCCAGCCTCCAGCCTCCAAACAGCGCGAAGCACTGTTAGCGCGTTCCCATCCCGACGTTTTGAACCGTTTGGAAAAGTTTTCCTTCCGTTTTAATTGAGGGAGCAATAATGATTTCTGTCTCTTGAAATTCTTTAATGGTACTGGCCCCGACATTTCCCATGCAGGTTGTAATAGCTCCAACAAGATTTTGACTCCCATCATCCACAACTGCTGGACCAAAAAGAATTTGCTCCAGAGAGCCCGTTGTTCCTACATGAATACGTGTTCCGCGAGGGAGATTGGCGTGAGGAGTAGCCATTCCCCAATGATATCCTTTGCCTGGTGCTTCGAGCGCTTTTGCAAAAGCGCTTCCGACCATGACAGCATCAGAACCACAGGCCAATGCCTTGCAGACATCACCACCTTTACTCATACCACCGTCAGTGATAATGGGAACATAGCGACTTGTCTTTTTGAAATAAGCATCGCGTGCTGCAGCACAATCAACCGTAGCAGTAACTTGAGGAACACCTAGTCCCAGAACCCCACGCGACGTACAAGCAGCTCCAGGACCAACACCAATGAGCACCCCACTCACACCACACTCCATAAGTTCTAAGGTGACGTCGTATCCAACGGCATTTCCGACAATGATCGGGATTGGCATGGATGCGCAAAAATGAGCTAGGTTGAGTGTCGGATATTTTGTGGAAATATGACGTACTGTGGAAACAGTACTTTGCACGATAAAAAGATCGGCACCTGCTTCTGCTGCAATCGGCCCTACATGTTCTGCGCGTTGTGGAATAGAGCTGACCGCAACAAGACCGCCTGCTGCTTTAATATCGGCAATACGCTTTGTAACAAGATCATCTCGTACCGGTTCTTGATACATTTTTTGCAGTAATGTAGTCACATGATCTTTATCAGCTGTGAGTACTTCCGCGAAGACTTCTTCTGGATTTTCATATCGCGTTTGAACACCATCGAGATTCAGAACAGCCAGGCCGCCTAATTTGCCCATGGCAATAGCAAAACGAACATCGACCACGCCATCCATCGCACTTGCCATAATGGGAATGGAGAGTGTGAGATTCTTTCCATCTTTACCAGGAATAGAAAAAGTCGTATCGACTTCTTCTGGATTAATCGTGACACTTCCAGGAACGAGCGCTATTTCATCAAATCCGTAGGTTACACGAGCCTTACGGTTTCTTCCGATCCACATACCCATAATTAGAGCCCTCCTTGGTGATGAGTCTCATTGAGGCTGCCACAAGATGAGCAGCGAAGCAGTGTCTCAGAGGAAAGCTGCTTGTAAGAAGAATGAGTCAATGTAGCACCGCAGATGCGACACCGCAGAGAACGAGGAGAGGCCGTAGAGGATAGTCGTTTTTGAAGCATCTCGTATCCTATCCAAAAGATTAAGATCCCAGCAAGAAAAACCGTGAGATAAATAAAAACAAACCAAGTGAGCGTGAGTTGGATCATCAGAAAGTTGAAGTTGAAAGTTAAAATTGAAGCAGAAAAAGAGCGATGCAGTGCCAGAAATGAGAATACAGCTGGCTGAGAGGTCCCTGGGTAGACTATAGTCTTTTAAAAAGAGAAGGGCGCGATAAGACGATGAAATTTTTCTTGATAACAAGGCCGAAGAGCGAGCGCTATCTTAAGATAACGTGAGTGATGAGAACGCTGTTATCAAGAAAAAGAGCAAGTTCAGATCGTGCCCTTATGGATTTAAAAGACTATACATTGAGGCAGCCAAAATTGTGAGCAGGGTTTCGCCAAGCGAATCAACTCAGTATGAAATATCCGGGTTACGTAAGCAACTTCGTAAACAATACTCTCCTTTGCTTCAACTCCAACTATTCGCTTCAACTCCTGCGCAGTATGAAATGACGCCATCCTGCGCCTCAGCAGTAGCATCGACTTAAACAAGCTAAAAGCGTGTTTGAAAAAGAAATAGAATCGATGAAGTGGCAGGAGCGTCGGCGCGCAGCGAAGGAGTGTACTTAAGGTACTCGATGGAGCGAGCACCGACGCAATGCGCGATTTTAGACTTTTCCAAATACGCTCTACTCAGTGCCCCAAAAAATCAACACCCTCCCCCACGTCTCTTTCGCAGCTGGAACAAAGTGACGTGTGATGAGCCAGTGGATGGCGGATTCATCAGCCGCTTCGTTGCCAGAAGATTGAGTCATGAGAACATGATGAGGAATACCTGATGGATCAATATTGACTGTAAGAATTGTAGGGTGAAGCGGTGTGTTGATTCCGGAAGGCAAGGAAGGATGCCCCAATGTAGAAAGGGGAGTAGGAGCACGTTCAGCACTATTTTCTAACAAGCGAATAGTCGTTGTTTTGTTGATAGGCGATGATGATGGTGTGGTTTCAATGGAAGCACCATCCCATGTAGAAAGAGGCATCGAAGGGAGTACCAATTCATCTATCGGCGGCAAGAGTGATTGCATCTTCCCTGCTTCATGAGGTGGCAACGGATGTAAAATCGGCGGCGGTTGATTCAATTGATAGATCGAGGCTGGTATTTTAGGCTGATTAGTTCGAACAGTTTTGAGAGGAGAAAAAATAGCAGGGTCGTTGGCTTGCAGCCATGGTGCAAGCTGCTGTGAAGCCGGAGAATTAGGCACAAGAAAAAAAACTTGAGCTGCAATCGATTTGCTTACATGAGGAGGTTCATAGACAATATTAAAAAAGTAGACGGTCGAAAGATGAAGCAGTGCTGCAAAAACAATGAACAGCGGCAACGCAATTCTGGGAGCAGTTTTGATGGGCCACTCAAAAAGAAGCTTTGCTAAGATGTCGTGCGTTTTTATGGTCTCGGCAAGAGAACTATTTTTTTTCATTCAGAAGAAATATCACTTGTTGCTAAAACAACAGAGAAGCCAGCATTAATGCCAACCGTCATGACTTGAACGAGCAAATCATAAGGGGCTTGTTGATCGGCTTTGATGATAAGACTTCCTTTAAGGTCGCTACTGACAAGATTTTTTTTTAGTTGTTCTAAAGAGACTTCTTGATTGTCAAAATAGATCGCTGGCAATGGACTTCCCGTGATACTAACAACACGAGGATCATGATGCGGAACAAGTAAAAATGGGGCTTGAGGGACTTTGATAGCAATCCCTGGTTGAAGTAAGAGCGTCCCTCCAATAAGAAGAAAAAAAATCAAACAGAGTGCTGTACTGAGTGCAGGAGCTAAGAAAACAAAGGAGGACCCAGGTTCTTGTGTTCGGCGAATTCGCATAATTCAACTTAATCCGACTTTAGTACCGTGCGCTGACGATCCACAAGAAGTTGCACAATTTCAATACCAGCTCGCTCCATGTCGTGAATAAGGTCATTCACTCGGGAAGAGAGATAGCTGTAGGCCAGAAAAGCAGGAATGGCCACAGCGAGGCCGGCAGCAGTCGTGATAAGGCTTTCAAAAACGCCTTTGGCAATTTCTGCAGCAGTTGCATACCCGCCATGAGCATTGATCGCTAAGAAAGCATCTAAAAGGCCGAGCACTGTTCCAAGCAGTCCAACCAGCGGGGTCACATAGGCTAACATGGAGAGAATAGAAAGATTCCGTTCGAGTTTTGGTAATTCTAGAAGACCAGCATCGGTGGTGATTTCTTTCAGTTCTGTACGGCCAGCATCGGGTTGTTGTAAGGCTGCCTGCAGAACACGTGCTACCGGCCCTGAAGTCGTGACACATTCTTGCAGTGCTTCTGCGAGATGACCTCGTTGAAGCAAAAGGGACAAGCCTTCTAGAAATTCTCCCACACGAATAGAAGCACGATGAAGATAGAGTAACCGTTCTAAAAACACACCAAGAGCCACCACGCTGCAAAGCAGGATAATTCCCATGAGCGGCCCTCCCTTTTGTAAAATTTCAATCATCCCCCATGTATAAGTGAAATGGAGGATATTGAGAAATCATTATTTTGAAAAAGGAGTTTGATTTTTGATTCCATGCAATCCGCCCACAGCAATCGTGATGCCCATTCCTGGGACACGCACAAAACCAACGCCATCATCAATGGAAAAGGCATAGACATTTGCATTGAGGTCGTGGTGAATAAGACGGACGTACGGATTCAAGTTGAACTTGCTTGTGTAGTCAGGATATTTGGTGCCACCTGGAGGATTTGTCGTGATTCCTTCTTCTAAGGCGATGGCTTGTTGTGTGAGAACAGGTCCAAAAGGACTTGTAAACCCAATAATGGAAGCTGTGATCGACTCATCGGTGGTACTGCCTCCATGTTTCTCTGCATCATTTTTAAAGGCGGTCCAGACATCCGTGGCATTTTTTTGAAAAGCATTACAAAAGGAGCATTCGGAAGAGCAATCTTTGCAAAAATTAGCACTGATCACGGTCGTCCATCGCGTAACGATATTTTGTAATCCAACAGTCGGCCCCGCAGAGACACGTTCGCCTTGCAGCATGAATTTAGACTGATCATGACTGGAGCGAGCTTGATCTAAAGCAAAAACATTATAGCCACCAGGAATATTGAAATAAGGATTTCCCTCAGAGAGGAAAAAATAGGGCCAGTTGTGATTCTTGACAAAATCAGCGATTGCAGCTTGAAAATCGGCTACGGTTTTATCGGTGCCACTGTAGCCAACACTTCCATCCTCGACTTCCACAGCAAGTGGGAGATAAACGCTATCGACATAAGAAATGTCATAACCGACGTATTGACCATTAATGTCATCAAAGGTGTACTCGGCATATTGACAAGGATCGTCCAACGGAAAACCGATCCCTTGTTCATCCACATGCACCGGATAACCACTCACGCTCCCTTGTACTTTAGGATTGGGAGCAGGAGGAGTTTGATCATAAAAATAAACACGTCCTGCATTCCACCATTTCAGTCCTTCTTGCTCTTGCGGTAAGGTAAGCGTGACAGATTGATGAGGAAGGAGACCAGTAACCGTCTCCGAAGTATTCACATAGAGACGATAAGTCCAGACATGTGGTTGTCCCTCTGGCTGCTGGGTAATCTGAACGATGGGGTAGATGGTTTTATCGTTATTATTAAAAATGGTGATCGCCTTGGTGACACCTGGATCAGCCTGCAATCCCATTGAGAGGAGGCAGAGCAGGAAAGAAAAAAACAAGATTACGGATTTTTTAAAAGACATGGTTTTAAGGAATGTTTGGTTTTTGGCTGAAGCTTTGAGACTAGCTCTAGCAGCACCTTTTTTCCCATAATAAAAATCATAAAAAGAATTCACAAAAAATTCAAAGTAATGATTGACTCTGCCTCCATTCTGTGACACTCTCCCACTCCAACTTTTTTACGATGAAGCGCACCTACCAACCATCTAAGCGAACCCGCAAACAACAATTCGGCTTTCGTGCCCGCATGGCTACGAAAAATGGTCGCGCTATCCTCAGTCGTCGCCGCCGTCATGGACGTGCACGACTCTTACCGAAAGGTGTTGAAATTCATTTCAAGCGTCACACCGAGGCTTAGAGAGATCGCTTTGCGGCAGTCGACTCAGCTCGCTATGGTTGAAGCTGTTAGTTTAAGTTGAAATACTGAACTTGAAGTTGACTCTTCTAATTGTATGGCACTTTCTAAGAGCCTGTATTCAGCTTGGTCCCTCAGCAGTTTGATCCTCAGATGATTTTCGAATGATTACGTAATAGTCCGATCGCTTTGCGATAGCTGAAGTTGTTAACGTACTGAACTTGAGAATTATTTCTCTACCTCAGCCTGAAGCTTTCACCTGTTGAAAGTAGTCGCCGTTACTTAAAAAATAGATATTCATTTTAAAAACTGATTCATTTTGGATCAAAAGCTATATAACGATGTTTTCCTCAAAAGCCTCACAAAACTTTTTTATCATCACAAGACTACGTGAGATCGGATGGATCTCTTGGTTGTTGGCCTCTATTTTTTATGCCTACCAATATATCTTGAGAATTATGCCAAGCATGATGATTCCCGAAATCATGCAGCAGTTTCACATTAATGCGACTCTCTTTGGCCAGTTTTCTGGAGTCTATTATCTAGGGTATTCTTTAATGCACATCCCCATGGGAATCATGCTTGATCGTTATGGTCCTCGCAGGGTGATGACAGGATCAATCTTACTAACAGGCATTGGCTTGTTGCCACTCATTTTTAGTCACTATTGGGCCTATCCTATTATCGGACGTGGACTCATTGGCATTGGTTCCTCTGCTGCGATTTTAGGAACCTTTAAAATTATTCGTATGACTTTTAAAGAAAAACACTTCACGAGAATGTTGAGTATTGCTGTAACCATTGGTCTCTTAGGAGCCATCTATGGAGGTGCTCCCGTGAGTAGACTTTTTGGACTTTGGGGATACACATTTGTGATTGGGATGTTTTGTTTTTCAGGGATGATCTTGGCGCTGATGACCTATCTTTTAGTTCCAGAACTCTCTGAAGCAGCTTCGACCTCACAAGAACAACCGGTGGCAACCCAAAAAAACTCGATCTTCAAAGATCTGAACATGGTTTTTAGTAATTACCATGTCATTTTACTCTGCTTTTTTGCCGGTTGCATGGTAGGCCCTCTAGAAGGTTTTGCCGACATTTGGGGGGCTGAATTCTTAAGGCACTATTATGGATTGGATCCCAAAATAGCGAATGCACTCCCTTCCATGATTTTTATTGGCATGTGTTTTGGAGCTCCTCTCTTGAGCCTCATTGCAGAAAAGACAGGCTGCTATTTAGGCTCCATCGTCGGAGCAGGCATGGTCATGACTCTGATTTTTGTGCTCTTGGTGGCTCACTGGCTGAACGTGCAAACGATCACCCTCACTTTTTTGTTAGTTGGGGTCTGTTCTGCCTATCAAATTTTAGCTATTTATCAAGCTTCTACCTATGTCCCAGAACATGTCTCGGGCCTCACCACAGCCGTGGCCAATATGATTATTATGAGCTTTGGTTACATGCTCCATAGCCTTATTGGACTGGTGATCCACGAAGCTGGTGGAACAGCAGCTAGGAACTCTTTTGCCTATGGCATTGGAGTGATCCCCATCATGCTTTTGATAGGTGTCGTGGGTTGTTCTTTTTTGCTGTTTCAGGACAGAGCAAGGAAAGTTTGAGATTCGTCTCAAACTTCTTCAAGAAAGCGTTACCCATGCCTCTTCATCTTCCCTTTCCACGTAGTGCAAAACTTCGAACGAAGTTTCAGTACACTGCTGTGCGAGAACAAGGAAGGACCAAACGTGGTTCTTTGTTCCGCCTTTCTGCTCTGAACATAGGTTCCTTAGCAGAAAAGAATCAGCTGACCCAATGTGGCTTTATTGTTTCTCGTCGTGTCGGTAATGCCGTCGTTCGAAATCGTGTCAAACGTCGCTTGCGTGAACTTTATCGGCAAGAACGCCCTCTCGTCCCTCCTGATCTCTGGCTTGTGTTCGTGGCGACTCCTCAAGCAGCCAACGCCACTTTTGCTCAACTCCGTGAGGAATGGCACTATCTTGCAAAAAAACTTTCTCTCTTAAGCAATTGATGACAACAAAAAGAAAAATAGACTGTTTTCGTGGGATTGTTTTTTTTCTTCAACTTCCTGCCCTCCTCTACCGATGGATTCTCTCGCCACTCTTACATGCTCTGTGCGGCCCAGGCTGCGGCTGTCGGCATGCTCCTAGTTGTTCGCGCTATTGGGTTGAGGCACTGAAAAAGCATGGACCGTGGCGCGGCTTGATTCTAGGAATCAAGCGTCTTCTTAGCTGCCATCCCTGGGGCCGAGGTGGCTACGATCCGGTGCCGTAGAATGAGGAACGTTAGCTCATTAAAGATATCACGAATTTTCTTCGCGATTGCTACCTCATCGGATAGACTGATCGGCTCTCTTTATTTTTACTATGTTTGACCGTACTACTTGGATCGCTATTGCACTCTCCATTGCAGGCCTTATTGGCTGGCAATGGTACTACACCAATAATTATCTTCCCGCAATAGAAGCTCAACGAAAAGCGACCTTAACGCAGCCCCCGACAACGGCATCATTACTTCAAGAATCAACAGCTCCTACCCCTGCTCCCAAAAAAGAATTGGTCATCGTCAAAGAGAGCATCCCGGAACTACAAACACGTCGAGAAACCTTTGACACCGCAAAAGCTGAATATCTTTTTTCTGACAATAGCGGTGGTATTGAAGCAGTCACTCTGTTTCTTCATTTAGGAGAACAAGATCACAGTCTTCAACTCAACAATCTCTCTCCAACACCGATTGGAGCCTTGCAAGAAAAATCAGGAGACTCCTTCAATACACTCCGTGGATTCGTCATGAATTCGGATAAAACCGCAGAAAATGTTTCTTTCATACGGAGTGAGCCAAGCGGTTTGAATATTATTAAAAATTTCACCCTGCCACAAACGACTGGCTCACCGCAAGAATACACCGTCGGACTCGATCTAACTTTTGAAAACAAAGGAACAATACCCCTTGATATTCCCTCCTATTTTTTATCGTGCGGCGGAGCAACTCCTGTCCATGCTACTGATGCCTCGACCTACACACGCTTTGATTGGTGTAGCAAAGGAAAGATGACGACCATCGATGTCAATTGGTTTTCTGCAGGAATGATCCCTATTCTTGGCATCGAGACCCATGCAGCTCGCTCCCTCTATGAAATCAAAAATCCTGACATCGCCTGGACCGCAGTCACGAGCCAATATTTCTGTACGATTTTGACAGCGCAAGAGAAGGAACAGCACGCTTCGGCTTGGGCTTCTCGTTTTGAAGATGCTCTTATTCCAAAAACAACCGCCAGCAAACCGATTTATGGGATTCAAGGTGGCTTTGTGCTAGAGCCACTCCACCTTGTTCCAGGAGCCTCCATCACACAGCACTACACGATTTTTGCAGGTCCTAAAGATTTTGCAGCTTTAGAAAAACTCGGTGACGGCCAACAAAACGTGATGAACTTCGGAACATTTCACCTTGTCTCCGAATTTTTGCTCTGGGCGATGAATCATTTGAAAAAGATTCTCGGCAACTATGCTGCAGCAATCATCGTCTTAACACTCCTCATTAAAACAATTCTCTGGCCCATCCAAAACAAAGCCACAAGCTCGATGAAGCGGATGCAGCTTCTCTCTCCACGCATGACCGAGCTGCGCGCCAAGTACAAAGATAATCCGACCAAAATGAACGAAGAGCTCATGAAGCTCTACAAACAATATGGGGTCAATCCCTTTGGAGGATGCCTCCCAATGCTTGTCCAAATTCCAATTTTCTTTGGATTCTATTCCATGCTCGGAACAGCCATTGAACTCCGCAACAGCCATTTTCTCTGGATCCACGATCTTTCTCAACCTGATACCATTGCTCACTTCCTCCACTATCCCATCAATCTTCTACCCATCATCATGGCTGGAACAATGCTCTGGCAGATGTCTCTCTCGCCTAAGGGAGGCGATCCTGCACAACAACGGATCATGTACCTCATGCCCGTGGTCTTCTTGTGCTTTTGTTATAACTTCGCCTCGGCATTAGCACTCTACTGGACCACCCAAAATCTTTTTTCGATCGGACAACTCTACCTCACGCGCAACGCTCCACTGCCACAGTTAGAAGAACCAGCACCCAAGAAAAAAAGAAGATTTCAAAAGGCAAAACCTAAAAAGTCGAAACGGTAAAAATAGTTGTAACTACTCAACAGTGGTGTGTTCTTAAAAAGAAAATTGAAATTTGCAAACGATTGTTTTTGTTTAGGAGTTTAGGAGTTTAGGAGTTTAGAAAATGAGTGAAAGCTGCTTTGCATTCGTTCAGGTAAGCGGAACGTACCCGTTCACTGAAGGGGTACTAGCCTAATGCCAACTCTCGTAATTTCTCCCACAGTGCTTTTTCTTCTTCCGAAACACTTGTTGGAATCGTAATATTCACCACCGCAAAGAAGTCACCCCGTCCACCTGATTTGTCAGGAAGACCCTGCTTGACAATACGGAATTTTTTCCCATTTTCTGTTCCTGGAGGGATTTTTAATTTGGCACGACCATCAGGCGTTGGAATCATTAACTCTCCGCCCAGCACCGCTTGCCACGGCAGAATGTCCAAGTCGTGGTAAATATTACTTCCTTCAAAATAAAAATCAGGATGCTGCTGCAACTTCACACGAAGATAGAGATCTCCTGGTGTCCCATGAGGACCACCCGAGCCACCTTGTCCTGCAAGCCGAATCCGTTGTCCTTCATGAACGCCTTGAGGAATTTTAATCGTGTAAGTTTGTATTTTTTGTGAGGAACCTTTTCTAAAAGAAATTTGGCGTGTGGCTCCATGCAACACCTCTTCGAGAGGAACTAAAATATCGGCTTCGACATCACTCCCACGCTGTGGCATTTCTTCAAAACCACCATAACGTGTCTCTCCACGACGCGTGCCAAAAAATTGTTCGAAAAAATCACTATATCCGGTGCCACCAAAGTGAAATTCTTCTCCACCCATAGGGCCAAAGCCACCCATTCCACTAAATCCTCCTGGCATGCCGCCACTAGCTCCACGAGACCTTCCAGAACTAGCTTGGGACCAATTAGCACCATAGGCATCATATTTTTTCCGATTTTCAGGATCACTCAAAACTTCATAAGCCTCATTGATCTCCTTGAATTTCGCTTCAGCTGTTTTTTTATCTTTAGCCAGATCAGGATGGTGCTTGCGGGCGAGCTTGCGGAAGGCACTTTTGATTTCATCAGCAGTAGCCGATTTGGAAACACCTAACGTTTCATAATAATCACAGAAAGAAGCAGACATAGGAAAAAGAAAAATCAGTAAAGGGTGAAGAATAAAGGGTAAAGAGTATTTTTATGATCGAAATAAAATATACCTTTGTCGGATGAATTTTAGGATTTTTTTACGCAGCAGTTTTTGAGGCTAGCAAGGCGTCAGAGTGCGCTGCTGCCGAGATAACAGTAGCGATGACAACGATGCTAGCGCCAAAAAAAACCAGGTAAATTTCCTAAAATTGATTCGAGAAAGGTATAATACCTCGAAATTTGTATCTTTGCAAAAATCGTATTTTAAAAACATAAACCTAAAATATGGTGTGCCATTCTTTACTCACTACCCATTACCCGTTACACTTTACGGCATTGTTTTACAATGTCACATGATCCTCATCATCTCCTGTAGCCATCATCCTGAAAGCCGTTCTCGCCTCCTAGCACAAGCTGCAGAAAGAGCAGTGAAGCACGTGGGAAATGCAACTCATTTGCTTGATCTGCGCACCATGCCACTTCCCCTTTGCGATGGCCATTCCACACATCAAGATCCGGTGGTTAAAGAAGCAATTGCCCTAGTAAAATCTGCGGAGGGAATCCTTCTCTCAACACCAATCTACAACTATGGTGCCAATGCGATCACCAAAAACTTCATTGAAAATACTGGAGCAGCATGGCAGGGAAAACCAGTGGGGCTGCTCTGCGCTGCCGGAGGAAAGGGGAGCTATATGGCCCTTGTGCCACTCGCAGGAAGTCTCATGCTCGATTTTCATTGTCATGTTCTCCCTCGCCATGTCTATGCCACAGGCGATCAATTTGAAGAGAATCACATCATTGATTCAGGACTCCGAGAACGAATTGACCTTATCGCCGCTGATATTTGCTGGCTCTCGAAGATATTTGCCACACGTGTTCAATAAAGTTCACAGAAGTAATTCACAGGGATGAAAGGGATGAAAATAAAATTTGATGAAATAGATTGTCCTTCTTGTATTGGTGACACTTGACCCTTTACTCTTCACTCTTTAATTTTCTCCATCCCTTCCATCTCTTTTATCCCCGTGAATTTCTCCCTCACTGACCTTCAATCCATCTACGAAACACCATTCTTTGACCTCATTCGGCGCTCGAATGAGGTGCATCGAGAACATTGGAGAAACAGTGAAGTGCAGCTCTGCACCTTATTGAGTATTAAA
The DNA here is from genome assembly GCA_049314455.1 of Chthoniobacterales bacterium. Taxonomy (GTDB): domain Bacteria; phylum Verrucomicrobiota; class Verrucomicrobiia; order Chthoniobacterales; family UBA6821; genus CAIWMF01. The sequence continues at coordinate 36,170 of JBMOFC010000005.1, forward strand.
ACGGGAGGGTGCAGTGAAGATTGTTCTTACTGCACACAGAGCGCCCGTTACAAGACAGAGCTCGAAATAGAGCCTTTGATGAAGTGTGAAGAGGTCCTCCCACGTGCGCTCCAAGCCAAGGAAAATGGGGCTGCTCGTTTCTGTATGGGAACAGCATGGCGGGGAGTTAGAAGTGGTGATGCCAAATTCAAGGAAGTGCTGAAAACCGTTCGTGAAGTTAGCAAATTAGGCATGGAGGTTTGCGTGACCTTGGGACTGCTGGGTGATGAGGAAGCGCGTCAGCTCAAAGAAGCTGGCGTCACCGCCTACAATCATAACATTGATACTTCCCCAGAATATTACCCCAACATTATTTCAACACGGACATTTCAAGATAGACTCGATACCATCGGAGCCGTTCAGCGAGCTGGAATTTCTGTTTGCTGTGGTGGCATTATTGGAATGGGAGAAAGCATTACCGACCGCCTCCGCATGCTCGAAGTCTTATGCAATCTGGATCCCGTTCCTGAAAGCGTGCCACTCAATTGCCTTGTTCCCATGCCTGGAACTCCTCTAGCAGATCAACCGCCGGTCGATATTTTTGAATTTGTACGACTCATTGCAACAGCACGTATCGTCTTGCCAAAAGCCCGTGTCCGCCTCTCCGCAGGTCGTACTCAGCTGAGCCGCGAAGGACAGGCACTTTGTTTTTTTGCTGGAGCGAACTCGATCCATTGTGGTGAAAAACTCCTCACTGCCGAAAACCCTGATATCGACGAGGATTTTGAGTTATTAAAGGAGCTCGGGTTACTGAAAAATGGATGACCATTTTCTAAAAAATGATTGTCCATTTTTTAGTAGTTGAAGTGAAAAGTTGAAGTTGAAGCAGAGATTTCAGAACGCCATTGAGACTTTTCTAGCCACAGTACCCGTTCAGCGGTACGGACAACAGAACAGCTCGATCCTCGTGCAAGGGCCCCAGAGGGCTCTCAGTATCCGTTTAGCAGAACGGATTAGGCTATAGCCTTACCCGTCTCTTGAACGGGTACTAGCCACAAAAAAAGGTAGATCTTCGGCACTCGTTTTCTGAATAGACGTTTTCTTGCTGCTTCAACGTCAACTTTTCACTTCAACTGGATTCGTTCCTGTGCACGGATACCTTCAACTACTTAGGCAAACGCTCTTCGACTATTTCGCAAAGCACATGCAGGAGAAATTTTTGAGCTTCTTGAATACGAGCTGTGACCGTGCCCGGAACAACAATTTCTAGGTCTGCAACACCTGCGGTAAAGCCTCCTGTTTTCCCAAGGAAAGCAATCGTTTGAATACCTCGCTCTTTGGCCTCTTCAAGCGCGAGAAGAAGATTACGTGAGTTACCACTCGTACTCAGGACGATAAAAAGATCTCCTTTTTTCCCAAAAGCAGCTACCTGTCGTTGGAATACCGTCTCAAAATGATAGTCATTGCCAATAGCTGTCATCAAACCTCCATCAACCGTGAATGCCATCGCAGGGTAAGGACGCCGATCATCGCAAAAACGACATGTGAATTCTGTGGCGATATGGGCACTATCACTAGCACTTCCACCATTACCACAAATCATGAGCTTGTAGCCGGCAAGCAACGTATCTCCGACAAGAGCGGCTGCTTTTACTACTTTTGGTTGTAGCACGTTTAATTGCTCGAACGTGGTCAAGGCACTAGCGAGCGAATATTCGAACTGACTACTAGGTGAAGGCTTTTGTGAAGCCGATGGAAAGCTCATGATATTTTTTCTACATGATGGTAACCACCTGTATTAGAGAGATCAAGTTTTCACATGATCATTTTCTTGTGATTGCAAACATTATTTTATTTCGAAGAAATGAAATAATCTTGATAGTTACATTTTCTTTACCACGGATGCCCCTTTCTTTATTCTCCTCAATCCTATGAGTACTCCTCCCCGTCACGCTATTTCTCCCACACGCCATGAAGATTTTCCGGAATGGTATCAACAAGTTGTGCGGAGTGCTGAGATGGCCGAAAACTCGGAGGTTCGCGGATGCATGGTTATCAAACCGTGGGGATATGCCCTTTGGGAACGGATGCAGAGCGTTCTAGATGGGATGTTCAAGGCCACAGGTCATCGCAATGCCTACTTCCCACTGTTCATTCCGCTGAGTCATTTGCAAAAAGAAGCAGAGCACGTGGAAGGGTTCGCTAAAGAATGCGCCGTCGTCACACATCATCGCTTGGAAATGAAAGAAGGAAAACTTATTCCCGCTGGTGAACTGACCGAACCACTCATCATTCGCCCTACTTCGGAAACCATCATCGGTTCTACCTATGCCAAATGGGTAAAGTCCTATCGCGACCTTCCCATTTTGCTCAATCAATGGGCTAACGTGGTCCGCTGGGAGCTGCGGCCGCGTCTTTTTTTACGCACCGCAGAGTTCCTCTGGCAAGAAGGACACACCGCTCATGAGACGGAGCAAGAGGCGATTGCAGAGACAGAAAAAATGCATGAAGTCTATCGCATTTTCCTTCAAGATTATCTGGCTGTTCCGGTAGTGAGTGGTGAAAAAACAGCGAGCGAGCGCTTTCCAGGGGCCGTGCGCACGTACTCACTAGAAGCGATGATGCAAGATGGCAAGGGACTTCAAGCCACTACCTCTCATTTCTTGGGGCAAAATTTTGCCAAAGCTTTTGGCATTGAATTTCAATCACGCGAAGGAAAGCTGGAATATGCTTGGACCACTAGCTGGGGAGCTACGACGCGCCTCATTGGGATGCTACTTATGGTTCATGGCGATGATGATGGTGCTATCCTGCCTCCGCGTGTCGCAGCAAGCCAAGTCGTCATTATTCCTTTTATTCCAAAAGAAGAACAACGCACCGCCATCCTTGAAAAAGCAGACGCAATCGCACTCCTACTACGCACCATAAAATACGCTGGAGAAGCCGTACGTGTAGAAATCGATAGTCGCGATGTCGGTGGAAGTACCAAAAATTGGGACTGGATCAAGCGCGGAGCCCCATTGCGTCTAGAAATTGGACCGCGTGACTTGGAAGCAGGAACCGTAGCCCTTGCACGACGCGATCGTGCTCCGAAAGAAAAAGAATCTATCTCCATGGAAGCACTTTCAGAGCGCATCCCAGAAATCTTGGCTGAAGTTCAACACTCACTTTGGGAACGTGCTCTTGCTTTTCAAAAAAAACAGACCTACGAAATTGACACGAAAGAGGAGTTTTATAATTTTTTTGGCTCTAATAAAACACCTGTTTCAAACAACAAATCTGAAAGATCTCTTTCCAAATATGCTGGTGAGGATGAAACAAAAAAAGTCGACGGCGGCTTTGCCTTAACCCACTGGAACGGCTCTGCAGAAGTCGAGGCCAAACTCAAAGAAGAGCTCAAAGTAACCATCCGCTGTATTCCTCATGAAAGAAATCCGGTTCCTGGGATATGCCCCTTTACCGGAGAGCCAAGCGCTCAGCGCGTTCTCTTTGGAAAGGCGTATTGAGTTTGATAGTTAACTTACTTTCTATTAACTTGTTTTCACAAAATAAGTTGACCATTAGAATATTTAAGGTTGCTATTTGTTAACAACTTATAACAATTTTTCATAACCTCCCGTTTTGTCCTTATTTTTTCTTATGAAAAAATTTTTTCCACGCAATCTTATTGAAACAAGAGCTCTCATGGCCCCCTTGAGATTACTATTAACTCTTGCTGCAGTAGTCGCCACCTCCTTCTTGCTCTCTGGCATAAGTAGTGCCGCTGCCAATACTACGCCTACTTCGAATTCTCCTACTGAGAAGGCAGATGCCTCTTCAACCGAGCAAGGAGAAGAGGGGGATGATGATGTGTCGACTCTTGCAGATCAGAGCAAAATAGATAACTCTCTCTACACTACGGGAGAGTACCTGCCATTAATGCAAGAGTTTGCAGCAACCGATGAAGGACATGAATTGCTTTATCATGAAAAGACCATGAAAGAACTGATCGTTTGTGAGAAAGCGGAAAAGAGATGGGTTTACCATCTTGCAGATCCAAAGGTTGAAAATCAGGTGATGACGGGCGTTCATCCCGAGGATCTGTTTCTACTTTTGGATTTGATAAATCAGAATTCCTCAGGCAACTACTATGTTGATCTCCCAAAGCATCAAGAGCTCTGCACGATGCTTCAAAAGAACCCAGAACTTTTTTCAAAACCGTTTGCTGAATGGACGAGTGATCTTGTAATGCCATCTAACCAAGCATCTCAAGAAAGAGACTCTCAAGATCCTTTAGATGTCGTTTTTTATACAACCCAAGATTCTTCAAGAAAAGCGGTAGTGGCTGCTCATACATTTTTCCTATGTAATGAGAGCAGCCCACAGGTGGGCTTTCGATTTGTTCTGCGTTGTAATAATGCGATAAAGCGAACAGATTCCTCTTCCGGAGAAGAAAAAAATAAAAAATTGCTCTCCTCGAAAGCTTCCACAGAAGGCGGAAAAACAGCTTCATCCCAGACTTCTAGCGATTCAACGAAGAAATCTTCCTTTTACTCTTGCTTCAACTCTATGATGTCCTCTTGCTCTGCTTCAAATGCAGCTGGGATGATTAATGGTGTCTTTGGAATGCCCCTCGTTTCAGGAGAAACGCTGGCCTTCATCGGAGGAATTGTAGAAGAAATCGTGGTAGGTGCCGTGGAAGGCGCTGTGATAACAGCTGCAGTAACAGCAGCTACCCCTATCTTAGGAACAGTAGCAGCTGGAGGAGGAATCGTCGAAGGAGTAGTAACGGCAACGAAAGCCTTAGTAGGTTTAGAAAGAGGAGCAGCAACAGCTGCGACTGTCGTCACTGACGCTACAACAGTAACGCGAGAGGTTCATATTTTAGACGATGCCGTAACTGAAGGTCGTAACGCTGTCAAAAGTGGAGAAAAGTTGACTCACGACTTATCACTCAAAGAACCCGGATCTCCTGGTAGCCCAAAAACAGATTTAGAAACGCCACACAGCGCGCAAGAACCAACCTCTGCTCGCTCTAATGATTCAGGCACTTCTACGCATTCGACTAGTGCGGACCATATAAGTTCACCTGTAAAAACAGCTTCGACCGATTCGATTTCGGGGAAAGTGGGTGAAAACCTGACTGATGAGGAATGGGAGGAACAACTAAATAGAGAGCTGTTTGAAAAGGAACAACGGCTTGGAAGAGTGGGAGGGCGCGCTGTGATAGATGATTTAGCTTTAGCAGCGGAACATCCTGATCATTATATGACGAGAGAGGAAGTTTATGCAGAAAGAGAGTTATATGCTAATACTTCCAAGGTTAGGCCTGTGCTTACTGACCGACTAACGCTCTCCAATGCTGATAGACCCACCCAACAAGAGTTAGAAGGCATTTATAACCCCAATGCTAAGATGTACCCTTCTATTTCTAGTAATCATATGCAAAATGTAACATCTACTCCTAAATCTACCTGGTCTTGGCCATGGCCCTGGGGAAAGCGTTAGGAAGTTCAAGTTATCCTTGTAGCGCTACGCATAGCGTTTCTAAGATGTCTGAACATAAAGTCTCCAATTGTTAATTCATCCCAGTTGCCAAGTCTTTGTCCTTTGGTTAATAATCCTGGTTTAGTGCGTTGAAGCCGCCAGCCCTGACCATTCAAAATATCCCTGCGCTCAGCTGGAGTAGCAGCATTGTTTAACTTTTCTAACAATTGAGGAGTTATTTTAGAAAGTTCGTTGGTAAAAGTAGGAGAGTTAGGATTGATGCGTCCATCTTCATCATCCTGTCCATTATAAAGTTTGATTTCATCATTAATAAGATTGCTATAGGTATTGATCATTAACCTGTATTCTGGATCCTCACAGTCTATAGCATCTTCTAAAAGAATGCCTAGGATAGCTCCTTGAGCTGTTTCCCCCACTGCCTCCACATCATCGGAATCAATAGTATCTTTCGTCTCACTGCCTAGAGGGGTCTTACTTAAGATTAAATAAGGAGTTTCAACTTTTTCCCCATCAGCAATTTTCATGGAAATAGGAAAGTGAAGCTCGCCCATAAGAATACCAATCACACCGAAGTTTAGTTCTCCTTTTTGAGAGAGTCCATGAATCGCCTCAGCCATATACTTAGGGTTGGTTCCTCCCTGATCGAGTAATTTCCTGATACTGGAAGCCAGATTGTTCGTCTTTTCTACAGAGTCGAGAGGAGCTCCAGTTGTGAGCTTGCTTTGCGCTTCATACTCTTTCAGAAGTTTCACCGCGACAATAGCAGCGTTCCCAGCTTGTTTAGGAGTATCAATGGCAATGTAAGAGATGAGCTTATTTTGAATGTTAGCATTCTCATAAAAATGGAGCAAAATTCCGGCAAGACGAGCAGGTTCATTTTCAAGTAAGTCTTTTAATTTCTCTCTGAGATCCGGAATATTTTTAACAACAGTGTTTATTTCCGTATCAGAGGTAATGTCATCGAGCGAAGAAAAAAGCAGCTCTTCTATTTGATGCGGATCACCCTCAAGTAAGTCAGGTATTGAGGAGGTAGCTGATTTCAAGGATGAGCTGCTCGACGATCGAAACAAACTTATAACGGGACCGTTATAAGGTAAAACATGCTCCGTTGTTGATAGATGCGATTCAGTTATAACGTGTTCTATTTTATGAGAACCGTCCGGACCTAAAAATGAATCGCTACTATTATGAGGTTGAGTTGCATCATTTGAAACTAGCTTGCTAGAAATATCACCCTCACCTGTGCTGCTTCCAGAAAGATCTACGACGTGCAAATCTGACAAAGAAGAAACACTTTGATCAGAAGAAGTAGATAAGTTTCTATCAATTTTTCCATTTTCATTGAGAGCATCAAAAGCTGGTCGCTCACCATTATCACCATTATTTAAAAATCCCTCTGTTTTCGAAGATTCACTACTTCGAGAAGAAGGAAATGAGAGCCTCCTATTTAAGTTATGGAATGCACTTCTTACGAGCTCTAGAGGTGATGTAAATTTTATAGATAATCCCAGAAAGTATTTTGTTGAGCCCTCATTTATTTTTGAGCCTTCGGATAAATTTGAAATGCTACTAGCTCGCTCGATCGTGTTCCTAGTTCCAGAGAAAAACCAGCCACGAAAATTGGGGCTCTTTCCAGTAACACCTGATTCGCTCATAATATTTTGGTAGAGGCTTCCTTATTTTTTTAGGAAGTAGTTAGTAATGGTTTTTAATCTGGGTTAACGTATTTTCGCTTTGTTAGTAGAAGAGATTTTTGCTCCAAAGCGCAAGCAGAAAGATTGCTCTGCACGCTTGTCTTTTTTTCATTATTTGTTAGACTTGGCAGCTATAATGACTCTGCCTGATCCATCACCTAAGTACCGCCGTATTGTTCTCAAAATTAGTGGTGAGGCGTTGCGTGAGCCAGGAAGTGCCGATACCGTTTCGCCACATATCGTACAACGCATGGCTCAAGAAATCGGTCTCGTTCGCAAGAAGGGAGTCCAAATTGCCGTTGTGGTAGGAGGCGGTAATATCTGGCGGGGCTTAGCGGCAAGTCATCGTGGCATGAACCGTGCCACCGCTGATTACATGGGCATGCTGGCAACTGTCATCAATGGAATGGCCCTCATGAGTGCTTTGGAGGAGCTCGGATTTTCCACACGTGTTCAGACTGCTCTTCATATTAACCATGTTGCGGAACCTTTTATTTTACGCCGTGCCTTGCGCCATTTGGATAATGGTCATATCGTCATTTTTGTAGCCGGAACAGGAAATCCTTTTTTCTCCACCGACACAACGGCTGCACTACGTGCTAATGAAATCGGAGCAGAGATTATTCTTAAAGCCACAAAAGTCGATGGCGTCTATGACAGTGATCCTATGAAAAATCCGAGTGCCAAAAAATTTGAGCATATCACTTTTATTGAGGCTTTAGAGAATCGCTTGCAAGTCATGGATTCTACCGCCTTCAGTCTCTGTATGGATAACTCCATGCCTATCGTCGTTTTTAACATGTCAGAACCTAGCAACATCATGCGCGTTGTTTGTGGAGAGCAAATTGGGACGCTGGTGAGCAACACCCGTTCAGAATAACGGGTAAGGCTACAGGTAAACGTTAGGTCTTCGAAAAAAATAATAACCCAAAAATAACAATCTATGAGCGCCAAAGAAATTTCATCAAAAGCAGAAAAAGAAATGGAAAAAATGATCGAATTCATGATGCATGAATTCGCTGCCATCCGCACAGGGAAAGCCTCCCCGATGCTCGTGGAATCAGTTGATGTTCACACCTACGGCAGTAGTATGAAACTCAAGCAACTCGCTCTGATCACCAGTCCAGAAGCTCGTTTGCTCGTGATTCAACCTTTTGATGCCGGCACCTTGAAGGATATCGAAAAAGCCATTCTAGAAAGCAACGTGGGTATTACTCCCCTCATCGATGGGAAAGTAATCCGTCTTCGTATTCCTGAACTGAGCGAAGAACGCCGCAAAGATCTTGTTCGTACGATCAGCAAACTTGCAGAAGAAGCACGTGTCAAAATTCGCTCCAGTCGTCGCGATGCTATTGAAGCAGCCAAGAAGCTCGAGAAGGCTGGCACCATGACCGAAGATGAGCTCACACGTTTTGAAAAAGAGATTCAAAAAATCACCGATAAGTGTGTTGCGGAGATTGACCTGCATGTGAAGCACAAGGAATCGGAGTTGATGACGATCTAAAAATCACTAAAAAAACCACTCGCTATGGATATCAACCCCACTATTACAAATGATTCATCCATAGAAACTCAATCTCAACTACCATAAACGGCCTCTTCATCTTCTCAACACGTTAACACATCAGGAAATTTGTTGGGAACACTTATTGAGCCAGCCGCAGCAGGCAGCTCAGAGGCTGTAACATCAGTTGCCTCTCCTTTTCACTTATCTGCTGCCTCTGGCACTTCAAAGATCACTGCTCCTGTTCAAAAACTCTCTCAAAGTGAGGCTCAAGAAATTAAAAATAATCTTTATTTTAGACAGCTCGTTGATGATTTTGACAATCGGCAACCAGAATTAGGAACTTTTTGTAGAGAACATGGTGCTTACGCGGTGGCGAGATATGCAAGCGCCTATGATGAACATAGTTTTAAAGAACCAGGAATGATAAGGACGCTTCAACATGCATCAACCGAGAGACGCGATGATTTTATATCAGATTGTTTAGAGTATCGAGAATCCGATACAGCTCATGATGAGCATGCTGGATATCTTGAATTTGAGCAATTGGTTGATCGTTCACTTTCTGCTTCTAGCGCTTCGATATTTGGGGACCTTGAAAGGTTTTCCTTTCTCTGGGGTACCAATGCAGTGAAAAAACATGTGGCTAACTATCTTGAAAAGCACAGTCTAAAAAAAGAATTTCAGTTGCGTCTTAGTGAGTTTGTCTTAATTTGTTTAACATTCTCAACCTCAGGCCATATAACTGCGCTTGAGAAGTCTAATTTGTTGGATCTATATAAAAAAGCCCCCTCACCGGTCAGCGCTGTGTTAGCTCCTGTGGTAGATAAATTGGATGAATTAAGCCTTCATCACATGCAAAACCAAATAAGGGATGGTGCAGCTGATCTCAATCGCTGGAAAAATGATATTGATTCTATCCATCAAACAATAACAACAGCTTTAAGAGAAACCACAAGCACTTTGGAGGAGATAACTCGTGAAGGAGAAGAAATCATAACTTCTTGTGAGCAGTTGAATCAAGAATACGAAGCAAAAGGCAATAAAGCACCTGTTGATGTCGAGAAGGTACAACAAGCCGTTAATGGTCTTCTTGCATTCCATGTAAAAGATCTCGGTGATGAAGAGCAACTCACTCTTTTCAATGAAGAAAAGGAATCCGCTTTATCTATTCTGAAATCTTTTGAAACATTAACTCCCCCTTCTAGTACAGCTCTACAACAAAAGGTTACGCAATTTTTAGAGAATTTTCAGCAATCTAAAGACCTTATTGCTACAACAGAAAAAATTGCAAAGGATGAAACTGATAAAGAATTGGCTATCGCTTTGGAGAAGCGCCAGAAAAATAGCAAAGATAGATTTAGCAGATCCCATAAAGTTGTGTTGCAGAATGCGTCTATTTTTGAACATCAATACCAAGAAGATAAAGAAATTTTATTAAGAAAGGCTTGCTCTGAGCGTGAAAATTTTTTGTTCAATGTAGCGAGCGTGCTAGAATATCAAGAAATATCAATGAGCTTAAAGGATACTGATTTTTTTAAAACTTACTTAGAAACAAAAAAAAACTTGCTTACAATTAAAGATGAGGTTCGTAAAGAATTACCTACTCTGGCAAGTCGATTACTAGAAACGTATCTTGCAGAAGCAGAAAGCGTTCAAAACGATTCGTGAGTTTTTTTGATCACTAGCATTGTGATAGTGCTCAATAATATTATAGAATTTTTCTCATGCTTTCTCGTTATGCAACTATATCCTTCGTTCTATGGGCGCTCTTATTTGGAAGTTTACTTCCATTACTCATGGCCACAGAGCCTTCTTCCGTCATAGCCCCTGCCCCCGATGTTGTATGGCATCAAGGAAACAAGATCGAACACCTTTCTTCACTCAGGGGCAAGCCAGTCTTGATCCTCATCACCGATTCATCACGTAATCATGCCTTTCGTCACCAGCTTAGCGAGCTTCAAGGCCACTACGAACGCTTAGCGGCGCATGGATTGATGTGTCTTGTGGCCTTTACTCAAGAAGAAGGAGCTGTTCCCTCGAATATTCCCTTTGTCACGCTCTTAGATGGTGCAGCCGTAGCAAAGTCGTACAGTATATCGACTCCCTTCGGCCTTGCGCTTCTTGGCGCTGATGGGAATCTAGATTGTCAAAGCACACGTCCGCTTTCTGGACAACGCATCGATGATCTCATGGATGCCTCATATACGACGCAAGAGGCTATGCGTAGGCCTTGAGAAGATAATAACACAAAGAGCTTGATGAGGTGGCTCAAGGTTGATAGGCATCATGGCGCCATGTTTTTAAAAACTGAAAACTATCACTCCTCATTGCTCTGGGGGATAGATTTAGGTGGAACGAAAATCGAAGGAGTCATCATTGATCAGTCAGAGCCGCATAAGGCTCTTCATCGGCTTCGCATCCCGACAGAATCAGTCGAAGGAGCTACTCATGTTATTGGACAATTACAACTTCTCGTCATGCGACTCGAAGAAGTTTCTGGAAGTAAACGACCTCGCACCATCGGCATTGGTGTTCCAGGAGTGGTGGATCCTTCTACGGGAATTTTTCGAGACTCCAACATTACGTGCCTCAATGGACGTTTCTTTCAAAAAGAACTCTCCGCAGCATTGGAATGCGATGCGTTGCTAGCCAATGATGCCAATTGTTTCGTGCTTGCAGAAGCCACACTGGGAGCTGCTCGCGGGCATCACGTCGTGCTAGGACTGATCCTGGGCACCGGTGTGGGAGGAGGAATTGTGGTTCATGGTCATTTGATCCCAGGTCTTCATGGAATCGCTGGAGAGTGGGGAAATAATGCCTTGAGTAGTGAAGGAGGTGCCTGTTATGAGAGCAAACGCGGGTGCAATGAAATGGTCCTCTCGGGCCCTGCATTAGAACAATTTTATAAAAATCTCACAGGAGAAAAAGTAGCACTGCCTGAGATCGTGCAACGTGCCACGACTGGCGAAGATGCTGCGATACGCACGTTAGAACGCCTCCAAGAAAAATTTGCCGAGGCCATCGCCCCTGCTATTAACATCCTCGACCCCGATGCTATCGTCATTGGAGGAGGCGTAGGAAATATTGATCTACTCTACGAAGAGACAACGCGTAGGAAAATCAGCCGCTATGTTTTTCAGGAATCTCTAAAAACCAAATTTTTAAAACCCATCTTGGGAGATAGTGCTGGTGTCTTTGGTGCAGCTATGCTAGGGCTGGAAGGCAATCATGAAAATTGTTAATGCAAAAATCCAAACAAAGAAATTAGAACGCCACCGCCCCTCTCCTCCAATGTTGTGGGGGATTAATATTAGTGACACTAAAATTGAAGGGGCAATTATTAGTCAAAAAAAACCTAAAGAACCTTTTTTTACCTCTAGAGCATTTTAAAAAATTCTGTAGTTGGGTGCATTGTCAGAATACGACCCGACGGGAGTCGGTCGGGCAGACTGCCGTTAGGCAGCCCAGCAAGGGCGAGGTGAGCTTCGCAAAGCGAGTCAAACGAGGAGCGCAGACCCGCAGTGTAGCCAGCGATACTCGAGGACACGAGCACCGGAGTGACAGTACAAGGAGCGGCTACAGAATTTTTTAAAATGCTCTAAGTTTTGTAGTGAGCTCTGGTCCGATCACCTATGTGATCTGTTCTGAAATCTTCCCACTCGCAGGACGCGACCTGGGCATCACTTTTACAATAATGGCAAGTTTGTTTTCCACCGCGGTGGTCGGCGGAACTTTTTGACCATGATCGATAAGATTGGAAGCGAGAAAACCTTTCTGACGTATGGTATCCTCCAGGCCTTCTTTCTGATTTTTTTCGTCTATTGTGTGCCAGAGACTCATGGCATCTCACTCGAGCGCCTCGAAAAAAACCTCCTTGCAGGCAAGCCACTTCGAAAAATTGGAAGTTAGGCACCCCTTTAGGAAATCGGTACAGTCAGCGTGAACTCACAATCTCGTCGATCTGCTCTAATGAGAGTTGAGCAGTTGTAGCAATATCTGCATTTGAAAGTCCAAGTTGTTTGAGTTTAACAATCATTTCCACTTTTGCCTTCCTCTCACCCTCAGCTAAACCCTCAGCTAAACCCTCAGCTTTTCCTTCACTGAAAGAGGATTCTAAAGTGCTTCTAGAAATCCTCATATCTCCAATGTAGCGCTCATAGGCATAGCGCTCTTCTTGTGAGAGATTAAGCAGAGTAAGTGTGTGCGAGGCTTCATGGATTCCTTTGGCTCTGAATTCAGGTTTTACTTCTGATTGGTTTAAAGCATAGATCCATTCATCGAGTGTATCTTTTATTTTAAGATCAAATCCGCTAATCTTCAGAACGTAGTATTCAGGGAAGACGCGGGAGACTTCGTTCACACTTGTAGGGTAGTGCTCTTTTTCTTTTTCACTAAGCTCAAGCCGATCTTTTTTGTGAACTCCGCGAAAATCAGTCGTCCCATGGTAGATATAATCTTCTCCATGACCTAAGTCGAAGTAGACAATATTGACCGAGATGACGCGTGGGAGATTACCGTAAGGTTCTCCCTCTTTGAGGTGCTCCACCACGACTTTGGAAACGCCATAAAGCATACGTGAAAGGAAATCCCACTGCCTCTCACATTGAACTTCGATAATGACTTTTTCTCCACCGTTGAGTTGCGCCAAGACATCAACACGGTTGGATCTATCCTTGGCATGTTGCTTATTAGACTCGCTCTCAAGCAACGAGATGATTTCGACATCGGTATAAAGCAATTCGGATAAAAATCCTTCGAGTATCGGAAAATTGGCTTTGCGGCGTAGGAGCGTCTTGATGGCCCAATCGAATTGAATGAGCTTTTTCGGTTTCATAGGATTGGGGAGCCTAATCAAAACTTGCAAGGAGTGTCAAATCCAATGAGAGAAAGCACTCAGAAGACACGTCAAAAAATCCAACGAAGGATTCTACTCATAAGCTCCGTAATCATATAGAGCACAAAGAGAATGCCCGTGATCCAAAAACTGGGAGGTTGATTTGTAAAGCATGCTAAGAGAATTCCGCTCCAAACAGCAACGAGTCCGATAAGGAGTGAAAGAAAAATTGTTTTCCAAAAAGAGTGGCAAAGCCGCGTTGCAATTCCAGCAGGAGCAATGAGCAAGGTGAAAACGAGCAAGGTCCCAACGACTTGACTCACCAGCGTTACGCTGATGGCCAAAATGATCATGAATGCTGTGGAGAGAAAGGTGAGTGATAATCCTCGTGATTCTGCCAGATCAGGTTGAATACTTGCGAAGAGCAGAGGCCTGGAAAAAAGCGCTAAGAGGCTTAAACTGAGCATGGCAAGCAAGGCTGTTTCCAACACCTGAGCATGCGAGACCCCAAAAATATTCCCAAAAAGAATCGAAGTCGCCTCTCCTGCAAAGCCCTGATAAAGCGACAAGAAGAGGGTTCCAAGGCCAAGCGAAATCGAGAGGACCATGCCAATGGCGAGTTCACTTCGATTCACTTTATTTCCTGAAACTCCCATCGTCGTTCCTGCCAAAAAGTTGATGACCAACATCCCTTGCAATGGTGTCATTCCGAAGAGCATGGCTCCTGTTGCCCCCGCAAATCCAATATGCGCCAGGGCATGTGCTGCAAAACCGACATTACGGATGATCACGAAATACCCAACAATGGATCCAAGAATAGCGGTAATGGAGCCTGCCATCAGTGCATTTTGGACAAAGTCGTAAGAGAGGTAGTTAGTGCCAAACATGATTGTAAGTTAATGCCTTTTAAAAGCAGTTTGGTAACTGCTCAGGTCACACATGAAAATGGGTTTCATGTGTGATCAAAAGATGTGCAGTGCCAAGTTTAGGAATTTAGGATACAGCAGTAGTAAAAATTTGAATTTTAAAACATTCATTTGTGGCGCAACCAAATCATTTTTGAATCTAAAAAGCAACTTTCACTCATTTTTTAAACTTCTAAACAAAAACAATCATTTGCAGATTTCAATTTTCTTTTTAAGAACACACCCCTGCTGAGTAGTTACGCAGTTTTTTTTAGTTACGTCATCCATGTGAGCAAGTCGTTTCATCAATATTATTTTCTGCATTAACAATAAAAAGTCGTCCTTCTGCCCGGAGAACATGGATGTTCATTCCATAAAGAGCACTGAGTGATTCATTGGAAATAATTTCTTCAACACTTCCCAAGGCCACCTTGCCTTGCGCCAAATACATGACACGCGTCATTGCCCCTAGCAGCGGGTTCACATCATGAGCAATGAAAAGAATCGTGAGGCCTGTCTCTTCACGAATGTGGAGAATACGCTGCACCAAGAGGACCTGATTTTTGGGGTCGAGACTGGCTAGCGGTTCATCGAGAATCAGCAGCCTGGGTTGATCAATGAGTGCTTGTGCAAGCATCACTCGTTTTTTTTCTCCTCCTGAAAGCTGGCAAAAGGGAGCATCTGCATACTCCCTTGCTCCGGCTAATTCTAAGGAACGCTCCACCTGACGGGCGGCTTGAGAAGAGGGCCATGGAATCCCCCATTGTTCACCATGATGCACAGCGGCCACAAGGGCTCGCGCGGTGAGCGAGGTAGTCTCCAAAAAACTCTGCGATTGGGGCAAATAACCAATGCAGTGATTTGCTTTTCCAGGCGGCTCCCCAAAAAGACGGATCGATCCGCAGTGAAGTGGGCAAAGCCCCAGAATCGCGCGCATAAGTGTGGACTTGCCAACACCATTGGGCCCAAAAATACCGATAAATTCTCCCTCGGCAATCTCCGCAGAAAAATCACGAATAACATCTCGCTCACCAAAGCGTATTCCAACATTCTGAAAAGAAAAGAGGGACATAGGGAAAAAGTTTCAGGTATCAAACAAAAGTATCATTCCACTTCAACATTCAATCCACTCTAAGAGAAGTCTCTATCTCTTTCAACTGCGAGAGCATCCAAGCAACGTAGGTTTTGGCATTGGCGGGTTGAGTCTCAGTGATGCCAATGACAGGGATGTGATGTTCTTGTGCGATCGCGATCATCTTTTGTGTAGAAGGATTCATCGTTTGGCTGTTTTGAAAAAGAAGTTTTGCTGTATTACTGATCAGGCTTTTTTCAAAGTTCACTGTTTCTTGAAAACTAGGTGTGGCATCGTTCATGATAGCCCATTGATATCCTTCGTTGAGCATGCGAAATCCTAATGCAGAAGCCATATAGCCAAAGACCGGTTCGGTTGCTGTCACCTTCATGCCTACCGTTTTTATTTTTAAAGTTGCGATTTTTTCAAGAAGCGGTTTCATCGAAGCAGAAAAAGCCACTTCTCCTTCCGGTTTTTTTAAAACAAGAGCAAGCTTTGTTGCAAGAGCAGGCATGGTTTTGGGATCATACCAGAGATGCGGATTGGCTCCTTTTTTTGCCCCAACAAGCTGGGCTACATTAATGATAATCCGATTCGATGTTTTATCTGCACTCAATAATTTTTCCATCCATGTGTCGTAACCGAGGCCGTTGTAAATAATGATATCAGCATCGGCCACTGCTTTTGCTGTTTTGGCATCGGCTTGAAATTCATGTGGATCTTGATTCGGATTACTCATGATGCTCACGACGTTTACGGAGGAACCAGAAACTTGTTGCGCCACGCTACCATAAAAATTTTCTGCTGCCACAATCTGAAGTGGTTTGGCATGGAGTCCCAATGAAGTGAGGAAGATAGTAAGGAAGAAAAAACTATTTTTAAAATGCATGGGATAAAATTATTTTTAAATTTAAGGCGCCTCATCATCTTGATCAGGCATAAGGCATAAACTCTAATAAACCTGTCAAGAGGGAGATGCTACGTTGAGGGACTTTTAACCCAGATATTTCATGTTGATTCGACGCAAGGCGTCGCGCAGCTTGAGGGAACAAGGCGGGCGATGAGTTGCACCGTTCCCGCCTTCGCGGGAATGACGTGGCTGTATATGTACATATTGACTTGCTTGGCAAAGCTCGTCTCGCCCCTTTGGGGCTTTCCTTCAGAAAGTCTATCCAGCGCTCTCCCGAGCAGCTGCATTGCCCGAGGAGCAATTAGAGACCAACGCAGTCCCCATCAGGCTCTCACAAGCTGCAGCAGAATCAGTATGAAATATCCGGGTCAGGATGATGCTTGAGCAGTCACCCCAAAATTCCCTTAGCTCAGAGTCATTCAACGCTAATGCCTAAAATGCCGCACTCCCGTAAAAACCATCGCAAGCCCACGTTCATTGGCAGCAGCAATCACTTCAGGATCACGCACAGAACCACCTGGTTGGATAGCGGCTGTGGCACCTGCTTCTGCAGCGGCAATCAGACCATCGGAAAAAGGAAAGAAAGCATCGCTGCAGACAACACTTCCCTGGAGTGAAAGACCTGCCTCTGCAGCCTTCCAAACAGCAATACGAGAAGCATCGACACGTGACATTTGACCAGCCCCGATTCCTAGTGTGCGATCTCGGCCCACGTAGACAATCGCATTACTCTTGACATGCTTGACAACCTTCCATCCAAATTCCATCGCCTCGAGCTCTTCTCGTGTGGGCGGTCGTTCCGTGACGACACGTTGCTCCATCGTTCCAACCTTATTCCAAGGATCGATGTCGGCATCTTGCAACAAGATTCCACCAATCACGGAGCGAAGATCACGGTCTGTTGGGGGAACCGTTTTCAAGAGTCGCATAAGACGAAGATTTTTTTTCTTCTGCAACAACGCACGTGCTTCTCCATGAAATTCTGGAGCGATAATGACTTCGCTAAAAATTTCTGAAATGGCATGCGCTAATGGTTCATCGATCGGTCGATTCACAATGATAATGCCTCCAAAGGGAGCAGATCGATCTGTTGCAAAAGCTTTTTCCCAAGCCTCACAGAGATCGGAATCACTAGCCACGCCGCAGGGATTGGTATGCTTGAGGATCGCAATAGTGGGCTTTTCAAATTCTGCGATGAGATGTGTAGCCGCAGTGATATCGAGAATGTTGTTAAAAGAAAGTTCTTTGCCATGAAGTTTTTCAAAATAGTCAAAGAAATGACCATAGAGCTCGGCTTCTTGATGGGGATTCTCACCGTAACGCAGGCGACACACTTGAGGGACCTTTAACGAAAAAGAATCGGAGGGAACCACCTCTCCATCGAGGTAAGAGCTAATCGCATAATCATAGGCAGCTGTTGTGGAAAAGGCTTTGGTGGCTAACCGAGCACGTAGTTCTGGAGTCGTGGAACCATGATTGTTAGCCATGGCTTCCAAAACACGTGGATAATCATCTGGATCGACCACCACGGTCACGGAAGCATGATTTTTAGAAGCGCTACGGATCATCGAAGGTCCACCAATATCAATTTGTTCGAGTGCTTGTTCGAGCGTAGTTCCTTTTTTCGCAATGGTTTCGACAAAGGGATAGAGATTCACACAGACCAAATCGATGGGCAGAATGCCATGTTCCTGCGCTTCGGCACAATGTGTTGGATGATCACGGCGATAGAGCAAACCGCCATGAACTTTGGGATGAAGCGTCTTCACGCGTCCCTCCAGCATTTCAGGAAGTCCTGTAAAATCAGAAATTTCCGTCACAGGAATACCAGCGGCTTGTAATACTTTGGCTGTACCGCCAGTAGAAATCAATTCCACTTGCTGGGCGATAAGACCTCTGGCGAAATCAAGAAGACCTGTTTTATTGGAGACGGAAAGAAGAGCACGTTGCATAAGTTGGAAGAATCTCAATTTTTACAAAAAAATTTAAGTTGAGTTGAAGTGAAAAGTTAAAGTTGAAGCAAAGTTTTGAGCTGTTAGCGCTATTTATCGATGTTATCTGAGATTTTAAATAAGATACCATAAATAAAAATAATAGAATTCTTGTGACTATCAACGTAGCTAACACAGAGAAGAATTCACCACAAAGAACACAAAACCGCTAAAGAGGCACACAAAAAACAGAAAGATAAAATTTTGGTAACAGCGCAGGTATCTAAAAAAAGCTAGCTATCTCAATTTGTTACTATCGTCTATTTCCAGGTTTAGGAGTGTAGGGGTTGAGAAGTTTAGAAAATGAGTGAAAGTTGCTTTGTATTCGTTCAGGTAAGCGGAACGCACCCGTTCAGGGAACAGCTAATGCTGAAGACGAAAGGGCAGAGAGTCGAATACTCGATGAATAAATTGATCTGCGATTATCAGCATTAGATTCAAACGATTGTTTCTTCCTTCTAAAGTGAACTTGCCTATAGCCTACAGCCTTATCCGTTCCTGTGAACGGATACGTTGCTTTTTAGATTCAAAAATGATTTGGTTTCGCCACAAATGAATTTTTTAAAATTCAAATTTTTACTACTGCTGTATCCTAAACCCCTAAACTCCTAAACTTCTAAACCTCTAACCATCTCACTCTCGATATGTTTTGTCATGGAACTAAATTTTTATTTTGGACAAGAGTGAAATCACCTCATTTTTAAAAAGAGCTTGTATTTTGTTTTCATTCTGATTGTGTTGCCTAATGCAACCATCTCATTCCAAACCAAATTCAATCGTTTATTTTATTGGCTTTACGGCAGCACTGGCAGGTCTTCTTTTTGGACTTGATATCGGAGTTATCTCCGGCGCCCTGGAGTTTATTCAAAAAGATTTCAGCGTCAGTGATCAGACGCTCGAATTAATCGTGAGCGCGTTGCTATGGGGTGCTGTTTTTGGAACATTTATTTCAGGCATTCTTTCCAAGCAACTTGGACGCAAAAAAACTATGCTAGTGAGTGCCTTCATTTTTGTTATAGGCTCCCTTTATTGCTCTATCAGCACTTCTGCTCATGAGCTCATTGGAGCGCGCTTTCTGCTGGGTATTGCTGTGGGAGTCGCTTCCTTTACAGCTCCGCTTTATCTGTCAGAAATTTCTCCACAGCGAGTCCGTGGAAGTATGATTTCTATGTACCAACTCATGATCACCATCGGAATCATGCTAGCCTATTTCAGTAATATGTTTTTTGGAACAACTGCGGTCATCGATCATCAAATAGGAGGACATTGGCGCGTTATGTTAGGGGTGATTGCGTTTCCTGCTATTTTGATGTTTTTAGGAATGCTCCTCCTTCCAGAAAGTCCACGTTGGCTTTTTCTTAACGGCTTTCATGAACGAGGTGCCGATGTTTTCCGAAAAATGCTCCTTCCAGAAGAAGAAATTGCCCGTGAGGTTGCAGAAATCGAAAACAATCTACGACAAAAACAAAACGGCTTTCATTTGCTTTTTAGCAATTCTCATTTTCGCCGTGCTATTTTTCTTGGTATTGCCCTTCAATTTATTCAACAGCTAACCGGCATTAATGTTGTCATGTACTATGCTCCGCGTATTTTTAAGATTGCTGGCTTTGCGAGTACTTCAGGGCAGATGTGGGGAACCATTATTGTCGGTATTACCAATATGCTAGCGACCTTCATTGCCATTGCTTTTGTGGATAAGCTCGGTCGCAAACCAATGATGTATGCTGGCTTCGTAGTCATGGGCCTTTCGATGTTAGCCGTGGGAGCTTTTTTTAATATGAACCTCGAGCAATCTCCTGTTCTTGGCTACTATGCCATCACAGCATTACTACTTTTTATCATTGGCTTTGCTATGAGCGCAGGTCCCATCATTTGGATCATCTGTTCGGAAATTTTTCCGCTGGGAGGACGTGATCTTGGAATTACCTTTAGCACTTCAGCAAATTGGATTTCCAATGCCATTATTGGAGGAACCTTTTTAACAATGCTTTCTAAATTAGGAAATGGGAATACGTTTCTCTGTTACGGTGGTATTCAAGCCCTATTTATCCTTTTCTTTATTCTCTTTGTTCCTGAAACCAAAGGAGTCTCTCTAGAACATATTGAAAGCAATTTGCTCTCTGGAAAATCACTTCGGAAGATAGGGAAGTAATTTGGGTTGCTTTTGCATCCAAAATTATTATTGAAGTGACAAGTTGAAGTCAAAACAGCAAAAAAGATAATTTGTTGTCGACTGCCTTATTTTATAGTGTGTTAAATCGATAAAGGCACGCTATAAGCTGGATCTTTTCCCTTATGAATACGTTCTCAGATCTTACGTTATCTTCAGATAGCGCCTCAATCTTCGGCCCCCTTGTCCTAAGAAAAAATTTCAGCGCTTCTAGTGCGCCCTTTTCAATTTAAAACACTATATCTGAAGCCCGCAGTCTGCAGCCGTATTCATTCACAGGAATGGAATAGGAAGATGAAAAAGTAGATTTCTTTCGAAATTCTACTGCTGATACGAACAACAGTATTGCTCCGGTGCTCGCGCCCTCGAGTACCTCTTTGTATACTGTGAGTCTGCGCGCCGAAGCGCCTTGTTCTTCATCATCAGCGAGTTTCGAAAGAAATCTAGTGTCGTAAAAGAAACGCAAGGAGAGCCAAAAAGTGAATTTTCGGTACCAGTTACCGAACAGATACGTTTTTGCTGCTTCAACTTCAACTTGTCACTTCAACTGTACTCGTTCTTATGAACGGGTATAGTTCTTATAAGCATAAAATCCCAACACAGGTAGGATCATGGCAATCACTCCACCAGAGAAAATTGTGAAATAATGCAGGTTGCTTCCAACGTCTATATTACTCGGAGGAATAAATCCGACGATTAGCGTGATGACACAGCCGATCAGTCCTAAAGAACAAGTGATTCCTGTGCCGAATAGACCACCAGGAATTTTGAAAAGATGTTTTGGTACCACCATTTTTGTTTTTAGTTTTACGGCTGCTAAGAACATAAAAACATACATCAAGATATAAAGCTGTGTACTCAAGTCCGTGAGCAACCAATAAGAACCATTCACACTTGGCATCAGTCCCCAGGCAGAACAAATCAGGCTAACAATGACGGCTTGCGCAATGAGGATTCGAGCTGGCACGCCGTGACGATTTTTAGCGGTGAAGAACAAAGGAAGGTATCCGCTTTCAGCAGCTTGCAAAATTCCTTTGGCAGGAGAAATGATATAACCAACCATTCCTGATAAACAACCAAAGAGAATCATGAGTACGACTGCTGGAATGAGAAACTTCATATGATAGGCATCAGAAAAAATAGTGAAAATTTGCATCACTCCGTCGACTAAATTGATTTGATCTAGCGGTACCACAAGGGCAAAACTAAGTGCTCCAAGGATCATAGATGTTAAAATAATGACTACGGCAAAGAAAAGGGCTCTTGGAAAACTTTTTTCGGGAGTCTTGACTTCGTTGATATGTACGGTTGCGAGCTCTATTCCAATAAGAGAAGCCATGATGGCTGTGATGGCGGTTAGCGAAGAAAAACTTCCAGCTCCATAAAAACAAGGGAGAAGGTTGTGCAGATTAAAATGAATTTGAATCGGCTTTCCTAAAAATATCCAAACCGCAGCAAAGATAATGATTAGAAAAATAGAAGTGAGGGTTCCTAAAACGGAAAAAATCGTCGCAAAGGAAGCAGAACGGTGAATTCCAAAGAGGTTGAGCATGGTCATTCCCCAAAACACGACGATAATCACACTCACAAGATATGTTTTATTATTTGCTAGTTCTGGATTGAAAAAGTAGGTCGCTGTCGCTGCAATAAAGGAGAGAATGGTGGGAAACCAAACAAGCGTATTGATCCATTGAAGCCAAATGGCGATCAGGCCAACCTTGGGCCCAAAAGCTAAACAGGTCCAATGATAAATGCCTCCACTCCCTCTATATTCTGTGGAAGCAGAGGAGAGCTGTGCTGAAACTAAAGCGACTGGAATCAAAAAAATAACTGCTGAGAGAAAACAGTAGAAAACAAGTGTCGTGCCAAAAAGAGCTATTTGAGGAAGGTTTCTGACGTTATCAATAGCACTAATAATTAATAAGGTAAGCGTTAGCTGAGTGAGTTGTTTGGCTCTCATTGTGTATAAATTTTCTTAACGACTTGATAAGCAGGTCGTTTATGTCGGTCAATATCTACAATACCCCACCATTTTTCATGAAAGATCTGATCAGGGTAAGGGCCAGAAATTTTTGGAATGTTTTTATCGTATGCAAGATCGCTAGGATAGGAGCGAAGCTTAGGGAGCCCTTTCTTATCCAGAATCAAATAAAAACCATTAGCTTCATGGGCCAAAGGTGAGCCACCACCTTTCCACCATTCATCACAAAATTCAAAAATCGCTCCCCCCACAAGAACATTATCACGATTTTTTTCAGATAAATTATTTTGGATTTCAGTAAGTAATGACTTGAGTGCCGTGGCTTGTGCTTGGTCATCTTCCCTGTGAGTAATGTCATTAAAAGCATTCGCTCCAAATTCTGAAATATAAAGCGGCTTACTACTTATTTTTTTCCAACGGTTCAAGCGATCTCCGAATGTAAGACCGTCGTAAATGTTACTCCCATAAAGATCGATCTGTGCATCGGGCAATGATTTCCAAAATAACTCTTCTTTGGGAAGATCTCCAAGCACCGTACTAATGGGATGAACGGTATCTTGAGATCTCACTGAAGCAATAGCTGTTTTGAGCAGCTCCAGCGAAGGATGAGCATTGGGAGCGTTTGTTTCTTCGCTATAGAAATTATTGTAATTCCACTCATTGCCAACTTCCCAAATCAATGTTGAAGGATGGTTTTTAAGAACCGAGGCTATTTCAGCAACTCTCTTGGTAATCTCAGAAAAAGGAATAAACACCAGACTGTTAAAAATAGGAACAATAGTTTTTAAATGATATTTTACTAAGAGATCCAAAATGCGTTGATCTGTTATCGGAAAGTAGGTCCGTATCGTATTGATGCCCGCAGCCTGCATCATTTTAAAATCTCCTTCTATCAGCACCAAGTCTGAAGCCGTTGGATGGAGCAAAATCACATCGCTCTTATTGCGGGCACTTTTTCCTTTTGGAATAGGGCTATAACAAACGGCTTTGATGACAAAAGGAGTCCCATCGACGAGCAATTGTCGGCCTTGTATCTGAATGTTACCTGTGAGTGCAGAGGGTGTTGTTGTAGTATCAGCAGAAGTGACAATGAAGGGTGTTTTCGTTGCCAAAGAAGGAGAGCTTTCCTTAGCATTTTCAGCACACACAGCAGCAGAAGCCAGCAATATTATGGCAGTAAAAAAGTGAAAAGTAGTCATTACTTATTAAAGAGAAATTAGTTAGGAAAAATACTAAATCATCAATCGTGAAGGAAAACAAAATTTAAAAAAATATTTACCGAAGGTATTGAGTCTTATCTTCCACTACTAATGTCCTTGATGAAGTCGGTAATTAGAGTCTGTCCCAAAGTTAACTGGTTTTAAAAAGTGATTTCTTATTCTTCTTGATTACCCAATTTACTCTAAACAAGGCAGTGGGGAACGGGCTGCAGACTACAGGTGAAGCATCTTGTCTTCAGCAATAATAAAAAACGACATCATGATAACACATCAATTTTGAAGAAAATATTGTTTTTGGTGTTTTATAATTTTGTCAAAGACCTCATTTTTACCTGAAGCCTGCAGTCTGTTCCCTGATACCTTAGGCCTTGTTCCAAACAATGATTTTTTGGGACAGGCTCTAATTACGACACCACAATTTCCAACAGCACCCTGATATCTCTTTTTAAAATGATCTAATCTTTGTTGTGTTTATAAAAATCGCTGATGTCGTCATAAACTTTTCTTTTATTTCGATCAATATCAACAATACCCCACCACTTTTCATGAAAGATATGATCGGGAGCAGGGCCGGAAAATTTAGAAATAGTGTCATCCTCCTGAAAATCATCGGGGTATCTGCGTATTTGAAAATCAGGATTTTTTGTAAAATACCATCCTTCAGGACCATGTTCTTCTGGCGACCCTGCTCCCTTCCACCACTCATCACTCCATTCAAAAACTGATCCTCCAACAAGAACCTTGTCACGATTTTTAGAAGAGAGATTATCCTGAATTTCTCTCAGTAGCGCCATGACAGCAGTAGATTGAGAAGCCTCATCCTTACCACCACTATTGTTATTGATATTAGCATTGAAAGCAGTAGCTCCAAATTCTGAAACATAGAGTGGTTTACTACTTATTTTTTGCCATCGTGTAAAATAAGATCCAAAGCTACTACCATCGTAAATATTACTCCCGTAAAGCTCTATTTTTTCATCAATTTTACAATCAGCTATTTTTTGCCAAAAGTCATCGTCTGGTAAATCCCCAACAACAGAGCTCACAGGATGAGTAGTATCTTCCGATTTTATAATATCAATAGCATTTTTCAGAAGCTCCAAAGGATCTGTGCTTCCCGTATATTCCTTGCGTTGGGAGTCAGTTAAATCATTAATATAAAATTTATTGTAATTCCACTCGTTTCCAACCTCCCAAATAAGTGTCGATGGTTTATTTTTGAGTAGAGAGACTGTTTTTCTCAGTTCATCATCAGAGGTCCCAAAAGCACTCTTATAGACATTAACAATAGTTCTTAGATGATACTTATCCAGTAAAGAAAGAACCTTCTCATTCGTAATGGGATTATAGATTCGTATCACATTAAATCCTGCCTCTTGTATCATTTGAAAATCATGCTCAAGAAGAACTAAATTTTCTCGAGTAGGTTCTTTATTAAAAAGATTATCAGTAGAACTCTCTCCCTTAGGAACAGGGCTGTAGCAAATCGACCTGATGGTAAAAGGAGTTCCATCAATGAGTAGTTGCCTCCCCTGTACCTGAATATTGCCTGTCAGTGGAGCAGGCTTGCCATCAAGAATAGGAAAAGAAGCACGTGCATCGGCAGCTGCAAAATAAAAGAGTAGCAAAAAACATGTTAATAAATTTTTAAAAAAAGGAGCTCTCATGAGAATTGGAAAGGTTAAAAAGTTATGCTTGAAATTTTTTTTGCGTTTAAAATAAACCGGAGAAAGTGGTCATTAGAATGTTAAAAGTCAAGAGATGAAATGGAATGAGCCACAATGTGATTACCCCCGGATATTTTTTTTACTGAATGTGAATTTCCTCTCAGCTTTTTTAGCGCTGTATCATACATTACAAAAGTTGTTAGAATTTTTCTATGTGGAATCAAGTGACTCGATTTTTTAACAAGCATTTCTATCATCTCCTTGCATGGTTTTTTCCTCCAACACCACAACCTCTGCCAAAAAATCCTCAACTGATTTTAGTTCTTAGCACCACAGGAATTGGCGATAGTCTCTTTGATTCTGCTGCCATCAAAAGTTTAAAGCAGGGACATCCTGGTGCGAAGCTTGTCGTAGCAACTCATCACCGCCGCGGATCGGTAGCACAGCATAATCCTTTTGTGGATGAAGTGCTCCCCTTGAGTAAATCTCCTCTTTCTCAGTTGCGTCTTTTGAAATTCTTTCAAAATAAAAAACCTGATCTGGTGGTAGCTTTGCGTGTCAATGAAGAAGCCGTTCCACTCGGATATCTTCTGAATCGTCATGCCTTTGTGGGTGCTGTGGAACGCTGTCAAGGTTTCGACTTTCTGCTCTCACATCCCGTGGTGACTCACGAGGAAAAGCATATTGTGGAGGAAACCTTGAAAGTCGCAGCGGTTGCCGGAGGAGCCATGGTCGATCGTGGCATGGTTTATCACGTATGTGATGATGAACTCAAACTCTTGCACGAGCATCACCAGAATTTGAAGAAGCCGTTTATTGTTTTTCAAACAGGAGGAGGAAAAACACTTGCTTGGCGCAACTGGCCGGTAGAATCGTATATCCAAGCCATCACCTGGTTGAAGGAGCATTATCCTCATCAGGTCATTTTGACGGGAGGTCATGACAATGAAGAAACGGGACGGGCGATTGAAATAGCTTGCCCTTGGGTAGTCAACCTTGTTCAAAAAACAACACTCGAAGAAACAGCCGCGCTCTTGCAAGAGGCCTCCATGCTGGTGAGCACCGATACTGGCGTGATGCACCTTGGTTTTGCGATCGGCTCCCCTACCCTCGCCCTCCTGCATTACCGCAGCCCTGCGAGTATGTACGGCCCCCTCGATTATTCACCAGGACATCAGATCATTGAGTTAGTAAAACCAGAAAAAGCAAACATCCTCTCCCAAAAAAGCACTCAAGAAAATGGCATCCCATACAATGAAATGAGTCAGATTCCGTTTGAAAAAGTCACCGTAGCCATGGAGCGCATCTTAGGAGCACCCGTTTCAGAACGGGCAAGGCTGTAGACTATAGGCTGTAGGTCAGAAGGATCCGTTCCCATGAACGGATACGATGGCCTTATCGCTTGAATAATTGATGCCCCCATTGACTCCAAGATCGGCCTGAAGTCCACCATAGCGATGAAGTTGATGTAATCGGTGTTCCCGGGGCGTTTTGTAGATCATCATGAACATAGGCACCCCCATTGAGAGGTGTTCCGCTCCAATCTGCAATGAGATCTGGGAAGGAGTTGGCCTTGCTCAGATCAGAATCGACCCACCAAGCAAAGCCAGAGTAAGAAATATGATTGGCATTAGCGTAGGCTAAGATAGTTGCGTAGATGCTTTGATAGCCTGCCGGAAAGTAGCTGTTATCATTGACTCCAAACTCGGTAAAAACAATCGGATGTTTTCCTAGGATGCCTGCAAAATCATGGGCGAAGGTCCCTCCAGCACCCGTGTATCCCGCTTCTCCCTTTTGATTGTAGGGGTGTGAGCAGTAGACGATGTTAGAACCAGTGACGCAAAAAGTGTCATTCACAAAGCTTAGGTCGTAGGCATAGTCCAGACCGCTGACAATACAAATATTATTGGCTCCCGTCCCTCGCACAGCATTATAAAGCTCCTGGTATCCGACCACTCCACCTCCACCGTTGAGCCAATAAGTCTGGCTAATGCCATAGGGTTCATTGTAAAGCTCGAAGATAACAGTGCCAAAATCTTTGTACTGAGTAGCGACTTGTTGCCAAAAGGCAATCGAATCACTGTTGGCCATCGGTTGCTGTCCACCATTAGGAGTCAACCAGTGCAAATCTAAAATGACAGCCATGTTATTCTGGGTCGCATAATAAATAATCGCATCGACGATTTGTTTGTAGGAACCCTTCGTGCTAATAGGAGCTGAGCTAAGCCAGTAGCCTTGATTAAGATCGATACGGATGACATTGGCTCCCCAATTTCTAATGTTCGTGATATCGCTAGGACTTAAGTATTGACCCTGTGCATTCCATTCCAAAGAGGGACGAACGAGACCTTTGAGAATAATCGAGGCTCCTTTGTCGTTCACGATGTTATCGCCCGCAGTGGAGAGAACAATAGGGTCTTGCGAATCCGGATACAGAGCCGGCGTGGCTACAGGAGCATCAGGAAAAGGCCCATTACCAGTGGCCCCACCATGGATCGTATCAACGGTGAGCTGGTAGGTGTCAGCAGAAATATAGTCAAAATGGATTCCTTCCAGATAGTAGCCATCACTTCCTCCGACATATTTTGTTTCAGAAGGTGCCCCTGAGACATCTTCTATGGTAATGGTTCCATAATAGTTACTATTTTCATCATTTACATTCCAGGTGCTCCAATTATTTGCAGAATCAGAGCTCCAAGGAATGTTTCCTCTACTTTGATAGTCAATCGAATAAGGATTCCAGCCGTTTCCATTCGCAGACAATTGCAAAGAGATCCTTGGATTGCTCCCAGTTCCAAGGTAGTTGAACAAAACAGGGTCGGCTAGGATTGTTGAGGAGCGCAGTAGGAGGATGCAGAAAAATAAGAAACAGGCGGGAGTATGTTTTTTTATGGTTTTTGGTTTTGAAAGTTAGTATGAGTTTATGTGACTACCTCGCGTTTAGTTGGCATCAAAAAAATCTGGAGACCTCTCATTTAAACTCCATGGCGTCATTGGAGAAGAAGATCCTGTCGTCGACATCCCCTCCCCAGATTCAGCTGTTGTGTGAGTAGTTAATGCTGACCTTGATCCTGTAGGAATGGCCATATCTCGTTGATCTAAAATTTTAAATCTTTTATTCAATGGACTAGGCAGCAAGTTAGGAGGTGTATAAGAGGAGGTGACTTCTATATTCAAGTCGAATTTAAGGTGATCATTACTTGTTTTCAGGTTGATCTTATTCCCATTCCTATCCATGTTGCAGTTAAGAGTCTTCAGTCTTTCCCTGCCCCCAAATTGTCCAGGAATAGTGATGCTTTTAACAAACGCCTCCGGCAAAATATACTTAAAATCATAGGATCCGTTCTGTAGTGTAAGATGCATGAGAGGAGACTCAGCATTTTTTGGTTCTATTCCAAAACTAATTCCCGTATCCGGATCAGATCCTGTTGGAAAACCTCCCGATAAGTTTTCTTTCGTAAGCAAACCGAGGATCTCAGCGGCTTGGCGATCTGAAATTTCTTGAGTTGGATTGCTTAAAGCACCAACAGCAGTTTTGAAATTTTTAAGATTTTCAGCAGGGCGTGCATTATCCACATTAACATGAAAATCATGTTCTCCTATTTTTAACTTAAAACGACTCCAATCAATACTACCTACCAGTTTATAAGCACTCAAACGATCAGAATCCCATGTTTCATAACCGTGCGTATCTTCCCTCAACTCTGCTGACCTCTCAGTTAAATCTTGGATTTTCCCCTCTATCTCTTTCAGTTCATTTGCTGCTTTAACGAGAGCTTGCTGCTGTTCTTCACTCAGGGATATAGACTCATCACTCTCCACAACGTACGAATTTTCTCTTTCATCACTGCTACTAACTCCTTGTAATGTTCTTAAGGCATCAGCCTTCTCTCTTCTTGTGACATTAAGAGTCCTGATTCCTTCTGCTTGCCCCTCAATCTGAGATCTAATCTGATTTTTTGCTTGTTCAGGACCTTGCTCCATTTTCCTTTCAATATTAGCAACTATTTTTTGTGCCATGAGTGCTCTAGGTTTTTCACCTTGAATCCTAACGAGGCCTCCAACATCTATGAGGCCATTGGGAAATCCAAACTCATCATCAATATAAAATCCCAGTGATTGCATGGATTTGATATCACCTGAAATCATCATTACTGTTTCATCAGGTCCAGGTTGAGTACTCCAATAGAGATCCTCTATCTTCTCACTTGTTCCGATTTTGAAATTTTCTGTAGCAAAATTTTTTTTGAAGGAATCTACAAGATCTTTGGGATATCTTTTACTGAGATCCTCTAACAGATCTTGTCTCAAAAATCGCCTAACACTTCCCACCGTCATGAGTGTTCCACTCTTGAGCCTGAGAGCAAAAGATTTTTGTAATCGTTCAACTGCATCACTCCCGAATGTAGTCCTGATTGCCTTTACTAATGTCTCATTTGACTCGTGGAATAGTGCTTTATCCTCTCGGCTACGCACGGAATAGGCACGAATGCCTCCAAGACCTCCTCCTGGAGGCTTGAGAGAATCACTGTAGAGCTTTTCATCAGCATCCGCCTTGATTTGTTGAGCATCGTCTAAAACATCAGAAAAAATATCAGCAAGGTCTATATTCGTACGTTGAACAACAGTACTACTATTCATAATGGTAAGTGTGAAAATTTTTTAAAAATCTGGCATCAGACATTTATTTAGCGTATACCGTTTTCCCTTATAATCCTAGAAAAAGGACAAACCAATAATTTAAAAGCCACCATGCATTCGACTCTTTCTCCTGATGATTTTTATCCGTTGATTGAATTCAGACACAGCGATCCTCATCGACTACTAGGAATTCATCTCCTTGATCAAGAGAGAGCACTCCTTCGTATTTGGTATCCTGGAGCTCGCTCCGTTTTGATAAGGCCACTTTCACAAGGGTTGAAGGAATGTTCTTCGTTCATGCTCCACCCTGTTCATGAGTCAGGGCTCTTTGAGTTAGCAGTCGAAAGAGCCACTGTGGAGACGCAAGAAGGAACAGTCATTTATTATAAACTCGAAATCATCACAGCTTCTCAAGAAAAAATCACCCTGCGTGACCCTTATTCTTTTGCTCCACAGCTTGGAGAGTTCGATCTCTATTTGCTCTCTGAGGGAAAACATGCTGAGGCCTATTGTGCTCTTGGAGCCCATCCTCGGGTAGTAGATGGTGTCGCTGGCACACGCTTTGCGGTCTGGGCTCCCAATGCCCAGCGTGTGAGCGTTGTCGGCGATTTCAACAATTGGGATGGGCGTTTTCATATGATGCGCCGTCTGGGACATTCGGGCATCTGGGAGATTTTTCTGCCCGAAGTTAAAGAGGGAGCTCATTATAAATATGAACTACGCGGCCCCCACGGGGATATTCTTTTAAAGACCGATCCATATGGATTTTTTGCACAGCATGATTTGAGGACTGCCTGTATGGTCTATGATCTCACGCGTTACACATGGAATGACCATGCTTGGATGAACCTGCGTTCTTCAAGCGATCGCTATCGCAAGCCACTTTCGATTTACGAAGTTCATTTAGGATCGTGGCGACGTGTTCCCGAAGAGAATAATCGTCCACTCAGTTACCTAGAATTGGCCGATCAACTCGTAGCCTATGTTTTGGAAATGGGATTCACCCATGTAGAACTGATGCCGGTCATGGAACATCCTTTTGAGGGATCATGGGGATATCAGGTGGTCAATTTTTTTGCTCCCAGCAGTCGTTTTGGAAAGCCTGATGACTTTCGTTATCTCGTGGATCGATTGCATCAAGCTGGAATCGGTGTCCTGCTCGATTGGGTTCCAGGACATTTCCCTCGCGATGCTCATGGGCTTTGGCGTTATGATGGAACAGCTCTCTACGAACATGAAGATCCACGTATTGGAGAACATCGGGATTGGGGAACACTCGTTTTTAATTATGGGCGAAAGGAAGTGAGGAATTTTCTCATTGCGAATGCTCTTTATTGGTTGGCCGAATATCACATCGATGGATTGAGGATGGATGCAGTGGCCTCGATGCTCTATCTCGATTATTCTAGGAAAGAAGGGGAATGGATTCCCAATCAATATGGAGGACGCGAAAATCTGGATGCGGTCAGTTTTATTAAAGAATGCAACGAACTCTGCTACGCACGCCATCCTGGAATCATGATGATTGCGGAGGAGTCGACGGCTTGGCCTCAAGTTTCCAAGCCAACCTATGATGGAGGCCTTGGTTTTGGCTTCAAATGGAACATGGGATGGATGAATGATTCACTTCGTTACATCAATCGCTCTCCCATCTATCGCAAGTATCATCAAGGTGACATCACTTTTTCTATGCTCTATGCCTATCATGAGCATTTCATCTTGGTCTTGAGTCATGATGAAGTCACCCATGGCAAAGGATCCCTCCTTTCCAAAATGCCAGAAGATGACTGGCAGAAATTTGCAAATCTGCGTCTGTTCCTAGCATGGATGTGGGGACATCCTGGCAAAAAATTACTCTTTCAAGGAAGTGAGTTTGCCCAGCGTGATGAATGGAATCATGAGCGAAGTCTCGACTGGCACCTTACAGAATATGAATCGCATTGCGGTATGCAGCGCTTAGTACAACGCCTCAATCAGATTTATCAGAACGAGCCAGCGCTTTTTTTATTAGATGACACTTGTGAAGGATTTGAATGGATCGATTTTCAAGATGCCGATAATAGCGTCTGGTCCTTTCTGCGGAAAGCCCCCTCCCCGGTGGTGGCATCACATGGGGAAAGCCACCAAGACCTGCTCGTCATTGTCAATGCCACACCAGTTGTTCGCTATGGCTATCGCATTGGTGTTCCCGTTGCAGGCTCCTATGAAGTATTACTCAACAGCGACGATCCTTGTTTCTGGGGAAGCGGACTCAATCCATCGCATTTTTTCACCTCAGAGTCAGTTGGGGCACACGGATTCGGGCATTCTATCGTTCTCGATTTACCGTCGTTGAGC
The DNA here is from genome assembly GCA_049314455.1 of Chthoniobacterales bacterium. Lineage (GTDB taxonomy): Bacteria > Verrucomicrobiota > Verrucomicrobiia > Chthoniobacterales > UBA6821 > CAIWMF01. The sequence continues at coordinate 68,565 of JBMOFC010000005.1, forward strand.
ACACTCTACCTGCGGGTTCCAGAGCGATCTTTAGTATCTGTTCAAAAAAATGGATAAGGCTGTAGACGATAGGCTGTAGGCTGTAGGAAAATTCACTTCAGAAGAAAGAAACAATTTTTGGTAGTCCAATATTTATAATCGTAGATCAATTTATTCATCGAGCGTTCCATTCAATACTCTGATCTTTATAGTCTTTAGCCTACAGCCTTACCCGTTCTCTGGACGGGTACAAAATTTTATGAAAAAAAAATGTGCTTTTACATTACTCGAATTGTTAATCGTCATTTCCATCATTGCAATAATGGCATCACTCACCTTGCCCCATATTCTCTCAGCTCTCACCAAAGGAGAGATGCTCCAAACAGCAAGTAATGCACGCCAGCTATATCTTGCCACACAATCCATGGCAATCGATGCAACGACCAGTGGAGATACGACACTGGGATGGCCTGGTGACATGAGCTCTCCCAGCTTCTCTGCATGGGCTTCTGCACTCTGTTCTAGTTATTTATCCAAGAATGAATTTTGCAGACTTTGCTCCGCTCCTGGGGTGATTGTTTCTGAAGATCATTTTCCAACGAGTGCCGCTCAAACTGCCTTTCGCATTTATCCAGTCAAAGAAGAGAGCGAAGGAAGTGATATTTTTCTCATCACGCGTAACGCCACACTCTGTGGAAGCGGATCTACCTCTTCCGTCACCCTTGATGGTTCCGTCAAACCGTATGGAAACAAAGGATGCGTGATCATGCACCGAGGTGGAGATGCTGTTTCTCTCATGCAAAACCAACTCAAAAATAGTCACTCGGTGGGAACGCTTGAAAAAAATAATGAGCTTTGACGTCTCTACCAATGTAACATCGGCAGAGACAGTTTAGGGGATCCACGTTGCAGCTGGTACAGTTAGAAATTGAAGTTTTTTTTGATCAAGCTGCGCAGCAGCTTCTCGACTATCCCCCCAACAGCACCCATGTTATTTTATTTTGAAATAAATGACACTGGTGCCTACTTTCAATCCAAATGTCTAAAAAAGATACTATCATGAACGGCGCTGAAATCCTCGTTGCATCCTTAGAACACGAAGGAGTCGACATGATTTTTGCCTATCCTGGCGGAGCCTCAATTCCTATTCATCAAGCACTCACTTCTTCGCAAAAAATTCGCACCATTCTCCCACGTCATGAGCAAGGAGGGATTTTCGCGGCAGAAGGATATGCACGTGCTACTGGACGCGCTGGAGTTTGCTTGGCAACCTCGGGACCAGGGGCGACTAATTTTGTAACAGGCATTGCAGATGCCTATATGGATTCCATTCCACTCGTGGTGATCACGGGACAAGTCCCTCAGGAGATGATTGGGCGAGGAGCATTTCAAGAAACCGATTTTTTTGGAATGACACTTCCTGTTGTGAAACACAGCTACCTAGTTTTAAATATTCAAGAGATTCCTCGCATTGTTAAAGAAGCTTTTCATATAGCTCAGACAGGGCGGCCAGGCCCTGTTCTCATCGATATTCCAAAAAATATTCAACAACAGCAGCACACTTTTAAGCCTTCCAAAAAAGTGTCGCTTTCTGGATATGAATTAGAGAAACCAACCGAAGACCATCTTCTTGAGCACGTATTGGAGTTGCTTGGCAAGGCAGAACGTCCGATGATTTATTGCGGTGGTGGCATTATTTCTTCGAATGCATCGGCAGAACTTTTGGAGTTTGTGGAGCAGACACACATTCCCGTTGCTACCACACTCATGGGCATTGGCTGTTTTCCTGAAAATCACCCTCTTTCACTCAAGTGGCTTGGAATGCACGGTACTGTTTATGCTAATAATGCGGTGAATGAAGCCGATCTTCTCTTAGCCCTCGGGGTGCGCTTCGATGATCGCGTGACTGGTAAAGTCGAAAAATTTTGTGAACATGGAACCATTGTTCATATTGACATTGATGCCTCAGAGATGAATAAAAACAGAACGGTACAATGGCCTATTTTGAGTGATGTCAAAAATGCTCTTCAGCGTTTGAATGAACTACTACGACATCCCACTTGGAAAGAGCTTACAGAAGATGCTCAGCGTTTTTCTGCATGGCATGAGCAGATTGCATTGTGGAAGAAAAAACATCCTCTGCGTTTTCATGATACTGAAGATGCCATTCAGCCACAGCATGTCATTGAAGTACTCTATGAGATGACTCAAGGAGAAGCCATTATCACCACAGGTGTAGGACAGCATCAAATGTGGGCGGCGCAATACTACAGCTTCACGCATCCTAGAACCTTCCTCACTTCTGCGGGCCTTGGAGCCATGGGATTCGGCTATCCAGCAGCACTCGGCGCAAAATTGGCTTTCCCGGAAAAACAGGTCATTGATATTGACGGAGATGGTTCTTTTTTAATGAATATTCAAGAATTGGCTACAGCGCATCTTGAAGGGATCGCCGCAAAAGTCATCATTCTTAATAATCAACATCTCGGAATGGTGGTTCAATGGGAGGATCTTTTTTACAAGAGTAATCGTGGACATACATTTCTAGGTGATGTGAAAAATCCCGAACGTATCTATCCCGACTATGTGACAATTTGTAAAGGCTTTGGGATTCCTGCAGAACGTGTCCTGCACAAAAAAGATCTTCGACCAGCACTAGAACGTCTTCTCTCCTCCAAAGAAGCTTGCCTTCTCGATGTCATGACTCCTTATACCGAGCATGTTCTTCCTATGATTCCCTCCGGAGGAACGTACAAAGATATTATTGAGCAGGCGCCTTGTACACGTTCATAGGAACAACTACGAAGATGGAAGATAAGAGTCGATTTTCTTACACAGGTGAAAATAGTTTAATCAATTGCAGAAGGCCGTATCCGTTCACAGGACTGGAGAAAAAAACCTCGATCATGACTGTCACTACACCAGCGTCATCGTTGTATCCGGTCCTGTGAACAGATACCGAAGGCCTAAATCCTATCTTCTTATTCGTTGCTCTGAAGGGGTACGGAGCCTTAGAGCATTTTAAAAAATTCTGTAGCCGCGCCTTGTGGTGTCACTCCGAACGT
>JBMOFC010000006.1:0-67142 GCA_049314455.1 Chthoniobacterales bacterium
TTCACTCCAGGTTCTCGGTGCCTCGTCGCTTCGCTCCTTGGCACCTCCAACCTTGCGTGAACAACTCTATCTTTGATTCTTCTAGGTGCTACCCAATTCTTGCTTGTCTGCTCCTATTCGACTTCCTACCCTCAGCTCCCTAACCAAAACTAATAAAAAGTAACACACCTGTGAGATAACCAATGTCCTAGCTTTTTAGACCAGGGTGTTGCACTTCACTTTTGAATCGGCGACCCAATGTTCTCGGTAATTGAGTAAACTATTTTTTTCTGCGTAAGTAAACCTCGATTTCCATCTTCAAACCTCTTACCCAGTTTCTTGAACAGATAGACTTTCAACAGTGCACGGTTGTTGAACGTGCACAAATCATAGGCTTATTTCCCTTGAGGAGTGCTTTCAATAGTTCAATCAGAAGAAGGTGTGGCTTCATTATTTGGTGTTTTTATGATGACTGGGGTGCAGCTATTGGATTGACAGCCTATATTAGAGGAAAAATAAAGCTCCGAGGGAGTAAAACGGACTTCCTCTTCTCCTGCAGCAGTGTGGGCACCCGTTTTCCTGGCGGTAAAGTATTCATAACCTTTAAAAGATTGGATAGGGTCACTGGAAATAGAAAAATCGATAAAAATCTTTTTAGAAAAAGTATTAGAATTATTCGGATAGAATCCAAAAGCAACCTGAATAGGTTCATTTTTGGTATATTTTCTATCATAATAATAATTACATATGGGAATACCCGTAACATTTCGATCAAATTGATCAAAGAGCTCTTGAGCCTCTGGGTAGCGATTTTTTATAGCCTCTGCCCCTGCACTATCTGATTGAATAAGAGCAATAATATAGTGACAGTCTTCTTCTAGAGTTGGGTTCTGTATCCATTCAGGACTATTTCTCCAGGCATTAAATTTTTTTTGGATCTTTTCTGACTGAAGTCCACAAATAATATCATATTCATGTCTATTAATGACAGAATAGGTGCACTGTAGTCTATCGAACAAACGACAAATAATAGAGGCAGTACTAAGATTACGATCTTCGTAGCCGGTTCCAGTTAATGTTAATGACATAAAAGTGCTATCAAAATCATCAGGATAGAGCCCAAAATACTCATGAGCAGCTTTCTTTTCTAAAAAAAAGACAAATTCAGGTGCATAGACAGGGCGTTCTGGTGCTACACCAATTTTGAATGGGTTTTCTTGAGCAACATAAACAGGATTTACAGCAGTACCTTCAGGCATCAAGCCTAATGGAAGTAGGGGAGTGGAAGCCGCTAGGAGCCAAAGAAGAAAGAAAGTAATTTTTTTCAAGCGCGAAACAGCAAAAATCATCGAAATATTTGTCAACAGTTTCTAAAAAAAATTTTTCTCATTTTTTCTATCGAGCAATACATACTTACATGATGGCGCAGAAAATCAACGCCTAAAATTCGGCGATGGCCTTTTTAAAAACTGCTAGATTACCGAAAACCCACATTTAAAGTCTACTGAGACTGCGAATACAGGTTCTTACTCTCTTATCTAGCAACTAACTTTTTTAACTTCATGTTCACTGAAAAGATCAGGCGAGAATATTACGAGGCACTTCTTCAAAAAAACAAAGAGTATGATGGGGTTTTTTATGTGGGAGTGACAACAACGGGCGTCTTTTGTCATCCTACATGTCCTGCGCGAAAGCCTAAGTATGAACATTGTGAGTTTTTTAAAACAGCTCAAGAAGCGCTTCTCGCCTCGTTTCGGCCCTGTCAACGTTGTCAGCCTCTTTCTCATCCTGATCATGTTTCAGAATTCGTGAAAAAACTAGTAGAAGCCGTAGAGGCTGATCCTGAAAAACGTTGGAAGGATCGTGACTTTAGTACACTTTCTGTTGATCCTTCAACCGCACGGCGTCAATTTAAAAAACGTTTTGGAATGACTTTCGTAGCCTACGCACGTGCACGACGAATGGGACTTGCCATGAAAGAAATTCGAAAAGGAGGAGCAGTTATTCAAGCACAACTTTCTGCTGGTTATGAATCGAGCAGTGGGTTTCGGGATGCTTTTTCAAAAATCATGGGAGCTGCACCAACTCATCACTCACAACAATATCTTCTTCTCAAGGCAACTTGGTTGGACTCGCCTCTCGGGCCGATGCTTGCGATTGCCGATGAACAAAAACTCTATCTTTTGGAATTCATAGAACGTCGAGGACTTGAGCGTGAAATTGAACGTCTCCGCCTCCGCATGAAAGCAGCGATTGTTCCTGGGATAACGGAGCCACTTAAATTAATCGAAAAAGAACTGAACGATTACTTCGCCGGTTCCTTAAAAAAATTTACAACGCCATTGTTTCTCCTCGGCTCTCCTTTTCAACAACGAGTCTGGAACGAATTACTAAAAGTTCCGTATGGCACCACTAGGAGCTACGCGGCCCAGGCAGCCTCCATGGGCGAGCCTAAGGCCATCCGTGCTGTCGCTAATGCCAACGGAGCTAATCAACTCGCTATTGTGATTCCTTGTCATCGCATCATCAATACCAACGGCGCTCTCGGCGGGTATGGTGGCGGGATTGCCCGTAAGGAATGGTTGTTGCAGCATGAAGCGAGATATAAAAAATAAAAAGATGGAAAAAGTTTTCTGGGAGAATCCCTATCAAACATCCCTTATCACAAAAGTTGCTAAAGTTTGTGGCAATACAATTTTACTCGACGAGACGATAGCCTTCTCTTTTTCTGGCGGTCAAGAGAGTGATACAGGATCGATTCATAAATCCAAAATTTTACATTCTGAGAAAAGAGACGCTCTCATTTATTACACTATTGAAGATGATCATGCATTACAGGTTGGTGACACAGTTACCATGAGAATTGATTGGGAGCGCCGTTACAAACTGATGCGTCTTCATTTCGCAACAGAATTGATTTTGGAACTGGTCACAAGAAAATTAGGTCTTGAAAAAATTGGAGCTCATATTGCAGAGAACAAAGCACGTGTAGATTTTGTATATGTCAAAAATATTTCTTCTATCTTCGGAGAAGTCTTAGACGATTATCAAAAAATCATTGAAGCCGATAGGCCCATTAAAACAGGCTTTACCAATGTTGAGGCACAACGAAGATTTTGGGAAATTGAAGGCTTTGCCAAGGTTGCCTGCGGTGGTACTCACGTGAAATCAACTCGAGAAGTTGGAATGATAACGCTAAAGCGAGTCAATATTGGAAGAGGCAAGGAACGAATTGATATCAAATTATTTGACCCTGATCTTTTATCTAAAATTACCTCTATGGACTGTTCTAAATAAAAAGATGCTTCTTCCCAATGACCCACGCATTGCTGTGATTCCCATTCATGAAAATCATGAGCCTTTTGTCGACGTACGAGAGGAGGAAAAAATTGTCATTGGTCCTTCACCCGAGATTCCGAATAATACCGATTACTATTATCTTCGCAGGAAAGTTTATGAAAAATTGATCGAGGCTCAGAACCTCTTGCCACAAGGGTTGCGCTTTTCTCTCTACGAAGGATATCGTGGTTTGGAATTACAACAGCGTTTATTTAATGATCGTCTTGCCATCATTCAAGAACGTCATCCCGATTGGTCCTACGAACAACAATTTTTAGAAACACATCAAATGGTTGCTCCAACGATAAACTTAGATGGCTCTCAAAATATTCCTTCGCATGCGACCGGTGGGGCTATTGATGTTTACTTGATTGATGATGATGGCAAGGCCGTGGATATGGGGATTCATCCGAAGGATTGGTTGCTCGATGATGATGGTTCGCTTTCTCTTTCAGATTCAAAGAAAATTTCTAACAAAGCAAAAAAATATCGAGCCATCATGAGTCACGCACTCGAGCACGTTGGCTTTGCAAATCTTGCTACTGAATATTGGCATTGGTCTTATGGCGATCGCTACTGGGCGTGTGCTCTGGGGAAGAAGAGTGCGTTTTATGGGTTGAGCATGAGTATCAATTATTCTTGATGCTAGTGGGATAGCCCACTAGCTTAGCGCCATAAGTCCACTAGTAGTTGATCAAAGGAAAGCAAAAAACATCATGACGTGATCAATCAGTATGCTGCTGTTGCTGATGTCAAAAACCGCATTAGTCTTCGTGGTGCTTCCTCAAAATATTTTCACATCAAAGCATTTTCTAATGGGTGTTATATTTTAGAGCCGCGCATTTTGAAAAAGCCACCAGGTCTTTCTAATCGCTCTCTCAAGATGATTGACCAATCTGTTGCTCATCTGTTGAAAGGGAAATCTTCTCCTTCGATCGATTTATCACCCTTTCTTTAGTGTTTCATGGCTTTCAATATCCGCATGGGGCTTCCTGAAATGGATCTTCTTTGGAAAGATCTTTCTCATCGAAAACAGAGTATGAAATATCCGGGCTAGGCATAACAGCTGAGCCTCTCATGAAATTGAGCCCTTATCTCAAAAATACAAAATTAAGATTTTCCAATCTTATTTAGAAAATCAGACTCCTTCAGCAGGACGTCTTTTTTGGGCATATGGCCTTGGCAAAAACGATATCACTATTTTAGCAATAGAGCCTCATCCTGAAGATCAGAAAAAAGGAGCTTGTCAGCGTATCAAGCTTTCTTCCTTTCCTTGATGCTTATTATGGAGATGAATGTTCAGAAAAAGCGGATCATCTTCTTGGCTATTTAGTAAACTTAGATATATTATCTATCGATATAAATTTTATCATTATTACGATGAGCATCTGGAAAAGAACTTTTACGAAGACCTACACGAGAGTAAGCAAAGAAACCGTCTGGCAAATTGTGACTGATATTAACCGCTGGCCACAGTGGCATGGAGATCTTGATGAGTGCAGATTGGAAGGGGCTTTTACGGTTGGAAATTATTTTATGTTACAGCCAAAAGGGAGAAGGGCTGTAAAAATTGTTCTAACAGATGTTCAAGAAGGTAGTTCTTTTACTGATTGCACGACATTTTTTGGTGCACGGATGCAGGATACGCATGCCATGGAAATGACTCCTGAGGGTTTGCGCATTACTAATACACTTGTGGTAAGCGGACCACTCAAATGGCTTTGGATTAAATTAGTGGCACAACATGTCGCTGATACCATCGAAGAAGAAACAGAAGCTCTTATCAGCCTTGCACAAAAGCAATCATGAAGGGATCTTCTTCTTTTGGTTTTGAACGAGCACACGAAAGTCCTGGTTTTTTGCTCTGGCAGACAACGATGCTCTGGCAGCGCTTGATTAAAAAAGCATTGGAACCATACGCTATTTCACATGCTCAATTTGTCATTATGGCAACACTCTTATGGTTTGAATTCACCGAACAGAGTACTACACAAGTTGATATCATTAACTGGTCAAAGCTTGATAAAATGACGGTTTCCAAGTCCCTCAAAAAATTAGTGACTTTAAAGTTAGTCAACCGCATCGAACATCAAAGAGATAGTCGCGCTAAAAGTGTTTCGCTCACACCAAGCGGAAAAAAGTTACTGGACGATCTCATTCCGTTAGTGGAAGGAGTCGATGCTCTGTTTTTTGTGAAAACGACAAAACGAAATCAACAAATGCTGATTCAGATTTTTCAGAAATTAGTAATAGCGACTGATGAGTGATCTTTTTTTCTTTCCCCAATGCAAAGGTTGATGAGTAAAATTCTACTCTTTCTTTTTTTATTGGTGTGTACTGGTTTTGATTTATGTTACGGCCAAAAACTGCTCTTACCAACAGAGCAAGGTTTTATAAAGGTTCCAGGAGAGCTGCTCTACTTTCAACGATTCGGAGTTCCTCATACAAAGACCCCTCCCATCATTGTGTTACATGGAGGTCCAGGAATGGATCAGAGCTATCTTTTGCCTCAGATGTTGGAGTTAGCAAAAGATCATGAAGTGATATTTTATGACCAGCGCGGTTCTGGAAAATCATCCACACATGCTGTTGATACCGAAGGAATGAACATGAAGCGCTTTGTTCAAGATTTAGAAGCAATACGAAAATATTTTAGTTTAAAAAAAATGACTCTGCTTGGTCATTCATGGGGAGGGTTGCTGGCAGTGGAATATACGATTGTTCATCCTCTGCATGTTGATGCACTCATCTTATTAGATTCTGTTCCCATGACATTGAATGGAGTGAAAACTTTTGATCAACGCTGTGCTTATCGATTAACAAAAGTTCAAACATCACTGGATCAATTACAAAACTCTGTTCCCTTTCAGAGAGGAGATCCTGAAACGGTAGAAAAGTTTTATTATCTGATTTTTCAAACTTACTGTGCAAAAAAAGATGATGCCGCGAAGATCACGCTTCATTTTTCTCAAGCGACAGCGCACAACGCTCCCAAAATAGAAAAAATCTTTGGAGAAAATTTCTTTAATAAGCCTTACGATTTACGACCTCAGCTTCATCGATTCAATATTCCAGTACTTATCATTCAAGGAGATCAAGATCCGATTCCCGTAACAACAGCCTTAGAAACTAAAGATGCATTACCTCATTCGACGCTCCTTATTTTAACAAACTGTGGTCATTTTCCTTATGTCGAGCAGCCACAAAAATGCTTTCAGGCGATTAAGGAATTTTTAAAATAAATAGTCATGAAAACAATTGGACTCTTAGGTGGGACGGGATGGTCCTCGACGATCATCTATTACAAAATGCTTAATGAGCTTGTGCAGGAGCGCTTGGGAGGACGGCACAGTGCGAAGATGTTGCTCAAAAGTATCGATTATCATGAGATCCAAAGCAACTACGGCAAAAATCATGATCGTGTCGCAGCATTACTGGAAGAAGAGCTTCGAGGTCTGATTGCCTTAAAGCCAGACTGCATTCTCATTGGGAATATGACGCTTCACAAATATTACGACGTTATCAAAGATCGTCTCTGTTCGGACATTCCAGTCTTTCATGCTCTTGACCTCGTGGTGCAGCGATGTCAGCAACAGTATTACAAAAAAGTTTTATTACTCGCGACCAAGAACACACTCGAAGATGGTTTCTTTGCAAAAAAACTAGAGCAGAGCAATATTGTCGTCACCATTCCCAATCACAAAGAACGCGAAGAGATTCATCAGATTCATGGAGAGTTAGTCAAAGATGTGATTAACGAAAAATCAAAAAAGTTTTTTAGTGACCTCATTGCATCGTATCAGGAGCTTGATGCTGTTATTTTAGGCTGTACGGAACTTCCTTTGGTGGTCCAACAAGAAAACTCCTTGCTGCCAATCATTGATCCTATCCGCTTGCAGACACGCGTTGCGGTTGATGATGCTTTGGCAGTTTGAACTTCAAAGAGCAGTAAAGATTATTTCTTTGATCCTACTCATTGTTTTAAAATCTCCTTGATTTGCTCTAGAGAGAATTGAGAAGCCGTGGCAATTTGTTCGTTTGAAAGTCCAAGTTGTTTGAAGTTGCGAATCATTTCCGCTTTCGCTTTCATTTCACCCTCAGCAAGACCCTCAGCTTTTCCTTTAGCAAATCCTTTCACTTCTCCTTGAGCCAACCCTTTTTTTAAGTAATCTTTGAATAAAGCCTTCTCGCAACGAATATCATCCCAATATTTATCATAAGCGAGTAATTCTGTTTTGCTATAGGCAGACTCTTCTAGCAAGTCGACTGCTTGTTTGATTTCCTTTACTTCCAGAAGAGAGGGGTCAACAATCGTCGTCCTGTCATTGATTTCTTTTAAGAAACGAAGCCATAAAAAAGCTAGTTTTTTTTCTGTGAGAGTGTTCGGATTGAATTTAGGAAGCTCAATTAAAACACACTGAATATCATCCCAAGTTTTTTTTTCATCATGAGCGCTCGTCATGCGATAGTGATGAAACCATTGGTTTGGTGAGTCTTGATCAAAGGTTGTATTCAATACTGCCAATTCATAAACGGAACAGAGCTCTTCGTATTCTTTTCCTTGATCAAGTTGCTTCACATAAGTGGAAGCAGCATTAAATAACATTCGCTGGATAAAGTCTGGAGTCCAGTCGATCTGCATTTCAACGATAAATTGACGACCATGATTGTCGCAACAGCGGACATCTACAATGGAATATTTTGCAATAGGAGTCCTAGGGACATTTTCTGGTGAGAGATAGCTTAACGTTTCGATAAGGCAATCTTCTGGAAGCGGCAAAACAGCATTCAGAAAACTTTTGAGCAAATCGGGATGATTTCCAAAAATCTTCTTGAATGTTAAATCACTCTTAGGGTCCAGGTAGCGTGGCATGGTGATAAATTCTATTGACTACGGTTGCTCTGTCAAGAAGCGGATTTATTCAACATTGTAATCTTGATCGAGAGTGGCACTTGTTGGATGCCGATAGAATGTGCTTGGAGCGATGATTGCAGCATGGATGAAAATGAGCGAGTAGCATCAAAGGTGACAATAGGAAGGACTGATATGTCTGTGATTATTTTTTCGAAAATCCATCAACCACAATGCGCGTTGCTGCAGCAATGACATCATCACGCTTTGGAGCCTCTTTTTCAAATTGAGTGAAATAGATGGAAAGTACAATAGGGGAGCCTTTGATCGGCCAGAGAACGGCGATATCATTTCTGGTTCCATAATCACCACTGCCGGTTTTGTCTCCAACGGTCCATCCAATGGGCACTCCAGCACGAATGCAAGTATTGCCGGTTGTATTGGCTTTGAACCACATTTGTAATGGATCACGCAAATTGGGGGACAAAATATCGCCGAGCATGATCTTTCTTAAACTTTTTGTCATCCCTTCGGGAGTAGTTGTGTCGTGTGGATCGCCTGGAATGGCTGAGCCTAATCCATCACCTTCCAAATGATCTAGACGAAACGAGTCATCACCGATCGATCGTGCAAAAGCAGTAACAGCGCTCGGTCCACCCAGCTGGTTAGCTAAAAAATTAGCCGCTGAATTATCGCTATATGACATTGCCGCAGCGCAGAGCTCGTTGATCGTCATTCCTTCAGCCACATGCTGCTCTGTAATGGGATTCCATGTGGTTACAAGATCCGATGTTGTGTAGATAATTCTTTTTTTCAAGAGTCCCGGATCTGTCATGCTCTTTTTGAGAATGGCAGCCACATCCATGACTTTAAATGTACTGCAGAGTGGAAAACGTTCATTGGCACGATAACAAAAAGATTTATTGTCGGAGGTGTCAACGGCACAGACACCAATCTTCCCATGAGAAGAGGCTTCCAGGTCGGCCAGTTGTTGTTCCACTGAAGTTGAGGTGATTATTTGAGGAGTTGTAGACGAAAGTTTGCAAACGCCTGTAAAAAAAATGAGTGTAGTGGCTGATAATAAAAAATATCTGAATGAAGAAGGATTCATGAAAATGAGATAAAATTATTTAAGGAGCAAGAGTCTGAATTTTTTCTGGCCATACATACGATAAATCTCAAAGTGCTTATCGATGGCTCCAGCACATTACTGTCCAAAATAGATTTATTTTGGAAAAAATGATCCTCTGCCTACTCTACTAAAATATTAACAACATGCCCCGAATTATCAAGCGACCAGGTGAAAGCTCCTCTTTCTTTATTTTTAATCAACGAGCGAAAGAGCTCGGGATTGTCACGTTTTTGTAGCATGCGTTCACAAAGGCCTGAGGAGCCACAGCAGAAGAGCTTTCCGTGAGCTTTTAGCATTCGCGGATGACCAATGAGGCGTTCTGCATCTGTCGACGCATGGAGAAATTTTTTTCTAGAAAAGGCAAGATAACTATACGGAAGGCTACGTAAATCGATGCCAAGCTCTCGTGATGCCTGATGCCAGAGGGATGATTGAAAAATTTCTGCGGGAGCTTTTGCAAAGAAATGACACCAGTCTCGTTCCTGTTTTTCTTCGAACATAGGACAAGCATGTTCATGAGTGCATGGAGCAATGAGATGATGACCTACCTGTAAAATTTTTTTTCTGACACTAATTAATCTTCGACTCAGCTCATGAGAACCCGGCTCGACCCAAATGATTTCATCGGCCTGTGTCGCAAAGAGTGCTAATTCCAATAATTCTTTTTCATGAAGTTCACTGACCACATGGCTGATGAGTAGCAGTGTCGGTTTTTCTTTTTGCCATGAAAACTCAGGGATTATTTTTTTCCCTGCTTCTCTTAATTTTTTTTGAGCAAAGGCGAGTGCTAGCGGAGATTGGTCAACAAGTGCTACCTGTGAAATGCCGCTCCATAGAGCTACGGTGCGTGCAGCAATGGCTGTTCCACAACCCCAATCAACAATCTGTTGAGCCTGAGAATGCCATCCCACATTTTTTAAATCTTCAAGAACAGCATTCCATTTCCAACCAATACGTGCTGCGTAGATAAGATCGTATAATTCTAAATCACGAGGATTGTTCCAATAATTTTCAGATGCATTTTCTAAAAAGCGTTTACGCAAATCTCGCAGGCGCTGCCAATCACTGTTTGTTAATCTCATTTGATGATTTAAATTTAGCAGAGAATAGGAATAGACTCATCTCATGTCAAAAAATGATCCCTTATTTTCTTTAGAGAATGCTGATTTAAGTACGCTCCTGATGCCTTCATGGGTGAAAGAGAATTCTGGGAGTAGCGTTGTTTCAGCTTCCGTTCAAAGCGCTGAGTATCGAAAAAATTCTACGTTACCTTCTCGAGATCCTTTCCCTCAAGCTCGACGTGAGGGAAAGTCGAAAAGTCATGGTAGGAATCGTGGAGATAATCATCCTAAAACTCGTTCTTCTTTTTCAAAAAAAGATCAGCATTCTTCCCCTCCAGTAATTCCCAAGATTCCCTCATTTTACGGATGGAAAATAGAATTTCTTCCTGAACAGCGTGGACTCGATGAAATCGCTAAACAAATTAAAACAGAAAGCAAGGCTTACCCTCTTTTTGAACTCGCCAGACTCCTTCTAGAAAAACCAGAGCGCTATCGTTTGCGATGCGTTAAAATACCTGCTCTCACAAAAAATGCATCTAAACTCTATCAGTGTCTGCTTGATGAAAGTCTCTGGTTGAGTGAGAAAGAGTTGATTACTCATGTGTTAAAAAACTATCGTGATCGTTACTATCTTACAGAAACAATCGAGGTGGAGGCACCGAAAGGTTCTTATAGCTCTCTTGCTGTCTGTGGCATGAGTCAAACCATTCTTGGTCCTTCTAATCATCACGAGTATCAGGCAAAAGTGCGTCAACTTCATACCGAGCGTTTTTCTCATCTTCCCTTGGAAGCCTTTAAAAGCCGCATCACTATGGTCCACGATGAGGCTATGATGGAAGCGTGGAAAAAAGAACAGAGCATACGCGAGACGTTTCTACCACAGGATGTTCTCGATCAAAGCGATACAGAGAAATTGAAGTTAACCCGTGATCAATTAGAAGCGCATTTTAAAAAAGAACATGCAGCAAGTGTGATCGCTGAAGTCAAAGAGGAACTCTTTCTTTCTGGTGCTGCAGGAATGAACCTTTCATCTTCATCCATCAAAGCTGCCATCCAACAAGCCTTGCAGGAACTCAAACGCTTTCCTCTTCCTCTTTCTCATCTTTTGGGGCAAGAATTAGCAACTCGTGGACTGCATATTTTTAAAGCGCATGAAAATATTGTTTATGTATCGATAGCTCGTCCTCGTGCTTTAAATCAGCAAGAGACACCACTCTCTCCAGCGCTCACAGCACTCACACATGTGTTGGAGTCGCATCACAAGAGTCCTCGTGCAGAGCAGTGGAAAGCCATGATGGAATCGCGTCCTTTGAAGGATGGGCAAACAGAGGCAGAACGCGAATCTGCTCTCGCCAAAGATCTCTCATGGCTCATTCATGAAGGTTACGTTATTAATTACGCATTACGTGGCTTTGCACTTGCTAAGAAGCAGAAGCAACCGCTTCCAGAAACGGGTGCGGTTGAAGTGAAAAGTTAAAGTTCAAGCAGCAAAAAAGACATGCCCGTTCACAGATGCGATGGCTGTTGCGAATTTGAATGAGTTTCTTTTTCTTGAAAAGCGATTAAGGCTTTGTAAAGAGGTTCTAGTCCTGAGGGGATGACACGTGTGCCTGCCAAGAGTGGCATAAAGTTTTGATCGTTTTGCCAGCGTGGCACGATGTGGAGATGAAGATGGTCCTCGACACCCCCACCGCTTCCAGGACCTAGATTAAGGCCAATGTTAAAACCATGTGCGTGGACGACGGCTTTGAGTAAGTGTTGTGCATGGAGTGCAAGGTGCCAAAGATCGAGTGCCTCTTCATCGGAGAGATCATTCATCTCCGCTGTCTTGCGGTAGGGAACAGCCATCAGGTGGCCAGTTGTGTATGGATATTTATTGAGAATGAGAAAAGCATGTTTGCGCCGCATGACAACAAAATGAGCAGCGTCATTGGACGTGTGTGCTGCTTCGAGTAAGAAGTCTTTGTTCGATTCAGGATCGCGTTCAAAATATTCTACGCGCCAGGGGGCCCAAAGATTCTCAAGTTGGGTTTTAGGAAAGGTCATCATTTGAAGAAAATAAAAAACTATTCACAGAGATAAAAAAAGATGAAATAAGATTAAAAGAAGTTAACAGTGATGAAAGGGATAAAAGGGATAGCTGAAAAGCAAATAGTTATCCCTTATATAGTTGTTAATTTTCCCTATTTTTCAAATCCTCAATCATCGTTGCTGCAGCTCGATCGTAGGCTCCTTCGCCATGGAGCAGGGAAACAACAGTACTTAATTCTTGGGTCAGTTTTTCACAGGCTTGTAGATCTCTTAAAAAATAAAGTGCTTCTTGAGCGAGTGCTTCTGCTGTTGCCTCATGTTGGATGAATTCTCGCACCACGCGTCGGCCTGCTAAAATATTGATAATACCTAAAAAGGGAACACGGATCAGTTGGCGTCCGACGACGTAGGTGAGCCATGCAACTTTATAAACAAGGGCATAGGGTAAGCCATAACAAGCGGCTTCTAGCGTTGCTGTTCCTGAGCAGACGAGACCAAAGGTTGCGTGTTGCATCAGCTCTCGTGCTTTTCCTACGGTGATGGTGATAGGAAGGTCAGCACTACGTGCCATCTCTTGCATGATGATAGCATGGGCAGAGGTTGCGGCTGCTGCTTCGCAAGAAATTTCAGGATGCATTGTTACAACCTGCTTTGCTGCCTGAATCATGGTTGGAAAGAGGCGATGGACTTCACGCTCGCGACTTCCAGGAAAAAGGCCCAAGAGATTCTTTTTACGGGTAAGTGGAGCGTTTTCCTTTTTAGCAGCCATGATGGTTTCAACCAAAGGATGTCCTACAAATGCTGTGGGAAGTCCCGAAGATTCATAGAGTTCTTGTTCAAACGGAAAAATACAAATCATCAGATCCAGTAAGCACGCCATTTTAGGAATGCGGCTTTTGTGCCAGGCCCAGACTTGAGGGCTGATGTAATAAAAAATCTTCAGTGGAAGCTTGCGACGACGAATAGCCTTTGCGAGTCGTAAATTAAAACCGGGATAATCGATTAAAATAATGGCTGCTGGCTTTTCTTCTTCGAGCTGCTTGAGAAATTGAGAGAATTTTGCACGGAAGTAGCCATATTTTTTGAGAACATCCCAGAGGCCGACTACACCAGCTTCATGAATCCAGTTGTCAAAACTCTTGTTAAATTCTATTGCTGCTGCAAAGGGCTGCATCGTGACAGTGTTCGCTTCGTCAAGTACCTTATGGACACTCCTCGGCTGTGTGCTGTCGACTTCCTGCCATTCATCAGTATTAGCGAATTTAACAACGGGTTTGTATTGTGTCGTAGATAAGGGCTGACGTTGAAGCAAAGGTTTTTCTTCATTAGGCTGCTCCGAAGGAGAAGCAGCAGCTTTCATTTTAGGCCCACCTGCTCCGATAAAAGAAATAATAGGGACCTGTTCGCGCAGCGCCTGCATCAAGGCCGCGCCATAGGTGTCACCACTCGCTTCGCCAGCCAGCAGAAATATTTTTGGTGAAGCCTTTTTCAAGAAAAAATATTTCTCGTCGCTACGGTTTTATGGCAACTATTTTCCCATCCTTTATGATGTGGATATGGGCATCATGAAAACGAGCTATCTTGCGGGCTTCTTCACCAGCACGAATGAGGGCACGTTCGATTTTGGCAAGCATAACCTCTTGAGGATATGCTTTTCTTTCATTAGAAGTCTGTTTCATTCTTTTTTTCTATTAATCGCGCGATTGTCTCTGAATTTTCATAAACGAACCAATCATCTGCTAAAGGTTGATAGAGATTTAAGAAATTTTTCCAACCTCGATCAAAGCGACGGAGCACCGTGGCTTCAGGGATATTGTGGCCACCCTGCCTGACTCTTTCGGCAACGCGTTTTAAGGATAAAGAAGCAGAATGAAGGCGTAAATAAATTATTTCGATACGATACCCTTCAGTTTTCAAATGCTTCAAAAGAGGAATATAACAGTAACCACTCAAGGTTGTTTCAAAAGCAAAATCGACTTTTTCTTTAGCAAGTCGTTTGAGCTCTTCTAAAAAAAGCCGTCCAGCCTTGAGTTCCACCAAGGAAGAATCAAACGGGGAAAGACCAGCGGCAATCAGGTCGGCATTGATGAAATGGACAATATTGAGCTCCTTGAGCAAGAAATTCCGTGCAAAGGTCGTTTTGCCGGCGCCGTTGGGGCCAGCAATGATGCAGCACAAGGGTTGTTCTTGTGAGCTCATTTTTTTCGAAGACGATAGAGTAGATGTTTTGAGAGAGGGTGATCCAACGGTAATTTGGAATGAGCAAAGTCTCCTTGCATGTCTCGCAGCATACCAAGGCGCTTCATCACGGCCTGTGAACGTAGATTAGCATAGGCAGTACAGGAGACAATTTCGTTGAGTCCTCCTTGATGAAACCCATACTCTAACGCTGCCTTGGCACCTTCAGTGGCATAGCCATTGCCCCAGTACTGAGAACCAAGTCGCCACCCAATTTCAGTGGCCGGTGCAAAAACAGCCTCAAAATCGACCACGTTAAGTCCAATGAATCCAATCATTGCAGCAGAAGTTTTTAATTCAGTAGCCCATAAGGTATAACTATGGTCTTGCTGGTGCCGATTCATCGCTTCCATAAATTTTCTTACCTGATCTATCGTCAAAGATCCTGGCAAGAACTCAATTACTTTGGGATCTTGGTTGATCTGAAAGTAAACCTCGACATCCTCTTCTTTCCAGGTTCGGAGGATGAGGCGTTCTGTCGTGATGATAGTTTCGTGGTTCATCGTCCTATGGAACTATTTTTCTCCTGAATCTGTTTGGTAATCTTCAGGGCCAATTCCAGAGCTGCAGCCGCTTCATGACCAGTGACCCGTGGCTGAATGCCGGTGCATGCGCAGTCGATGAAGGAGGTGAGCTCGCGCACGAGAGGTTCTCCTTTGATGACCTTGACGCGTTGACGTTTAATTTCTTTTCCGTTCAGGCGAAGCATGTAGCCATTTTGTTTTTGATAGTCGAGTGAGAGGTAAGCATCTTCTTGAAAAATGCGAATTTTCCGGACTCTATCGCGGCTGATGCGACTTGCCGTGAGGTTGGCCACACATCCATTTTCAAAATGCAGACGAACATTGGCAATATCCTCTCCACGGCTAAGGACAGGGATCCCCACCGGATCAATACTCACCACGGGGGAACGCACGAGGTGCAAAATAATTTCCAAATCATGAATCATCAGATCCAAGACGACCCCTATATCGATACTGCGATTGGGATAGGGAGAGATACGTGTGACTTCCAAGAAGCGTGGATTTTTGAGTTGTGCTTCAAGGGCCTCTAATGCTGGATTGAAGCGCTCGACATGTCCTACTTGGAGAATCGCTTGATGTTTTGCAGCAATGGCTGCAAGGTCTTGTGCCCGTTCTGTTGTGTCAGCAAGTGGTTTTTCAATGAGAAGATGTTTTCCTTCGCCGAGAAGATAACTTCCTATTTCATGATGCGACTCTGTCGGTGTGGCCACCGTAGCTGCCTCCACAAGATGCGAAAATTCCTCCAGTGAGCTGCAGGCTTTTCCCCCATATTTTGCAGCAGCTTTTTCAGCGGCTCGTTTGTCTGCATCGAGAATGGCGACTAAGTGGCAATGCGGTAATTCAGAGTAGATGCGAGCATGGTTGATGCCGATGTGGCCAATGCCAACAACTCCGACGTTAATAATTTTCATAGGTGCTCTATTTAAGCTCTTAATGAACGATCAAGAAAGCAGATAAGACGTTGCGTGAGCACAAAAAAAGAGCGTTCTATTTGTGATTTTTGTTGCCATTCTCGAGCCTGCAAAGGAATCGTTTCTTGAACGAGTTTTTTCCAATGCTCCAGGGTAGCTTCACGGGTGAATTTTTTTCCGGATAAAACTCCTTGGTTAACAAGATCAACTCGAAAACGTTCATCTTCTTTTAGCTTTTTAAGATGCCCAAAAACATCTTCTGCTGAGGTTGCTATCAAATAATTTTTTCCAGGATTGCCATCTGCTTTGTAGGCAGAATCATTTCCTCCGATGAAGGGAACACCTGCTTGCCAGGCGTTGTAGAGTTTGGTTGCTGGTTTGTGAAGTTGATGCGATGAAGAGAAACTGCGAATGGCAATCACTCCATCAACATCACTGTAGTCATGCCACTCTTCTGCCCCTCTTATTTCAAAAGTAATATCGAGTTCTTCTTTCAACCGTTGATGCCATGCTTCCGTGCGCAGCGTAGGTTCTAAATTTTCACTATCCCCAAAAAAACAGATTTTCTCAAAACGATGACCACGCTTGGCATCACGCGGCATCAAACAAGGTTGAGTCCAATGTGGGACAAAAAGAGAGCGAGGAAGAAGACGTGTATGGGCTTTGTTCTGTACTAAATGTAACTGAGCAGCCGGATGAGGAAAGCCATCAGCGACAATATCGACAAAAAAGAGATTTTCAGGAAGGGGGGCATCAGTCCCGAACGACGATGGTAGACTTCCCCGAAGTGCAATGAAGATGCCTTCTCGTGGTAGGGTGTCTGTGAGGTCGCAGTCCACACCAGCTTCATTCAAGAGAGCCCATGTTTGATAGATCCACGCATGCATTGTGGCAAAGCCAATTTCTTCGAGTGGGATGAGCTGATGCTCATTCCATGCCTCTATCCAGTCATCGCTGGGTAAGTATTTTTCTGGAATATAAAAAAATATTTTCATCAACACTTGCTCACATACTCTTTACTAGTCTTCTACTCCCCACAGCGTGATGCCAAGCTGATGAGCGCGCTCTTTGATTTCTTCTAGCTCTAAGAGTAAGGTGCGGCCTGCTTCCAGTGCCATCAGCGTGATTCCTGCAGCGGCTGCTGTCTCCAGCGTTCTCAGGCCAATAACAGGAACATCGAAGCGCATATCGTGATGGGGCTTGGAAACTTTTACCATACAGGCTTTACCTTGACCTAGCATTCCTCCACGCTGGATGGTTTCATCAGTTCCTTCAAATCCTTCTACCGCGAGGACGGTCCCGTTTTTAACAATAACTGTTTGACCAATATTGAGTCGGCTCACTTCTTTAGCAATATGATGACCAAAGGTGATCTCCTCACATTGGCGTGTGCTCGGCTTAGGGCCTGCGATAAGGCCAGGAGTGGCAAGATGACTTTCTAAAAAAGTGGTTGCTGGAAGAAGAGTTACCCCTGCTTTTGCTAATTCTTGAGCCAAGGTAGAAAAAAGAGTTTCTGCATTACGTTCCTTGAGTTGAGCCAGCAAAAGGAGGGTTTTAAAATCAGGGCGTAGGTCGAAAAGATTTTTGGGCGCAATTTGTCCTGCCATGATTCCGTGTGCTGCCCCACTCTTACGTGCAGCGCTTAGCAACTTGCCCACTTGGCCTACACGCATCCAAATGATTTCAGTAGCATGTTCAGCGAGATGAGGATCTGTTTCATTTTCAAAAGCAGCAACAATGAGATGCTCCACGCCGGCAGCACGTGCTGCACGTGCCACAAGAAAAGGGTAGTTTCCATTGCCAGCGATGAGGAAAAGGCTGGAGGTCGAAAGCAGGTCAGCTCGAAGATGTAATTTCATAGTGCTCTCTTTTATCGTGATGAATTTTTCTTAAACGTTCTTTGCTTGAAAATGTGTTGAACGATTTGATAGTAGGCTCGATCTAAACAACTCGTTACGTCGTAGCTGGCAACGCCAACTACGACTTGATGACAATGTTTACCAGTCGTCCTGGAACAACGATTACTTTTTGAACTTGTTTATCCAAAAGATGAGGGGCAACGGAGGGATCACGGAGTGCTGCTTTTTCAACATCTGCTTGTGATACTGTTGCTGGCAAGGTGAGACGTGTCCGTATTTTACCATTCACTTGAATGGCATAGGTGACCTCTTCAAAAAAAAGGTATTCCTCATTCCACGTGGGCCAAGAGGACTTAGAAGCCAAAGTTCCTAATGCTTTTACGCTTGGAAATGCTGCCGCAAGATGCACCCAAAGTTCTTCTGCAAGGTGAGGTGCAAAAGGGCTCAAGAGGCGCAGCAGTGTTTGAACTGCTTCCAACGGGCATGGAAGGGAATCGATAAATTCATTCACAAAAATCATCATCTGCGAAATCGCTGTGTTGAAGGTCAGTGACTCAATATCACTTGTCACTTTCTTAATCGTGGCATGTAGTATGCGGCGCTGTGAGTCAGTCAAAGGGACATCAACAATATTAGTGTTCACATGGAATCCTCCTTCAGGAGTCTCTACCATGATCAAGCGCCAGATACGTCCTAAAAATCGGTAAATTCCTTCGACTCCTGTGATGCTCCATGGTTTGGAATGTTCTAAAGGTCCCATGAACATTTCAAACATACGTAAGGCATCAGCTCCATATTCACGGATGACATCATCAGGACTAATCACATTTCCACGACTCTTGGACATTTTTTGTCCATCAGGACCTAAGATCATGCCTTGGTTGACGAGGCGTTGAAAGGGCTCTGCTGTTGTTAAATGGCCCAGATCAAAAAGGGCTTTGTGCCAAAAGCGAGCATAGAGCAGATGAAGAACAGCATGTTCGGTGCCTCCCACATAGAGATCTACATTTTTCCAATAATCTTCGGCCTCTTTTCCAACGAAATATTCTGAGTTGTGAGGATCGCAGTAGCGCAGGTAATACCAGCAAGAACCAGCCCATTGAGGCATGGTGTTGAGCTCTCGTGTGGCTTGTCCTGAATAACGAACCCACTCTTTTGCTTTAGCGAGTGGGGGCTCTGCGTTGCCAGTCGGGCGAAAGTCCTCCATTTCAGGAGGCTCCAGGGGGAGTTCACTTTCAGCAAGAGCACGATGTTCTCCTTTTTCCCAAAGGATTGGGAACGGTTCGCCCCAGTAGCGCTGACGAGAGAAGAGCCAATCACGAAGTTTATACTGAATGCTTTTTCGGCCATGTCCGTGTGTTTCGAGCCACTCGGTCATTTTGGTTTTGGCTTCAGGCGCAGCAAGGCCATTAATGAGTGGCGAGTTAATAGCCTCTCCATCGATGGCATTAAAAGGAAGCGGCGAAGAGGAAGTTGTTTGAATCACAGGCCGAATAGGGAGATGATATTGCATGGCAAATTCATAATCACGCTCATCATGCGCAGGAACGGCCATAATGGCTCCCGTCCCATAGCTCATTAAGACATAATCGGCAACCCAGATAGGAAGAGCTTCTCCATTGATCGGATTAATGCATTCAAGCTCTAGCGGAATACCTGTTTTTATTTTGGCGAGATCAGTGCGCTCCAAGTCGCTCTTGGCATTACAACTCTTTCGATAGAAAATAAGAGCTTCGCGGGCAGTAGGGGAAAGTTCTATTTCATCGAGGAGAGGATGCTCGGGAGCCAAGACTAAATAGGTAGCTCCATAGAGCGTATCAACACGGGTGGTATAGACGGTTATTTTTTTTCCAGGATGATCTTGGAGCGTAAAAATCACTTCCGCTCCTTGGCTTCTCCCAATCCAATGACGTTGAAGCTGCTTGATCGATTCGGGCCAGTCGAGTCCTTCAAGATCACTTAACAAGCGATCTGCAAGCGTTGTGATGCGGAACATCCATTGGCGCATCGGACGACGTTCTACGGGGAATCCACCTACTTCACTTTTCCCATCGACGACCTCTTCATTTGCTAAAACGGTTCCAAGCTCCGGACACCAGTTGACAGGTGTTTCAGCGACATAGGCTAAGCGAACACAATCACGATCCTCTCCACGATAGGTCGAAATTGGTTCTATCTTCTGAGTGGCGGGATTGTACCATGCATCGTAGAGCTGTAAAAAAATCCATTGCGTCCAGCGAAAGTAGGCTGGATCAGTCGTGTTGATTTCACGATCCCAATCGTAGCTAAATCCAAGAGCTTGTAGCTGCTTCCGAAAACGTGCGATGTTCCGTTCGGTAGTGATTCTAGGATGTTGCCCCGTTTTAATCGCATACTGCTCGGCAGGCAGTCCAAAGGCATCCCAGCCCATGGGATGGAGCACATTCTCCCCACGCAAACGATAATAACGGGATAAAATGTCTGTAGCCGTGTACCCAACCAAGTGTCCTACATGCAACCCATCTCCACTGGGATAGGGAAACATATCGAGGATATAGCGTTTTTTTTTCCTAATATCAAAATCACTTTCTCCAGGATTGGAAGCATGGAAGGAATGAGAGCGGAGCCAATACTCTTGCCAACGTGGTTCGAAGTCAGAGAAAGGATAACGTTTAGAGTTGTGTTCTGTAGTGGACATGAGGAAGGTCTATGAAGAGAATAAAATTCCATTAGAAGATCAAACTAAATTTTATGGAGCGCTTATCCACTACTCTCTTTCTTGCTACTCGCAACAGACACAAAACGCTCGAAATTCAAAAGATGCTTGGTGATGCGGTGATTGTAACGGATGCTACCGGTTCATCCTTGCCTGAAATTGAAGAGACAGGAGCGACTTTTGAGGCCAATGCGCGCCTCAAGGCAGAAGGAATTTCTGAGCATGTTTCTGGTTGGGTCTTGTCAGATGATTCTGGTTTGGAAGTCGACGCGCTTTCTGGAGAACCTGGAATCTACTCAGCGCGCTATGCGGGGCCTGGCCGTTCCGACCTTGAAAATACCGAGCTCGTATTAAAAAAAATGAGTGCTATTCCCCAACACCAACGTGGAGCACGTTTCAGGTGCGTGCTTGCGGTAGCTCGTGATGGTAAGACGATGGCTGTTTTTGAAGGAACTGTAGAAGGAACCTTAGCTACAGAAATCAGCGGTGAAGGAGGCTTTGGGTACGATCCTATTTTTATTCCTCAAGGCTATAGCAAAACTTTTGGTCATCTTTCTGAGGAGGTTAAAAATGACATCAGTCATCGTAGTTGTGCTCTGAAAAAATTTATTGTATGGTGGCGAAGTGTGCCATGCTAAGCGCTAAAAGCTAAAAAAATTAGAAAAAAAGACCACACTTCCCTCAGTTTTTAAGAAGACAAGAAGAAGCCTTTTCAGTTTTTATAACATGAGTAATTCTGCTTCAGTACATAACGTGTCCAATCGTGATTTTCAACCGAATGACGCTCGAGAAGAAACGACAAGAGAGTCTCCAATACATTTTGCAGCTCATGAGGTTACAAATCTAACAGGATCTGAACATAGAAGCCCTCTCTCTCTCTTCATCCCCCGAATATTTTAAATGATTCGTATTCAGATGCGGAAGACTATCCCGATTGGAGGAGCGTTTCTTCTGCAGTGCGTTCTGGAAACCGATCACCTGTTCAAGGAATGAGTGATGAAACTTCGTCTCATGCAAATGTGAGTCCACACGATCCTGTAATTCATAATGCTACGTCTTCTGAATATGTTGAGGGAGGCTCTACGAGAGCTGATACTATTGATGGTTCTTACGCGAACCCTATTCAAAAATCGCATCTTTTATTAGAAACTACATTATTCAATCCGGAGTCTGTTTTAAGCCTAAGAGGCGAAGTGCGCTCTCATTGCGAATCGCTGATAGCACTTCGCTCTTCCATGGAAGTTTCTTCCACCTCTGCAGTAGCAGCTCCCGACCAACATGGCATAGAGGAACTTGAACGTGAAATCCATCATCTGCAACTCAAAGAAGCAGCACTCACACAGTACCTCAGAAGCAATCCCTTTAATAATAAAAATGTTCTTCGTCCACGCAGGAATTTAGCAGAAGGAACTTTTTTGCATATTACTACGCTAGTTAGTCAGATGAATGAGCGCTTCAACTCCTTATCCGATCTGATACAAGCAGGATCGGATCTTGAAGAATATAAGGCATTAGAACAAGGGATACCCATGCTTAAAGATTTGTTCGATGTATGGCGTGCAACGGAAGTTAAGATTTATGAAGTTGCAGATCCAGAGCACTGCTCTCATCCTCCAGATTTTTATAAAAATAACAAAACAGAAGACAATCCTATTTCCCGATATACGGATTCCTACTTTGCTCAAAAATTTCAGGACTTCTTTCGAGATGTGGGCATTCCTAAAGATTTTGTCGAATTGGTCACGCCTCAGGCGATACGAGTAGCGACTGCAAAGGTGATGAATGAAATTCAACCTTGGGAGGTTGCAACGCGCGATATGACCGTAGCGCTTCAAGGAGAAACAAGGCGCTTCCGTCAAATCGCTACGCCCTTGAGTGCTAGCACTACTGCTGTGGGAAAGGCTCTGTTGGCAAATGGAGTCCATGGGGTCATCCCTGCAACACGTGCTGATGGACGTGCTCCCGTCAATACACGCATGACTGTTCTTCTAGAAATGCTCGATGAAAAAGCGGAAAATGGGATGTTCCAAACAGAGTTTCTCCATGAACGCCTCCAGCATGGCATCAATGATCATTTTCATCTTGAAGAACCAGAGCGAAGCGCAGCAAATTTGAAATCTGCTTTGCAACTTATTCAATACGGAATTGAGGCTGATCCTGAGTTTGTCAGGTACTTATTCAGTAAGCAAGAGATGGGTAATACTACTCCCTCCAACGTCTTTTTTATCAATACGAACTTAACGACTCCGACAAGAACACTTCGTGATAATCCGTTGAGTGGAGAAAAAGGAACTCATGATGAACGCGAGTACTCTGAATATCAAGGAAGAGCCTTACAATCTGCCTCTGGAGAGGCAAAAGAATTTAGGCTGCTTGATTGTGGCGAAGAAAAAGCAGCAACGCTTAATGTGACCTGTATTGACCTCCGTTTTCCTGTGAACTATGCGGTAGATACAGTAGGTGCTCTTGATCCTGGAATGATGCTTGGAACTTGGAACGAGTTGCATGCACATAATTCGCAGGAGTTTCAAAAGCTTTTTGGAGCTCTGGAGTTTAATGCTCCTATAGAAGGGGTGATAGGATCTACCTATGAAAAATTACGAGAGCTTGCCTCTAGTGAGACTATATCTTCTGCAGAAGCTTCATTTCTCGGTGGAATTCCATTTTTTGAAAATCACTTTTCTCATAACAGTGAAACTCCTGGGACAGGTCCTCTTAATGAAAACATCACCTATTCCGATGTAACTCCATCTGCTGGGGAAGATCAGCCAAGATCTCCTGCGTTACGTGCAGCAATGCTGCGTAGAGAAATTGAGGATCAATGCAATGCTGTTCGTTCTCTTTTTAATGATAAAAGTTACATGAGATCAGATGGTGATCGTATGAAGATGGCTCGTCATATTGATCTTCTTGTGAATAAATTTCGTGAAGCCACACGACTAGTTGACGATTTGAATACACGCGTGGTCAATGCTGGTGGTTGCATGAGTGGTAAGGATCGTGAAGGGGTTGCCCATGCAGAGGCCGTTGCGGCAGTAATGATTGAAAGGATGAAAGATACAACGCTTCCCGCAGGGTATCAATTTACTCCCGAAGAACGCGAGATCTATGACACTGCAGTATCACTTGTTGTGGACAATACGCTCCTTGTTACCGGTTATGGAGGTAGTAAAAATGCCGAAGAGGTAGCAGATCGTATAGGGAATCATGATGCTATTGAATATGCGGCTGGTCTTTCTAAGTTTGCAAAAACGTAGAGTACCCGTTCAAACGGTTATAGTTGAAGTGAAAGGTTGAAGTTGAACCAGCAACAAAGTGATCAGTTGACGAAAGCCTCATTTTATAGTGTGTTCAATCGATAAAGGCGCGTTAGAAACTGGCTCTTTTCCGTTATGACTACGTTTTCAGATCTAACGTTATCTTCAGATAGTGCCCCAATCTCCGGTTTTGTCCTAGCCCGGATATTTCACACTAATCTACTGCGAAGGCCGAGAAGCCAGATGGGTGCTGCGTTAGACTCATGTTTTGACTTGGGCAATACAGCCGTCCGGGAGGGCTCTGGATAGACTTTCCGAAGGAAAGCCCCGAAGGGGCGAGCCGAGCAGGAGCGAGCGAGTCAATATGTATACATACAGCCCGGCATCAAAATTTTTGTCTTCCTTACACCATCAGCCTTCGCGGCCTCCTCGTCACGATCAGTATGAAATATCCGAGCTAGAGCTTTTTAAAAAATACTGTAGTTGGATGCAGTATCAGGAACGAGGAGTGCAGACCAGCAGTGACGCGGTATGGTCAGAAGATAGGTAACACGTTAGTTTCAATATAGGTTGCTCTAAACGACCAACCCAATTGATCAACCAGATGCCAATCGCTGCATAAAACAAAGCAACCCAAAATAGATAGCCTGGGATAGTCCAACTTGAAGGGCCAAGGTGAAAAACAAAATTCTTCGAAAGATCCCATAAGATATAACCAAAAGAAAGGAGGTAGAGAAATGATTGGAGGAGCATCCATGGTCCAAAGAACAATTGTAATGTCTGCGTCACAAAACGATCTAAATCTTCGCTGATACGCTGGTCAGGATTGTCGACATTCTTAGTTAAAACCTGCATCCGGTAGTGATTGTGATCATGGAGCCAGATGTTGAGATAATCTTTTGTCAACCATCGTCGCCAGCGAATGCTCAGCAAGCCGCCAAAGAAAACAACGCCACTCATGGAGAGCGTTAGTAACAAACGAGCCGCTAAGAAAAAACACAACGCATAGATGATTTTCCACTCATCGATGGCCTGAAGAGCATTGTAGAAAAATTTATAAAAATAGTTGTACATGACTCCACCAGTGGCTTCTCCAAAGACACAGATAATCGTTAAGAGTAGTAAACCCCACGCTATTTTTTTCTCCTCAGAAACCCAATACGGTTTCAATAAACTCCACAAATCGCAGAAGAATTTTTTATCAAATTTTAAATTGTTTTGAGACATGTGAGCAGTGGGTATTATCATCAAAAATGAAAAAATCACTACCAACTTTCTCCATTGTAGTTGTATTAATTTTTTGTCTTCTTCTTTCTATGCACGCTTCTGAAGCTCATTCTAAAAAATTGCTTATTGGAGGGATTATTTTTCCAGAAGTCGATCAATTGGATTTTACAGGCCCTTTTGAAGTATTGTCTGAGATTCCCAATAGTAAATTCTTAGTTATAGCGAAAACGTTGCATTCTATTAAGGATATGAAGGGACTTATATTAACACCAGAGATCACTTTTGCAGAAGCTCCTCAAGTAGACGTTCTCCTCATTCCGGGAGGTCGTGGTATTAATGAGCTGATGAGTGACCCAGAAACCTTATCCTTTATTAAAAAACAGGCTTCTCATGCAACTTGGATTATCACTGTTTGTACTGGCTCCTTATTACTTGGAGCTACTGGTTATTTTCATGAGGAAAAAAGTCAAAGATATCATACAACCACTCATTGGGCTTCCCATCATTTGTTGAGCTTGCTTGGAGCCTCACCTCAACGCCAGCGTGTCGTACAAGATGGGAAGTTGATTTCTGCAGCTGGCGTGACCTCGGGTATTGATGCGGCATTACTACTTGTTTCTTTAATGTGTGGTGAAAAAAAGGCTATGGAGACCACTCTTTCTATCGAGTATGATCCACAACCTCTATTTCATACTGGAATTCCAGAAAAAGCCCCTAATGATGTTGTGGAAAAAGTTACAAAGGAGTTTGCACCTATGATCAGAAAAAGAGAAAAGGCGATCAGGGATTTGTTGTCACAAAAAACATCCGATCTAAAATCATGAATAAAAATTCATTACCCTCCAAAATAGGAAAATCTTTCGCGCCATCTTTGCGCCACTTTTCGCGCCATGTTTATGCCAATCTAAAACAATGAACAAAAAATATACTGTCGTCGCTGCTTTTCAGGCTCGTTCTGGAAAAGAGGCTGCCTTGCGTGAAGCTTTAGTAAAACTCCTGGTTCCCACGAGGGGCGAGGAAGGTTGTTTGAACTATGATCTTCATGAGTCGCTGGAAGCACCAGGCAAGTTTTTGTTTTATGAAAACTGGAGTAGTCCAGAAGCACATCAAAAGCACATGGACTCTGTGCATATCAAGGAGCTTGCAGAGCGCCTTGAGGAACTCTGTGCAAATGCTCCTGAAATCACATTCTGGAAAGAGCTCTTGTAGATAAAAACAAAAAAATAATCCATGAGAAAAATTGAAGTTGTTCCCTACAATCCAGAATGGCCCCAGCTGTTTGAGTCAGAAGCTCTCTTGATTCAGCAAGTTTTAGGTGATAACTGCCTCGAGCTTCATCATATTGGATCAACCTCTGTTCCTGGTCTCGCAGCGAAGCCGATCATCGATATCATCCCTGTTGTGCAAGATATCAGACACGTCGACCAAGTAGTTTCCAACATGGAGCAGCTTGGATATTCAGCACGAGGGGAGAACGGGATGTTATTTCGGCGATTTTTTATCAAGAACCTGTCTTCACAATCTTTCCCCTTATCAGCCGCAGCGACTTTGAAAACAGGTTCCAAGAAAAGCGATCAATTCGAAAGTAACGTTAATGTCCACGTCTTTGAAAAAGGGACACCCGATATTGACCGGCATTTAAAATTTCGTGACTGGATGCGCTCTCATCCTTCGGACCGAGAAGCGTACGCTACGCTCAAAAAAAAGTTAGCAGCCTCCTATCCGAACGACATTATGAATTATGTTTTTGGCAAAGATGCTTTTGTGACTTCTATTGACGCGAAGACCGGTTTTCGAGGGATAAGAATTACGAAAGCACTCACCCCACGAGAATGGGAGAAGGTGAGTTCCTTTCGCCAACACTATTTTTTCAATAAAATTTCCAGAGAGGATCCTTATACGTGGACTTTTGAGCATCAAGACCATCTTCATTACTTGCTCTACCAAGGAAGTGAGATCGTTGGTTATCTCCACCTGCAGCTTTGGGGGAAATCAAGAAGCGCCCTCCGTATTATGGTGATTGATCAAGAATATCAACGTCTCGGGCTTGGTAAAAAATTTTTAGCCGATGTGGAACGATGGTTAAGAGAGCAGGGGATTAGGTCACTCCATGTCCAATCGTCTCCGGAAGCCCATCAGTTTTACCTCCAACAAGGATATTATGAAATGCCTTTTAATGATCCGGAGGGGTATAAAACCGATTCTAGAGATGTAGAAATTGGAAAAATTTTAAATTAGTTTCATGATGATTGTTTTCTAGGCAAGAAAAACAATCTCCACTCATTATCCATGAAAAAGATTCCAGTGCTCATTATTGGTGGAGGTCCTGTTGGTCTCAGTATGGCCTTAGCACTGGCGCGTCAAGGTATTGCCTCCATGGTGATAGAGCGACATTCGTCAACGACGAATCATCCCAAGGCGCGTGGGGTGAATGTGAGGACGATGGAGTTATTCAGGCAATGGGGGAGTGCTGTGGAGTTGTTAAAGCAGGAACAACCTCGTGAGGCGATTCGTTTTATTTGGGCTCACTCATTGCAAGGTGAAGAAGTGGCGCGTATTACTCCTGCTGAGAGCTGCTCTGGCGTCGAGAGTCCTTCTCAAACAAGCTTCGTATCTCAAGATCACGTTGAAGAGTCACTTTATAAAACTCTCTGCAACTATCCAGAAACAGAAGTTCATTTTTTAAAAGAATTTATTTCCTTGGAGCAAAATGTGGAGGGGGTTACGGTTCGTGTTTTCAACAAAAAGAATCAGCAGCAAGAAATAATTCATGCTCGTTATCTTGTCGCTGCTGATGGGGCTCACAGCCCTATTCGAGAGAAGTTGGGCATTACCATGAATGGGCCTGATAACTTAGGAAAATTTTGTAGTGTTTATTGTGGAATGGATCTTTCTCCATGGACGAGAGACCGTCCTGCCATTGGATATTTTTTTACAGATCTTCGCTTGTCAGGATATTTTCTAGGAGCAGTCAATCTCAGTAATCGATGGATTGTGGGCATGCGTTTTTCCGAAGGGAAATCTCAAGAGACGTTCACGGATGAATATTGTCTTCAAGAAACAAGACGGGTCCTGGATCTTCCTGATTTAAAAATTCATCTCATCAACAAAAGTTTTTGGACTATGGCTGCTCAATCTGCAGAGCGTTATCGTGTTAAAAACATTTTTTTAGCAGGAGATGCTGCTCACCGCTTGCCACCAACAGGGGGATTGGGAATGAATACAGGGATTCAGGATGCCCATAATTTGGCATGGAAATTAGCATTTGTATTGAAAGGCCATGCCTCGGAGAAGCTCTTAGATAGCTATGAGGAGGAGCGTGCTCCTGTGGCTGAACAAAACATCGCATGGAGTAGAAAGAATGCGACACGCTACAGCGAAATCTTTGAAGCCATTGCAGCAGAAAATAGAGAGGTATTGATTCGTAAACTCCATGAGCAGCAGAACCATTTTAGCTACGCAGGTCTCGATCTTGGTTTTATCTATCATTCGAGAGCAATCCGTTCTGAAAACGATCAACGTCTTAGCCTCACTCCTTCCACCTACCATCCAACAACACTTCCAGGAAGTCGTGCTCCTCATGTTCCGCTACTTCACAATGGGGAACTCATTTCCACGTTAGATCTTTTTGAAAAAGATTTTATGTTGCTAGTGGGAGCGGAAGGAGCTTCTTGGTTAGAGGCTGCTAGTGAGTTTAAAGAAGAGTCCTCATTTCCACTTAAGGCTTATCGTGTAGCTAGCACAACTTCTATTCGAGATGGAGATTTAGTTGATGTCGATCATACTTGGCATAAAACTTATGAAGTCACAACAACTGGTGCTGCTCTCATCCGACCAGATGGCCATGTGGCCTGGCGTAGTCGCTCATTAGTAGATCACCCCAAAGAAGTTTTAGTGGATTATTTCTCTTGTCTACATAACAGCCTATAACAATCGGCGAGCAATTGTATGTGAATCAGTAAGTTTAACCCGAATATTTCATACTGAGCGTGACGAGGAAGTCGCGAAGTCTGATGGGGTAAGACAGGCGAGCATTTTGATGCCGGGCTGTATGTGTAC
This sequence comes from Chthoniobacterales bacterium, assembly GCA_049314455.1. Lineage (GTDB taxonomy): Bacteria > Verrucomicrobiota > Verrucomicrobiia > Chthoniobacterales > UBA6821 > CAIWMF01. The sequence goes on from JBMOFC010000006.1 coordinate 29,165, forward strand.
ATACTGCCCAAATCAAAATGTGAGTCTAACGCAGTGTCCATTAGGCTTACCGGCTTCTGCAGTAGATTAGTATGAAATATTCGGGTTAACCTCGCTTGCCATGACGATAAAGAGCAATAGCCTCTGCTGTTCCTTTTCCAGCGGGATGGAGAGAAATGTGTCCTCCTGCTTCTAGGACTGCTTCTTTTACCATGGGATGAGCATTGGAAGGACAGGCTAGCATTTTTGCAATGTTGGGATGAAGCATTGAAAGATCATTGTGATGATCTCCGATTGCTAAGATGTGATCTGCTTGAATCGATAGTAAGCTGCTTAATGCTTCTAACGTTGTTCCCTTGTTATAGAGGCGATGGTAAAAACTTAAGAAATATTTTTTTTGAGAACCACTGCCTTGAAAGAAAAAATCTTTGGGACGCTGTGGTAGCTCCATAAGTTGAGAGGTGATTTCATAAATGACCTCTTCTTCCTCTGAAACGAGGCCATCGGGAACACCTAAGTCATCTTTCAAAATAATGATGCTGCCGTGGTAGCTAGAAACAAGAGTCTCTATTTTTTCAAAGAAAAGCCCGCACTGTTCAAAAAGTTCTTGATGCTGAAGGTCACATCTCTCATTCCAATCACCAAGTGGAGTCCATCCTTTTTGTATATCGTGGTAATAGAGATAGCGCTCTCGCGTAATGATATAATGAGGTTGAATAGGCGATTTGAAGTGCTCGAGTCCTTCAAGCAGGTAAGGTAGAGGCCTTCCTGTATTAATGGACCAAAAAGTTCCATCGCCTTCAATTTTTTCTAGCTCTAATGCTAATGAAGCCACACATGCTTCACGTGGGTTTTCTCCAATAAGAGTGCCATCAAAATCAGTGCTTAACAGTTTTATGTTTCTCATCGTCTTCAAGGGGAGGCCAGTTTATCATAACATGTTCTGCTTATAAACAATTGGATTGCTAGCCCGATTGCCATTAGGAAATATGGCCTTATAGTAACTATTCGTGCTAGCTGAACCAAGTTAGTCTGCAACTCATTTTTAAAATATTATGGCAACACTTTGTGTCTATTGTGGCTCTAATTTCGGGAATAGTCCTCGTTTTTTAGAGGCAGCGCGCTTGGTCGGAAAAATTCTTGCAGAGCAAAATCACACGCTTGTTTATGGAGGGGGCAAAGTTGGCTTGATGGGAATAGTTGCTGATGAAGCGCTCGCTGCGGGTGGAAAAGTGATTGGAATTATTCCAGAACTTTTTATTCAAGAAGAGCGAGAGATTGCTCATCCAGATCTTACGGAGTTGTACATTGTCGATTCGATGCATGAGCGCAAACATAAGATGGCCTCTCTCGCTGATGGCTTCTTAGCATTGCCTGGAGGAATAGGCACGCTGGAAGAGATTCTGGAAGCCTTTACGTGGACGCAGATTGGCATTCACTCTAAGCCGTGCGCCCTTTTGAATGTTGATGGATTTTACAATTCGCTCTTTACTCTGCTCACAGAAATGAGTGAGAAAGGTTTTTTGATGACGGAACAGCTCTCGCAATTGATTATTGAAGAGGAACCTGAGGCTGCGATTCACAAGGTGCTTTCGCATCAAACACGTTTGATTAAAAAATGGAGTGATTAGACATCTTTTGAAGTCTGTGGTGCTTTGAAGGACTCATTTCTTGCAACGAGTCAAGCCAGTCGTTATTTTTGCCAACTCATTTTATCTTCATGGAAAACACTCCGCTCAGCGAGCTCATCGCCATCCGTCGTCAAAAACTTCAAGCACTTCGCGATCATAGGATCGATCCTTTTGGTGCAGCTTTTAAAACTACGGGAACCGTTGCTGATGTCGTCGCTGCTTTTGAGGAAATTTCTTCTGTTTCAGTAGCTGGTCGTGTGACTGCCTATCGTGATATGGGGAAAAGTCGTTTTCTTGATATTTCTGATATTGGGGGACGTATCCAAATCTATCTCAACACCAAAGAGCTCGATGAAAAAAGTGCCATTGCGCTTGCTCAGGTCGACATTGGTGACTTTATCGGTATTGAAGGAACGTACTTCACCACCAAAACCGGCGAAAAAAGTATTCGTGCAGCAAAGCTTGTTTTTTTAAGTAAAGCTCTTCGGCCGCTGCCTGATAAATGGCACGGCGTTCAAGATGCTGAGATTCGGTATCGTCAACGTTACCTTGATCTCATTGCCAATGACTCTTCTCGCACGATCTTTAAACAACGTATTGAGATCGTTCGTGAGATCCGTCGTTTTTTAGAAGAGCGTGGATTTTTAGAAGTCGAAACACCCATGATGCAAGCCATTCCTGGAGGAGCTGCTGCAGAACCATTCAAGACGCATCACAATGCCCTAGGTATGGATCTTTTCCTGCGTATCGCGCCAGAGCTTTATTTGAAGCGTCTCTTGGTGGCTGGTTTCCCCAAAGTTTTTGAACTCAATCGTAACTTCCGTAACGAAGGAGTTTCTCGTAGGCATAATCCCGAGTTCACCATGCTCGAGGCCTACTGGGCCTTCGCTGATTTTGAGCAGATGTCACATCTTGTTGAAGAGATGATTTGTGCTCTTGCAGAACATAGTGGCGTTGGGCCAATCATTGAACATGGTGATGAAGAAGGAACTGTTACGCGCACGATCAACCTTGCGCGCCCATGGCGACGTGCTCCTTATCGAGAGCTTGTGGAAGCGGCTGTTCCAGGTTGGTTTGAGCTTGATCTCGCAGGCAAGCGTGCGCGTTGCGCGGAGCTTCAACTCGATATCTCGCATTGCGAAGCGGAGTTCGAAGTCACACAACATGTCTTTGAAAAGTTAGTCGAAGAAAAACTCATCGATCCTTGTTTTGTGACGCATGTTCCCAAAGAGCTTGTGCCATTGGCCAAGCTGAGTGAGAAAGATCCTTCTTCCGTGGAGGTCTACGAACTCATTATCAATGGCCAGGAAATTTCTCCTGGTTATTCGGAGCTCAATGATCCTGATCTTCAGCGGGAGCGATTAGAACATCAAGCGGGAGGGGAGAAGCAAAACCTTGATGAAAATTTTCTCGAAGCTCTCGAATATGGAATGCCTCCTGCAGGTGGTATCGGCATTGGGATTGATCGTCTGGTGATGATGTTGACAGGGGCTCCCTCCATTCGAGATGTTATTCTCTTTCCGCACTTGAAAATAAAAACTCTTTGAAAATTCTGCTGAGCGAGCGAAGAGCTGTGTCGCGTCGGCGCTTGCGCCATCGAGTATTTTACATGCACTCCTCAAGGAGATTTTGAGCATTCGAAATTGCCTAAGGGACACCAACTTTCCAAACACGTTTTGTATCGGATTAGGAAGAGCGAGAGAGGAAATTTTTAAAATACTCAATCATTGAGTAAATTATTTTTTTAAATTGAAACTCATTGATTATAAAATAATTTTCAAAATATTACTTGAATGAAAATCAAAAGAAATGTCGTTGAAAACATCCTTGATTTAATAAAAAAAGCTCCTTTTCTTTTATAGATTATCATAGGTCCCAGGCAGGTTTGTAAGACAACGGCGGTTACTCAAGTTGTGGAATCATTGGGGTGGCCAACTGTAGTAGCAACTGCTGATGCTCCTCGCCCTCCAGATGCAGCTTGGATTTAAGAAAAATGGAATCAATCAAAGGAAGAGGGAAAAAAAGTAGAGGGCCCGTTCTTTTGGTACTAGATGAAATTCAAAAAGTGGAAGGATGGAGTGAGGTGGTCAAACGTCTCTGGGATGAAGAGAAGGCTAGTGGTGGAAAATTAAGAGTAATTCTTTTAGGATCTTCCTCCTTGCTGATGCAAAAAGGAATGACGGAAAGTTTGGCTGGTCGATTTTATTTGCATCGATGTATGCATTGGACTTTTGAAGAATGTCATCATGCGTTTGGATGGGATCTCAATAAATGGTTTTTTTTCGGTGGATATCCAGGTCCTGCAACACTGATTCATGACGAAACAATATGGAAAAATTATATTAATGATTCTTTGATAGAAACAGTTCTAGCACGTGATGTGATGCAGCTGCAGACTGTCTCAAAGCCTATTTTATTGCGCAATCTTTTTGGCTTTGCCACAGCATTTCCTGCGCAGATTTTTTCTTACAACAAAATGTTAGGACAGCTTACTGATGCAGAGAATACAACGACCTTAGCGACTTATTTGAAATTGCTTGAAACAGTCTTTTTGGTTTCAGGTTTAGAAAAATTTTCACGTGGTAAAGTACGTCAACGTGGAAGTAGTCCCAAACTGATTCTTTGGAATAATGCATTGGTCAATGCGTTTGATCAGCATTCTTATCAGCAAATGCAACAGGATCCTATCTGGCGAGGGCGTCTTATTGAAAATGCCGTTGGTGCTTCTTTTTTAAATTCGTTGACGACTTCGAATCAATCATTAACCTACTGGCGTGATGGGAATAATGAAGTCGACTTTGTGTTAACAATCGGCCAACAAATTTGGGCCATTGAAGTGAAGAGTGGTCTTCCTAGAAAACTCTCGGGCCTCGCTGCCTTTAAAAAAGCCTATCTCAAGGCAAAGTCATTTTTGATTGGGAGCCATGGAGTCCCGTTGGAAGAGTTTTTTTCAAAACCAGCGCTGAGTTGGTTTTCGTGAAACTATTTCAACGCTTTTTCCAAATCGTTTCTTAAATCTTCTACTGCTTCAATACCCACTGACAATCGAACAAAACCATCACGGATGCCGAGTGCTTCTCGCTGTTCTTTGGGAACGGCGAGATGAGTCATGAGGGCTGGGTGTTCAATGAGACTCTCAACGCCGCCGAGGCTTTCTGCCAACGTAAAGAGCTCGGTGCGTTGTAAGAACGCTTTGGTTTCTTCGAGTGTGTATTTTAAATCGAGTGAAATCATTCCTCCAAAGCCCTTCATCTGCTCGCAGGCGAGTACATGTTGAGGATGGCTTTTTAAGCCAGGGTAAAAAACACGAGCAACTTTTGGATGTGCTTCAAGCCAGGTGGCCAGTTCCATAGCATTGTGATTGTGACGTTCCATGCGGAGTGCAAGGGTCTTCACACCACGTAGCGCCATAAAGCTATCAAAGGCTCCAGCAACAGCGCCGGTACTATTTTGCAAAAAGTGAAGCTGTTGTCCAAGTTCCGTACTTCCTACCACAGCAACGCCATTGATGATGTCAGAATGTCCATTGATATATTTGGTGGCAGAGTGGACGACAATATCGAAGCCGTGCTCGAGTGGGCGCTGAATCATTGGTGTTGCAAAAGTATTATCAGCAACGGAGAGAAGATTGTGTTTCTTGGCAAGAGCAGCAATTTTTTTTAAATCAGCTAGCTTCAACATGGGATTAGTTGGCGTTTCAACCCAAATCATTTTGGTGTTGGGTTGAATCGTAGCCTCAATCATTTCTACATTGGTAAAATCGATAAAGCTAATTTCCAATCCTGCAGAGCGTTTACGGACTCTTTCTAATAAACGGTAGGTTCCGCCATAAAGATCATCACTGGCAATGAGGTGGTCGCCTGGCTCCAGAAGTTCTAAAATAGTCGCTGTAGCAGCCATCCCAGAAGCAAAAGCAAAGCCACGCGTACCACTTTCTAAGTTCGCAATGCAATCCTCATAAGCACGGCGTGTTGGATTTCCCGTGCGAGAATATTCATACCCTGTGTGCTTTCCGGGACTTTCTTGAGCATAGGTCGAGCTTAAGAAAATTGGAGTCATGACTGCTCCAGTGATCGGCTCTGGTTGTTGTCCTGCGTGAATGACGCGGGTGCTGAGATGGTGGGAATGTTTCATAAAAGTTTGTAACTACCAATGTAGTCTAAGCAGGAAGAAATTCACCACAAAGATCACAAAGCCGCTAAAGCGGCACACAAAGAGAACAAAATAAAATTTTTGATAAAAAATTTTAAAGTTCTGAGAATTATAAATGTGGGTAAATTTTAAAGTTCGAAAAAGTGTTATTTCAGAGAATTGAAAGAAGATTTCTTGCTTTAGTAATTAGAATTTTTTTATAAAAAAATTCTTTTTGTGTTCTTTGTGTAATCTTTGAGATCTTTGTGGTGAATTCTCTTCTTCTGCTAATCAAGGAAGCCGTTTTGTTTCATCCAGTTATCGTCTGCAAATTTTGTTAGATAATTACGAATACCATCAGCCAAAATAACAACGCATTTCTCTCCTTTTTTGAGACGTTTGGCTGCTTGCAAAGCACCCCATGTCGTGGCTCCACAAGAACCGCCTATTAGCAATCCTTCTTCGCGAATGAGACGTCGAGCCATCAAGAAGGATTCTTTGTCCGCTGTTTTGACATACTCGTCGACAAGGGAATTATCGAGTACTTTTGGGAAGAAATCATAACCGATGCCTTCGACTTTGTACGAAAAAACCTCAGTGCCACCTCCCAGAATCGAACCATACGGATCCACCCCCACAATCGTGATGTTAGGATTCACTTCTTTAAGTTTACGTGAAATCCCAGTGATGGCACCTCCTGTACCAACAGAAATCACCACCATGGCAAGGCCTTTGCCGGCATCATCTAAGATTTCTTGAGCTGTTGTACGGTAGTGGATATCAGGATTTGCAGGGTTGCTGTATTGATCAAGAATATGAGAATTGGGGATTTCTTGCTGGAGTTTTTTTGCAAGCGAGATGTGGCTTTCCGGAGAATCAAAAGCAGCTTCCGTTGGTGTCCGATAAATGGTTGCTCCAAGAACCTTGAGGACGACTTCTTTTTCTTGGCTCATTTTTTCTGGCATCGTGATGATGAGCTTATAACCTTTCGCTGCCGCTGCCACAGCAAGGCCAATGCCAGTATTTCCTGAGGTAGCCTCAATGAGTGTATCACCCGGCTTGATCTTTCCGGCTAGCTCCGCTTCCTCAAGCATGCTCTTAGCAATACGGTCTTTTAAAGAACCACCAGGATTAAAAAATTCGCACTTACCATACATCTCACACTCGAGTTCTTGAGCAATGCGCTGAAAACGGACGAGGGGGGTTTTTCCAACAGTGTCGAGAATAGTGTTGTAAAGCATGGAATAAAAAGGGGTGTTACACTCTCATGCTTCACTCAAGAGCTCAAGATTTTTCACTCTCACCAGGCAAAGAAACGCCTAAAATCCAACCTTCGATACGGAGTTGTTCTTTGAACGGTGTAGAATATTTCTCTAAATTGAGAAAATCATTATTTTTATGCACCAGATGACGCATGCCCGCAGCTGCCATCAAAGCGTCCGCTTGATGATCATTGATGCTGGAAAGGGAAGGTGACGTTGCTTGAAAAAGAGACACAAGTTCTTTGAGTTTTTTAATATCACGAATTTTAGAAACTCCATGGTTAGCTTTTTTAAGAAAGAGGCGCGGGTAAATTTCTGCAACGACGATAGTTGCTTGGTTGCAGTGCTCCTGCGAATCAAAAGGCCAAAAAGCAATTTTTTCTTGCAGTCGTTTTTTTAAAAAATGAGCCATGCGCATGGCTGCAAGGCCCCCTTTGCCTACTTGTTTTGCGCCTATTAATTTGAAAGGAGTTTCAGGAAAACCTAATTGTTGAGTGATGCAGCTCGATTCTGTTTGACGTCGTATCGGTTTAAAATGGAGCGGTTTTTTTCCGGCAACCCAAAAGTCATCACGAAAGGGTGATTCTCTCCAAAAAAGGTGAGCATAAAAATTTGGCTCTTGATGGCAGATCGTATCCACGAAAGACCAAAGTTCATGAGCTGCTTGAAGATGGGGCAGTCGCTTGCGAACAGTAGCAGCAGCATATCCAAAGTTGCTATCAATTCCAATAAGAAGGCGTTTGGAGTTACGTGCCTGTTGCACGATCCACTCTGCTACATCCGTTCGCGACCACTCTTTTTTTGGCGGAGAAACCAGGGCGACCGAAGACGCGTGAGAAGCTGCTTTTGCGACTGTAATGCTTGGAGTCAATAGTGCTTTGGAGCCCGACCAATCGATCGCAATGAATGCATCAAAGGGAATCATAATTCTCCTCGGTCCATTTTGGAAAAAAGTTTTTTGGCTTGTTGTTGAATGGCTTCTTTTTTTTCACTAGGAAATTGATTCCATGTGGACAGCATATAGTTCATACGTTGGAAGTTTTTTAATTGAGGAGCATGACGTGCCATGAAGTCCCAATAGAGCGCATTCAAGGGACAAGCACGATCTCCAGTGAGGAGATTCGGATCATAGTAACACTTCTCACAGTAGTTGCTCATGCGGTGAATATATTTTCCACTAGCCGCATAAGGCTTGCTGCCGACAATACCGCCATCCCCAAACAAGGCCATTCCGAGCGTGTTTGGCATTTCGACCCATTCGTAAGCATCAGAATAAACTCCCAAATACCATTGCTGAACTTCTTTGACATCTAAGCCAGCAAGAAGTGCAAAGTTGCCAGTGATCATCAGGCGTTGGATGTGGTGCGAGTAGGCATGTTCTTCGGTATGAGTGACGGCTTCCTTCACACAGAACATTTTTGTTTTTCCAGTCCAATAAAAAGAAGGAAGCGATCTCTTGGCTTTTAGGAAATTGAGTTCGCCGTAGTCAGGCATGTAAAGCCAATAAATGCCACGAATAAACTCGCGCCATCCGAGGATTTGACGGATAAATCCCTCAACAGCATTCAAAGGGGCTTTTCCTTGGTAGTAGGCCTCTTGAGCTTTTTCGCAAATCTCAAGCGGAAGTAGTAAGCCGATATTGAGGTAAGAAGAGAGCAATGAGTGATAGAGATAAGGTTCATTGGCAAGCATCGCATCTTGGTAATCTCCAAAAAAAGGAAGTACATACTCCGTAAAATCCTCTAGTTCGAGCAGTGCTTCTTCTCGTGTGACTGCATAGTGGAATGGTTGTAGCGTTCCAAAGTGATGAGAGAAGTTTTTTTCTACGAGTGCTAAGACCTCCTGCAAGAGTGAAGATTTTTGATGCTTCAGGCGTTTAGGAAAGGAGGGGCGACCCTTCAACGGCTTTCTATTTTCTTGATCAAAATTCCACTTTCCTCCTTCAGGCTTACCGGAAGCATCGATTAAAATATAGTGTTTGCGACGCATTTCTCTATAGAAGTATTCCATGCGAAGCTGTTTTTTCCCATTGGCCCAAGATTGAAAGTCGCTTTTAGCCGCTAAGAAACGGTCATCTGGCAAGATGTCGATCGGGATATCACGCTGCAGTTTTTTTATTTCCTCAAGAACGCTCCATTCACTCGGTTCAGTGATGATGATTTTTTTATAACTCCCTTTTCCGTACGCTTTGCGTATTTCCTCAATGAGAGTAGAAGGCTTCTGATCCTTAGTGAAAGGAATGTAGCTGATTTGAAACCCTTGCTCTTGCAGCGTGCTTGCAAAGTGACGCATACAGGCCAACTCAAAGGCAATTTTTTTTTGATGATGGGAGGGAGATGATTCTACGAACTCACAAAAAAAGAGCGTATCTGTGGTTTGATGAGCATTTTTTAAGGAAGATAAGGAGAAAGAAAGTTGATCCTTTAAAATAACAATGAATTTTTTCATAGGGTAAGGAAGGTGAAATATCGGGTTTAGGAAGGAATCACTTTTTTGATAAGATCTGCTAGTTTCGGACCTATCTTAGGGTTATTGGCCAGCTCTTCTAAACTTGTTTGGCGAAGACGACGCACACTACCAAAGGTTTTTAGAATGAATTTTTTCTTAGACTCGCTGATTCCAGGAATCATATCGAGAGCACTCTCAGAAATGCGGCGTTTGAGGAGAAGTTCATGATAGCCATTAGCAATGCGATGAGCCTCGTCACGAATTCGCTGCAGAAGCCGCAGGGCGCCAGTGTTTTTGTGCAGTCGGAGCGGAGAGGCTTCGTGAGGGCGGTAGATTTCTTCAAACTCTTTCGCTAAGCCAATAATCGGAATATCGTAGAGTCCTAAGACTTGAAGTTCATGGCACGCAACACTGAGCTGGCCTTTGCCTCCATCAACGATAATCAGATCGGGAAGAGGGGAGTGTTTTCCTTCTTGTTGATAACTGCGACGTAAAAAATCGGATCGTGATTCCTGTGATGTATCAGCATCTTGAAGTTGTTCTGCTTCTCCAAGAATTCGACGATAGCGTCGGCGGACGACTTCAGCCATGGCAGCGAAGTCATCTTGGCCTTGCGTTGTAGTGATGCGATAACGTCGATAGTTTTTGCGCTCAGGGATCCCATTTTTAAATTGGACCATCGAGGCGACGCAGTGTGTTTGTGAAAGATTAGAAATATCAAAACATTCCATCACGCGTGGCTCATAAGGAAGGTTCAATAGCTGCTGGAGCTCGATGAGATCAGCTTCTGGAGCGATGCTACCAGGAAGGGACTTGCGTGTGAACCGCCGTGTCGGTCGTGTGGTCTCTTCCAAATTGTTGAGTAGATTACGCAAGGATGCTGCTTTTTCAAAATCTAGGTTCTCTGCAGCCTTTTGCATTTCTACTTCGATGTTTTCCATTATGGCGTGTGATTTTCCTTCCAAAAATTTGCAAGCCTCCAAGACTCGCTGATGGTATTCTTCGCGCGTCACACGTAGCACGCAGGGAGCAGAGCAATTTTGAATAATGTGATCGAGACAATGCTTGAAATCTTTTTCAGTCGGTTCAATAGGACGACAGGAGCGAATACCAAATTTTTTAATCACTGCTCGTAGTGTGCTTCGCAGTGCACTTGCATTAGGGAAGGGGCCGAAGTAGCGAGCTCCATCCTCTTTCCGAAAGCGTACTATCTCAAAATGTGGAAAAGGATCGCTGAGCCTTACACGGACAAGAGGAAAGCGTTTGTCATCTCGAAAACTGATGTTGTATTTTGGCCGCCATTCCTTGATTAACTTTCCTTCAAAAAGAACCGCTTCAGCATCGCTTTTGACAAGGTGATACTCAAAATCGTGAATACTCTCAATAAGGGCACGTGTTTTAAGATCGGCACGTCTGGTGCTTGAAGGGGTGAAATAGTTGGCAAGGCGTTTGCGCAGATCACGCGCCTTCCCGACGTAGATAATCCGATCTAATCGATCTCGCATGAGGTAAACACCAGGGCGATGCGGTACAGAGCGGAGTTTCTTGAGGAGATCTGCTTTTTTGAGTGTTGTCGTCAAAATAAATTGCTGATAAATTGCCGATAAATTGCCGATAAATTGCCGATAAATTGCCGATAAATTGCCGATGAAATTTCAACCAAATTACACCATTACTCCGAAGATTGCTAGCCATCTCCTTTGTGTGGAGTCGGCCAAGCAAGAGGTGGTGCATTTGCCGTTGACAATAACAGTTCTGAATTCATTGCGTGAGTCAGCTCGCCTGATGACGACTCACTATTCAACGATGATTGAGGGAAATCAACTGGAGCCGGCTCAAATCGAAGTCTTACTCGAGCGAGAAGGACATTTTCCCGGACGAGAGAGAGAAGAACATGAAATCAAAGGGTATTATGCAGCGCTCCACAAAATGGAGCAGCTGGTTCTGGAGGGGCGACCTGTCAGTGAAAAAATGATTCAAAAGCTCCATGCTCTTGTGATGGGTAATGGTAGAGTCAAGGTGAAAACAACTTCTTACCGAGATGGACAAAATGTTATTCGAGATAGCATGACTAGGAGGATTGTTTACATGCCGCCAGAAGCTAAAGATGTTCCTACCCTCATGAGTTCCATGGTTCATTGGATTGCTCATGCTCAGTCTATTCCATGTCCGATTGTAGCTGCAATAGCCCACTATGAATTCGCAACGATTCATCCCTACTACGATGGAAATGGTAGAACGGCTCGGTTGTTAACAACGCTTATCTTGCATCTGGGGGGATATGCTTTGAAAGGCCTCTATTCACTCGAGGAATATTATGCACGTTATCTTGACTCCTATTATAATGCCCTGAGCCGAGGTCCTTCTCATAATTATTATGAGGGTCGAGCGGAAAGTGATATTACTCCATGGATAGAGTATTTTATGGAGGGGATGGCTGATGCCTGTGAAAAAGTTCTGATTCGCATGAAGGAGGCTCAAAAAAAAGGGATCTCCGATCAAAGTTGTCTCCTTCGCAACCTCGATCCGCGGCAACGAAAAGTGCTCAAGCTTTTTCAAAAATTTGAAACGGTTACGAGTAATCAGATTGGTGTATTGTTTGATTTCAAGCCGCGGACCAGCTCACATGTTTGTGCGATATGGGTCAAAGAGGGATTTTTACAGGTAGTAGGTAGTTCTAAAAAAAACAGAAAATATAAACTTGTTCGTGACTTTGATCTCTACGGTAACTAGACCTAAAAATTACTTTTTCTGATGAGACAACATTTTAACACCAACTACCAACCAACAACTGCGAACTGCGAACTGCCATCGTGCAGTGATGGCCTGATTTCTATCACTATACCGATCTACAACGAGTGCGAAGCAATCACACCGCTGTTTACCAAGATTCGTGAAGTGATGGATCGTTTTGGAAAATCGTACGAAGTCATTTTTGTCAATGATGGGAGTAGTGATGGAAGCGGAGAGGTGCTTGATCAAATCGCAGCAACCTATCTGCAGGCGAAGATCATTCATTTCCGACGCAACTTTGGTCAGACCGCAGCCATGATGGCCGGTTTTGATTATGCCTCAGGGGAGGTGATTATTCCCATGGATGGTGATTATCAAAATGATCCAGAAGATATTCCTCGGATGCTGGCAAAGCTGGATGAGGGTTATGATGTCTGTTCTGGCTGGCGCCGCGATCGCCAAGACAACGCCTTGCAACGAAATATTCCCAGCATGATGGCAAACAAGTTGATTTCAGCGATCTCAGGGGTGCGCCTTCATGATTTCGGTTGCTCTCTCAAGGCCTATCGTCGTGACGTGATTGAAGGGGTTCGCCTTTATGGTGAAATGCATCGCTTTCTTCCTATTTATACCAAGTGGCATGGAGCTCGCATCACGGAGCTGCCAGTGAATCATTTTGCACGAACCACAGGTCATTCTAAATATGGCCTCGAACGAGTGCTTAAAGTGATTTTGGATTTAATGGTTGTTAAATTTCTGGACCGGCATGCACAAAAGCCAATGTATGTCTTTGGTGCTTGTGGGCTCATCAGCCTAACGGCGAGCTTCGCCTTTGTAGCTTGGGCACTAGGGCTTCTTTTCTTTTCCCAGAAGCCACTCATCACAACACCACTGCCACTCATGGCGGTTTTTACATTCCTCATGGGAGTCATGAGTTTTCTCATGGGTCTACTTGCTGAAATGATCACGCGTACTTTTTATGAATCACAAGGAAAGTCGATTTATTTGGTGCGTGGGACGCGTAATGTTGCCCAGAGAGCAGAGAGAAATAGAGATTAGGTTGAATAATGCATTACAAAAAAAGTCTCATTTTAGTTCTTGGAATGAAGCGAAGTGGGATGAGCGTTTTAACCAAGGGTCTTGAGACAATGGGTGTATCCTTAGGGAATCATCTCATGCCATCCCATTCATTTAATGAAACAGGATATTGGGAAGATGCGGATTTTCATGCGCTCAATCGTGAAATACTAGACTCTTTTGGGAATCGTCTGCGTCGTATTGTGCCGCTGACAGAAAAAGAAGTTTCTATCTTGCTTAAGAGTCATTACTTAGGGCAGGCGGCTAAGTTATTGCTTAAGAAGATACCTCAAGATAGGCCCTTTGCCATCAAGGTTCCTACGTTTTCACTCTCGATTGCGTTTTGGAAAAAAGTCTGTGAGGAGCTGGGGGTGCCTTTGGGTATCGTGATTGGTCTGAGAAATCCAATGAGTGTTGCTCTCTCAGCGGAGCGTTGTTTTATGGATGCTCAAGAAAAGTCATTTTGGATCTGGATCTCTTCGATGCTGAACGCGCTAGTATATTCTGAGGGTAATCAACGCATTCTTGTCGACTATGATGAGCTGATCAAAAATCCATCTCATCAAATAGAGAGAATTGCCACTCTCTTTCAGTGGAAGCTTCATAAAGAGCTTCTACACGACTACACGCAGTATTTTATTAATCCGAAATTGAGGCACGTTATGGTAGAGGATCATTCTTTTTCAAACAACGAGCTCTGTTTCACGTTGGCTCTTAAAATGTATAAAAAGCTTCTTCCGGTAGCGATAGATCAAGGCTCCTTTGAGGGGTTAAAAAAACCTCTTAAAAAATGGTCCAAGAAATTTTCTTCAGTTCAAAATCTTTTGGTGACCTTGGAAACACAGGAATCGACCATTGCGAAGCTTATAAACCTTCATGTGGCCCTCTAAAGAGATGAGTTCCGTTTTCTAAATAGTGCAATCTGCTTGGCCTTGGAGATTTTTTTTTGAATACTCCTTGGATGATTCACTGTTTTGAATATGGAGGACATATCCTAAAAGAAATGAAAGAGGAAAGAGTTTTCTTCTCCAGCCTCCAGTCTCAAGCCTCCAGCCCATCTTTATGTGCGGAATAGCAGGTTTTATCGGCTCTGGTAGTCGTGATGTTCTTGAGAAAATGACAGGCGCCCTCGCACATCGCGGACCTGATGCCGAAGGATTTTTTGTCGAAGAAAAAAAGGGAATTTATTTTGGACATCGTCGGCTTTCCATTCTGGATCTTAGGGGTGGTGCTCAGCCGATGTTGACCAATGAACAGAAGTTGGTGATTGTTTTTAATGGAGAAATTTATAATCACGCAGAGCTCCGTGCAGAACTTGTAGCGAAAGGATATTTATTTGAAACGGATCACTCCGATACCGAAGTTCTCCTCTATGCCTATTGTGAGTGGGGCGATGGGATGCTAGAAAAGCTTAATGGGATGTGGGCCTTTGCCATTTATGACAAGTGCGAAGATTCTATTTTTTTGGCGCGCGATCGTTTTGGGAAAAAGCCGCTGTACTATTTTCATCGCCCTGAAGGTGATGGAGTCTTTGCTTTTTCCTCAGAGCTGAGCTCTTTGTTACAGCATCCGCAGGCCCCACGGAATGAATCGACATTAGCGCTCAAAAAATATTTTGCCTACGGGTATATTCCTGCACCGCATTCACGTATTGACGGTATTTATAAACTTCCAGGAGGCTATTGCGGTAGATTGAACCTGAGGACGAAGCGTTGGAGTATGCAGCGTTATTGGGAATATCAGTTGGAGCCGTGCCAGTCTGATCTTCCAGCTGATGGAGGCCAAGCGTGGGGGGAAGAGTTGCTCGAATGTCTTGATCGTGCAGTGAAACGACGTTTGATATCGGATGTGCCGCTCGGTGTTTTTTTAAGTGGTGGTATCGATTCTTCAGCAGTGGCTGCCTTGGCTTCACGACATCTACCTGAGGGACGACTCAAAACTTTTAGCATTGGATTTACCGATCCTTCCTTTGATGAACTTCCTTTTGCACGTCAGATGGCTTCTTATCTCAGATGTGATCATCATGAAGAGATTCTAGATCTTGAGCGTGCTGTGCATCTTTTACCAGAACTCTTGAGTCGCATGGATGAACCACTTGCCGATAGCTCGTTGCTTCCAACATGGTTGCTTTCTGGCTTCGCAAGACGTCATGTGACGGTGGCCTTGGGTGGCGATGGAGGCGATGAACTCTTTGCAGGATATGATCCTTTTAAGGCGCTTCGAGCTGCAGAGCTTTATTCTAAGGTGGTTCCTAAATGGTTGCATCCAGCACTCTCTTTTCTCGCAGCCCAGCTTCCTGTTTCTCATCGTAACATCAGTCTTGATTTTAAAATCAAACGAACATTGCGAGGCCTCACCTTTCCTGAACCTCTCTGGATGCCGGTTTGGATGGGGCCACTTGATCTTCATGAGCTTGATGCTTTTTTTGGAGATAAAAATGATCCTGAGGAAATTTATAGTGAGGCAATCGACGCATGGGAACTTCCTCGAGCAGGAGCCAGTCCTGTAGACCGCGCTCTTCAATTTTTTACACGCCTCTACTTGCAAGATGATATTTTAACGAAAGTCGATCGTACTAGCATGCTTCACTCACTCGAAGCACGCTCTCCTTTTTTAGATATCGAGGTGGTTGATTTCGCTCGTCGTTTGCCGCATACAGTAAAATTACGAGGTGGCATCACAAAATGGATTTTGAAAAAAGCACTCGAATCACTTCTTCCACACGAGATCATCTATCGTAAGAAAAAAGGATTTGGAATGCCCATTGGTGCTTGGTTGCGTGATGGAGCATTCACTCCTGCCGAACCGAAATCAGTAGCAGCTAAGAATTTTTTTTATCAATACCTCAAAGCTCATCGCTCTGGAAAAGGCGATCAACGGCTTTTTCTCTGGGCTCAATCTGTCTTAGGCGAATGTGCTAACAGGCTGTTTCTTGGAGATGATCTTCCTCTCCATTAATCATGGTGCTTTTTTCTATTCCTGTTCCTAATTTCAAGGATTGATATTTATCACTGTTTTTTTTCTCGTTCCTTTCAATAGCACCAAGTCCTCTTCTCAAATCAGCAGCATTAACACTAGAAGCAAGAATATAATTTTTCGGAAGATGAAGAGAGTAAGTTGCTTCTTCCTCTGTTGGTGGCTCTGACGGCTCCGATCCATTTAAGAGACCTGGGAGTGATGGGTCCGGCACAGTCGATTCTGAGTAATGGTGATCGTTGCTAGGATTATAGAACGAGCTTTCTGCAAGAGGGGTAGGGGTACTGACGTTATGAGGAACAGAGGCACTCATAGTGTAATTTTTTCAAGAGGTTATCCAATGATTATAAAACAGACTGTTGTTTATCTACCAAATCTCCCTGGATTTTCTTGTCTTGTTTCTGAGTGGCTCGGATTCGACGATCTAAATTATTCTGATTACCTGCAACGAGCAAATTTAAGAGAGAATCTTGAGCGTAACCTGCTTTAGTAGGATCAGTTGTTTTCTCAGGTCGTGGTGGTTTGCTATTATCACCAATAAGGCCCTCTTTATTAACGGGAATGCCGGGTTGATCATTAGTTTCCTTTAAACCCATTTTTCCACCTTGAGCTCCTGGGATATATTGACTCATGTAATTAGAGTTCGCACCAAGGGATTTATCTTTGTTAGGATTTTGAGCAGGAATGTTGGGACGAAGTTCGTTTCTAATCGCATCGCTTCTAGTAGGGGTTGTCGACAGTGGAGCATCTCCCGTATAGTTCACAGATAGAATATCAGCGGCTTCTCGAGTCCGAGAATTAGAGGTAGGTGAAACAGCCATAAGGTTTTTAGGGTTGACTATCTAGGTGCGCACCAATCATGAGTGATCTCTCAAGCAGATATCAATAAAAAACTAATTTTCATTCGTGATGAGTATCGGCTTTGCTCTTAGCTCGTTATTTCCTACGCTCTTTCAATGTCGCGTATTCTTGTTGTTTGTTATGAATATCCACCACTGGGAGGTGGAGGAGGTCGTGTGGCTGGGCAGGTTGCAGCGGCCTTGGTAGAGCGCGGGCATAAGGTTCGTTGTGTCACTGCAGGCATGCCCTACTTGCCGCGTAGATCGATGGTGGACGGAGTCGAAGTCATTCGTGTTGTTGCCAAAAGAAAACGTGAAGACACCTGCACTATTTTTGAAATGATTCTCTGGGTTGTAGCAGCTTTGCCCGTAGTGTTGAAAGAAGCATGGAGCTGGAAGCCCGATGTCATGCATGCACATTTTGCGGTTCCCACCGGAGTTGTCACTTGGGTTGTTCATCAACTAACGCATATTCCCTATGTATTGACAGCGCATCTTGGTGATGTTCCTGGTGGCGTTCCAGAACAGACCGATTACATTTTTAAGATTATCAAGCCATTCACAGTGCCAATCTGGCGTTCTGCTGATTGTGTGACTGCGGTGAGTAGTTTTGTGGCAGATTTAGCTGAGAAGGCATATGGGATCAGGCCACGAATTATTCTTAATGGAGTGAAATTACTTCGAAACTCTATTTCTGCTAGCCATGGAATCACTAACTCCAATTTGGTCGCTTGTAGAAATTTAAACTCTCGCGAAGCGATCGTACCACGGCTCCTAATGGTCGGACGACTCAGTATTCAAAAAAATCCACTCTTTGCCATTCAAGCCCTAGCATTGCTGAGAGACCTTTCTTGGACTTTGCATATCATTGGGGAGGGGCCTCTTTTTTCTCATGTGCAGGAAGAAGTAAGAAAGCTTGGTCTCAAAAACAAGGTTGCTTTTTTAGGGTGGCTTGATGCAGATGAGGTTCGACGAGCTATGGAGCGATCGGATCTTTTACTCATCCCATCTTTGTCAGAAGGCCTTCCCATGGTTGGAGTGGAGGCATTGGCCCAGGGACTTGCCATCGTAGGAAGTCGTATTGGTGGCCTTCGAGATGTCATTACAGAAGATCATAATGGTTGTTTTTTTGATCTTGAGGAAGGACCGGAGTCGCTGGCAGAAGTACTACGTCCTTTGTTGAAGAATCAACTTCTACTTGAGAAGATGAAAAATGCCTCGCTAGAAAAAGCAAATGAATTTGAATGGGATCACTCTATTGATGCTTATGAGTCTGTTTTAGGGGCTTGTACTACTTCTTCTCTCGCACAAAAACATGGATGATTCCATGTTCATAATCAGCTTGGTAGTGGCTTTGGATATAGTGATAAGTGGTGGCTGCCCAGTTGCTAAAACGTGAGTGTTCTGTTCCATTAATGGGCCAGTCGGTGATGACAATCACTGCAGGTTGATATTTCTCTATCTCGGCGATGGTGGTTTGATCAAAATTTGGTGTCGCCGTCATATCATCGCTATAGAGATTTTGGCGATAAGAAGGACGATCTGTCATGAAGTTAATTTCCGGGTTGTAAGGATAGCAAACTACATACTCATCAGCTTTAGAATGAGCGAGAATGCTTTGAGAAATCGCAGTGGCTTCTTCAAATTCATGCGGGGCTAATTTTACACGAACATCATTAGCGCCGATAAATTCTTGAGTTCTTCTTTGGCTAATAGCAATGCCGCCCGTTGATTGAGATTGAGCACCATTGATGAAATAGAGCACGAGATCTAAGATTGAGAAACAGAGAAACAAGAAAAGCAGAGGCTGGAAAAACCAAATTATCTTTTTCCGTATGTTCCAAACAGAAAAAGATGCCACCAGGAGTGTTGTCGTCATGGGAACCATGAATTCACTTAAATGAACCATGTCAGGTCGCCAGAAGAAATACTGAGGAAAGAGTGTGAGAGAAGATCCCAGCATTACTAAAAAAATCCAAGAAGCATGAAAAACAGAGGGCTCTTTTTGTGCAATTCCGAGAAAGAAAAAAAGCGCTATCACCAGTAGCAATAAGAGTGCGCAAAGGATCGGAAGATAAATATTGAGTGCCGTGATTCGTTCTCGGATATCGATGGACTTCAGGGATGGACGTACAAGATTACTCCTCACAACTACTGAGGAAGAAGATGTTGCAGTAGTGCTAGGTGCAGAGGCATAGGAAGCAGTAGAGAGGGGCGCTTTGTTGTTAAGAGTGGTTTTGATGAGCTGTGTTGCTTGACTGATAATCATGTGAGGCCACTGTCCATACTGTGTGACAAATGGAACAGCAAAGCCTCTCTTTTCTGCATGCAGATATGCTGGAATGTGAAGGAGTAAGAACCCTGCAATGGCTAGAAAAAAAGCAGCAGAAGCGATCAGAAGGCGTTTTTTTAAGGAAAAACTTTCTGATTGTCGACTTTTGATCCATGGATAGATCAGCACAAGTCCTAAGAAAAGAAGGCTCAGAAAAAAACCAAGATCAATTCGAATTAAAAAAGTCACTCCTAAAGAACAGCCTGTAGCAGCCATCCATAGGAGATGTGTTTTAAAGTTGCGGCAAGGGAGGACAAACGTTTTTAAAAAGAGAAACATATTTAACATGACGGTGAAAGCCATGTAGTTTCGGAAGAGTTGACCAGGGAGAAGAAGGGCTAATATTCCTGCTAACAATGCGAGCCAGTACTGGCGTGTCGTTTTTTTTACAATAAAAAAAGCAAGCAAACCAGTTATCGTGGCAATAGAAAAAAAATAGATCCTCAAGGCTGTGTAACTGGGGCCAACGAGCTTAAAAAGCACGACGATTGGATAGAACCAGAGCAGATTGTAGTTTAGGGCAACTTCAACAATAGGGATTTTCCCTGAGAGTAAGCGTAAGGCAGTAATTCCTTCAACGCCCCCTTCTCCTGATGGATAGAGGCTGCAGCGGTAGTAAGAGCCATAGTAAAAGAGGGCGAAGAGGAGAAGTATGAGAGGGCAGGCATTGTAAAATAAGAAACGGTTATAGCCTGAGCCATCGTGTTGTGATATTGGCTTTCGGCTAGAACCGTTGCTAGGCAACAGCAGTTTTTGGTTATCTTCAACGCGTCGTTCCATCAGAAAATTAATATTATATTTTAGTGTGTGTTGAGGCGTTGTTAATCTGGATATTACATACTAATCGTGACGAGGAAGTCGGCAAAGTGAGGTCTACACTACCTCATCATTCTCAACGGCCTCCTCTAAATCAAAAGAAGGTTTACCATCTAAAACAATATCAGAGCTCTTCTTCTTAGGGTGATTAGGGTAAGGCGAGAATGAGGATGACTTTTTTTTCACGATTGGAGTGGAAGCATTGATGAACGAAGTATCACAGGATCGTTCATATTCCGTTTGAGGATTGACGAGTCTATTTTCGGGAATAGAGAAGCAAGGAGAAAGGTTCATGATGAGCTTGTTGAAAAATTTTCTAGCCTGGATGAAAATGAATCGTGACCATCATGCAGTAATAAAAACGAAGGAGTCAATTTGCATGTTTGTGAAGATGAATTATCTTTGTTGCCATTTCGATGATTCTCCCCAAGCTTTTGTTTTTATTGTTGAGCTTGTTTGTGATGCGTTGTGCTCACTCCTCTGAGCCGTCATATAAGTTAACACTATCAAAATTAGAAGAGCTCAAGCCAATCAACATAGAGTGCATGCTCGTTGGTGATCCTGGCAATAGCGCTGATATTGTTACTCAATTAGGAGCCGTTGCAGCTACTTATTATATCGGTAAATATGAGGTTACGGTGGCAGAGTGGTGTGCTTTTCTTAATGCTGTGGCCACCCAAGGAGATCCCCATGGTCTTTATGATACGAGAATGACATACGATCCTCTTGTTGCTTCGATAGAATACCAGCGTAACGATGATGGATCTTACCATTATAATCCTATTACAGGGAGGGATCTTTTTCCGATAACCTATGTCAGTTATCATAATGCACTCCGATTTTGTAACTGGTATCAAAATGGTCAACTCAACCGACAACAGGGAGATCAGCTTGCACAGATGAGTACGGAGAATGGAGCGTATACTTTTAACATCGTCGATGGAGAAGAAAAAGCATTGCCGAGTGAAGATGCGCGCTACTTTTTGCCAACGGAAGATCAATGGATAAAGGCAGCCTATTATGCTGGAGGTGGACTTGATCAAAAGTATTGGCTCTATCCGACTCAGCATGATGCTCCTCCCAACCACGGTGATCCTGCAAACATGATTGATGATGGTGAGGGTTTTTATTCCAATATAGCGACTGTTTCTAACAACATCGTGATTAGACCCGTAAACTTTTTTGAGGAGACTCAAGGAGCGTATGGCACTCGTGATATGGGAGGGAACGTTACTGAATGGATCACGAGGATCGATAGGAACAATCCTGAAAAGTTCGTTCCTATTACACGTGGTGCTTCGTGGGCATCTCCATCTTCTGAGGATTCTAGGCGTACAGCTGCCGCTCAAACATATGATCAC
Organism: Chthoniobacterales bacterium; assembly: GCA_049314455.1. GTDB lineage: Bacteria > Verrucomicrobiota > Verrucomicrobiia > Chthoniobacterales > UBA6821 > CAIWMF01. Next base: position 50,750 of record JBMOFC010000006.1, read on the forward strand.
GCTGCAGTAGCACTAGGAAATAATAAGACTGGATTTCGGATCGCTACACTATTTCCAGTAGAAGCATCTTCTTATGCTGCAGTCAAAACGGACTTGGTAAAAAAACCTGACTCACACAAAGAGAGTGAAAATAAGTCGCATCTCAAGCTTCTTGAAGATGTTCTTCAGTGGAGTTTATTTTTTATCGATCTAGCGACGCTCGGATTGATGTTGGGAGGAGTGCTTTCTGCAGCTCTTCTCGTGCTCTTAGGACCTGAAATTTTTGCACTTGCTTTGGTGCAACTTCCTTTATTGGAACTGTTTTTTTCGGCAGAAGTTCCTTTTTCTGTTGCGATGTTGCTTACCCTATTTTCCTTTCTCATGGATTGGATTACCAATGATGGTTATGCATTTGATGTTTTTTTCTTTATTATGGATCTCCTTAAATTTTGTATTTAGCCCTAATATTTCATGCAGATCTACTGCGGAAGCCGGGAAGCCTGATGGATGCTGTCGTGTCCCATCAGACTTCGCAGCTTCCTCGTTACGATAGTATGAAACATTAGGGCTAGTGAGTTTCTAAAAATTTTAAAATATATCTGTAAAAGTTGTTTTCCAATTTATGAAGACCTCATTATGCCTACTGATCACGTCGTTTCCTCATCAAGAAACCGCATTTTCTGTCATTCGTTCTCTGGTCAAAGAACAGCTGGTTGCATGTGGTACGCTACTCCCCCAGGCTCATTCCATCTATATGTGGCAAGGCAAACTAGAAGAAACTCCTGAGGTCATGGTGGTGCTCAAAACTTCCGACAGTCTTTTGGAGCGCTGCATGAAAAGATTGAAAAAGCTGCATCCTTACGACGTTCCTGAAATAGTGGCCATCGAACCGATAGCAGTAGGAGAAGCTTATGGAGCATGGGTGCAAGAGGTGCTTAACCCGGATATTTCATACTGATTCTGCTGCGGCTTGCGAGAGCCTGATGGGGGGCTGCGTTGTTCTCGAATTGCTCCTCGGGTAGTACAGCTGCCCGGGAGAGCGCTGGATAGACTTTCCGAAGGAAAGTCCCAAAAGGGCGAGCCGAGCTTCGCCAAGCGAGTCAATATGAAACATACAGCCACGTCATTCCCGCGAAGGCGGGAACGGTGCAATTCATCGCCCGCTTTGTCCTCATCAAGCTGCGCGGCGCCTCGCGACGAATCAGTATGAAATATCCGGGTTAGAGCAAAAGAAGGAACGAGTAACGAGTGCAAGGAGCAGGTTTACTTTGCTTCCGAGCTAGTTTGTTTTCTTTGTGTCTCTTTCTGTTTTTTTGTGGTTACATTCTTTTTTCATGAATTCTGAAAATATTTCCCTGAGTTTAAAGTCGGATGAGCCTGATGCCCCTTTTGATATCTCATTAAGGCCTCCTCTTTTTGGAGAATTTTGTGGACAAGCGCGTGCTGTCGAGCGCTTGCAGCTTCTCGTTGAAGCCGCTTCTCAGCGTGGGGATACGTTGCAACATATCTTGCTCAGTGGCCCTCCAGGACTTGGAAAGACGACCTTAGCCTATATTCTTGGAAATGCCATGGGCGTAGAAGTGAAGACTACAAGTGGTCCTGCCATTGAGAAAGCAGGAGATCTTGCCGGTCTTCTCACCACCATGCCTCGAGGTGGCATTTTATTTATCGATGAGATCCATCGTCTTCAACCGGTCATTGAAGAATATCTTTATCCGGCAATGGAAGATTTTTGTGTTGATATCATGATTGATCAAGGTCCTAACGCACGTAGTGTCCGCCTCAATCTGGCTCGTTTCACCCTCATTGGTGCCACCACGCGTGCTGGGATGATCAGCTCTCCACTACGCTCGCGCTTTGGGATGAATTGTCGCCTTGATTATTATGAAGCTTTAGAATTAAAGACGATTGTTATGCGAACAGCAGGTTTGCTCAACGTGACTATCGATGAGGGTGGAGGTTTAGAAATCGCGCGTCGCTCACGTGGTACACCCCGTATTGCTAATAATTTGTTGCGCTGGGTGCGTGATTTTGCCCAAGTGAAGGCCCAAGGAATCATCAACCAAGAATCAGCTGCTCAAGCACTCACCATGCTCGATATCGATGAAGAGGGGTTTGATGAAATGGACAAACGCATCTTAGAGGCCATTGTTCACAAATTTGGAGGAGGTCCCGTTGGTCTTCATTCTCTAGCAGTGGCGGTGGGAGAAGAAGCAGGAACACTGGAAGAAGTACACGAGCCCTACCTGATTATGCAAGGTTATCTCCAACGAACACCACAAGGGCGTGTGGCAACACCGAAGGTGTACGATAAGTTGGGATTGCCGGTGCCGAAGGCATCTGCAAGATAGAGCTTTTTAAAAAATTCTGTAGCCGCGTCTTCTGATGTCACTCCGAATGTCATCCCCGCGCAGGCGGGGATTGCGTCCTCGAGTATCGCTGGCTACACTGCGGGTCTGCGCTCCTCGTTTGACTCGTTCGCCCCCGCTCACCTTGCCCTTGCTGGGCTGCCTATAGTGTGTTAAATCGATAAAGACACGCTATAAGCTGGATCTTTTTCCTTATGACTACGTTCTCAGATCTTACGTTATCTTCAGATAGCGCCTCAATCTTCGGCCTTGTCCTAAGAAAAAATTTCAGCGCTTCTAGTGCGCCCTTTTCAATTTAAAACACTATAACGGTAGTCTTGCCCGACCAACTCACATCGGGTCGTGTTCTGACAATGCACCCAACTACAGAATTTTTTAAAACGCTATAGGAGATGGAAGATTGAAGATAGGATTCAAAGCTTTCAAAGAATGTTATTTTTATCTTCGTAAGCAGCTCTGATACTTCCATCTCCCATCTTCTATCTTCCAATAAAGTATGAACCACCTTGCAAACTCCTCCTCTCCCTACTTGCTCCAACACGCTTCTAATCCTGTGGAGTGGTATCCGTGGGGTGAAGAAGCATTCACGCAAGCCCGCCTGGAGCAGAAGCCAATTTTTTTATCGATTGGTTATTCGACGTGCCATTGGTGCCATGTCATGGCGCATGAGTCTTTTGAAAACGAAATGATTGCAGCCCTGCTCAATGAACATTTTATTTGTATTAAAGTCGATCGTGAAGAGCGTCCGGATATAGATCGTCTCTACATGAGCTATGTGCAGGCGTTCACGGGTGGGGGAGGTTGGCCAATGAGTGTCTGGCTGACTCCAACATTGAAACCTTTTTTTGGTGGCACTTATTTTCCTCCTCAGAATGCCTATGGCCGTCTTGGCTTTCCGTCAGTACTTTTACAGCTTGCGCAACTTTGGAAAGAAAAGCGCGAGCAGGTAGAACAGGAATCGATACGTACTATGCGCCTCTTGGAACAGGTAGCGAAAAAGGAATTAGCTCTCTTTTCTATCGAGAAAGAACTTCCGTTGCAGCGTGCCTTCGAAGAATTCTCAGAAAGCTTTGATGAGACTTGGGGTGGTTTTGGAGCAGCGCCAAAATTTCCACGCCCTTCGGTACTCTTTTTTTTGTTACGTTACGCGCATACGCACGATGATGAAAATGGACGGCATGCTCGGAAGATGGCATTACTCACCCTTTGTAAGATGGCTGCAGGTGGCATGTATGATCATCTTGGAGGTGGCTTTCACCGTTATGCCGTAGATCGTATCTGGCAGGTTCCTCATTTTGAAAAAATGCTCTACGATCAGGCACAGCTGGTGATGGCATATTTAGAGGCTTATCAGCTCACCGAGGGACAGGAATACGCTAACGTCGTGCAGTCCATCTTATCCTATGTCCAACGTGAGATGACCTCGCCCGATGGGGGGTTTTATGCAGCTGAAGATGCAGACAGTCTTAATGAATCAGGAGTAAAAAGCGAAGGTGCATTCTACGTTTGGTCGGAAAAAGAAATCCGTGAGCTGCTCTCGGAAAAAGAATGTCAGCTCGTTGTGAGGCGCTACTGTGTAAAAAAAACTGGGAATGTTCCTGCTCAGTACGATCCTCATGCTGAGTTAACGGAGAAAAATATTTTTATCGTTCTTGAAGATAAAAAATTATCCCGTGTTGATGAAAAGAGCCTCTCACGTGCACGGGAGAAACTTTTTCAAGCTCGAGCAAAACGTCCTCGTCCTCATCGTGATGACAAAATTGTCACAGCTTGGAATGGACTCATGATTTCAGCCTTTGCTCGCACAGGTGCCATTCTTGGATTTCAACATTATGTTGATACAGCAATTCATGCAGCGCTTTTTATTCGCAAAAACCTTTATGATTCATCTTCTGGAGAGCTGCGCCATAGCTGGTGTTTAGGCCATTCTTCGGAGCACGGTTTTGCCGAGGATTATGCTTTTTTAATTCAAGGGCTACTTGATCTCTATGAAGCTACCTTTGATGTGGCTTGGTTACAATGGGCCAAGATATTGCAGAAAAAAATGGATCACCTTTTTTGGGATGGCGCTCAAGGTGGCTATTTTACAAGTGCTACAGGCGACCCTCATCTCCTCATGCGGATGAAGGAAGAATATGATGGAGCGGAGCCTTCGGCTAATTCTGTGGCAGCGCTCAATCATCTTCGTTTTTCACGGATGCTCGATGATGCTTCTGCCACAGAGAAAGCGACTGCTATTTTTAATGCTTCAGCTTTGACGCTCGAAGGGATGCCAACGGCCGTGCCACAGCTGCTTGTAGCACTTTGGTATTCCTTAACTCCATTACGGCAGTTGGTCGTTGCTGGAGAGCTTGCATGGCCTGATACACAAGCGCTCCTCGCTCAAGCACGAAAAGAATTTCATCCCGAACAGGTCATCATGTTGGCTGAAGGAGAGGTCGGTCACGAGTGGTTGGCCGAACGTAAGGTGGAACTCAGCGAAATGAAGTCGATAGAGGGAAAAGCAGTGCTCTATCGCTGTGAAAATTTTTGCTGTGAGAAGGTGCTTTTATAAATAGCAATTGCTTTAATTCTACTTTGATGTCATTTTGGCATCATGCGAATTATCAAAGAAGCGATGCTACGTGACGCTGCTCTTCGATATCCTACAGCACAAAGATGGCTTGAATCTTGGAGGTGGGCGGTGAGATCAGCTCGCTGGAAATCTTTTGTAGACCTCAAAAAAGTTTATGCATCTGCAGATCTAGCAAAAGTGCAAAGCGGAAAAAATGTTATCGTCTTCAACGCTTGTGGAAATTCTTTTCGATTAATTGCAGCTATTCATTTTGATCGAGGTATAGCCTATACGCTTTCTTTTTTTACTCATGTAGAATATTCAAAAAACCAATGGAAAACCGTTCTATGAAAACAATAAATACAGTAAAGAAAAATCTTACCTTTGCTCAGTTGCCTTCCAGCTATCAAGAGCTTTGCATGCTCCATCTACCTCGACCTATTCATGACAGCTATGACTACAAAGTAACGGTCATGCTGGCAGGCCTCTTGGCAGGCTTTGAAGAAAAAATGAATGAAGATCAGCGCGATTATTTTGATCTTCTTTCTACTATTATTGCCGATTATGAATCGGTAGAGGTACCGAAGCTTTCAACCAAAGAGCGCTTCAAGCATCTACTTGCGGAAAGCGGTATGAGTGCGAGTAAGTTGGCATCCATACTTAATCTAGAACGCAGTGTGGGTGTTCGGATTGTTAACGGAGAGCGTAATCTGACGCTCGAGCATGTGCGCAATTTGAGTAAATATTTTGGATTAGACGTTGGTTTTTTTATTTAACACGCTTCACTTTTTACGCCTTTATTTATGTTTTCCACGCTCTCTAACCAACTTCAAAAAACATTTAAAAATCTCCGCGGCCATGGACGTATTACGGAGGAAAACATTAACGAGGCCCTTCGTGAGGTCCGTCTAGCATTGCTTGACGCCGATGTTCATTTTCAAGTGGCCAAGGATTTTATTGCCAAGGTCAAAGAAAAAGCGCTTGGACAGGAAGTCCTACAAAGCATTACGCCAGGGCAACAGATCATCAAAATTTTTCAAGATGAATTAACCTCTCTCTTAGGAGGAGATACAGCCCCGCTGACAAAATCGACGCCTATTTTAATGGTCGGTCTTAATGGAGCAGGTAAAACAACCTCTTCTGCAAAATTAGCCAGATGGCTCAAAACTCAAGGCCAGAAACCACTCTTAGTGGCACTTGATCTTGTGAGGCCTGCAGCGATTGAACAACTCGTGGCACTCGGAGTGCAGATTGAAGTGCCTGTTTTTAGTCCTCAGCCAGGAGCTTCTGATGTACTCGATGTAGCGCGTGAAGCCGCACGTTGGTGCGAGGAGCAGACAGGTGGTATCGCTATTTATGATACAGCTGGACGTCGCGAAATTGATGGACCACTGATTGCTGAATTAAAAAAACTCAAAGAGTTTCTGGAACCCCAAGAAATCTTACTCGTCTGCGATGGAGCGACTGGTCAACAGGCGGTGAGTGTTGCAAAGGAGTTTCATTCTAGTCTTGGACTAACAGGACTTGTTCTTACCAAACTCGATGGCGATACCCGTGGTGGTGCAGCACTTTCATTACGTGCGGTGACGGGACAGCCTATTAAATTTTCTGGTATTGGAGAAAAATTAGATCAGTGGGAACCTTTTTATCCCGATCGATTAGCAGGGCGGATTTTAGGAATGGGAGATGTTGTGAGTTTTGTCGAAAAGGCTTCAGAAGCCCTTGAAATGGAGGAGATGGCCAGATTAGAGCAAAAAATGAAAACAGCATCGTTTGATTTTAATGACTTTCTAGGTCAGTTAAAAATGATGCGTCGTATGGGTCCCTTAGAGAATCTTCTTGGCATGTTGCCAGGGGGCGCTAATCTTCCATCCACTGCGGTCGACGGAAAACAACTGCAGCGGGTTGAGGCGATCATTCTTTCGATGACGTCTGATGAACGAAAACGTCCTGACATTCTTAATGCTCGCCGACGTCAACGTATTGCCCGCGGCAGTGGTTGCTCTGTTGCCGAAGTAAACAATCTTATTTTGCGTCTTCATCAGATGAAAAAAATGATGAAGAACGTAGGAAAAATGAAAAAAATGCTTTCCAAATCTTCTCGTGGAATACCCTCTAGTCGTTTTGGTGGCCTGATATCGAATCAACACTTACCGAATACATTACCATGGCAGTAGCTATCCGACTTCGCCGCGAAGGAGCACGAAATCACCCTTTTTACCGTATCACCGTAGCAGACCAGCGTTCTCCGCGTGATGGCAAATTTATTGAACTCATTGGACATTACGATTCCAAAAAAGAAGGAGAAAATTTTGTCATCGATCTTGAGCGTGCCGAATACTGGCTCAGCGTTGGAGCTCGTCCTTCTCAGACCGTATTGAGCATCATTAACAAAGCTCGTAAGAAATAACGTGTTGAAAATTGGACTGATGAGACGAACAGCTATATCTATTCATTCATCGTGAAACGACTCCTCCTTTTTCTCTTTGTAGTGACATTGCTCTTTTCAGGTTTTGCCTGTGAACGTCATCCCGCTTCGCAGACTATTCCTAGCAATGAAGAAAAACAGGTTATGCCATCTAAAAATTCTGAAGAGAAATAAGAACCTGCATTCATACTCTACTGAAACTGTGAATAACAGCGTTGCGCCCAACGTCATCCTCGCGGAGGCGGGGATCACGTCCTCGGATATCGCCTGCATACTGAGGGTCTGCGCGCCGTCGATTGACTTGCTTTGCGAACCTCGGCTCGCCCTTCGGGCTTCCTCTGGCAGTCTGCCCGACTGGCTCCCACCATGTCGTGTTCCTTATTCTTCATCAGTCTCAGCGACTTTGCATACAGATTCTAATAGGAGACTCTCCATAGGCACTACCTTTTTATTTAGAAAAGAGTCATGAAACCAGCTCTTGTTCTTTTTGATCTTGATCACACGCTTCTCAACGGAGATACGCAGAGCGAGTGGGGGCGCTATTTAGCGGATCTTGGTATGATTGATTTCGCTGCTTATCAAAAAAGAATGGCAGAGTTTGATGTGGGGTATCGTCAAGGAAAGCTTGATGTCTCGGCTCTCCTAGGTTTCCAAATGGAGATTTTGAGGCCCTATTCGCTACAACAAATTACTGCGTGGCGTAGCGCCTTTGTAGAAGAGCGAATTCGTCCTTTGATTGTCAAAGAAGGGTGGAAGCAGCTTGCGCAGCATCAAGAAGCAGGGGATGAGGTTATTCTTATTACCGCTACGAATGAATTTTTAACAACCCCCATTGCAGAACTTCTGCGAATAAAAAATTTAATTGCACTGCAAGAAGAGCGTGATGAAGAGGGGAAATATACAGGACGCTTTCTTGGCACTCCTTCTTATCGCGAAGGAAAAATAACACGTTTGCAAGAATGGTTGATAGCACAAGGGCGCTCTTTTGAGGATTATAATGGGATTTGGTTCTATAGTGATTCTCACAACGATTTGCCGCTTTTTTTAATAGCCACACATCCTGTTGCGGTTAATCCGGATGATACCTTGAGGGACTATGCGCAGAAAAAAAAGTGGCCTATTGTCGACTTTGGGGTGGGTTGAGGACTTCTAACTTCCGTCGGCAGTGAGTTATTACAATCAGATGGATCATTTTTTAAAAAAATGCTAACTACCAACGTAGCCAATACAGAGGAAAATTAACCACAAAGAACATAGCGCCGCTAAAGCGGCACGCAAAGGAAACACAGAGATAAAATTTTTTATAAAAAATTTTAAAGTTGAGAAATCAAGATCAGAGCAAAAAATTGGAAATCAAAAATTCTTTTGTGCTCTTTGTGGTTAATTTTTTTTGAAAACAAAATGATGTTGGTGGTCACAAAAAATGAAACTAACGTTTTGGCTAAAAAACTAAAAAACCAACAGGCCTAAAAGTAATGCAAGAGATTAAAAAACCATACATAGGAAAAATATCTGCGACTTCTTTCTACATTATTGGCTTAACACTTGTGATAGGACTGATCTGGTTTCTGAAAGGACCTTCTGATCAAGAACTCTTGGCCAATATGGCTAAGGCAGAAGATTTTCATCCTTGGGTGAGTTGGTGGAGCAATAATTTTATGGCAGGAGGATCCGTTGCTCCGGAGCTTACGACTCTTTTTACTCTTCTTCCGTTGAAATTTTTTGGATTTATGTTGGGGCCTCTTCTAGGAGGAAAAGCGGCTGGCTTACTGGCTTTAGCATGCGCTGGTTTTGCGATGCATCTCTTTCTTGGTGCATGGACTCAGGATCAACGTGCTGCCTTCTTTGGCGCCTTGGCCTATATGATGGGACCACAGCTCTCCTTAAGGCTTGGTTCTAACGAACACCTGCCTGTTGTTTTTAGTATGGTATATGCACCTCTTGTGCTTTGGTCGCTTTGGATTCTTGTGGCTGAGCGTCGTTGGAAAGGATCACTGTTCTTTGCTCTTTCGTATGGAGCACTCCTCTTGACCTTTTCCAAAATGGCTGTTTGCCTTGTTCCGATTGCACTCGGTTTTCTACTTTTTTTAGGTTATGAACGGAGAGGGGAATTAAGAGAGCATTCTCTCATTTTAGCCATTGTTCTACGGCTTCTGCTCGCGGGACTTTTATTGATCCCGCTTGCCATTATTCCACTACTACCCGTGTTGAGAGAATATCCCTGGCTTGCTCTCTTTACCTATGAACCATTTCAGGATTGGCAAAATAATTTTGTCTTTCAAAGCTCCTTGGCATTTTTAGATCGTGATTGTTTGCTGACCTCAGGAATGCCTCCCAATTTCACATTAGACCATGGTGGTTTTTATCTTGGAATCGTTACTATTCTTTTAACCTGGTATGTTTTTTACTCTTCCAAAAGAAGGGAGCAAAGATTGGGGAAAATCGCTCAAGCCAGCTTTGCTCTAATCCTTCTATCTGCTTGGTTGAGCATCGGTCCAGGTTCGCTTGCAAGCCGCACGCTTCTTTTCTTAAGGTCCGCTCAAGAAGCTCAGAATATTGTGATTCCTTTGTTTTGGCTCAGCGTTACTGGCCTTATCTTCTTAGTTTGGCGGCTAGTACCCTCCTATTCCAATGAGAAATGGGATAAAATTTTTAGGACATTGCTGCTTCTTATTTTTCTTTTTGTTCCTGGATTCAAATTATTCGAGTTGTTTCCCTTTGCTCAAGGAATTAGGGCTCCTTGGTCCCTATGGCAACTGGGTGGTTCTCTTTTTTTAGCAGCTCTTTTTGGATGTGCTGCCAGTCTTTTCGTTACTTCTCTTCGTGAAATTTTTTTACAGAAAATCTGTACTGCTGCACTACTGCTCTTAGTGATGTTCGATTTTTCTCCCTATTTATTTTTTTACCATCAAGGTGCTTTGAGAGAAGGAATCTACGATGACTTTTTAAAAACTACTGATTTTTTAAAACAAGACTCTTCGCACAGTAGCATCATGCCGTTCTCGGGTCGCTATTTTTATCTTCAGCTACCCTCGCTAACAGGACATCCGATCGTCGATGAAGCCTTTAATCGTTATTTTGAATTAAAATGGGTTCGCTCTTTAGGGAATTCTTTGAATTCTACCGAGTTCAAAGAATTGCTCAACCTTCTTGGAGCTTCCTATATTTTTATCGATAAGGAAGACCCCACTACAACTAAGCAATCTCAAGATCTCTATCGCTCTTTTTATCCCGTCGCTTTTGAGAACAACTCCTTTCTTATTTTAGAAAACAGAAGTTCATTATACCCAGCGTTTTTAGCCCGTGATTTTGTCGTCTTTCCAAAAGAGAGTTACTTGCTGGCCAAGGGTTCCTTACAGCTTGCGTCGATGAATTTAGTAACGCTTGAAATGACAGAAGCGAATCCTCGAGAACTTGGCTTTGCAGGAGTCGCTAAAGGAGGTAATCAGATAGAGCTTTTACCCAGTTATAAAGATCGCGGAGGCGCTCCCTTTCAACACTTCGATGCAGCCGATCCATTGACTGATCATGATCAAAAAATGACCTACCAGGTTCCCTCAGCAGCCTCTGGATGGTTTGTGGTGACCAAGGCCTTTCACCCCGATTGGCAAGGAACTGTGGATGGTCAACCTGCAAAGATTTATCGTGCGGCAGGGGCGCTTCTTTCACTCTACATTCCACTAAACTCCCAGGAGATTGTTTTTAAATTTCATCCTCCTTTTTGGTATACGCTTTCGTTCTATTTTGGGATTCTCAGTTGGTTCTTGGCATTGGCTTTTTTCTTCCTGATTCGGAGTCGCTGGGCTCCTGCAAGGTGGAAAGAGTGGTGGAGAGAAGAATGAATAATCGTTCTGAGTAAAACTATAAAAGCCATGAATTTCATTTCTAAAAACTCATTCACCTTCCATAATGAAGCGTCTTCTGGGGAAGATCAAAAGTCTTGGTTAAGGGATAATGTTGCACTTGATCCTGTGTTGGGAGTTAAAATTTCTAAAGCCAATAGTGATCCTGCTACTACTACTGTGAGAACAAGAACGGCAGCAATAAGTCAAGATCTCGATACTTCATTAAGTTTTCCGAGCTCTTCGTTACATCAAGATGATGAAGGTGGTACCTCTTCACAATCTACATCTAGATCAAGTTCCATTTCAGCAATAGAGCCTTCAGTTATTGAAAAAACTTTTGCAACCGTAGGAACACAAACTGATCATTTAGGAAAAAAGCTTACTGAAGAACAAGATGCTGAAAAACAAGGTGCTAGTCACCATGATCAAGTTGAAGAGGTTCAAAAAGCAGTTGCTGGTGACGGAGTCATTACTGCTTCTGTTGAAAAAATATCTTCTGCTTCAGACGAACTTGCCGAAGAAAGTATTGGTCTCATTAAATTATCCCCTGAGGAAAAAGAATTGTACGAAGAATACAAATCAAAAATTTCAAATAAAGACCCACGAGAGAAGTTAAGTGCAGGGTTGACCTTCAAAAAGCTTTTGGAGTCTCTTAGTTCAAGAGAGCATCCTGATCTTGAAAGTAATTTTGAGAAGGAGCCATTTGAGGGAGACTATAAGGATGACATCAAGTTGCGTCATATTCGTGATTTTGCGACACACCATCCGGACAACTTTATAATCTCTTTTGATCATGTATTGAAGGACATGTATCATGAAGACCATGTTGTTTTTAAACAAGCACTCACTGAGTATCTGGTTTCCAGGGAAATTTTGACTAAGAGGCTGGGAAAACTTGTTTCTAATGAAGATATGCTTCTGTTAAAATTTTTGGTCGAAAAAAAAGCAAGACTTGAGGATGCTATTGAGTCACTTGAGTCGATAGAGAGGGCAGTCAAGGTAGATAATGAAGAGAGAGAAAAAGAGATTTATGCCAAAGCATACCCAGATAGTGATCCTGCTGCTACTACTGTGAGAACAAGAACGGCAGCAATAAGTCAAGATCTCGATACTTCATTAAGTTTTCCGAGCTCTTCGTTACATCAAGATGATGAAGGTGGTACCTCTTCACAATCTACATCTAGATCAAGTTCCATTTCAGCAATAGAGCCTTCAGTTATTGAAAAAACTTTTGCAACCGTAGGAACACAAACTGATCATTTAGGAAAAAAGCTTACTGAAGAACAAGATGCTGAAAAACAAGGTGCTAGTCACCATGATCAAGTTGAAGAGGTTCAAAAAGCAGTTGCTGGTGACGGAGTCATTACTGCTTCTGTTGAAAAAATATCTTCTGCTTCAGACGAACTTGCCGAAGAAAGTATTGGTCTCATTAAATTATCCCCTGAGGAAAAAGAATTGTACGAAGAATACAAATCAAAAATTTCAAATAAAGACCCACGAGAGAAGTTAAGTGCAGGGTTGACCTTCAAAAAGCTTTTGGAGTCTCTTAGTTCAAGAGAGCATCCTGATCTTGAAAGTAATTTTGAGAAGGAGCCATTTGAGGGAGACTATAAGGATGACATCAAGTTGCGTCATATTCGTGATTTTACCAAACACCATAAGAGTAACTTTATAGTCTCCTTTAATAATACATTGAGGAGCATGTATCGTGAGGACCACGGTGTTTTTAAACAAGCACTCACTGAGTATCTGGTTTCCAGAGAAATTGCTACTGAAAGGCTGGGCGGCAAAAACTCTCATCTGGAAGATAGATTTTTACTAAAATTTGTGGGCGAAAAAAAAACAAAGCTTGAGGATAGTATTGAGTCACTTGAATCGCTAGAGCGAGCAGTAAAAGAAGACAAGGAGGAGAGCGATAGAGAATATTATGCCAAAAAATACCCAGGCTTAACGCCCGAAGAAGCCATGCAAAAATCACTCGAAGAAGATGATTGATTTTTCATAAGAATAATGAGTTCTTCGAATAATTCTTGATGAAGGAAAAAGCTGCGCTACATTCTTTTCTCCGCATGGTTGTGAGAATTTCTCCTTGCGACTAGCGCGCTTCTTTCTTTTTCTATGCACACACTCTCTATTCGCAATCTTCATGCTTCTATCGGTGAAAAGCCGATTCTTCGAGGTCTCAACTTAGACATTCCACAAGGGGAGGTGCATGCCATTATGGGCAAAAATGGTTCGGGCAAAAGTACCTTAGCTAAGGTCATGGCTGGACATCCTGATTATACGGTGACTTCCGGGGATGTGCTTCTGAATGGCGAGAGTATTTTAGAGATGGAACCCGATGCACGTGCGCGCTTGGGTTTATTCTTAGCATTTCAATATCCGATGGAAATTCCAGGAGTGACGATTGCCAATTTTATCCGAGCAGCAGTACAAGCCCGTCTTCCTCAGGGGGAGGAGCTAGAAGCAACTGAATATTATGCGGAGCTCTATTCCAAGATGGATGCGCTGAGTATTCCGCGTAACTTTACTGCACGTTCGGTGAATGAAGGTTTTTCCGGTGGCGAGAAAAAGCGATGTGAAATCCTGCAGATGGCCATGCTCAAGCCACGCTATGCGGTGCTCGATGAAACCGATAGTGGTCTCGACATTGATGCCCTTAAAATCGTCTCCTCAGGAGTCAATGCCTTGCGCAGTCCTGAAGTCGGCATGCTCGTTATCACTCACTATCAACGTCTCCTCGACTACATTGTCCCTGACAAAGTGCATGTGATGGCCGAAGGAGAAATTGTCTTGAGCGGAGGAAAAGATCTTGCACTGAAACTCGAAGCAGAGGGTTATGATTGGGTGGGGAGCAAGATGTAGCCTTGTTTCAGTTGAAGTTGAAGTTCAAGTCGAATTTATGAAATCGTTTGAAGATCTTGAAGTATGGCAACGCCGTTATAAAAGAGATTGCTGGCGAAACGAGAACACAGATTGCTATTGCGAACCAGCTGCGTTACTTTAACGGTGCCACTACTCAAATTTGGTTACAAGAATTAAGGGAAATTTCAGCTATGATTTTTGAATTAACCAGTTGTTTAAAAAAAAGTGAACTATGAATAAACTTCAACTTTCAACTTCAACTGTTGCGGAGCAACTAGAAGCAGATCGCTCCGTGGGCGATTTTCGCTATGACGTCGATTATGCTTTTGATGCTGGTGTGGGCTTGAGTGAAGCTACCATCGATTACATCTGTGATGTCAAAAAAGATCCCGATTGGGTGCGTGCTTTTCGCAAAGAAGGATATCGTAAGTTTCTAGAAAAACCGATGCCAACACATTGGGCAACCAAGGATTTAGATAGTATTGTTTTTGAAAATATTCGCTATTACCTCTCACAAGGGCAGGCTCCCAAACGCACTTGGGAAGAAGTTCCCGAGGATGTGAAGAGAACGTTTGAACGTCTTGGTATTCCCGAGCAAGAACGAAAATACCTTGCCGGAGTCGAGGCTCAGTTTGATAGTGAGGCTGCTTATTCTAATATCAAAGCTGCTGTTGGTGAGCAGGGCGTTATTTTTGTGGGAAGTGCCGAGGGGTTGCAACACTATCCTGAGATTTTCAAAAAATGGTTTGGAAAAGTGATTCCAAGTGGTGACAACAAGTTCAGTGCGCTCAATAGTGCGGTCTTTAGTGGTGGTAGTTTTATTTATGTCCCACCAGGAGTGAAGGTCTCACATCCGCTACAGGCCTATTTCAGGATCAATGCGCAAAATTTTGGTCAATTTGAGCGCACCCTCATTATTGCCGATGAAGGAGCAGAAGTGGTCTACATGGAAGGATGCACCGCGCCAAAGTTTGAAACAGCAACCTTGCACAGTGCCGTGGTTGAGTTGGTCGCTCTCAAAGGAGCCAAGATCCAATACATCACGGTTCAAAATTGGAGCTCCAATGTTTTCAACCTGGTCACCAAACGAGGCCTAGCACATGAAGATGCTGAGATCAAATGGATCGATTGTAATATCGGTTCACGCCTGACGATGAAATATCCAGGAGTCATCATGAAAGGAAGAAGGGCTCGTGGAGAGGTCGTTTCTATTGCCCTTGCAGGAGATGGACAGCATCAAGACACAGGTGCTAAAATGATTCATGCTGCTGATGAAACCACGAGCAATATTATTTCCAAATCGATTAGCTTGGGCACTGGGCGTTCTACCTATCGTGGAATGGTCCATATTCCAAAACATCTTAAAAAATGTAAGAATAATACTGAGTGTGACGCTCTCTTAATCAACGCTCAGAGCCGTACGGATACCTATCCTGCCATTACTGTGCGTGGTCAAGGACACTCGGTACAGCATGAAGCGAGCGTGAGTCAAATCAACGCAGAGCAAATTTTTTATATGCAACAACGTGGCTTAAGTGAGGCTGCCGCCATGAGCTTAGCGGTGAATGGTTTTGTTAATGACCTTGTCCAGCAATTCCCTATGGAATATTCTGTGGAGCTCAAACGCCTCATTGATCTTGAGATGGAGGGGTCAGTTGGATAGAAAAAATGGAATTTTTTCTATTCAACAGTTGAAGTTGAAGCAAAACAACAGAGCTCTAGCGCAGATATTTCATACTAATTCTACTGCGGCCTGCGAGAGTCTGATGTATACTATGTCAGCTTCAAATTGCTCCTCGGGCAGTATGTACTCATACAGCTGTAGTCACAATCCATCGGCATCCTTGTCTAAATAAGGCTGCGCGGCGCCTGGCGACGAATCAGTATGAAATATCCGGGCTAGATTTTATTTTCAAAAAGAATTCATCACAAAGATCACAAAAAATTCTAAGAAGCTTTCAGTCTTTCACCACGTTACTCTTTTTTTTCAACTTCAATTTTCAACTTCAACAGTCATCAAAGGACTTAGTACAACTTGTGATCTCTTCTGCTTCAACTTCAACTTTTAACTTCAACTGCTGCGAAGCTTCTAGCGGAGCGGCTGGCCTGGCCTTCTGGTTCCAAGAGCTTCAAGCAGCTGCCTGGAAAAAATTTTCCGACCTTCCACTCCCATCACGTCACGACGAAATGTGGCGTTTTTCCGATCTTAAAAAAACCTCCTTAGAAACGTTTCATGTGGCTTCTGCGCCTGTTGATCAAGAGGTCATCGTCAGACGTTCGCAAGGAATGTCAGAAGTAGCAGCCACGTTGATTTTTGCTAATGACCAGTTGATTCACCGGGACGTAGCTGCCT
>JBMOFC010000007.1:0-65068 GCA_049314455.1 Chthoniobacterales bacterium
CTAAGAAAAAATTTCAGTGCTTCTAGTGCGCCCTTTTCAATTTAAAACACTATACCTTGCTGCTTCAACTTCAACTTTTCACTTTAACCCGGATATTTCATGCTGAGTTGACTCGCTTGGCGAAGCTCGGCTCTCCCCTTCAGGGCTTTCCTTCGGAAAGTCTATCTAGCGCCCTCCCGGTCAGCTGTATTGCCCAAGTCAAAATGTGAGTCTAACGCAGCATCCATCAGGCTTCCCGGCTTCCGCAGTAGATCAGTATGAAATATCCGGATTAACTGTACCCATTCTTAATGGGGACTCCTCCAATACAGCATGTGGCACAGGTTTGAGATCCCAAATCAATCCTAACCACGATAAAATCTTTAAGCCGTAGTAGGTGATATCGATTTCCCACCAGCGAAATCCTTGTCGTGTCGCATGAGGGTAGCGGTGATGGTTATTGTGCCATCCTTCACCCAGCGTGATGAGGCTTAGCCAAAAATTATTACGACTGTCATCTTCAGTTTGATAGGGGCGATCGCCCCAGAGGTGCGCTAGCGAATTGATAAAAAGGGTTCCATGAAGCAAGAGCGTTGTGCTAATAAAAAAAGTCCAGACGAAAAATTGTCCTGCAGTCACTCCGAAACTCGGAAATTTTTTTTCAAGAAAGAGTCCAATACCAAACATCAGCAAACCATACAAAATAGGAACTGTTTTGTCGTAGCGGTTCAAAAAAACGAGTTCTGGATAGCGGCTTAAGTCGCGGACTTTGTCATAAGGAGTTGGAAAATTCCTCATCGAGGTTAACCATCCGATATGGGACCACCAAAAACCTTTGGTTACGGGAGAATGTTTATCCTCTTCTTCATCGGAATGCGTGTGATGATGACGATGCGTGGCCGCCCACCACAAAGGGCCGCGCTGCATGGAGGTATTACCTAAAACAGCAGCTGCAAACTGAAAAAAACGGGAGGTCTTAAATGTCCTATGAGAAAAATAGCGATGATAAAATCCAGTAATGGCAAACATCCGAATCACATAGAGCAAGAGTGCAGTTTCCACGGAGAGTGGACTGAACCCAACCCAAAGAACGGCAAGACATCCTCCATGTAAAAAAAGAAAAGGGAGCGTACGCTGCCAGTTGATTTTTTCTGGAAGTGTGGAGGGATCTGGGAGCTCTTCCCTTTTAAAATCAGCATCCAGAGACTGCGCAAGGGTTTCGAAGAAGACGTTGATAGGATGCGGTTTTTTATTCACAGGGATGGATGATTGTCACGGCGTGACAGTTTCAGTTGGTAGTTTAAGTCGAAGTGCTGATTGGTGAAAATATTTTCTCTGCTTCAACTTAAACTTTTAACTTCAACAGCCGCTTAGCGGCCTAATAATTTCCTTGTTTAGGCATTCCAAAAAGTTTGAATTTCTTTTTTTTAGGTGGTGGCGTTGGTGTGGGCTGTAGCTTTTTCTCAAGGCCTTTGGCCTCGGTACCCAGATCAGAAGATCCTCCCTCAATATTGCTTGCTTTTTCCATAGAAGTGTTTGAATCAATCACAATGGGCTGAATCATTACCACCAGTTCGGTACGCACCTTATTTTTCTGGGTATGACCTCCTAGTAGTGGTCCAATAATGGGAATTTTATTGACGTAAGGAATCCCTTTTTCTTCATTATTTTTTTCATCCTGGATCAATCCCCCTAGGACAATAGTAGAACCACTAGGAATACGGACACTTGTGGTTAATTCTTGCGTGTTAATGACAGGAGCATTGATTCCCGTCTTAGCTTCATCAAGAGTCGCCTGAGTATCGACCGTTTGATTTTGCTGGGCAATGATGAGGTTGACTTCCTTATCGGAATTAATCAAAGGAATGACCTCTAGTTTTAATAAAACATCTTGGTAGGTAATATTGGCTGTGATCGAGTTAGCGGTCTGACTAGATGTTCCTGTTGCACCAGCATTGACCAAGCTATTTAAGGTCTGAGACTGATACGGAATACGACGTCCGGAGAGAATGGTGGCCTTCTTGTTATTACTCGTGTAAACGGTTGGGCGCGCGATAGTTTTAAATTTTCCAGTGCTTTCTAAAAATTTAGCGTACATATCCACAGAACCACCGATAGAACCAAAAAGAGTCAATCCTCCTTGGCTATTACTAACGGCATTATTAATACCTGCCGTTCGTGTTAAACTAGAGCTTCCAAGGCTATTGGTTCCAGCGGCACCAGGAAAAGTAGAATTGATGCCATTGAGCAGAGCAGCTCCTGCGGCTTTTCCGAGATCACCTCCAAAAGTATTGGCGAGGGTATTGAATCCGTCATAGTGAAAAAGATAACTAGCCCCATACTCCATTCCTTCTTCCAGCCTCATTTGACCAATAACAGCTGCCAAGTAGACTTGTTGTGGGCGACGATCCAAGAGGTCGATGATTTGACGTGCCTTGGCTTTGCTTTCAGGAGGTCCATAAACAATAATGCTATTAGCAGTAGGATCTGCCACGATGCTGGTGGACCCGACGATTGCTGATTGCGGAGGTGATTGTCTTTGGGATTCATTCAAGCGATCTGCATGGTTACCTCCTGCGTTGACTCCACTACTTCCTCCAATGCTGCTAGAAGATCCATCCATTGGGTTTTGAGAACCTAGGAGTCCTGAGGAGGTACTACTACTACCGCTGTTATTAAAAGGATTCTGAGGTGTTGCTTGTGGTTTTATTTGATTTTGTGTGGTGTCATCATCTTTGTTTTTGAGCATGTCGACGAGCACAGGAAAAACATCAGTTGCAGACATGTAGTTCAAAGGGCGTACGAGCGGTTCTTCCGGAGCTTGAGCCTTATCGAGATTGGCAATTAATTCGCGAACATAGCGGTAGTTTTCAGCACGTGTGACGACAAGAATGCGATTGGTCCGCTTATCAGCAATGAATTGAACCTTGCCACTAAAGACACGTTCATCACCCGGATTAGAATTATCGGAAGCAGGTGGAATGGGTTGCTGAGGTTGATTATTTGGTGTATTGGGACCACCAGGCTGCCCTGAACCTCCTTTAGCTGGAGTGGGTGCTGGGGTGCTACTTTCTTTTCCAAAAATTTGATTTAATGTCTCCACTGTTTTTTCTGCATCGGCACGTTGCAGGAGGACGAATTCAGTAATGATTTGTGAAGATTCATGATCAATGACTTTAAGGAGTGCTAATGCTTTGCGAATGATAGGAGTCTTATCGGTGATGACGATGGCACTTGTGTTGGGAACAGCAACAAGTGAGCCAAAGGGATTGAGCTGCACAACACCTTGAAGAATGGTAATAGCCTCGGTGGTGCTTAAAAAATGGAGAGGTTGATAAAAACTCACCAGTTGGTCTCCGTCCGTCGGAAGTTCCGATTCTTCGAGGTAGAGTGGAAGACCTTCTGTACGAGGAGGGCGGCTTGGTCCAAGTACCTTCACTGTTTTTTCATCAACAGGAATCAGGACGTATCCGTTGAGCAACATGGAGCTTTCCATGACATTGATTGCCTCTTTTTTCGAAATAGGATCGGCGATCATGACCGAGAGTTCCGGTCCAGCAAGATTGGAATCTCGAATGATGCGTTTGCCTGTTAATTTTTCATACAGAGCAAGAATTTCCATGATCGAAGTATGAGGAAATTGCATGCTGATTTTTTCATTCAGATTGATGGGTGTTGGAGAAGCTGTAGGAGATGTGGTAGTAGCAGGAGAAACGAGGTTCGTTGAAGATGAGTCCGATATTGGAACAACTGCTGGAGTAACTGCTGGAGTAACTGTTGGAGCGGCTGTTGGAGTAACTGTTGGAGTAACTGTTGGAGAAGCGGTTGAAGCTGCCTGCTCAGCAGAGAGGTTGGGTTGAGGAGAAGCAGCAGGTTGTTGTAGAGTCTCAGGAGCTTGTTTCATCGCCTGAAATTTTGCTCGTGCAGCACGAAGAGCTGAAAGAGCCGTTGCAGGCAAGGGACTCGTTTCTTTTTTAAGTGGTAACGTAGAGGCTTCTAGCTGATGCGGTCTTGCCGAAGCAGATGGTTTAAGATCTTTGGAAGATTCTGTGATCTCTAAAGGAGAATTTGGAAGTGACAGCCCTTCGTGAGTAACGGTAGGAGTTGGTGTCGCTGAAGCTGATGGTGTCGGCAACGGCGTCGCTGGCGTTGTCAATGATAGTGGGACGTTTGTAGTAAGAAGAGGCGTTGCTTTGACAACGGGTGTGGCGCTTGACTCTGGTACGGTTATTGTGGTTCTTGCTACAAGAGTGCTCTCCTCTGATAGCGCTACGGAGAAAGAACACAAAGCTAGGAAAGTGATCAGAAAGAGACGAGGGTGCATTATAAGAGTTGTTACGTAGGGGGACGATTTTTGGGAAGAGATGTTTATTTTTGTTTACTGATAAAAATTATTAGGCCCTTGCATTGGCTGACCAGAAATAGGTGGTCGAGTAATAACACGATGATTGTTGGGGTTATTGGTATTAGGCATTGTGCCTGGAGCATGTGGGGCATTGGGTAATGTCTGTCCAGGATAGTAGGGAGCGCCCGAAGGATGAAATGTATTTTTTTGCAGATTGTTTCCACTATTAAGAACTCCAGGTCCATTAAAGCGCTGTGGTCCCATGGTCGGAGCATTGGTATTGAGCTCTGGACTTGTAATCACACCTGTTTCTCCATTCACAAGAATAGTAGCTTTTAATTTATTAGGATCCGTTTCCTTCATGATATTCACAAGGGACATCGATTTTTTATTTGGTTTTTTTGTGAGCAACTCTCGACTTTGGTCGTTTTTGTCTAAAACAAAAATTTCTTCTTCCCCATCAAGGGTAATGATGCCAGTAACGGCATAGCGCTCTGCGAGAGGAGAAGATTCTTCGGCAGTCGCTAAAGAAAAAGGAGAATGTTGAAGGAGTGATTGAAAACTAGAAAGCTGGCGAGGCTTCATCCATGGGGAGGGAGGAATTGCATCACTTTCCGTTTTTGATGTGTTTTCCCTGCTGTAGAGAGAGGTTAGCATTCCTAAAAATACCAAGAAAATCACCATGTAAAAACGAGTTTTTGAGGATGAGGAGAAAATCATCGAGAGGAAGTCGTTTGAAAAAATTGTTTGATCTCAAGATCGACAATGACCTTCGTCGGTTCCGAATCACTTTTGATGGTAAATTTATTGATGGCTCTCCATGCGGTAGGATTTTGCAAGGCAAAGAGAAATTTCACCAATCCATCGAAGGACCCAGAAATCTTGGCTTGAACGCTGACGGAGGAGCCATAAGAAGAGGTATGAGGTGGGAGTAAATTTTCTTCGATGATTTTAAGACCCGCTTTTTCAGCTTCGTTTCGTTCGCATTTTAGGAGTTCAGCACTTGCTTGGTCGTTGTTCCAATTAGGGAGAGGATGTTGATGAATCCATGTGGTGGCAGGTTGGAGCATTTCTGCCATCATGATTACAGAGCGTCCTTCTGCCAGTTGCGTATTCAGCGTACTAATCTTAGATTGCAAAACGCGATGCATGTTCAAAAACAATTTTAAACTGAAAAGATTGAGCGCTAAAAAAACGGCTCCGCAGAGCACGAAGAAGAGCGTTTTTTCACTCGGAGCTAGTTTTCGCATGGGGTAGTGATCCTTCTGTTTCAAATCGAACGCTGTTTTTTCCTGCCAACTTCGGCTGGCTGCTTGTCCATTGATATTCTTGGAGATCTGGAGCGGTTTTAATGGACTCTAAGAAGTGATAAGCCTGAGAAACATCCGTTGCCTCGCCACTGATTTGCAAGCGTCCATCGATAGAAGCCAGTGAGATAAGACGAATTTTTTCACCATGAAGTTGACTAGCAACAGCGGCAAGAAGATCGAGTGCATAGGTCCTTGGGTCAATAGCAAAACGAAATTCTTGCCACTCAGCAAGATCGTGGTTGGCTTTTTCAATAGGAGCCGAAGCTCTGGTCAATTGATGTGAAAAACGGGTCGCTAGAGATTCCTTCAAAAGAAGATTTACAGCTCCTGAAAAAATGAGGAAGCAATAACCCATGAGTGCAAATGTCACGATTTTTTTGATCTGATCTCGTTTTGCTTGAAGGACTCTTTCGTGGCGCGCCTGCTCTGAAGGAAGGTCTAGGAGTGGTTTTGGGATTACTGGAGAGGGTATATCTACATGATGATCACAAGATTTTTCTGCGATACCAAGCTCGCGTTGAAGTAATTCACATTCTTTAGTTGAAAAAGGGCCAATCATGCGCACGCTGCGTGGCATGTGATCTAACACCGATTCTGCATGAAGATGAAGAGCCATCCGCTTGATCAGGCCGATTAAAAATGAATTCACCTCGGTTTCGCTGCTACCCGAGAACCACAAGCATTGATTTTTTTTGATAAATGCAAAACAGATTTCACCCAGTTCATGCCATAACAGAAGGTCCGTATTTTCTGTTGGCAAGAGTCGTGCTGCAGCTTCAAAATGTTCCGCAGTCTTAAGGTAAGATGCGGTAGCCATAGAAGGTATTGCTGCCGGGGCTAATACCACCACCAAGGTGCGGTCATCATGAATTTCAAGGGTGATGATTTTCAATCCTTCACTCATTCCGCGTCTCAGTAGATGTTTGCTGGAAAGTTCTAGCATGACCAGTTCCTCGAGATTGCCTTGAGAGGCTACCCAAAGGGGAACTGCAATGAGGTCACGTGTTGGGACACCAATAATCCAATCTGTTTTTGAGGATGCGAGAGGAGGAGGGACTGCAGGCTCGAGCAAGATAGGACCACTATGGAGCTCAGCGGTTTCTTCTTTTTTCGAAGGCATTTTCCAAAGCTGCCATGCTCCCTCTTGAGTGCCTGGTCTTAAAAGAGTGAGTATATGGGACTTCTTTCGAAACTCTATTGCTGATGTGAATGACGGCGTTGCTCCAGTGCTCGCCTGCCTTACCCCATCAGGCTTCGCAGTTTCTTTATCACGATCAGTATGAAGTATCCGGGCTAGTGATGGAATCTTCGCAAAAATCAACGTTACCTTTTCTAAAAGTGAGGTGAGGGGTGGAGGAATCTTACTCATTGTTCTTGCCAGCTTAACATACTCCCACCCTGTGAGTCTCCTATGATGACAACAATATGATGTGTGATGCCATGATAGATTCCTTTGCTATCGATGCGTCGAATATTGCCAGTGACTCCAAAATAGTTCAGTAACAGTTGTTCTTGGAGACCCGAGACTCCCATGAGTTTTGCTGCCTGGTTGATATCATTAAAAATCAAATCATCCTCTGTACCCGAGATTCCATCAGGACCAGCGCATAACTTTACAAAAGCTTCTGTCTGCTGTGGAGTTAATCCGAGCAGATCTATGAACATTTCCGGACTGCAATAATTGATGTTAATTTTTCCTGGATTGAACGTCGAAAAATAGTGTTCCCACTTAGGATTTGCCTTCACTACTGATGCGAAGCCAATGACCATCCCCATTTCACGAGCATGAACAAAGGGAGCATTGGGAGGATATCCTTCAAGGCCGTGCTTTTCATATTCAGCTTGCTTGGCTCCATGAGCAGAACGGAGCTCTGTTCGGCTTTGCCAATCATAGAGCCCGTCAATGGCAGTCTCCTGATCTTTTTGAGAAACACCCCATTTTTCAAACAGTCGCTGAAAAATAACACGATCTGATTTGGCTAACCAAGTATTCGGGTTGATAAAACCTGATTCGTTGTTGAGATGCACGGAAAAACTTTCTCCTTCTTTGTCTGTGGGATCACCTTGAGTTAAAGCAGGGTCATTCGGTCTGATATTCGGATTCATGCCGATGGCCAGTCCGCTTAGTGCCAACTGACGTGCATGGAAAAGACGCTCTGCATGACTTTCTTCATCAAGCCAACTGCTGACACTTCCTGCAACTAAAATGATAAGTCCTGCTAAAAAAGCGATAGCCCAGAGTACCATGGGAAGTGCGAAGGCATTGCTTCGCAATGCTAGTTGTCGGTTGTCAGTTGTCAGTTGACAGCCTGAGCCATTGCTGCGCAGCTGTAGTTCGCACGTCATTCCCGCGGAGGCGGGAAGTGCAGTTCGAACGTCATTCTCGCGGAGGCGGGAATCGCAGTTGTTGCTAGCTCGTTGTGGCATTAGGAAATGTAATCTTGTTTTTTAGTAATGCAAATGGGAAGCAGATGAAAAAATGCTACCGAATATCTTTTGTGATTGCTGTCAAAAATAAATTTTTTGTGTCTTGATTAAACCCGCTGATTTAAAAGTGAAGTGCAACACTATCTTCCCCGTAGAGGCATACCATTCATCGGAATGTTCCTATTAGGAGGTGCGTTGCCAGAGGGATTCATGCTTGGAGGATTTGGAGTGCCAGTATTATTGTTAGGAGGAATCATTGGAACATAGCCTGATGTCCCGAGGCTGTGCTTAGTCACAGCAGGAACATAGAAAATGCTTTCAAGTGGCTCTGGAATACCTGCAACCTCCATCTCCAGACGGACTAATTGAGGTCTTGGAGAGCCACGAGGCCATTCATCTACCCATTCACCTTTATTAAAAAAACTCCAATGAGGTTTTTGAACGTTGGGAAGAAGTTTTATCCATGATGCATTTTGATAAAGATGATTCAGATCGGTGCCTTGAACATTTTTAGGAATACGAAGGATCGAGAAAGTTCTACTCCCATTACTATTTGGCTGTGCTGAAAGCGTTAAGGTTCCACCGGCAAGACTAGCAATTCCAAAGAGGCCTGTGGCATTTTCAAATGTAAGATCAGGAATCGTATTATTGCTATCATTGCTCAAGAAAACAGCTCCATTGGCAGGTAAATTTAAAAAGGCATTGCGCGTGATTTGTAGGAATCCTGCTAACCGACGTAGTGTGAACTGTTCTACAATGGCTTCTTTTGTCGACTCGATCGCAGCCGAAGAAATAGAGTAAATGGCTCCAGCCAGTAGAACCATAATAGCCATGGCTAAGATGACTTCTAGTAACGTAAATGCAGAGCCATCGCGTTGCGATGGCAGTTGTCGGTTGTCAGTTGTCAGTTGCCAGTTTTTGTCAGCTTGTTGTGCCATGAGAAAAGAAATATTATTTTTATGATGTAGGCTTACAACTCATAGAAAAAAGTATGGAATTTTTATTCGCTATTTTTGGCATTATTTGAACCGCTGTTAATTTAGTCTGACAACTGACAACTGGCTCTGCAAAGCAGAGGCCTCACTCAGGCCGGTAGAGCAGTATTTCTGCAGAGTCAGTTATCTTCTCATATTCGGAAGTAATCTTAAGACGATAAATGCCACGGATTTCGTTGCCGTGAACATCCGTTAGATCAAGCGGAGTGAGTGATTCTGTAAAGGTCACTCCATGATTCGTAAGCGTGCGATCTCCTGAAACGGGAGGATCTACCAAGTTATAAGCAAGACGTGATTCCAGTGATAACCGTGAAAAAACACGCTCCCGTGTTTCAAGCACAGCCTTCACCATCGAATCAAGCGCCATCACCAATCCTGCCACCGAAAACGCAAAAACAGCGAGGGCGATTAGGACTTCGAATAATGTAAACGCCTTAGAACCCTTTTTAAATGCTACTGAGGCGGCGCAGAGCTGCGTTGCCTCAGTGCTCGTGTCCTCATGTATTAGATATACACTGTGGGACTGCGCGCTGAGGGTGCCTTGCTCTGCATCCGCCTCAGCGCATTTAAAAAGGGTTCTGATTTTTGTAGCGAGGTATGTTGTGAAGATCGAAAAGAGCTGCGTTGCCTCAGTGCTTCCATCTTCCATTTTCCATCTTCTATCTTCTGAAAAAACCTTCATTCTTCGTCGTGGGTGACCTGACCTGTAATAGGGTCAAACTTGATGATGACTGGTTCTCTTCCACCTATAATGCGTAAGGTGAGTGGATCACAGATTCCTTCGCTATTGAATTGCCAGAGTTCATCAGGAAGCGGTGGGCGAAATTTTTGATCGATGAGGCGTTTAAGTTCGATTTTCCATCCTTTGGGTAAAAAGGTTGGATCATCAAGAGAGATGAAGTGTGTTTCTCCCGCCAGAATGGCTTGAGACCTAGTTTTTGTAGCTAAGTCCTCAATGGATTGTGTTACTTCTTCTGCTTGATTATTTTTCCAAGCATCAGCCATGTAGGGAGCAGCCGCAATCATCAAGATGGCAATGAGGGCGAGGGCTATAAGGACTTCTAGTAAAGTGAAACCGTGACCATTGCTACGCAATGGCAGTTGTCGGTTGTTAGTTGATAGTTGACAGTTATTATTAGCTTGGAGTGTTGTCAGAAAAGCAGCCCTATTTTTTAATAGCACTTTAAGGAAAAATTCTGTCTTTTTAATCACACGAATTGCGTTAACTTTTATGACAACTGAAAACTGGCAACCGAAAACTGAGGCTGCGAAGCAGCCTCTTCATCGTCCAATATTTCCTTCGCCTTCTTTGCCTTGGGGTCCGAGCGAGTAAAGATCGTAGCCATCGGGTCTATATTTTCCTGGATTACGATAAACATAGGGGTTACCCCAGGGATCAATAGGAACCGACTCCATTAATTTTTTCCAATGAATGGGACGAGGATCTGCTGAGGGAGGTTGGACTAAAGCGGCAAGGCCTTGTTCGGTTGTGGGCTTGCGGAAGTTGAGCATTTCATAAGTGCGCAGCTGCATCGAAATCGCTTGGATATCACTTGTGACGCGTTGTTCCTTGGCCACATCAATGTTACCAGCGAGTGAGTAAATAGCAGCTCCTACAAGAACAGAGATAATACCCAACACAAGCATGATTTCAAAAAGGGTATACCCAGCCTCGCGGAGCGATTTTTTGGGGGATCTAAGGGAGAGAGACATAAAACAGGACATAATGTGAACAAGATAAACTATTTTAGGGGATAATCAAGGCAGGGTTATGGAAATGCTATTTTTTGATATTCTTTTTCAAGAAAGGTTCCGTATAGTACGAATTTTTCGAAAGGGGAAACAAAGGAAAACAGTCTTTTTCCTTCAGGTACATGGATTCTCGTTTGGTTATTTTTTATTCCCCATCCCCACATTAATAGTGTGCCATCACTTAAAAGGGCACTCATCCAAGAACAGTTCCCTATTATCTTTTGTACGTTTACTTCATTCCCCTCGCTGTCTCGAGGAAGCTCTGGTGTTTGACCTCCTCGGTTTATTTTTCCCCACGATTGAATTTTTCCATTTTCTAGTAAGGCAGTAAAACTCCCACCTGAAGGAACGATTTCAATGGCCTTATTGTTAGCAAGGTCAGGCGTTTTTCCGCCCTCTTCTTCATCGCCCCATGATAGCACAGAACCATTATTGAAAAGAGCAGTAAAAGCGCTATCGCTAGCAACAATATATTTGAGCTCTAACGGTTGATTGTTCTTATTATTGGGCACTGCAATGTGGTCCGTTATTTGTTGTTTGTGAACATGCCATTGTCCTGATGTATCGCGACTGCCGGTAGTCTTGACTCGGGCTGTTAGGAAGCTGCCGTCTTGGAGTATTGCTGTGATGCCAGAGTAGTTTGAAATCAAAGAAACAGCATGGAGTGGCTGAGAGGATATCCATGGAATCCAAGTACCCTGACTATAGGGGAGTTCAGGTGTTTTTAAATCGCCCCAGCAGTGAAGGTTGCCATCGTCCAAGAGCGCTATAAAACTTTTGCCGGTTGCACAGAGAGAGCCTTCTTTCATGGAAACGCGCTTGTAAGAATCTCGCAGCGGTTCCTTCACGATGCTTTCTTTTTTTCCCCACAAGCGCAGTTTTCCATCATCTAAAAGAGCACAGAACCCCTCTTCATTACCAATGATAGAAACAACTTTTTGTTTCCCTAGTGAAAACGGTGGGGTTTTTACCTCTCCCCAGGAGAATATTGTTTGAACGGCTTGTGTTTTGCCTAATTCCTCTTTTTCTAAGACGGCGCAAAAAGAGTGACCACTTGAAAAAAGAGAGAGCGCTTTTTGACCTGTAGGTAGTATGGGTGCTTGAAGTGTTCCCCAGCAAAGGATGCTCCCGTTTTCTAAGAGCGCAGCAAAACTACCCCAATTTGAGGCCAGAGAGATCACGTGATGTCCTTGTGGTATTTCTGGTGTTGGATAATCAAGTGGAAAAAAGGGGGAGTTGGTTGTGATGAGTTGTTGATCATCGAACAACACGACAAATCCAGAGGCACTCGAAAAAATAGAGATAACATTTTTTTCTGGAGGTCTCTCAATAACGATTCCTAGATTGTTGTAATGTGATCCCCATACAAACAAACTCCCATCGTCGAGAAGAGCTGCAAAATTAGGATCATTCATCATTTCCTTGCTTGTCCATCTATTGGAAACAGCAGGAATATGAAAAAGAATGTAATCATGGAGCTGAGCTAGTTCTAGCGACTGGGAATGAGCCGGCGCGAGAGTGAGGACAAGAAAAAAGGAAAGAATCGATTTTTTAAAAAACCGGAAAAATACGGAGGTCACTTTTCTATTACTTTTTGCTTTCAAATTGAATTCTATGAAGCACTTCCAAACAACTATTTTTCAAATGAACTTTAGAGCTGCTAGGATGAGCTCCTTCTCTTACGATAAACACAAGATGATTTGTTTCATCTTCAGTTTTTGTGTCTGTAGATTCTGATTTTTTTTCTTTCAAGCGATCGTTTGGAATGTAGATATAGGCCGTGCGCCAGCCTGCAAGTTGTAAGGAAGGCAGATCATCATTCTTCTTTGTTGCACAAAGGAGTTTCGGAGAATCGAGGTGAAAGCTAGCAATATTAAGCGGTCCCAGAGGAATGCCATTAAGTTCTACGTCAATGTGAGCTTCCAGATCGAGTCCTTGAATCTCTGTTCGAAACATGGTCGCTTCAGGATGTCCGGTGATAGGAAAATTAAATTCAAGATCCCCATCAAGTTGCTCAATGCATGCAGAGAGTTCTGCAGAAGTAATACGACCATGGGTGGTATCTCCTTTTTTAAAGGGAAGTGCGTCTATACTGGACTCCTCTTTTTCAACGATTGTAGATTCATCCATGATTATTGCAGGCATGAAATTCTCGCTAAGGACAGAGACCATAGAGGTGTGACCAGGGCACAGAATAATGGAGTGGATTTGGTCAAAGCGCCCTGTGTGACGCACAATGATTTTTCCTCCATCGAGGGCCACATCTTCGGGAATCGCAATAGTGCTGGAATTGAGTCCAAGAGGCGAGCCGCTGATGCCAAGTCGATAGGGAAGTAATGAAGGATTTTTTTCTTGATCGTTCTGTTTTTCTAAGATTGGTCCACCATCGCCTAGGTCTTCAAAGTTGACCGTGATGGCAAAGTTTTCAATATTGCATTCCCCCGTAAGAGATAGAGTAGTCAGTGAAGGAATAAAAATCTCTACGGTAGAAGATTCTTTGTTGATGATAGGAGCAGTTTTGATCCACTTGGGTAGTGGGCCAATCTCGGTGTTTGGCTTCAAGATAATGTTGAGAGGCTCAAAAAGAGAATCACTCTGGGAGAGGCTTTGAGGCGCAGGTACTGGAAGATGATTTCCGGAAATGGTCTCTGAATTCTGTCGGTCGGCAAGAAATTGTTGTTTAATGATCGAAGGGTCGAGAGCAAGCTGATCAGGCTCTGCTAGAAGTAAAGAAGCACAGTAGCAGGAGAGCAAAAATGCTACACAAAAATATGGGAGAAAAAAAGAGCCTCTGCTAAACATAAAACGATCACGCAGAGTAATCGATTTTTTGTAAAAAGCTAATCGCTTTTTATATCCAGTATTGCGAAATTTTATTTTGGAGTGATAGTTTCACTTCCATGTCTTCCGATTCCCATCCCCTCACGCAGCAAGAGAGATCTTCCTCGACTTCTTTTTCAGCCCTCGCTGATCAGCTTTTACTGATTGCACAGAAAATAGGATGCACTGAAATTGCTCCTTTAAAAACAGCGCTTGAGCAAGCCTCCTTTTCTCAATGTTCCTTGATTGGAGCCATGATCGACACAGGTCTTGTTGCCGAGCGCGATTTTCTCTGTGAAGTAGCACATTCTTTTGGGCTGGAGTGGAGGGAAGAAGGAGAATTGGCTCCATCGCCTCATGTGCGTGACCGCTTTCCAGCACGTTTGGCGCTTGGTTTTAACGTCATTTGTGAAGAAGAAGATCTTGCGTCCAATAACAAAGAATTACGGCTGCTTACCTTTGATCCCTTTGATTACGGTGCATGGAAGGTGTTAACCATGTACCACCATGGTCCGATTCGTTTTGTGATGACGACCCGCAGGCGCCTCATCGATGTGATCAAGTCAACGTACGGTGTCGGTGCAGAGACCTTTGAAGAGCTTATGGAGGGACGTGAAGAAGAAACGGCTTCCTCTTCCAACGAAGAAATTAATGTGGTTGACGAAGAAGATTCAGAAGCCTCCGTCATGAAATTTGTGAATCAAATTCTGCGTGAAGCCCTCGAGCAAGCAGCTACCGATATTCATTTCGAGCCACTTGGGAGAGATCTCCGCATTCGTTACCGTATCGATGGAGTGTTGCACGAGGCTCCTGTTCCTCCACGCATTAAAATGTTTCAAGATTCGGTTACCTCGCGTCTTAAAATTATGGCTGGTCTTGATATTGCCGAGCGACGACTGCCTCAAGACGGACGTATTGCCCTCGAGCATGGAGGGCACTCCATCGACGTGCGTGTGGCCACAATTCCTTGCGTTCATGGTGAAAATGTCAGCTTGCGTTTGCTAGGACAAGAACGGTTTGATTTCAAACGACTCGGTCTAGAAGCCGGTATTGAGAGTCGTATTCGCGAGCTTATTGCAATGTCGAATGGCATTGTGCTTGTCACCGGGCCAACAGGATGTGGTAAAAGCACCTCGCTCTACACTTTTTTAAGTCATCTTAATGTCAAAGAGCGACGCATTGTGACCATTGAAGATCCAGTCGAACACAAGTTAGATGGAGTAATTCAAATCGCAGTCAAGCCCGAGATCGACCTGACTTTTGCCAATGCGCTGCGCAGCATTTTGCGTGGTGATCCTAATGTGATCATGGTCGGTGAAATGCGTGATGCCGAGACAGCCGACATCGCGATTCGTGCAGCATTGACCGGGCACCTTGTTTTTAGCACGCTCCACACCAATGATGCCGTTGGTGGTATCACGCGACTTTTGGATATGGGCGTCGAACCCTTTCTCGTCGGCTCCTCCGTGCGGGCCTTCCTGGCGCAGCGTCTGGTTCGGAAATTGTGTCCTCATTGTTCCAAACCTTCGGAAATTACCGATGAAGAATTAATGAAAATTGGATTTCCGATGGAACTGAGAGGGGGCATTCGTCAACCCGTGGGATGCGACCAGTGTCGCCAAACCGGATATGCAGGGCGACTCGCGATCATGGAAATTTGTCCCATGACCTCTGATCTCCAAGAGCTCATTCAAAAACGAGCTACCGGAAAAGATTTTATGGCACAAGCGATCAAGGATGGGATGATCCCACTCCGCATCGATGGTTGGCAGAAAGTGGCTCAAGGGGTCACTTCGGTCGAAGAAGTGGTGAGGGTGACTTCAAGCGAGTTAGTGGCGCTCCATCATTAGTGCCAAGGCGCTTGTTGAGTGTGGAAAATATTTTATAACGTCAGGCGATTCTAACTATGGTCCTTCTTCCATGAAAAAATTCTTCTTTCTCTTTTCATTAATCACGTTATTAGGATGTTGTTCTTCAAGCGTAGCAAACACTCAGCCTGTCTTAATTGCCGATCCGAGAGTGCTCTCGATTCCTATTTGTGACAATCAGGAGCCGCTCGTGGATCTTAGAAAAGAAGGCGGAATTGCCATTGGACCTTCCCCTGAAATTCCCAACAACACCGACTATACGTTTGTGAGAAAAAGTGTGGCTGAAAAATTACTCCAGGCACAAAAAAAATTACCACCTGGTCTTCAATTTCAACTCTATGAAGGATATCGCAGCTTAGCTTTGCAAAAAAAACTTTTTGATACGTTCTTTGCGAAAATAAAAAAGGAACATCCTTCCTGGAGTTACAAACAACAATTTTTAGAAACAACGCATTTGGTCTCTCCCGTTATCAATCTCGATGCGAGTCATAATATCCCGCCTCATTCTACGGGTGCAGCCATTGATGTTTATTTAGTCGATACCGCAGGAAAGTCAGTACCGATGGGCATCCATCCTAAAGATTGGATGCAGGATCTTGATGGCTCTCTCTCGTTGCCCCATTCTCAAAAAATTTCCGCTGAGGCGCGTCACTACCGAGCCATCATGAGTCGTGCTTTAAAGTCGGTAGGATTTGTTAATCTTGATACGGAATATTGGCATTGGTCTTATGGTGATCGTTACTGGGCCTTCAAGAACCTGGATTCAAAGTCTGCTGAGACTGCGAATAAGAGTGTCGCGCCAAACGTCATCCCCGCAGAGGCGGGGATCGTCTCCTCGAGTACCTCTTGTACACTGCGGGACGGCGCGCCGTCGACTACTTGTTCTTCATCAGCCTTGAGTACTTTGAATGCAGGTTCTAAGAAAAAGAAACCATGTGCCATTTATGGGACTACGTCTAAAAAGAGTGCGGCAGCAAATAACGCTAAGCCAGGAAAGCGTTGCGATGATTTCAAACCAAATAAGAGTTATCACAATGATAGCTCACTTTGAAAAACAAACCCTAAACTACAAAAAAAATGATAAAAAATAAAATAGCATCCTCCTTAATGACAGCCCTGCTTTTGATTGCTAGTGCTTGCATTGCTCGATCAGAAGACGCAGGAGAATCGATGGATGGTTATAAGAATGCCAATTTTTGCGTGAGCAAGGAGGTGATTTCTTCATTAGATCACATATCGTTACCACAGTCTTTTTGTCCTCCTTATTCTGCTGAATATTGTTTTTCTGTTTCTCTTGATTTGGATGGTTACAATGAAATGACTCGAGATGAAAAAGAGGGATCTTGGAAACGCACAAATCCTAATGCTCTTCCTCCTGTCTACCTTGATTTGACGAAGACTGATCAGATTGATTCAGCTATTTTTACTAAAGTTTCTTCTTTCGGGTCTTTCGGGAAATATTACGTTTTTGCTGTAAAATCTTCAGGCCAGCTACGCCTTACCTTTGAGGGTGATGTTAATGCTGATGGAAAAATCAGGCACATCGTCGTCGAGGAGACTGCTACGTTTGAATAGTCATTTTATTTTTCAATGATTTGAAAATTGATCTCGCAGCGAAGTTATTACACTTCGTTGCGGGATTTTTTTATCTCTATAAAAAATAGTCGTTACTCACGGTGCATTCCTCTCTATTTTTGTCGGATGATTTCTTCCAAAGAAAAAATACTCACTATTGCTGAGGCAAACAGTCGTGAG
The DNA here is from genome assembly GCA_049314455.1 of Chthoniobacterales bacterium. Taxonomy (GTDB): domain Bacteria; phylum Verrucomicrobiota; class Verrucomicrobiia; order Chthoniobacterales; family UBA6821; genus CAIWMF01. The sequence goes on from JBMOFC010000007.1 coordinate 17,252, forward strand.
CCACTCCCTGGGAGCACGCGTGTTTATCTTCCAGGAGAAAAATATTCTTTCTTGCGTGTGCCACTGCGTGAGGTGCAATTAAGTCCTACGAAAAATTTTCAAGGCGTATTCGAGGAGAATAAGCCAGTACAGCTCTATGACTGTAGTGGCCCATGGGGCGATCCTGATTTTAAGGGAAAAGTTGAGGAAGGTCTTCCTGCGCTACGATCAGCCTGGATCGCCGATCGTCACGATATCGAGTCGTACGAAGGTCGACATTACCAGCCGCTCGATAATGGTTACTTAAGTGAAAAGCATGCGGCTTATGCGAGTCATGCAGAGCGTAATCGTCTTATGGAATTTCCAGGACTCAAAGCACAACAGCGCCAACCATTGAGGGCTTCTCAAGGTCATCCGGTCACACAGCTTTGGTATGCACGTCAGGGAATCATCACTCCGGAGATGGAATTCATTGCCATTCGTGAAAATCAAGGTCTTGAAGCGCATCAAGAGGCTTCGCATCATGCATGCAATGAATTAACACATCGTCACCCGGGATCGCAGGAAAATTCTAACTCGGAGTATACCCCCTCGATTTTTCGTCGTTTTCCACAGCGTATTCCAAAACGCATTACGCCAGAGTTTGTCCGAGAAGAAGTGGCTTCAGGGCGTGCTATTATTCCGGCTAATATCAATCATCCAGAGCTGGAGCCGATGATCATTGGGCGTAATTTTTTAGTGAAAATTAATGCTAATATTGGAAACAGTGCAGTGGCTTCTAGCATTGAAGAAGAGGTAGAAAAGATGCGCTGGGCTACCAAATGGGGAGCCGATACAGTGATGGATCTCTCTACAGGGAAAAATATTCATGCCACACGCGAGTGGATCTTGCGCAACTCTCCTGTGCCCATCGGGACCGTGCCGATCTATCAAGCGCTTGAAAAGGTGGGTGGTAAGGCCGAGGAGCTCACCTGGGAAATTTTCCGTGATACACTTTTGGAGCAAGCGGAGCAAGGGGTCGATTACTTTACGATTCATGCGGGAGTCCTGTTGCGTTTTATTCCCATGACGGCACAACGGATGACTGGCATTGTGAGTCGTGGTGGCTCCATCATGGCCAAATGGTGCTTAGCACATCACCGAGAAAATTTTCTCTACACGCATTGGGATGAAATTTGTGATCTGATGGCAGCCTATGATGTCAGTTTTTCGATCGGAGATGGTCTTCGTCCTGGTTCGATTGCTGATGCCAATGATGAGGCGCAATTCGGAGAGCTTCAAGTTCAAGGCGAACTCACCAAAAGGGCTTGGGCAAAGGGTGTGCAGGTGATGAATGAAGGGCCGGGGCACGTCCCCATGCACATGATTGAAGAAAATATGGCCAAGCAACTCGAGTGGTGCCACGAAGCTCCCTTCTATACCCTTGGGCCGTTAACCACCGATGTCGCCCCTGGCTACGATCATATTACAAGCGGCATTGGGGCCGCCATGATTGGCTGGTATGGGTGTGCGATGCTTTGTTACGTCACTCCCAAAGAACACCTCGGTTTACCCAATAAAAAAGATGTGAAGGATGGAGTCATCACTTACAAAATTGCAGCACATGCTGCGGATCTTGCTAAGGGTCATCCGGGAGCGCAGTACCGCGACAATGCACTTTCCAAAGCCCGTTTTGAATTTCGTTGGGAAGATCAATTCAACCTCAGTCTCGATCCCACGACAGCCCGTGCCTTTCATGATGAGACATTGCCACAAGAAGGAGCCAAGACTGCCCATTTTTGCTCGATGTGCGGCCCTCACTTTTGTTCGATGAAAATTACAGAAGATGTTCGTAAGTATGCCGCCCAACAAAAACTCTCGGAAGAAGAAGCATTGAAGCAAGGAATGCGTGAGAAAGCCAAAGAGTTTGTGGAAACCGGGAGTGAAATTTACACCTGAAAGAAATTCACAGCGATGAAACAACAAAGAATTTAACAGAGATGGAAGGGATAAAAGGGATAAAAAAATGATAGAAATACAAAGCACGCATCTCGTTTTTAAAATTTCAACGCTAGCAGCAAATTTGAAAATCGATGTTTTAAATCTTTCAGTCATCCCTTTTATCCCTTCCATCCCTGTTCAATCTTATGAGTTTTTAATTTTTTATCTCTGTGAATTCTTTCTTCCAAAAACTCACCGATTTTCTTGAGGAAGAAGTAGCGCCACGTGCTCATCGTCTCGATGAAGAGGAAGTTATCTTTCGTGAAGTTTATGATCGTTTTGTAAAGCTCGGTGGTCTCTATCTTCTGATTCCAAGAGATCTTGGAGGTCTTGGTGGTGAGCGACGAGAGTGGATTGAGTACAATGTATTGATGGCTCAATATTCGGGAGCGCTGCTTTTTCTTCAAGCACAGCATCAGTTCTGCATCTCACGGCTTAAAAAATTATTGCCTCATGCTGGTGTTGAAGAACTATTCAGATTCCTATCCTCGAAAAATCAAGGGATTGGCTTGGCCTTGCAAAAAAACAAAAATCTTCTGCGTGTTGAAAAAACAGTAGAAGGATATCGCTTGTCGGGAACATTTCTTTGGGCCACAGGGCACGGTTTTTTTCCTAGGCTCTTGGTTTCCTTTGAACATGAGGAAACACTTTTTTACACATTGATTCCTTTTGGTGAAGCGGAAAAAGAAGGGGGATCGATCCGTCTCTCTTCGAAAATAGAAACTATTGTGTTTAACGCTGTGCCCAGTCATAGACTGATCCTGGATCGGTGGTTCATTACAAAGAATGATCTTCTGGCGATGCATCCTGTGTTGCCAAAGACTCCCGTCGAACATCCCTCCATCTATAATATGGCAGGCGTTTCAAAAGCATTGCTCCACCTCACTCTTCAAGGACAATACGGCTCTACTCCAGAGGTTCTTGAGAATCATGAGGTGTTACAAAAACGATGGAACGGCTATTATCAACAGATCTTAGAAGGAAGCCATGATCCTCTTATTATGCGTGTGACGGGACTGCGACTTGCTGAAGAATCTGCCTTGCTCGCACGATTTGCATGCGGGGCTGCGAGCATTTTAAAAGAGCATCCGATCAATAGACTGATTCGAGAAATCTGGCAATACACTGTGGCGGGGTACTCGGAAGAGCAGCGTCAGGCTTATTTAAGAAACTTTTAAGCTTTTTCCGCTTATTCCGAGTAATGGTAAAAAAAAGAACGTTCCATTTGACAATGATTTTTTTTGTGTAATGTTCTACCCATCATGAAACGACTGAACTCACTGACTACCCTCATTTTTGGACTCATCACATTCTTAGCTTCCTTTCTTCCCGTGGAGCTAAGAGCTCAAGCCGTCACAGTTCCTAAGCATGTCGGTACACAGAATCTATATAAAATTGGCACACAAGAGCATCCTGTGTACGCTCTCGAGTACAACATTTTTTTAAATAAGCAGGCTGCTTATGATGATGAAATTTCTGAATATTTCGATAGGACCTTTATGACAGCTGAAAATCCTTATCTTAAGGATGGCCAGATAAAACCAGGGATTGTAGCTTCTATTTACCGTTTAGGATTTGCCCCCAATTATACCTACGCTGTCATCAACGGACATGAATGCGATATCATTGATGGTGTTTACTCAAACAAGATACAAAAAGAATTTAATGCATGGAGAGAGGGTCCTGAATGGACAAAAAATCCTACGCTTGCAGAAGATTGTCGTTATATCTGGTCCTTGATTCGTACAGGTTCTCATGATAGTGAAGATGCAAAAAATCTAAGGGATAAGTATCCACAAGCTCAGGATTTATTTCACAATTTTGATACTGCTTGTTGCCCCGCTAAGTATTATACGACCGGACCTGATTCTGATTACTTAAGTTATGCCGATTGTTTTGCTAGTTGCGATGTTAATGCTCAAGTTTGGACAAAAAGGATTTTGATTCTTCCTGCCATTACTAAAAATTCGGAGGGGGATAATGAGCCACGTCCAAAAGATCAAATAACATCTATTGAGCCTGTTTCAGGGCAGCAAGAGCTTCGGTTTGGCTCAGAGCTAGACTTGGATACTAATCACTTTTCAGATCAGCAATTCAGTAATCGTACTTCTGAAGCATACAAACCTTCTGATCTGGCTATTGGAAGAACTCCTGCCAAATAGTAATACCCCTTGGTGATTAGGTTAAAGAGCTGCTTTTACCCGCAAACGATAAGATCAATATCTTCAGGAATATTTTTTGAAAGATTTTTGATGACATCACCTCGAAGCATCTTGATGAAAGTTCCGCGTTGTGGAGCTCCAATGATGAGACGCTCTGCTCCTATGGTTGAGGCGATATCAATAATAGTATCTTGAGGAGAGTCGCTGACGGCATAGCAAGGAAAAATTGTTTCTCCTAATCCTTGGTCCTTTAAACTTTCAAAAATCACGCGCGCTTTTGGATCTTCTTGCCATTTTCTTTTTTGATCTTCAGCAGTGATGACCGGTTGCTGCCGTACAAACAAAACGTAAAGAGGATGACCTGCTTCACGAGCTTCTCTTACTGCGAAATCGAGTGTTCGACCTTTTCTACGCACTGCTGCCAAAATAGGACGGACATGGTCTTTTATCTTTTTTTGCAGTTCATGGCTCATCTGAGCATCTCCGAAGCTGTGTTGCATGATAGGAACAAACGCATCATTGCTCTTAAAATGGGTTGTCTGATCTAACCCGGATATTTCAGTAGCTTTGCGTGCAGCATATTCTTTTGCGAGGCTTCGTAGGATGAGGCCAACAGCCAAAATAGTAATTGCAAAAAGACGCGCCTGTGGCTTTTCAATAAAGAGGGTGACTTCAATCGAAAATAATACTCCAAAAGTCACCAGCATCAGTAAGCGTTCGCGTCTTGAAATGGAAAGTTTTGAGTCAGAGGCCGTGGCTCCTAAATTCGTAGCAATCGCTCCCACTACGCCAACAGCATAAAGGTCTGCTAGGGCTGCTACATCTCCCACAAAAACGACAAGTGCAGCAGGAAGAAGCGTCATCATCAGCAAGGCAATATGGGGAACGCCAAAGGGATTGAGCTTTGCAAAGAGAGGCGGTAGTTCTTTGTCCTGAGCCATCAAGAAAGAAATCGCAATGAGATCAAGGATGGCGGTATTCACCGCTGAGAGTAGAAGAAGACCAAAGGTGATACTCACAGCCCAGCCTGCAATGATCCCACAAGTAGGTCCTAATGCGCTTCCCACAAAAATTTCTCCCATGTAGCGCAGCATGTAGTCACGGACTCCTTCTGCTCCAGGAGCATTGACATCACCATGAACGACGGTGAGACCAGGAAGTGCTAGCATGGCTATTCCCAGGAAGGAGGTGAAGATTACCACCTCTAGTAGCACTAATGAGATGGCTCTTGTAGATGTTTTTTTTACCGAAGGAGCGGCAAGAGAACTTCCAGGATCTAACTTCATGATTCCTGTAGAATTGGCCACAGCTTCCACTCCAGATAAGGCAAGTACTATGCCGACAAAACCAATCCAGTTTTGGTGCAGATTACCATGTAAGGGTTGGAGATGGGACCATGCTGCGCCCAAATGAGGCAGCGAAAAAAGCGCAAGCATCATGACAACCAGTGCGGTTGGTACGGAAATCAGCAGAGCCAAGGATCCTGTTTTACGGGGTCCAAAAATATTTAAAAAACCAATGATCAAAATCACCCCTCCTGCACAGTAAGCGGGATGAGGAGTTCCTAAGTATTGAAACGCAGAGAGAGCACTCAAAGCAGCAGTGACGAGATAATCTGCAATTAAAAGAAAGGCCCCAACAATAGAAATCACCTCAGAACGATGACGTACACTCGCATAGACACCACCGCCATTGGGATAGAGGCGGCAGATGGTCATGTAGTTGATTCCAACTAGTCCGGTCAGCAAACACATTGGAAGAATCAGCCAAAACGAGCTATAACCTGCAACAGCAAAGGCCAATCCTAGAACATAAGCCTTACTTGTTCCCCAGTCGCCATAGAGAATAGCAGCAGCTCGTGGCCAATCAACATTACGAGGACGAGATGTGCCAATAGTTGTCATAGTCTATTGCATCTCCATTTTTTTAAACAAATGAAGATGAGTTGAAGTTAAAAATGGAAGCAGTAAGAAAACATCTATTCAGAATAGTGGATGCCAGAAAATTTCTTATATTGCGATTCTATTACGTCTATTTTCAAACTATTATTTTCTTGCCCATTCTCTTGAACGAGTGCGATGTAAGTTTAATGCATTCAAACTGTTTTAATTGTTGAGCCAGTTCCGGAGAAACGGTCGCATGTACAATGCTCATCCCTTCGTTGTAGTCTAGGCTAGTGACATAACCTGCACGGTAGATCTTGGCCAGGAGAGCACTTTCACTTGGAGGTAGGGCATAGCATCCATGTGTGTATTTTGCTGCAAGGCGATTTTGTAGAGCAGCTATGAATTCTTTCATGCCATAGCCTCTGAGGGCTGAAATGGCAACACTTCCAGGGAAGCGGGACAATTGTTTTTCGAGGAGCGCCGGATGAGGGAGTTGATCCATTTTATTAAAAACGAGTAACGTCTCTTTCTGAGCAGCGCCCAGTTCTGCAAGAATCTTTTCGACAGCCTCGATTTGCTCGAGGTATTGAGGGTGGCTCAAATCGACTACATGAATCAAGAGGTCAGCAAGCTCCACTTCTTCCAAAGTCGCTTTGAAGGACTCGATGAGTGTGTGAGGTAATTTACGAATAAAACCAACCGTGTCCGTGATTAAAATTTTTTGATGATTAGGAAGAACAAAGTGCCGAGTCGTGGGATCAAGTGTAGCAAAGAGTTTGTCTTCTGCCAAAACTTCAGCGCGGGTGAGGAGATTGAGGAGTGATGATTTTCCGACATTCGTATAACCAACTAAAGAAACCAAAGGCCACGCACGACGCAAACGACCTTCGCGCTGAGTGGTACGGACGCGGCGTACGCCACGAAGATCTTCTTTCAATCGAGAGATACGTTCTTGCACACGACGTCGATCGACTTCCAGCTGTGTTTCTCCAGGACCACGTGTTCCAATCCCTCCCGTCTGACGCGAAAGATGTCCCCACATGCGTGTGAGGCGTGGTAATAAATATTGCAACTGGGCAAGCTCCACTTGCAGGCGTCCTTCACGCGAGCGAGCACGAGCCGCAAAAATATCGAGGATCAGTTGGGTGCGATCCAGAACCTTGCGCGATAAAAGAAGCTCTAGATTACGTCCTTGAGCGGGTGTTAATTCGTCGTCGAAAATAAGAGAGGTCGCTTCGTGCTGTGTGGCAAGAGAGACGAGCTCTTCTGCTTTTCCTTTCCCGATGTAATAAGGAGCGCTCGGATGATCTAATTTTTGAGTAACGATTTCTACCACTTCAGCGCCAGCTGTGCGTGCCAATTCTCCGAGTTCTTGGAGCGATTCTAAGAGCTCCCATCTGGTACTTCCTGCGCGTTCTAATCCAACCAGGATTGTTTTTTCAACGGATGTTTTTTTAAAAGAGGGAAGTAAATGTGATGGCATGCTTCTATTTGTATTCTCCTGCATTGAAAAAGCGCTTGATCGTGTCGGGAAAAAAATTAGGCTTGGAAGAATCAGCTTAAAAAACACAACTATCCTTACATGATAGTTTCAACATTAAAAACTAAACTCATTTATTTATGAAACTTATTTCACGATTATCCTCCATGTTCTTAGCAGTATTAACCATGGCTCTCATGATGATGACTAGCTCTTCTTCTCAGGCACAAACAATACAGTCGTTAGATAAGAAAATCATTACCTTTACCGTTGAGGATTATCGAGAGTTCCAAAAAGCTACTAATCTAGATCAAGTGGATCAAGATAAGGATGATATTCTGGTAGACCTAAAAGCTGCTAAAACGGATTGGACTGCTCAGCAAGCAGAAGATTTCCGTGAGTGGAAAAACAGTAACAAGCAAGGCGTTTTTTACAATTTTCTAGAAAAATCAGAACTCCTGAATGCTATTAAAAATCAAGAAGTATCTGGTACTCTTTCTACCCAATGGATCTTAAGTGAAAATAAGGAAGGCGGCCTCCTCCTTTTTGATTCTTCTTCTGGTGATGTCGGTGCACTGAGCCTTTTACAAACGAAGCTAATCATAAATAAGCCTAGTTCTAGAAATAATGATGACTCCAGTTCTGTAAATCATACTGATAAAACAACTGATTCATCGTCGAAAACGTCATCATCAAATACCACTCAGACTGCTAGTAAAAGTACTACTTGGTTCACGACCAGAAATATGCTTATTGCAGCTGGTGTTACACTCCTTGTCGTTGGTGGTATTGCCTTTTTCGCGTTAGGAGGTGCTGCAGCTCTTGGTTTGGGCGCTTCAGGTGGAGCTGTAGGAGGAGCTGTAGGAGGAGCAGGAGGAGAAGGTTTAGGTGGTGCGGCTATTGAGAAAACAGTTGAAGGTGTAACTGATGTAATTGAAGGAGCTCTCTAGTGTAATCTACACTGGTATCTTCAAGTAAGCAGCCTAAAGCGTACCCGTTCCTGTGAACGGGTGACTCAAAGCTCCATAACGACAGAGCTAACTATTTTTTCTGTTTGGATTCATTCGTGATGGGGTTAAAGCAGTGCTAACAGGCTAGCTTTAATGTTCAGTTTAAGTCCTCCATTCCGCTATTCGGAATGGAGGATTTTTTTTTGAGAAGGGATAAGGTAATAGCTGCTTTTTCAACCGCCTCCTCCATCGAAGAAAAATCGGAAAGGTTCCAGGGGAGAAAAGTATGTTGATTTTTAAACCAAGTGATCTGCCGCTTCGCATAACGCTTGGTGGCGTGTATGATTTTTTCAATAGTGGTTGGCAAAGAAATTTCTCCCCGAAGATGGGTCTGGATCTCTCGTAATCCAAGTGCCATCGAAGCGGTTGCACTCAGGGTTATGGATTCTAGTGCCTGAACCTCTTCAATAACTCCATGTTCGAACATGGTTTGAACATGTTTTTCAATGCGTTCATAGAGTTCTTCTCGTTCTCGAAAAAGGAAAAAACCATGGGCAGGAGGCGAAGATTCTTTTTTCTTTTTCCAGACTGTAGCGAGTGGAGCTCCTGATTGTATCACTATTTCAAGAGCACGTTCGACACGACGACGATTTTTCAGATCAATTAAATGTTTGGCTTCGGGATCACATTCTTCTAGGTACGCTACTAATTCTTTGTGTGAATACGACACCAATGATGCTCGCAGCTCCAGATCTGCTGTAGGAAGAAGATCTAAAGGTAAGATGAGAGAACGAATGTAAAATCCTGTTCCACCAGTGATGATGGGCATGGAACCACGTTGCTGTATCTGTTGAATAGAGGCCAATGCCATCACACGATAACGAGCAGCATCACACCCCTCTGCGAGTGAAAGCGTTCCAATAAGATGATGAGGCACAACCCTCTGTTGTGCTTGGCTCGGTTGCGCCGTCAGAATGGGAAGACCGCGATAAAGTTGAAAAGCATCAGCTCCCACAATCTCACCACCAAGCTGGAGTGCCAACAAGGTGGCAAATTCCGATTTGCCGACACCTGTTGGGCCGGCGATGTAGATGGGGGTTGTATCGGAAATAACCACTTCTTGGGAGGAGAGGTTTGAGGTCATCACTTCCCTTCCGTCATCCCCGCGGAGGCGGGGATCCAGGATGGTGTTCATTTTGATGAGAGTAGGAACGTTACAAAACCCTAACCTCTCTCTTGCTTCCTAACACTGTTACTGAGCGGATATTTAATGACTTTCCTCCAAGGAAGTTTCAGAATGGCTTTCAGAACGTGATTCTGTGCGATTTGCAGGAATGTCTTTGGCACCACTGACCACAAGCTTCCGCCCCATGTATTCTTTATCGTGAAGTTCTGTGACGGCACGTTTGGCTTCTTCAAGAACCGTCATTTGGACAAATCCAAAACCTTTAGAGCGATGCGTATCTCGGTTAGAAACGAGCTCTACGTTTTGAACCTGACCAATGCCACTAAAAAGTTCAAAGAGATCACTCTCTGTGGCATCAAAGGAAAGATTGCCAATGTAGAGCCGTGGGCTTGTGACTTCGACACACTCTGGCTTACGAGGAGTCCGAGGTGCTCGTTCTTTGGTAGCACGGTTTGTTTTGGTGAAGGCTTCCTTTTTAGAGGAATCTTTTTTAGAAGAACCAATTCCAAAAAATCCTAGAATTTTACTAAAGAAACTCACCGGGACAGCCTTAGCGGGGGCATGATGAGCGGAACGTTGAGGCTTTTTTGACGGTCCTGAAGGACGGCGGCCACCACTGCGTGGACGTGGACTACGGCGTGAAGAAGAGTAGGAAGCTGACATAAGTAAGTATGTTAAATAAGGGAAGTAAGGTGATGATTACTACAGGTAAAAAAGTTTGTAACCACCCCAGTGAAGGTAATGATCAGGTGCATCGCACCCTTTGTTTTATCATCCCTCGAAAAATCATGAGGGAGTGCCAAAAAATAGGAAGGTCGATATGTTGGAAGATTTTTTTGCAAGAAACAAGAGATGCTGACTAGAACTGAAGAAAAACCTTAGCGTCCTAGTAAGCAAGCTGTTCGCATGCCTATACCTTTTGCGGATGATTTTGAGGAATTTTATAAGTAGGAGTTATTGTTTCTGTCAAGGCGTTCCGAGCGAGACGCTATGCGAACATAACGTAAGCGAGGAGAACGCAGCCAGAGGCAATAAGAACTAGTAGAAAATCCTAAAAATCATTTGTGAAAGGTATATAATCAAGTCTCACCAACAGAGACACCTGAAACGAAGCAAGTATCATGAAGTAAAAAGGGATAAGAACAAAGCAAAATATTTTTGAGAATGCGATTTCAGCTTTCAAAAGCGATCTCAGTTAGCGCGTAATTTCTGAATATCTAAAACATCTTTGCGATGCCTACACATTCTGCGTGCAGAGCGTATTTTTTAAATTTTGTTGTGGATTGTACGACGCGCCAAAAACTTATTAATCGCAGTGCGTAAAAAAAACTTAAAACTCATTAGAAAAAGCTATGCTTTGAGACAATACGTTCTCAAGAAAATTGCTTCAGTGAAAAAGCCAGCACGAGGAACATCCAGATGAGTTCGTCTAAGCGTTGGTCGTTACGGGCTAGATCAATCAATGTCGTGAGTCGTGTTGCAGAGAGTTGACCGTTTGTTAGGGAGGCGAGGGTGCTGGGAAGTTCTTCATAGATAGAAGTGAGTGATGAATGGTGGAGCCAGGCCCGCAACGGTGGATTAAAGCCACGCTTCGGTCCGAGTAATGCTTCGGGACCGATTTGTTGTTGCAGAAATTTTTTAGTAGGTCTTGTGAAGCGTTCGCTCGCTGGCATTCCTTGTACTGCTTCAAAAAAACGATGGTCTAGCATCGGGCTACGAAGCTCGAGTCCATGAGCCATACCACAGAGATCCGATTTTCTTAAAATGTATTCCGGAAGATAATTGAGTCGATCGCACTCCAGCATCCATGCTTGTGGAGAAAGAGAGTCCTCAGGGCGTCGCCAATAACTCGTCTGTACGGAAAAATCAGGTTGTAAAAAAGCACGTGAGAGCGGATCGAGTGCAGAAAATCGAAGAGCGTAGGCCTCTTCCCAGCCAAGTTGGTAGCCCAGTAATGCTCGTCGCAAGCGCCCCCCACGCGTTGTTTTCAGGCATAACGCACGTGAGCTCCACTTTTTCTGAAGACCATGACGGGGAAGAAATGAAGCTCCACGTGTGTGCACCTGGTAACGTTTGTATCCTGCAAAGATTTCATCACCGCCATCACCAGTAAGTGCCACGACGATTTTTTGTACGGCTGCTTGGCAGAGATACCAGGTTGGAATAGCAGAAGGATCGGCAAAGGGTTCATCCAGGTCCTGAACAATAGTAGCCACATCTTCCACCTGCATCGTAATGGGTAAGGAAGTGTGCGGGAGTCCCAGACGTTGCGCAATTTCTTCAGCAGCCTGCGATTCATCAAAAGAATGATGATTCGGAAAAGAAGCTGTGAAGGTGGGAAGTTCTGGCAACATTTTTTCATGGGCCATGATGGAGGCAATCGCTTGAGAATCGATTCCACCACTGAGGAAGAGCCCTAACGGTCGATCTGAAACAAGACGCAGGCTTATTGATTCCTCTAGGAGAGCAGCAGGATCGGCTTCAGTCGTAGGACGTGGTTTCCAATATTCGTGTGGCTCTGTGGCTCTAGGCACTCCTTCTTCGAGCGAAACAACCAGTGAGTGGGCAGCCGGAAGCTTGTAACAATCCTTTAGGATCGATAGTGGAGCAGGAATGTAGCGATGTGTTAAAAAAGCATCGATGGCGGTTGGATTCAAACGAGGCGTTGTTCCAAGAAGTTTTGAGAGAGCTCCTGCCGTGCTAGCAAAAGCAAAATGTCCCTGATGAAACGTATAAAAAAGTGGCTTTTCTCCAAGCCGATCCCGCGCTAGGAAAAGACGACGTTGGCGCAGATCCAAGATGCAAAAAGCAAACATACCGCGAAGATGCTCTAGAATTGCATCTCCCCATTCTTCGTAACCATGCAAAATAAATTCCGTGTCCGTGTGACTTTTAAAACGATGTCCTCGTTCGCGTAAGTTTCTGGCTTCTTCCTCCCATCCATAAATTTCACCATTATAGATGATCCAGAGAGAATCATCTTCGCTACTCATTGGTTGGGCTCCAGCAATTGAAAGATCTCGGATGCTAAGGCGTGTTTGAATCAAAGCAGCAGGGCCCACTGCAGCTTGATGCCATCCCTGTTTTGTAGAAAAAGAAAAAGAGTGAACTCCCCATCCATCGGGTCCACGTGAACGCAGTGATGCGCGTGCTCCTTCGATTTGATCAGGAGTAATCGATTGATCAGAAATGATGCCAGCAATGCCACACATGGGGAAACAGGCTATAGGCTTGAGGCTGGAGGCTGGAGGCTGGGGAAGAGAAATAAAAAAAACATAACAACTGATGCAGAATCGTGACTACTAACGTTCCGTTGATAGCGAGAAGAAAGGGATTACGTGAAATCGTAAATAGAAGATTCAAAAAAGTGTATCTTTGTTTTCAAGTAATTTTAGTCTTTAGCCTCCAGCCTCCAGCCTCTAGCCTATCTGCACCATGCACGCCTGTCTCACTAAGTCATTCACCTTTGAAGCCGCACAAACCATTCCGCATCTTGATGCAAGTCACAAATGCACTCGGATGCATGGGCATAGTTTTAAAATTGAAATTTCTGTTCAAGGGGAAGTCGATCCGCACATAGGCTGGGTCTACGATCACGCTAATATCACGAAAGCGATGACCCCATTACTGGAATTAGTTGATCATTCTTATCTCAACGATATCCCAGGTTTAGAAAATCCAACCGTCGAAAATATGTGCTCTTGGTTCTGGAACAAACTCACGCCTCACTTGCCAGGTCTTTTTGAAATCGTGCTCCATGAGACGCCGACGGCTAGGTGTAGTTATCGGGGCAACTAGTAAGAGCCTATCAAATGCTACCGCTGAGGCGCAGGACGGAGTATCTGTTCCTGTAAACGGGTACAGGACGGCGTCACTGCGGTACTCGCGTCCTCGAGTATCTCTTATACACTGCGGGTTTGCGTTCAGTTGCGTTTCTTCATCTCAGCAATCTGATGATCCCGCTGTTCGATGATTTGGGAGAGATCGGCTGCAAGCTTAAATTTCTCCATAACTGTTTTGTTCAGTTCAATAATCGTTTTGAGTTGTTCGGTGTTGGTTTGGTGAAGCTCTTGGTTTGTCTTCATTAAGTTGTGAACGCGGTGGTTGTTCTGTTCTTCCAGGACAAGTAGGGATTCTAAAGAAAAGAACTGTTCTTTCCATTTTTTAAAAGAGGGTTGTAGGTCTTCAAAGCTGATTCGATCAGTGGCAACGGCAAGGAGTTTTTCATAAATTTCCAAAGCAAAGGTATGGCAGAAACTATGGTGGGGCGTATTCTCTTTGCTTCCGTGAAAATGACGTAACGAGGAGTCGATGAAATCGCAGCTATACGATTGGAGTACGTTAGGATCAAGAGGAAGTTCGAATGTCTTAGCAAGACGTTCCATCTGATACTTCGGATTTTTTAAAAGCTCGTCGTAATCGACGATATGTCGCTTCTCTCCTTGGGAATGTTCGAGGCAGCTCAGTAGGTAGGAGATCCAAATCCACAATGATTTCTCTCGATGCTGATTTTTAAATTGTTCTTGGCAGGCAGCCACATTTAAAGGATTTCTGAGTGCTATCACAAAAGAGACCTCCACTTCACGCTCCTGAAGAACTTTTTTCCAAAAAGGAAGCAAGAGTGAAAAACGAGGGTCTTTGATTCCAAAGAGAGGATACTGCTTACTTTTTTTACATAATAATTCCGAAGCTTGTTCAAAATAACCTTTCTGACACAAGAGCATGGTCTCTTCCTCCGTCAGTGGTAGAATCCGCCGCAGACGATCGTCAAAAAAATCAAGCATTTCTAAATTAAGCTTATGAAAATCGGAATCTTCCCAATACCCTTTTTCGTTAAAAATATTGGGTGCAATGAGAGCATGTCCTAAGGAGGCTCCCATCGTTTCAAGACCTTTGGTGATAGCGCTTGTTCCACTGCGATGGACACCAATGACGATGATAACTCTATTTCTTTTCATCAATTTGAATCAGTAATCAGACGATACTCTAACTTATTTTTAACTCGAGGTGTTTTGCATCATGATCCTTTTGCTTTTGGAGCAGAGCATTGATTCGAATCTCACGTTGATGGATCTCTTGGCAATAGTGAGCGATAGAATATGTTTTTTGGTTAATCTCCTTGTGAAGTTCGTGAATCGATGTGTCAAGTTGTTGAATTGTGCTTTTCAGTTTGTGAATTGTGGCGTTGTTTTTTTCCGCTAAGACTAAAAGAGATTGAGCTTCTACATACTCTTTTTTCCATTGTTGGAGAGGTTGCTTCAATTTCTGAAAATCGATTTTATCATGGGCCACTCTGAGAAGATACGTGTACATCTCAGTTGCAAGGTTTTGATAAAAAGGAAGGGATACTGAGACCTCTTTTTTTTCATGAAAATGGCGCAGTGTGGGATCAACATAACGATGGCAATAAGATGCCAACAGGTCTTGATCTATGTTTAGCTTGAGTTTCTGAGCGATCCTTTCCATCTGATGTTTTGGATCGTTGAGCAGCGTATCATAGTCTACCAAAAGACGCTGGTGCCCCTCGGAATGTTCGAGACAGCTTAAAAGGTGCGATATCCAAATCCAAAACGATTTTTCCATATGCTGTTTTTGAGCGGCGGCGACACTCCAAGGGTTTCGTAAAGCGATGATAAAAGAAGCTTGGATGTTGCATTGCTGAAACACTTTTTTCCAAAAAGGAAGTAAGATTGAAAAACGAGGATCTTTGATGCCGAGAGGCTGAGAGCCTGTTTTCAAAGTCGCTGCGACTGATGAGGGAGAAGGAGCCTCCGGCGCGCAGTCCCGGAGTGTACAAGAAGTGCTCGATGGAGCGATCCCCGTTTCCGCGAGGATGACGTTCGGCGCGACGCAGTCCATCGCAGTCGCAGTAGACTTTGAAAATAGGTTCTTATTTTTTGGAAATTTTTCGAGTAGCAACTGAGATGCTTTTGTGAGGAACCCCTCCTTGGATAGGATCTCTACTTCTTCTTCGGTGAGGGGAATAATCTCTCGAAGATGAGCTCCAAAAAAAGAGAGTATTTCCAAATTCAGTGTGTGTAATTCTGGATCTTCCCAAAGAAGTCGTTGCTCAAAAGGATCTTGAAATGTCAGCGCAGGACCTAGTGAGATCCCCATGGTTTCAAGCCCTTTTGTTAAGACGCTTGTGCCACTGTGGGTGGTGCCAGTCACTAAGATAAGATGTTTATGACGCTTCATGTTTATCTTGCTCACGTTGTAGAAAAGCTAGTTGAAGATTGCGTTGATGTAGGATGTGACAGAGACCAGCGATCGAATGCGAACTTTTATTTGTTGTCTTATTAAGCTGACTCACTGTTTTTCTACGCTCCATCATCATCTGTTCGAGTTGCTGAATCGTGAAGTTATTTTTTTCTGTTAAGACTAAAAGAGAAATAGCTTTTGAAAATTGTTGTTTCCACTTTTTTAAAGGGATGTGAGCAGCATGAAATGGCGTTTGTCCCTTTGCAATAGGAAGGAGCGTCTCATAAACTTCCATGACAAATTGCTGATGGAAGCTGCGCGTATGAGGAGATGAATTTTCTTTCCGAAAATGACACAAAGAGGAATCAATAAAATTATGGCAATAGGTTTATAGTGCTTTGGGTTGAAGGGTGAGTTTAAAAGCCTCAGCGATCCGTTGCATTTGATGTTCCGGATGTTTAAGAAGCTCGCTGTAATCTACTAAAATACGTTCATGCATCTCCAAATGTTCCAGGCAGCTCAAAAGATAGGAGATATACATCCAAAGAGAGAGCTCTTCATGTTCTGCGTGACAATGAGGTTTATGAGAAGCAGTAACGCTTGAGGGATCCCTTAAGGCGATGACACAGGAAAAACGAATATGACATTTCTGAAAAACTTTTTTCCAAAACGGGAGTAGCAGAGAGCACTTGGGATCTTTGAATCCAACAAGATTTGAAGTGGAGGTTTTTTCATGCAAGAGGTTGCAAGCTTGGCTAAAAAAACCTTGCTGTGATAACAACGAGATCTCTTCCTCCGTCACAAGAAGGATTAGTCGGAGGCGCTCCCCAAGAGTATCTAGTGCGCTATCGGTAAAGTTGTGAAATTCTAAATTTTCCCAATAATCTCTAAAAGGATTTGTTGGAGTGAATGAGTCACCCAAAAAAACTCCCATGGTTTCAAGCCCCTTTGTTAAAGCACTTGTCCCACTTCGATACATTCCAAGAATAAGAATGACGCGTTTGTTATTTTTCAGCATCACGTTTTGCGTGCTCTTGCGTTAGCCCGGATATTTCATGCTGATCTATTGTGAAAGCCGGGAAGCCTTATGGATGCTGCGTTGGGCTCATGTTTTGACTTGGGTAACACCAGTGCTCGGGAGAGCCTGGGGCAGACTGCCTTGAGGCAGCCAGAAGGGCGAGCCGAGCAGGTGCGAGCGAGTCAATATGTGCGCTACAGTCCGGTGCCAAAGTGCTCGTCTGCTTTATCCCATCAGCCTTCGCAGCTTCCTCATCACGATCAGCATGAAATGTCTGAGATAGAAAACCAAGTTGGATATTCCGTTGATGTAATGTTTGGCAAAGGTTAGCAATCGAGCGTGTATTTTTATTTTTTATTTTATTGAATTCAAAAAGAGTGTGTTGACGGTCGAGGATCGTTCTTTGCAGCTCTTCCATGGTGAAGTCATTTTTTTCTGCTAGGACTAAAAGAGAGGTAACTTTTGAAAATTGTTGTTTCCATTTTTTTAAAGGGATGTGAGCAGCATGAAATGTTGTTTGGCCCTTTGCGATGGGGAGAAGCGTCTCATAAATTTCCATGGCACATTGCTGGTAAGAATTATTTGTGGAGAAATATTTTTTCTCTTCCTGAAAATGGCAAAGCATAGTGTCGATAAAATCATGACAGTAGGTCTGTAGTGCTTTGGGTTGAAGCGTGAGTTCAAAAGCCTCAGCGATCCGTTGCATTTGATATTCCGGATGTTTCAGAAGCTCGTTGTAATCCACTAAAATGCGGTTGTATCCCTGGGTCTGTTCCAGACAACTGATAAGGTACGATATCCAATTCCAAAAAAGCTTTTCCAGATGTTCTGTCCTGAAAAGTTTGTGACGATTCGTTGTGGAGGCAGCAACGCTCCAGGGATCTCTTAATGAGATGACAAAAGATGCTTGTAGGCCGCATGCAGTAAAAACTTTTTTCCAAAAAGGGAGAAAAAGTGAAAACCTAGGGTCCTTGATACCGAAAACGTTGGAAGAAGAAGTCTTTTTCAACAAGAGTTCTGAGGCTGTGGTTAAAAAATTTTGCTGACACAACAACGTCACCTCTTCTTCCGTCAGCGCGAGTACAAGACGCCGCCGCCCTTCCAGCGCATACAAGAGGGTTGTATTGAATTCCTGAATGTCTACATCTTCATAGTCGCCCTTTGGATTATAAGAATTCGCTGGAATGAAGGAATTGCCTAAGCAGATGCCCATCGTTTCAAGACCTTTCGTTAAAGCGCTTGTGCCACTTCTAGGAACTCCAAGAACGAGGATCACTCTTTTATGGTTTTCCATGAAATCACGTCATCTTCGAGGGAATAACCCATTTATCGAATTCTTCACTGCTTAGAAATCCTAAGGAGAGTGCAGATTCTTTAAGTGTGATGTTTTCACGATGGGCTTTCTTGGCTATTTGAGCGGCTTTGTCGTAGCCAAGATGTGGGTTGAGCGCCGTGACTAGCATGAGCGAATTATTGACATGCTCTTCAATTTTTTGTTGGTTGGCCTCGATGCCTTCAATGCAGTGCGTGGTAAAGGAACGACAGGCATCACTCAAGAGGCGTACAGAGTGCAGAAAATTATGAATGATGACAGGTTTAAAAACATTGAGTTCAAAATTTCCAAGAGAGGCAGCCACACCAATGGCAGTATCATTTCCCATGACTTGGATAGAGACCATGGTGACTGCCTCGCATTGTGTTGGATTCACTTTTCCGGGCATGATCGAAGAGCCAGGTTCATTTTCTGGGAGCTTTAATTCTCCGAGCCCACAACGAGGTCCTGAAGCGAGCCAACGAAGATCATTAGCTATTTTCATGAGTGAGGCTGCCAGCGATTTGAGAGCGCCGCTTGCAAAAACAAATTCCCCATGACTTGCCAATGCGGCAAATTTATTTTCAGCAGAGGTGAAATGGATCTTAGTAAATTCTGTTAAGTAGTGTGCAACGCGCTCGCCAAAGCCGATAGGAGCATTGAGGCCTGTGCCGACAGCAGTTCCTCCGATAGCAAGCGCTGATAATCCGTGGAGAGACGTTTGGATCTGGGTGAGGTCAGCATCCAGCATCGCAACATAACCAGAAAATTCCTGACCTAATGTTAAAGGAGTGGCATCTTGCAAATGAGTGCGTCCAATTTTAACAATACTAGAAAACGTTTCTGCTTTTTGCTGCAGTGCGGCACGCAATTTTTGAATCGTGGGTAACAAACGTTCATGAATCATCATCACCGCAGCCAAATTCATCGCGGTGGGGAAGGTGTCATTGGAGGATTGTGATTTGTTAACATCATCATTCGGATGAATCGGTGTTTTAGAGCCGAGGTGGCCACCTGCTAATTCAATTGCACGATTGGCAATGACTTCATTAGCGTTCATATTGCTTTGCGTGCCACTTCCTGTTTGCCAGATGCGCAGTGGAAAGTGGTCATTCAATTTACCTGAAATCACCTCATCAGCAGCTTGCACAATGAGAGCCGTTTTTTCTGGAGATAATTGTTTGAAATCACAGTTAGCGTGAGCACACGCTTTCTTCAGAAGTCCAAGCGCCTTGATCAGTTCCGGTGGTTTGAGATCGTTGCCAATATTGAAATGAATCAACGATCGCGCTGTCTGAGCTCCATAGTAACGATGATGCGGCACCATGATGCTCCCCATGCTGTCGGATTCTTCTCGATGTGTGGTAGAGGAGGTAGGCTCCTGTTTGTTGGGATGGGAAAGCATAGACTGTTCTAAAAAAGAGTGGTTCAACTATTGTAAAGCAATTCGTGACTACCAATGTCTTTGGTTACGTTGGTATTCACAATAATTTAAGCTGGAGTGTTATTCTATTTTCTATAGATTGAAGAGCAACCAACATTTCATGCTATGTCAAAAATTCTTTTTTACCTTTCTTTGACTCTGATCGTGGGAACCGCGGTATTAGGCTTTTTGAATAACCGTCGTTTGAATGGTATCATCGCGAACAAAGAAGCGACTATCCAACAGCAAAACGACACCGCCACAAACTTAGAAAAAGAACTCAAAGAACTTCAAGAGAGCGCTGCCTCACAAACGGCTGTTCAAGCGCAAAATAAAAAAGAAGTGAATGATGCTCAAGAAGCTCAGGCCAAAGCCTCCCATGATCTGACACAAGTTCAACAACAATTAACAGATACAGAGGCCGAATTGACACAGGCAAAAAATGACCTTTCTGTTAAAGCCGCACGTATTCAAGAGCTAGAAGCAGCAGTTCAATTCCTCTCTCAACCCAAAGAAACATCCAAATCCAAAAATCTTTCTAACAAAGAAAAAGGAACCCATGCAGAGCTTAAAAAAGAAACTGTTAAAAACGATGTTCTCTCCAAAGAGGTAGGAGCTAGTTTTCAAGAAGGAAAAGTCGTGGCTATCAATACCACTTGGAATTTCGTAGTGATCAATCTTGGAAGCCAAGAGGGAATGGTTGCTGGGACAGAGATTTCTATCAAACGTAGCAATCAGCTGATTGCTAAGGCAAAAGTCACCTCAGTAGAGGCCTCAACTTCTGTGGCTGACCTGGTGATGAGCAGCCTTGCTGAAGGAACAACAGTACAAGTGGGTGATCAGGTTTTGGTCTCAGAAAAAGAGATTGGAAAATAGAGTAACTACCAACGTCATTTCATTTCTTCGAAATCAAATAACATTGGTAGTGTTGAGGAGCTAAACCTAAAAACGTGAATGGGAACAGAAAATCTGACGCAATATACGTGGTCTCAACTTGCTTTTTCAAATCGCTTACGCACCATCCAGGTCCGCTGCACGCTTTTAAAAACCAACCTTAGACCAAGTCCTTACCCCATATTTCCCATTTCGATTCACGTTTTTAGGTTAAAAGGTTGAAGCGTTGAAAGGAAATATCACTCCTCGTTAACCATTCAGCCGACAAGTGACAGTAAAAAAATACCGATTCTTAAATTTGCGACACCATCTTAGAATGCGCCTTATTTCAACCCTTCAACCCTTCAACCCTTCAACACTGCTAACGGTACGTTGGCAGTTATCAATAATGTTTCTTTTTCTTATTGCGGCTACTTTAACGAGTTGTGAATCGCTTGAAAACGGTTCTCATGATAATTCTTCTGTTTCCGCAAGTGCTATCCCTTGGAACAAGCCAGCTTCCTGGGAAGGAGCCGGAGCACTAGGTGGCATGGGATTTCAGGGGACGCACTAAGTAGCCTGGATGCTAGAATTCCAACATGTTCTTTTTTAGGAGAAAATAAGTTTGAAATTTCTTTGCCGTCAACAATTGCGAGTGAAAGGTAATAATGGATCTTCAGGTAAATGGTAGTGTGAAATTTTCTCTAGCCTTTTTTATGCGCCTCCTCTCGATCGATCCTTCCCTACGTGGCACTGGGTTTGCAATTTTAGAAGAGCATGATACCAAAATTCGATGTTTGGAATATGGAGTCATTAAAAATCCTCCGAAGTGGAGTGTGGCGACGTGTCTCTTGTCTATTCATGATCAATTGCTCACTGTGGTTAACGAGCATCAGCCAGAGGTAGTCGTTTTAGAAAGTGTCATCTATGTTCAAAGTTATGCCACAGCTATTGTCCTAGGAGCTGCTCGGGGAGTAGTTTTGCTGCTTGCAGCACAAAAAGGGTTACCGATTCATGAATATCCTCCGAAGCGTGTGAAGCAGGCTGTGGTGGGGCATGGAGGAGCAGTGAAAAATCAAGTCGCTTTTATGGTGCGAGCACTTTTGGGGTTAACAGAAACTCCTTCCAGTGATGCTGCTGATGCCATGGCCATTGGACTCACCCACCTACGTGCCGCTTCAACGCCTTTACCCAAAAAAAGAAAATCAAATACGGCCTCTTGGAAAAAATTTGTGGAAGGAAATAGGGGGCAGAAATAGGGGTCAGGCTAAGAATATTGACAGAAGTACAGTAATAAAAAAAATCGAACCTAAAAATGAAATCTTTTGTCAATGTTCTTAGCCTGACCCCTATTTCTAGTTATGAATCCTCTTGGCTCGGACGTATGGATTATGAAGATGGACTGCGTCTTCAAGAAAAACTAGTAGCTCAAAAAATCGCAGGTGATTCTAAAAACTATCTGCTGTTTTTGGAGCATGAGTCTGTTTACACCATGGGACGCAGGAAGGATGATTCGAGTCTTGGCAAAATAGCATTGCCTCATCCCGTCCATCGTATCGGTCGTGGTGGGGAGGCAACCTATCATGGGCCTGGGCAGTTAGTCTGTTATCCGATTCTTGACCTCTCCCTGTTTCAACGAGATTTGCATGCTTACCTTCGCTTTTTAGAAGAGTTGCTTATTCAAACGTTAGCGCACTATAACATCGTGGCAGTGCGTCGCGAAGGACTGACCGGAGTTTGGGTTCAAGATCGCAAGATCGCTTCCCTAGGTATTGGCGTTCGCAAATGGATCTCCTTTCATGGACTCGCCCTCAATGTCTCAGGGGACCTTTCTCCTTTTCAAAAAATCACTCCGTGTGGTATCAACGGAGTCACTATAACCTCACTGGAACAAGAAGCACAACGAGGCGATTTTGATTTTATTCCACCATCACTCAAGGAAGTCGCAGACCAGCTAGCAGATATTTTTATAAGAATGATTTTCAACATCTCTATTTCATGATGGAGGAGTAGTTTGACTACATATCCTTGAGTCCATTTTTTCAGCCATGTCATTTTCAATATCAGGACAGACACATCACTCCGAGTGGAGCTATCCAGAGAACGAAAAAATTCCTCAAGCCTCAACAACTCCAAACCCAGAGGATCCCTTTTATCCAATTCTTAACTTGAGGCAGAGCGAGCTCAATAGGCTTCTTCCCTCTATTAGAGTCCGCGAGGAGAGTGGTGTTGAATCTTCTATAAAATCTATTGTTGAGCAGAGAAATTCTCCAGCGGGAGTCTCTGAAATAAAAGACCATCTTGCTACCTATGCAACGCCTTCTAAAGAGCACGTAGGAACGGGGGGGCTAAAAAAATTTTTAAGTCCTCGTGAAATTTTAAAAAAAGATATCGAAGCGAGTAAGACAGACGGGGAGGTTAAGGGTCTTTTAGCAGAGGAGGGGGGATCACTAAAACTCAATCTGAAAGGAAATATTAGCCAAGTAGATGCTGCCGGCACAATCACATCAGAATGTCGTGAATGCCTAGATGCTTTTGGAATTGAGGTGAAAGGAAAAATAGGAGAGGGGGCATTTGGCGTTGTTCTAGATGCTTCTATTGAGGGAGATAATGGAGAATATGTCGTCAAACTAGAAAAAGAAATAATCATGAAACCTCTTGTTGAAGCAGAAGGTTTGTCTTTCCATGAGCGAGGGGACATAGCGGCGAGTTGTGTCAAGAAACTCACCAATGTCACCAAACCAATCTTTGTGATTGTGGCACTTCAAAAAGAAGAAAATAGTGAAATAGAATACCACTATCTTTCAGTGATGGAGGCAGAA
The DNA here is from genome assembly GCA_049314455.1 of Chthoniobacterales bacterium. Lineage (GTDB taxonomy): Bacteria > Verrucomicrobiota > Verrucomicrobiia > Chthoniobacterales > UBA6821 > CAIWMF01. Next base: position 40,524 of record JBMOFC010000007.1, read on the forward strand.
TCATTTTCTAAAGAATTTGCATGTCGTTATCCAAAAGCAAAAATAGGTATCGTTGCTCAACTCATGGAGCGTGTTGCTGGCGTCGAATTAAATGATGCCATTTGGGGCTCCAGTAGTGTAAGAGCAATAAATTTCAAGCCTTCAGGAATGCATTTTAAGAATGTGATGAATTCACTTTTTGTGCACTTGGAACGTGCTATTCTTAGCAACTATGTGCATCGCGATATAAAACCTGAAAATATCATTTACAATCCAAAAACTGGAAGGGTGCAACTTATTGATGGAGGGCTAGCAGCTTTTGGACGCAGTAAACTTCAATTGAAAGAGTACCAAGGGACTGCTCTTTATATGTCACCCCGCGTCTCGGTTGCAGAAAAGAATGATAAGACATATGGCCCAGAAGTTGATGCTTACAGCATCGCCATAACCTTGTTGCATATGATTGACCCCATTTCTTTTCATTCAATCCGTGATAGTATAACGCGTACAAATGACAATTTTACTAGTGCTTTAATTACTCATATTAATGATGAAGATATAGAATCAAAGTACGTTGAGGCCTACGTGAAGGCTGCTGGAATTTATGCAGATCTTCCTGGAGTTCGTAATTCTAAAATTTTTCAAGAACTCAATAAGCCAGAAAATATCTTCATTCGAAAATTAATCAGCTTATGCTTTCAAGTCTCTGCAGGAGGAGAGCGAGGTGAAACAGCTTTTCAAGAATGGCAAACGGCTTTTCACTCGTGGCAATCAGAGAATGGTTTTTCTAAGGAAATAAAACTTCTTTCTGAGTTGGATTCAGAATGAATCACAATATTCAAAAAAATAAAATCATGAATAACCTCTCCACAACCGCTTATTTTCAGCTTCTCACAGCTTTTTTAAAAGCCATTGGCCAATCAGAAGCCATCGACTCGATCAACAAAGAAGAGGGAATCGTAGAGTGGGAAGTGGGTAACCTTCTGGTGCGCCTCATTCCTCATCGCCTGAGTGAGGAAGAAAATACGGGGGGGCTTCTAGAACCTGATGCGATCATTATCGAAGCAGATCTGATGCTCCTTGATTTAGAAAATCGACAGGTCAACCATGATCGTTTTCTTATCCTCCATCAGCTTAATGCGGTGAGCCGCCTCACCACTGGGATCGTGGCTTTTATTACCGATGCTGGAATGCTCTCCATTAATAAAATTATTCCTCTAGAAAAATTAGATCAGGAAGGATTAGCTAATCAAATGGCCAAAGTCATCAAAGCAGCTGAAGAACTCTATGCAGGGTGGAATGAACTAGGTAATGCTTTCGATCCTAGAAATGCTTTTTTACAGAAAGAGGAAAAGTTTCAAGCAGAACCTACACTTGATCAGAAGGTGTAAGCACCCGTTTTGAACGTGTGCAGTTGAAGTTGAAAGTTGAAGTTAAAGCAGCAAAGAGACGTATCTTTTTAAGTAATAGTGTTAGGAAAACCACTCTTTTTTGCGTTTCTTTTGAGGCGCCTTTTTATTTTTTCGGTCTTGTAAACGGGTGTAGGCTTAGGATCATTCCTGCGCAAAAAAAGGATTCTTCGCGCGCTCCTCTTCAACTGTGGTGAGAGGGCCATGGCCTGGGGCTAAGAGTGTTGAGGGTGGAAGCATGAGAATGTTGGTGCAGATATTTTTCAAACCATTCATATATTCAGTGGGTGGTATTCCTCCTACCGAACGTGCAAAGAGAGCATCGCCCACAACAGCCACAGGCCGTGAAAGTCCACGAATCAGGTAGGTTGTTCCTCCCGGAGAGTGACCAGGAGTGGGGCGTGTTTCAATGCTGATGGAGTTATCGAGTTGGTAGGAAAAATGAAGTGGGAGCGCTTGAGCCTCTTCGAGGAGTTCCGCTGGATCGATCCAGGCAGTTGCCTCTGTTTTCTGGAGTAGCTCAGAGAGTTTTGCGATATGGTCGGCATGAGCATGCGTTAAAAAAATCGTATCGAGTCTTAGCTCGTGGTGATGAAGTGTTGCGAGGAGCTCTGAAATATCTGCTCCCGTATCAAAGGCGACGGCTTTTTTATTCTGATCACTCCAAAGAAGGTAAGAATGAACCTCCATGTCATGATAGAGCGTTGTGAAGCATCGAAAATTATTGGGTGCTTCAGGAAAAAAGGAATCGGAAGTTCCTCTAGCGACCATGACCAACTCGCGTGGATGCAGTCCAAGGAGAGGAGCGATTGCCACAAGCGTCGCATCATGACAATGACCTTGCAGGAGGGAGGCGATTTTTTCTTCAGGTAAGCCGCTCAAGTGTGCCAGCGTTGCCACGTCGAGGCACAATCCTTTCATTGCTTTGAGGATGATGTCGTGCCAGGTGTCTTCAAAGGGGTAGGAATAGGCTGGAGGCTGGAGGCTAGAGGCTAGAGGAAATTTCATAACAACGTTAGTTGTATCTGTTCATAGGAACCATTCAATCCTCCGGCCTATCTACCTCTCAATGCGTCCCCACTTTTATTTGTCGTTTTAGAATAAAATAGAGGGCAAAAAAAGCACTCAGTGTCGAAATCAAGATAACACCTACATTGAAGGTCAAGATATCAATGGTTAAGCCGAGGTAATATTTAATGGGACCAAAAAACACGTTGGGATGACGATGATCGCGATAGTCGGCTTGTTCCATTTCCGCTTTGGAAACAAGATCGACCATTTTTTGATTGGTGTAGAGCTGTTCAATATTGACTCCTGTATGGCGACTTACCAGGTTTTTGCGACTGAAGGGAGCTCCTTGAATGACTTTGTCAATCAAGGAGAGACGATAATCGACTTCGGCCGCTGTTTTTCCGGTCAAGCCACTGAGGATGGCGAGTAGTTCTTTTAAATCATCTAAGCGATCTAATTGCGCGTCCGTTGGATTCTTAATAGCAGCAATTTGATTAATTTGATTTTGAATTCTAGATTGACGTACGCTCAAAGGATTGAGCTTAGCTTGTGCGTAGATTAAGGCTTCGTAAGACCAACGCATCGGCATGAATTCGCAAATGAAGGGAACTTGCAAGTCGCTATGAGGTTCTATCGCAGAATCAGGATGGTGATTAAACCATTGTTGAATGGAATAAATAAAATCAAGATTTCGGTTCATTTCTTCGTACTTAATCAAGGCACCACCCAGAATAATCTGTGGGATCAACACAATAGGAATGATATTGACGGCAGTTTTTCCTTCGGATGCTAGTGAGGAGATGAGGAGGCCAAGCGAAATACCGCTGAAGGCTGTTAAAAACATAGCGATGAATTCGATGTTAAAAAAACCACGAATGCCCAACATCTCATTTCCAATGAGTGTAAACAAAGCACATTGCGCAATCGCAAAAATCCCTAACGTGCTCGCCTTGGCAAAAACGTAATAACCGAGTCTCACATTGAGGTTGCGCTCGCGTAAGAGGACGGGACGATCATGAATGATGTCATCCACGCTATTAGTCAGCCCTAGAAACATTGCAACGACTAAGGAGAGAAAAAAATAAGTCGGAATATGAAATGCAGAGGCAAAATCATAGCTGTTTCCTTCTGAATAACGTAAGACGGCTCCAATGAGAAAAGCGAGCAAGGGAGCTTCTACTAAGGTCGTAAGAAGATTTGCGCGATTGCGCAATTTGCTGATAAAAGAACGCTGTAAGAGGATGAGAAATTGAGAAACTTCATCACGCCAGCGCTGAGGCTCCCATTGAGGCATCATTAAAGGAGCGGAGTTGGCATCTAAGGTTCTAGAAAGCGGTTTGGAGGCTCCCAAAGAGTGCTGTACCTCCTTCATGAGTCGATGGGTTTCAAATTTATCTCTCCAATAATCAGGTGAAAAACGACGCGCGGGGACTAATTGTCCGCGATTATTTTCTTGGTAAATAAGATCACCGCTCAAATCACGTAAGGGTGTTTCTAAAACATCAAAAACAAATTCCGGCCGTGTCGAACCACATGCCTTGCAACCTCCCAATTCCGTTCCAAAAAGCTGCTCATGTTCCGCTTCAGCAAAGTAAGAAAGCATTTCAACAGGCGTTCCGAAAAAAACTAATTTTCCTCCGCGATCTAGGAGTAAAGCTTTTTGAAACATTTGAAAAAGTTTGGAAGTTGGTTGGTGGATGGTGACCAACACAATTTTGTTGTGTGCAATTCCGCGGATAATTTCCATGACATGTTCTGAATCTTTAGAGGAAAGTCCTGATGTAGGCTCATCAAAGAGATAGACATCGGCAGTACTGATCATATCGAGTCCGATGTTGAGGCGTTTACGTTCTCCACCGCTCAAAATTTTTTGATGCGTGTCACCGACAACATTTTTGCGACGCTCATTGAGCCCCAATTCTGCTAATTTACTATCGATACGACGGGCGCGTTCTCGTCGTGATAAGTGAGGAGCGCGCAAGGCTGCTGCAAAAGAAAGATTTTCTTCAATCGTGAGCTGCTCATCGAAAGCCTCATACTGAGGAATGTAGGTGATGTATTGACGCAGCATTTCGTATTGAGCGTAAAGAGAATGATCATTGAGGCGCACTTCTCCTTGGGCGGGTTGAAAATCACCAGCTACTGCTCGCAGGAGGGTGCTCTTACCAGAGCCGCTGGCCCCCATGACACAAATCATTTCTCCGCGTTCTACCGCAAAGTTCAAATTGTCCAAGGCGATATCACCATTGGGAAAACGACACAGGACGTCTTTGATTTCTAGGCGATGAATGATATTGCGTTCTTCTTCGATAATCCGATCGGTAAAGTTACAGCGCAAGACTTGACCTGGATTAATGCCAATCGTATCGCCATCAACCAGTGGTGCTCCATTTCGCACAGGAAGATCATGCACAATAATCGGACGATCTGCTTGAAGCACTTGGATATAACCAGTTCGCTCAGGATAGTTGCAGGAAATTTTAAGAAGAACTTCTCCTCCACTTCCATGGGAGAGGAGAATATCATTTTCTTCTAGTAGTCCTGGATTATTAGAAACAAGGTACTCTGACTTGGAAGCTCTGAGTGGAAAGCGCCCTCCAAACGATCGGACATGTCTCTTGAGATCATTGAAATTGAGCTCTCCCCCATTGGTGAAAAGAATACGATCGTCTAGTTGGGCTTGAAGATGCACTCCTTTTTTCAGTGGAATACCACCTAAGGTGGCTTCCAAATTTTGAAGTGCCGTCACTTGCACCTTCAGGCCAAAGGAGACTTCTAGGCTGCTATCACGATTTCGAGCTTTATCAAGTCGCACCTCTTTTTTACTAATAGCGACAAAGAGGTGAGGGAGAGAGACGTTTTTTTTGGCATTAAAATAAAAAACAAGATCTTGGCTTGTAATCACTTGCTCTCCGACCAAAATACGTTGTCCAGGATAGATGCGACAAAATTCCTGAGGTTTGAGAAGACGTCCTTGAACGATAATGGCGCGTTCGGTTTTATTTTTGAGAATAATAAAATCGTGGTAACGGTATGCAAGAAGACATTCTTCTTTTGGGACATCTCGAAGTCCTACATCGTAATAACTCGGGTGTCCGAAGCTCAGTTTTTCTAGCTGAGAGGAACTATCTTGGGTTTGTGTTGTTTCTGTTTCCTCATTGGCATTGAGTTGATAAACGATATCAATAGCTTGGCCGGCCATGCCAAGTTTTGTCATGAAATCATAATACGTGGCAACCTGTTCCTCCTTCATGCCAGAGCGGAAAATAAGATCATATAGTTGAACTCCTAGAAGAATCTTGCGATCGTTATTCAGACTGTTAGAGAGTTTTCCTGCCATGGCAGAAAGATCCTGTTGTTCTTCGAGTGCTTGACGAAAAAGCTGGCGAAGCTCCGAGTAGACGACTTCAGGATAGTCATAACGTAAAAATCCAAGGATAGAGTCAATTTCCTCTTCAAGCATTTCTCCATCAATTTGCGTAAAGGCAGCCAACACTTTGATGAGTGTTGGCAAGAGGTTAGGCGCTTCCGTAACCGTGCGAGGCTTGCGCCGCAAACGCCTCCAACCTCTATGGAGCGCATATTGTGTGCGCGAAAGAAATCTCAATCCTTTTTCAAGAACGTGTTGTAGTATCATGAAGTTTTATAAATAATGGTGATTAGCAACGTTCCGTTGGCTGCAAGAAGATAAAAGTTAGGAGATAGAAGATGGAAATTCACGTTTTAGGCTAAAATAATATTTACCTAAATTCCATCTTCCATGATCAACGTTATTGGTGACGTTGGTACTTATGCCAAATCACACACACAAACTCACTATGAATATTTCTGATGCTATCTTAAATCGTCGTGCCATCAAACATTACGATCCGAATTATCACGTGTCGGAAGAGGAAATTCAAAAATTGCTTTTCTTAGCGATGCAGTCTCCAACGGCATTTAATATCCAGCATTGGCGCTTTGTCCTGGTGCGTGATCCAGAAATACGAAAGCAAATAAGAGCTGTGGCTTGGGATCAAGCCCAGATCACAGATGCATCGTTGTTGATTGTGCTGTGTGCCAAGCTTTCTGCATGGGAAGAACCACAGCGCTATTGGAAAAATGCACCACAAGCTGTTCAAAATTTTATTATTCCTTCGGTCTTGGAATATTACCAAGGCAAACCGCAGGTCATTCGCGATGAAGCAATGCGTTCTTGTGGTTTGGCAGGACAAACCATCATGCTTGCCGCTCAGGAAATGGGACTTGATTCATGTCCCATGGATGGATTCGATTTTGAAGCTGTCGGGAAAATGATAAACCTACCTGAAGATCATCTCATTAGCTTCATGATTGCTGTCGGTAAAAAAACCAGCGATGCCTGGCCGAAGCCTGGGCAGATTGAGTACAAGGAGGCGGTGATTGTAGATCGGTTTTTACCTATTCAAGGAACGAGTCCAGTTGAAGTGAAAAGTTGAAGTTGAAGTAGCAAAAAAGCGAATTCATTCAGAAAGTGGTCATTTCATTTTGGTCGAAGGATTCATTTTTCCTACAGCCTGCAACCTGATGCCATTTCCATTAAATAACTGAACTATCTAACTTGTTCTTTTGGTCCTGAACTTCGTTGTTAGAGCTTACGTTATGAGGTGTATCGCTGCACTCTTCCGTCTTGCTCATGACCAAAATCCTACGTTATATAACCCAGTTATTTAATGGAAATGGATTTGTTCCTGTGAACGGAGTGCGCCGTAGACTGCGGCCCAGCTACTCTGCTGAACGGGTGCTTTTTTCTGAAAGGTTAACCAAGGTGTATCCGTTCACAGGAACGGATAAGGCGGCAGACTATAGGCTGCAGACTAGAGTATTTTAAAAAATTCTGTAGCCGCGTCTTGTGGTGTCACTCCGAACATCATCCCCGCGAAGGCGGGGATCGCGTCTCCTCGAGTATCGCTGGCTACACTGCGGGTCTGCGCTCCTCGTTTGACTCGCTTTGCGAAGCTCACCTCGCCCTTGCTGGGCTGCCTAACGGCAGTCTGCCCGACCGACTCCCGTCGGGTCGTGTTCTGACAATGCACCCAACTACAGAATTTTTTGAAACGCTCTAAAGGTAAAATGAGGCCTTAGGTAACAAATTGTCTTTTTTGCTGCTTCAACTTCAACCTGAAACTCAATGCTCTAAACAGCCTTCTCCCCGGTCTCACTAGTACGGATGCGTATGGCGTTCTCCACTTGGAAAACAAAAATTTTTCCATCTCCGATTTTTCCAGTCTTAGCCGATTTCATAATGGCCTCAATAGCTCCCTCGACAGCATCATCAGCGAGGACAATTTCAATTTTCATTTTGGGAAGAAAATCGACCGTATATTCACTTCCACGATAAATCTCAGTGTGTCCTTTTTGGCGGCCAAAACCTTTGACCTCGGTGACCGTCATTCCTTCAATACCGATTTCATTTAAGGCATCTTTTACTTCCTCAATTTTAAAGGGCTTAATGATTGCTTCAATTTTTTTCATAACGTTTTGGGGTTAGCTGCTTCATCCATTCATAGTGTATCCTTCTTCTCCATGATCGCTGATATCGAGTCCTTGTGATTCAGCTTCTTGTTCTGGGCGTAGGCCAATCATACATTGAACGATAAGGGTGATGATAAGACTCGCAATAACGGCATAGAGGAAAGTAATACCAAGCGCTTTTGCTTGAATCAACCAAATGGTTTTATTTTCTAGGGCGTGTTGCAGTCCATTTTGAAGTGTTGTTGGAGAAATAAGATGGGGGTTGACGGTGGCTGTAGCAAAAATTCCAGTTAAGAGCGCTCCAATGGTACCCCCGATTCCATGGATGCCAAAACTGTCGAGAGCATCGTCATAGCGGAATATTTTTTTCAAAGTTGTACAGGCAAAATAAGGAACGATTCCAGAAAGGAGTCCTATGCAAATAGCCCCAGTACTATCAATAAAACCACAAGCCGGAGTTACTACTACGAGTCCTGCGACGGCTCCTGAACAAAAACCCAAGACACTTGGTTTGCCACGAAATAAAAATTCCATTATTGGCCATGTCAGACAACCAGTGCCTGCTGCAAGGGTTGTTGTCATAAAAGCATTCGTGGCAATGCTATCCACGGCGAGGGCGCTTCCAGCATTAAATCCATACCATCCAATCCAGAGGATCCCAGTACCTACCACCGTTAAGACAAGGCTATGCGGCATCATCGGCTCTTTTCCATGCCCCAAGCGCTTTCCAAGAATGATGCAGAGAACAAGAGCGGACCAACCGGAAGACATATGAACTACGGTGCCACCGGCAAAATCAAGCGCAGGAATCCAGGCTTCTGGATTCAGAAGCCCACTCATGAAGCCATTATCGCCCCAAACCATATGGGCTAGCGGAAAATAGACGATGAACATCCAAAAAAAAGTGTAGAGGAGTACTGCTGAAAATTTCATCCGTTCTGCACTCGCTCCGAAAATCAGAGCTGGCGTGATGATGGCAAAAGCCAGTTCGTAGATACAAAAAATATTTTGAGGAATCCAATACGCATAATTCGTATTTGGTAGAGCCGTGACTCCTTGCAAGAAAAAATATTCCGAGCCTCCTAAAAAGGGAGAATGAAAGTTATGGCCAAACACAAGACTGTAGCCAAAAGCCCACCAGAGGAGGGTTACAAGACCAGCGATACCCAAGCACATTGCTAAAATAGAAAGAACATTTTTTTGCCGGACGAGACCGCCATAAAAAAGAGAAAGCCCTGGAAGCACCATGAAAAGAACCAAAATAGCTGCCACCATCATCCAAGCTGTATGCGCGGGAGATGCTACTGCAGCGATTCCCGTGGGTGTTGGATCATCATTATGCAGCATAGCCTCTAAGTAAGAAAGGCGCTGCTCTGGGGTCGAGGGTGGCGTTAGTTTTTCTGGAATAGAAGCTCCTTGAGAGATTCCCATCACCAAGAATGAAAAAAGAAGGAGAGCAATAAGGCGCATTGTAAAAAAGGTGTTAGAATGCGACGTTATTAACCATAATATCCCTCAAAAAGGAAGAAAAATTAATCGTAACAACTCAGGTATCTAAAAAAAGCAAGCTATCTCAAGTTCTTACGTTGTTATTATCGCCTATTTCTAGGTTTAGGGGATATTTTCCTTTAACTCCCTCAACAGCTGCATTAGCAGCGGCTCACCCCCTAAACAAGGAGTTTGGTAATAATTACTGACAAAGTTATCTTGTTTTCCTAAGGCCTCTTAAGTATCTACAATTAATCCTTCATTCATGAATCAACCTCAGATCATTGGCATTGTTCTTGTTCGTAATGAAGAATGCTTTGTGGAGCAGGTCATCTGCAATATCTTCTCATTTTGTGATCGGTTGCTTCTTGTGGATCATGAATCTTCGGATGGAACATTAGCCATTTTACAACGCTTCCAACAAGAGCATCCTGAAAAAATAGCACTGCACCGCATTCATCATCCAAGAGAATCACACGAGCTTTTAAAACCGTTTGTGGGAACAAGAACATGGGTCTTTGGTGTTGATGGAGATGAGCTCTACGATCCAGAACGGCTCATGCTTTTTCGAGAGAGGCTTTTATCTGGAGAGTTTGATCGCGAGTGGATGATCTTGGGCAATGTGTTGCATGTGGAGAAACTTGAGGGCGCAACGGCCGCTGGTTATTTGACTCCTCCAAGTCGTAGCATCACCAAACTCTATAATTTTGGAGCGATTGAATCTTGGGAGGGAGAAACACTAGAACGCCTCCATGGCGGCAACCCTGTGTTTCGTCCCGGATTTCATGAGCAAAAAAAAAGAAAGCTCTTTGAGGAAGAAGCCTGGGATGCGGCTTCTTTGCGATGTCTTCATCTCTGTTTTATTCCACGTAGTCGTAACACCCTAACCAAAGTACGGAAAAATATTATGGAGACCTATTCCAGAGGTCTTGTAACCAGCATGAAAAATAAAATAAGGCTCCTAGCAAGGGACCTTTTAGGAGTATCGGAAGATTCCTCCTGGAAAAATGAGCACTATGCACGGGGAGAACGGCATGTTAAAGATGCCACACCTTTTTTAAAAAATACTCGCAGGAATGGAAGGGATGAAAAAATGAAGTAAAGAGTGAAGAGTAAAGGGGGAAGAGCAACTCATTCCGCAATTTATTCCATCAAGTTTTACTTTTAGAAAAAATCCCTGCTTAAAAAATATGGATTCCTAAAAATTGCTTGCTTTCACTAGCTACTCTTTACCCTTTACTCTTTACTTTTTCAGTCATCTTCCATCCCTGTGAATTTCTTTTCTCGTTCTTCTCCAGTAGCCACCGTGGCTATCAACCTCGCCCCCCGCTCTGGTTCTTGGGGTGGTGCCAATCAATGGACAACTCAGCTGAGTCGTTGGCTCAACTATCATGGGTGGGCTGTTCGTTATGATCTCAAGAAACGTCCTGATGTGATTGTGATGACTCATACGGGTCTTGCTGCTGGTACCAGCTTTGGTGTTCGTGACGTTTTAGAATTGAGAAAAAAACATTCTAACGTTCTCTGCCTCCATCGCATTAATGATAATGATCTTCGTAAAGACTCTTCAGAGATGGATCATCTGTTAGCCGAGAGTAACCAGGTTGCAGATCATACTGTTTTTGTTTCAAGGTGGCTTCGGGATCATCATGCGGCCCGTTGGTTTGATGCCTCAAAACCTCACTCAGTCATTACTCCCGGAGCCGATCCTCGTTTTTTTCATCCCATTGGAAATCGTCTTCCTCACGCTTCTGAGCCACTTCGCCTAGTGACGCATCATTGGTCTGATAACTGGAAAAAAGGATTTGATATTTATCAGAAAATCGATGAATGGATCGCAGCGCAGCATTTAAAAACAGATTTTCAACAATATGAACTCTGGATCGTCGGACGTTGGCCTCAGGAAATTCAGTGGAAGAGCGTACGTACATTTGCTCCTCAATCTGGCCAAAAATTAGCATCCCTCTTGCGTCAGTGTCACGGTTATGTAAGTGCTTCCCGCTACGAACCAGGTGCCATGCATGTGGCGGAGGGATTACAATGTGGTTTACCCCTTCTTTATCATCCTGAGACTGGCGGCACGGTTGAGCAAGGGTTGCGCTATGGTATGCAAATTCAAGATGATTTAGGCGCCACACTCGCTCAGTTTGCCGAGCAACTCCCACTGCTCCGATCCAAGCTCCTCAACGATCCTCCCTCAGGAAGCAAAATGGCTTTTGAGTATCACCAGCTAATCCAGAAAATGATTGTACAATGAAGAAACAGTTATTCCTAAAAGTTCACTTCATGCCAGGTGACGGCCACGGTTGGGCTCTGGATGAGGACCGGAGACAGATGCGTCAGGCTTTGAAGGGGATTGTTCATGAGACGACTCTTGCGAAAGCCGAGATCATTCACACTCCTTTTTGGCAGGGATTGAGTGTGGTTCATCCCGAAATTTTAAAAAAAGCTTTTATCATTGCCCATGCGGATAACCCTCCGTTTTTTTATTTAAAGCAACCAGAATTTTTACAAGGTCAGCAGCAGGTCGATCTCTGGGTAGCACGTTCCCAAGAGGCTCTTAAGCAGTTCCAAGAGCTGAATCTCCCGGTGACCTACATTCCCTATACGATTGATGAAACGCTATTTTTTCCGATCGAGGATAAAAAATTTTTAAGAAAAAAATTTGGGATTCCTGAAAAAGCCTACGTCATTGCCAATTTTCATCGCGACAGCGAAGGATCTAATTTATCCACACCTAAGTTTCAAAAAGCTCCGGAGCTGATGCTGGCGATTCTCAAAAAGCTTCAAGAGCGAGGTGTTCCTTTTCATGTGCTGCTTGCAGGGCCGCGTCGTCATTGGATTCGTGAGGCATTGAAACGCGAAGTAATCCCTTTTACATTTGTGGGCAAAAGCGAGTTAGAGGGAGATGACTTTGGAATCAATATTTTAAATCGCTCCACGCTCAATGAACTCATGAATGCTGCTGATGTGATGCTGATTCCATCACGTTGGGAAGGGGGACCTCAATCTGTGATGGAAGGTGCTGCTAGTCGATGTAAAATCCTAAGCACCCCCCTCGGCTTAGCTAACGACATTTTAGAGCCACGATCGCTTTATCACTCTATTTCGGAAGCGGTCGATCGTATTGCGGAAGATCAAGAGCGAGATGTTTTGCAATCAACACTCGAGACTCAGTGGGAGCGGTGGCATCGTTCACATACTATGGAATCGATGTGTGAGGGTCTGAGGCAGCTCTATCAACAACTTTCTAAAAATGATTGTATGCAAAAGAAAAATGCTGCTCGAGGTTCTTGGATTCAGGCTTGCGGGCAACAATTGGTGCATACGATACGTAGTAGATGGCTTCCCAAAAAAAGGCTACGTGTTGTAGGATGGAACCACCAGGTTGGGCAGGATTCTGATTTAGATGCCATTTTTTGTGAGTTGGAAAAAATTCTTGAGGCATGTCACATCACACGGCAAGCCGCTACGGGCGAGGGAATCGAGTTTATTGGCTGGCCTGAGGAGTCTCTTCCTTCAGCCGTAAAAAATGGCCAACGTTTCCAGTGGGTTGTTCCTTCTTTGCCATTATCATATGTGCTTTCGGAGGCTGCTGTGATTACTCCCGCGGTTCAAGATAGTGTGAATCTAAGGCGTGCAGGTCTTTTAAATCCTACGATAGTCCTTCCTGTTCCTTTTTTTGAGTATGAAGAAAAAATAGCTTCGGACGAACCGTTGCTCGTTGAAGAAGGAGATAGTACTGCATCCATCAAGATTTGGAAAGCTATGGCTACAGGACGTCCGATTATTTATCCAGCATTGTCGGCTTATTACGAACAAGTCTTTCACGGAGGTTTTTCTTATAAAAATAAAGAGGAGATTCCCGCGCTCTTGGAAATAGCTTGGAAAGAGGCTCCAGAGTTGAGAATGCTCGCAAAAGTTCCAACTAGGGAGTCGGCAAAAAAAGCCATAAGGCAATTATTGGGAAATCTTCTGTAACTCTAAAGATAAAATGATCTTCCCTTACACTCCGTATATTGCCTTGCTGCTCAGTGTTCTCTCCTTGTGGATTCCTTGCAAAGGTAGGATCTCATACTGGCAGATTTTTTTATTTCTTGGGCTTTGCTGTGGCGTTCTAACTCATGGAATCACCCTGTGGGGAGCGATGGTACTTGTTCTGGTTTATTTGCTGGTTGAAAAATATCAGAATTCTTCTTCAACGATCAAAAATATTTTATGGGGAGTCCTGCTATTGATTGGACTTATCCTGCTGATGCGACTCTCTCCTGTTGCTTTATTTTATAATCTTCCCGTTCTCACAAAAATCCAATTCACGCCAGATGCAATTCCCTTTAGTCTCTCTTTTCATTTTGAAGGAGTAGCCATAGGAGTGATCATTATTGGCCTCACCCTAAAAGTGATCTCAACCTTAGAAGAGTGGAAACAGCTGCTTCTGCAGGTTTTTCTAAGAGTGCCTGTGATGATTGTTGTCCTCTTAGCTTTGTCCTTGGCGCTTGGTTTTGTCAGATGGTATCCAAAGAATCCACAGCATCTTGTTCTCTGGATGATGAGTAATCTTTTTTTTACCTGTGTGGCGGAAGAAGGTTTCTTCCGTGGTTTTTTTCAAGAATTTTTAACTAAAACATTCCCTGCGCATCGCGTGATAGGAGTGGTCATTCCTGCGCTCTTTTTTGGAGTGATTCATTACCGAGGAGGTCCTGCTTATATGTTTTAGCGGCAGTAGCAGGGATGCTCTATGGTTGGGTCTATCACGTAACAAAACGAATTGAAGGAAGCATGCTTACTCATTTTTTATTAAATCTGACACATCTTCTTTTATTTACCTACCCTGCGCTTGCGCGTTAGTTGAGTTAAATGGACTTACCTATTGAGCAACCTTCTTTTAAAAATTTTCTGATTAAAATATTCTTCTTTTTATTGATGATGGCAAACATTCTTAACGTCTTAGAAGAGACCGTGTGGCAGTGTTTATAAGCATCAATGCCTCGCAAGCCATACAGTGGCTCCACCACACTGCTCATCTTCTACTTGATGCGCGATGAGTTCAAATCCATGCGATTTCAGTAACTGCTTGTACTCATCAGGAGAGAGTGATGCATGATAAAGGTCCTCGCCTCCATTATCACTCCACACTTCGCCAGCCTCAGATCCTGTAGTGAAGAGCAAAGCGCCACCATCCTTGAGATGCATTGCAAAAATGTTAAACATCGTGCGCTGATCTTCGTGAGGTAAATGAAAAAGACTATGCCAAGCGATGATGAGATCAAATTGTTCCTTCAAATTGAAGTTGCGCATATCGCCGAGGATAAATCTCGTTTGAGGAAAGCGTACTCTTGCGAGGTCAAGGAGCTTGTTGCTCCCATCAATACCGGTAACCTCAAATCCTTGCTCTATCAGGTAAGGAATAATGGGTTCACCCATGCCGCAGCCCAGATCCAAAACGGTTGCTCTCTTTGGAGGTAAGCCGATTGCTTTATCTAGCCACTCTTTTTCAAACAGATCGCGGCTGCGGTGCTCATCAAACCATGTGCTTATTGTTTCATAGGATTGATAAGCAGTGTGTTTGTTGCTCATGGGGTTAATGTTATAGTGTGTTAAATCGATAAAGGTACGCTATAAGCTGGATCTTTTTCCTTATGACTACGTTCTCAGATCTTATGTTATCTTCAGATAGCGCCTCAATCTTCGGCCTTGTCCTAAGAAAAAATTTCAGCGCTTCTAGTGCGCCCTTTTCAATTTAAAACACTATAAATGACTGTAATTTTTTAGAATATAAACTGTTTTTCTTAGCGATACACAATGTGACTTCATTGATAACACATCTTAGCATTTTAAAAAATTCTGTAGCTGCGCATTGTGGCGTCATTCCGGTACGTCATTCTCACGAAGTCGGGAATCGCATTCTCGAGTATCGCTAGCTACACTGCGGTTCTGCGGTTGATTCGCTTGCTCCCGCTTGGCTTCACCCCTAACGGGGCTTACCTTCGATAAGTCTGCCCAGCGGCCTTCCCTGCCAGCTACGTTCTCGTTCCTGACACTACATCGGCTGCAATATTTTTTTAAACGCTCTAGTACGATTTGTTCGACAAAGGTAAGATTACCATTCATCACCAAGATGCTGATCGTGATTGACTGAAATATCGTCGAACCCACTATAAAAAAGACCTGCGGTAGACAAAGCTTTTTTCGATAGATCGAGATACTCCTCCCCGACCAATTTGACCCGCACTTCCTTATAAGACGACTTCATCGTTCCCGCTTGATGCACTTTTTTTATTTCGAGTCTCTTGCCTTCATATGAGGCCTCAAAGCGCGTGAGGAGATATTCTCCATCGAGATAACCAAATCCATCTCCAGCGTCTTCATAAAGTGTGCCGCTCGCTTTTCCTTCCGCATCCAGATTGGTTAAGAGAGTGAGGACAGAGGATGATGCGCCACTGTGTTGGATTACTTCGCCAAGGGGGATAATGGCTCCGGGGCGGATTTTGAGACGAGCTTGGTAGCCATCCTCTTCCACATTTTCTTCGAGTAAATGTACCTCACGCCATGCTCCCCTGGGTAATGCTAAGGGTTTTGGCATTCCCCAGTACGATTTCTGTGACCATGCTGGAATCACCAAGAGATCAGAGCCTAATAGAAAAGCGCGGTCTTCTTTTCGCAGATGTTGATCTTGAGAATCTGCAAAAAAGAGGGGTTGCATGATGAGATCACCCTGCAAAGAGGCGTAGTAAGCCAAGGTGTAAAGATAAGGAAGGAGCCGATAACGCCGTTCTAAGGAGGTTCGGGAGACGCGTTCTATAGCAGGACCAAAAGACCACGGTTCTCGTTCGGGGTTACTTACATCGGTATGAGCCCTAGCAAAAGGAAAAAAAGGAGCCATAGAAATCCATTTTCCAAAAAGATCAGGAGTGATTTTTCCAAAGAAGCCACCCAAATCAGGCCCGCTGAAGGCTTGTCCAGAAAGCCCTAAGTTCAAGCTCATGGGGAGAGACATTTTTAAAAATTTCATCGAAGAGGCATTATCTCCTGTCCATGTTGCTGCGTAACGTTGTCCTCCAATGTAATTAGCACGCGTGAGGACAAAAGGTCGTTTGGTGGGTGCGCTCTGGAGCATTCCTTCACGAGTGGCCATGGTCATGAGCATTCCATAGACATTGTGGTACATGGCATGCGGTCCTGCGGGTAAGAGACCACCGCCGCGATGCTGATTATCTTCTGGCATCGTACCACTTTTTGTTTTGAAAACAGCTGGTTCATTCATGTCATTCCAAACTCCATCCACTCCTTTGGAAATAAAGTCTTCATAATGCTTAGACCACCAGGTGCGTACTTCAGGAACCGTGAAATCAGGGAAGGTGCACATTCCTGGCCAGACTTCTCCTTGAAACTCTTCTCTTGTTTTTGTAGTGACCCAAGCGCGATGACTGCTGCCGCTTTGATAAATAGGATCATGAGGATCGACCTTCACTCCAGGATCAATCATCCAGACGGAGTGAAATCCTTGCTGGTGCAGGTAGTCATTGGTGGCTTGAGCATCTGGGAAATGTTCAGGATGAAAACTGAAAATGCGATATCCATCCATGTAATGAATATCCATCCAGATGCCGTCACACGGGAGTTTTCGGCTGCGATATTCATTAGCAATCTCTCGTACTTTGGAATCTGGATAGTAAGAGTAGCGCGATTGATGAAAACCAAGTGCCCATTTTGGAGGGAGCGCCATGGTTCCTGTGAGGGTTGCAAGTCCTTGTAGAACACCTTGGGGAGACGCTCGATCAATCACGACCACACGGCACGGTCCACCAGCACTTTTGAAAATAATTTTTTGATGATCTGTTTTTAAGGAAGCCTTCCATGTTGTGTCAAAAAGGATTCCAAAAGCACTTCCATCCTCGCGAACTCCTAGCACCCAAGGATGGGATTGATAGAGGCGACGTCCACCGGCTTTTTGATATTTTAAATTGTCGGTATTCCATAGTTCAATATGCTTTCCATTTCGCAAAAGAGGGCCAGTGACCTCTCCCGTCCCATAGAGACTCACTTTTGGAGGCAACGTGAGCGTCGTAATAGAGAAAGATCCCTTGATGAAAAATTGTGGGCTCCAGCGGTGATGATTTGTTGAAAGAACAGACTCTGTCGTCTCTACTAAGGGCTTCACAAAAGCAAGCGAGGGTGTTTGATTGGGATCATATCCTTCTGGAACAAAGAGCGTCATTCCGTCGCCTAGCGCCGAGCAGTTCTTAATACGGAGTTGACGAGATGGCTTTAGAAAATCAAAAAAAGAATTCATTTTAAAAAATTAACTTTGAGAAAAAGTCTGCCCAGATAGCCTGATGGCCTTGCTACTCATGAGAACATCTTCTGAAAATTTAAAAAAACAAGATATTAAAAAGTATATTGCTATCACCGGTGGACGTGGTCGCTTGGCACAGCTTGCAGCAGCTTTTTTACGCAGTGTTGGATACGATGTTGTTCTTTTTTCACGAACAGGGGGAGAAGGATTTCAACGTTTGAACGATCTTTTAGATCCTGTGGTGATGGCAACTTTTGATGTGGTGATTCATGCTGCATGGAGTACGGTTCCCTTCACCAGTGAACATAATCCAGGGCAAGAAGAGCGCGAGGATTTACCACTGTTAGAACAATTATTAGAAAGCGTGACTCTTGCTGCAACACATGGGAATACACCTCGATTTTTATTTTTTTCTTCTGCTTCTATCTATGGAAATACCGGCGGAGAACCTGCAAGCGAAAAAGAGGCTCCACGTCCCATCAGCCGTTATGCGCATGCAAAGCTAGCTGCAGAAAAAATGATTTTTAAGACTGCAGCGGATCATGCTTCCTTGCAGCCTCTGATTTTGCGGATCACCAATGTGCTTGGTTTTCTTTCCAACCCAAAATATCCACAGGGGATTCTTCCCAGAATGATTGCAGCAGCAGGTACGCAAGAAATGCTTACAATCTGGGGTGATGGACGTTGTAGTAAAGACTATCTTTGGATTGATGATTTTCTCTTGGCATTGCAAGCAGCGCTAGAAAATCCCATCAGCGGCATCTTCAATGTGGGATCAGGAGAAAATTTCTCCATCTTGGAATTAGCATTTGCAGTAGAGCAGGCATTAAATGTTGTTTTATCAGTGCAATACCGTGAGCGCTATGCCTGGGATGTAGCTCATTCTTACGTTGATTCTTCAAAATTTTCTGAGGCTACGGGATGGAAGTCTCAGAAAAATATTCCAGAAGAAATTAGAAACCTGCTCGCATGAAGGATCTTTTTTTATCGCTGCTGAGAGGATGTTTCTTTTTTCCACAGCGGCTTTTTTTTTGGTGGAAACGATCTGGTATTAAGCGTGCGAGTGCTTCGAAACTGGTGCTTGCTTTGGGTGGTGTTTTACAGAATCGTACGTTCATTCATGGCGGTGCAGTAAAGCTTCTAGCGTTACGCAATACTTTTCCCATTAATGAAAAAAAATATAATATTCTTTATTTGGTCAGCAGCGCTCAGCCTCCCTTTGCTCAGGATCTTGTGGAGAAGATACGCCGTCGTGGAATTGCCTTTATTTGGAATCAAAATGGGGTTGGCTATCCTGCATGGGCTGGTCAAGAAACCGAATGGCATAATGCTCCGATGCGGCGTTTACGTGGGATGGCGGACTATGTGATTTATCAAAGTGCTTTTTGCCGTGACTCGGCTGAGCACTTTCTGGGACCCTGTTCTGCACCCAGTGAAGTTCTTTTGAATCCGATTGATCTGGATACCTTTTTTCCACTTCCAGAGCGCCCCTCGTTTTCTCCCTTGCGACTCTTGACACTTGGGACGCATGGTTATGCCGAACGTGTTTTTTCCACTTTGCACTGTTTAAAAAATTTAAGCGACGCTGGATGTGATACCGTCCTGACCATTGCTGGAAAATGTCAATGGCCTCAAGGTCTCACAAGTGTCCAGCAAGAAATAAGCCGTCTAGGACTTGCCTCGCGTGTGACACTCCTACCTGCCTTTAGTCAAAAAGAGGCAGTGGCGCTTTATCAATCACATCATATCGTGCTCCATCCAAAATATCTCGATCCTTGTCCTACGGTGGTCATGGAGGCTTTGGCTTCTGGCTGTCCTATCGTCGGTTCAGCCACCGGAGGGGTTCCAGAGCTTGTTTGCGAGGGATCAGGAGTCTTAATCCCAGCGCCCCTTGATTGGAATAACATGGTGACGCCGACGGGAGCAGCCTTGGCATCAGGAGTTTTGAAAATCCTTCCTCATTTTGAAATCTACGCTTCTGCAGCACGCAAGCGTGCAGAGGCTCTTTTTGACCAGAAGCGGTGGGTGGCACGACACCTGGAAATTTTTGAGTCTTTGCATGGCTGCCAACGTCAGTAAAGGCGCTGTTAGTTGTCTTTTCTAAGAAAAGAAGTTCTATTGGATTGTATGGATCTTACAACAGCTTGATTATTTTTAATGGAGGTCAAGTTATTGATACGCTTGCCTACGTTGGTGAGGCAAGTTTCTCTTATATAGCGTATTAGAGCATTTTAAAAAAATCTGTAGCCGCGCCTTGTGGTGTCACTCCGATACTCGCGTCATCGAGTATCTCTTATACACTGCGGGTCTTTTGGCGGAAGTGACACAGCAAGTATTTTGGAAGTAGGTAGCATCTCGTTTGGCGATGGAAGTAACGGGGCTATTAATTTTAATCAAACCAATACCTTTACTCTGACCTCTTTCTTTTTCCCTACAGCCTACAGTCTGTAGTCTGCAGCATTATCTGTTGCTTTAAAACGATGCATTGGTAAACGGACATTCGTTATGCCATCAACTGCACAATGGCTCCCACAATAACCCCATAAAGCATGTGTGCTAGGAGTTGTGCGAATCCGGTCATAGGCCCTCTTGTGTGGTAGTAGGCAACGGGGTGATGTTCCATGATGGTGATGGAAACAAGGAGCATGACGACGACTCCATGAAGTGCTCCCATGAGTAAACCGGTTAAAGCATTAAAGGGAATATGGGAGAAGGAGAGGATGAAATAATAAACATAGGCAAAAATAATGCCTGATAAAAAATGGAGGATTAATCCTGGAACGAATGAGTGATGTACTTTTCGTGTTAACAGCGTTCCGACTGCTCTGATGACGTCAACTTGTCCAAAGCCTAACCACTTTGGCAAGAGGAGTGAAAATGTCATGATTGTGGTTCCAAGAAGACCGCCGAAGAGAGGTGAAAGCAAGGTTTTCATTTGGTTACGCTAAAAGATGTTTAATAATGATCCAAGATCATTCTTAAGATTTCCTAATGAAATCCCAAAAAATGTCCTCCCTGATAGACCAGTAGCGAGGCCAGATAAGCCGCTCCTGTCATATAGCAAAACTGAAAGAGTGGCCAACGGAGGCTGTTGGTTTCACGACGGACGACCGCCAAGGTGCTCATACATTGCATTGAGAGGACAAAGAAAACAAGAATAGAGAGGCAGGTGAGGGGGGTGTAAACAAGCGTTCCATTGGGACGTTTTTCTTGGAGTAATGTGGTGCTGAGTGAGGAAGGATTTTCTTCATCACGTTCCACATGGTAAATAATAGCCAAGGTACTGACAAAAACTTCGCGCGCTGCTTGTGCTGCTACAAGGCCAATGCCAATTTTCCAATCGAAGCCGAGTGGTGCAATCGCTGGTTCAATAAAATGACCCAAACGTCCTGCATAGCTATGCTCGAGTTGAGTCGCTTTTTCAGAGGTCGCTCTCATTTCCATCCCGATATGGTTCTTCGCAGCATTAGTAGAATTTGAAGATAGGTTCTTAGGGAAGCTTGCCAAGAACCAGAGCAATATCGAAATCCCCAAGATGACGGTGCCAGCTCGTTTTAAAAACATACCTGCGCGTTGGATCATTTGTAGCACTACCTGTTTGAATGCTGGGCAGCGGTAAGGAGGAAGCTCCATTAAAAAAATAGGAGTCTCTCCGCGCAGGAGTGTTTTTTTAAAAAACCACGCAAAGGCGAGCGCTGCAAGGGTTCCAAAAAGATAGAGCCCCATCATGAGAGCTCCTTTGAGCCAAATGGAAAGAGTGCCTGCCGGAAAAAGAGCTGCAATCATCAGTGCGTAGACAGGGAGCCTTGCAGAGCAGGTCATCAGCGGTGCCACAAGAATCGTGACCAAGCGATCTTTGGAATTTTCGATCGTACGGGTGGCCATAATGCCGGGAATCGCACAGGCATAGGAGCTCAAGAGTGGGATGAAAGATTTTCCGTGGAGCCCTACCTTGCTCATCACACGATCCATGAGGAAAGCGGCACGGGCCATGTAGCCTGTGTCTTCGAGCAGTCCGATGAAAAAGAAAAGAACCAAAATCTGTGGTAAAAATGTCACGACTCCACCAATGCCGGCAATGATACCATCGGAAAGAAGATCTCGCAAATCCCCTGCAGGCATGCTTTCTCTAACCAGGTTTCCCAAGAACCCGAAGGTTGCTTCGATCCAAGACATCGGATAGGCAGCAACCACGAAAATGGAGAGGAACATCAGCCCCATGATCCCCAAGAATCCAAACCAGCCCCATAACGGATGAGTCAAGATTTCATCCAGATGATGTGTGACGGCGTTACGTGTCATGCTGCCACAGTCCTGAGCTGCTTGGCAAAGCTCCCCGATGCGTTCGTAGCGTGCAGAAACAAGAACTTCACGCCAGGAGGGTAACTCACGATCGAGCATGCTGCGTTGTGCTAGCGCGATACCAAGAGCCGCGCCTGCCTTCATCTCTTTTGCTAAAAGTTCTATTTCAGAATCAGGTGAAGCCAATAGAAGAAGTGCCTTCATGCGCACTAGAGGATCACGCTCGGCTGTTTTTTCTTCATCATGAGCCCAAATAGCGGCAACACCATCAATGGCACGAAGCAAGGTAGAAGGAAGTTTCAGTGACCAAGAACTACGTTTGATTTCAGCGCGACTGAGTGCAAGTTTTAAAGGAAGTAATGTTTCCTTATCTGTGGCTTTGCAAGCAATCACAGGAACCTCTAATTCTTCAGAAAGTTTTTGAATATTGATGGTGATACCTTGCGCTTCGGCAAGATCGATCATATTCAAGGCAATCATAGTGGGAAGCCCCAGTTCGAGGACTTGCGTGATGAAATAGAGATTGCGCTCCAAGTGAGAAGCATCGACCACGCAAAGAATACGATCTGGCCGTGGTGTGTCGCTGCGCAATCCCAGTAAAACATCACGAGTCACCCGCTCATCGGGCGCATGAGCACTCAGACTGTAGCTTCCAGGAAGATCGAGGAGTTCGATTTTTTCACCATGTTGTCCAATAAAGCTTCCCAGCTTTTTTTCTACAGTGACACCAGGATAATTGCCGACTTTTTGTCGCAAGCCAGTCAGTGCATTAAATAGGGTGGTTTTGCCACTATTAGGATTGCCAACGACAGCATAATGTTTGGGGCGGTTCATCGTTTCTTTCAACAGCTATTTCATGATGAAGATGTGTTCTTTTTTTCTACCAGAATGGTTGCTGCTTCACTATGACGAAGACTAAGACTATAGCCACGCAGCCTGATTTCAAGAGGATCACCAAGGGGCGCGCGACGCACAAAAGTGATGGCTGTACCGGGCAAGAGCCCCATTTCACGCAGGCGCGTAGCCACACGTTCCTCCTCGGGCAATTGCAGAACAATGGCTTCCTCTTGGGGTTGTAACTCAGAAAGGGAAAGGCTCATGAATTTTCAGGAGATGAGGAAAGCATAGATAAGAACGGCTTAACCCAAATTTTCTTAGCTAACTTACGGCTCAGTGCTAGTCGTGTCCCACAAACATGACAAATCATCTGACCTCCACGACTCAAGAGACGAATTTCCGCTTTTTCACAAAAACCGACTTCGCGCAGGCGTCGGCAGACTTGTTCATCAGCATCAAGTCGCTCTACCGACAAGATGGGCCCTGCTTCTGCTTCTGAGAGTGGGGTGAGGAATGCACTAGAACTCATAGAGGCCCCACATCATAGAAGGAAGAAGGAGCTCATGCAATACTTCGTGATTGCTAACCTGTGTTGTCTCAAAAACTCTTTAACTTAGCGCCATTCAAGCCTGACCTTTTTTTTCATTGCTTAGATTCAAGAGAGACTCTGCTTTTCGTGTTTCCAGTATTCTTGATAAAAAACAAGGAACAGAGGGAGTATCCAAAACAGCATTGAGAGCATTGGTGTGATGCCGTCTAGCTCTCGGAGTGTCAAATTAAGACGAATGATATAAGCGATGATAAGTCCCATCCAAATGGAGATCATCTTAAAGCCATGAATCGCCCATCCCCAACGGACCAAGAGTGATGGTCCTTGGAGTAAAATCCACAAATCAAAAGCAACATAAAGGTTCGATTTGATTCCCTCTGCGAGAAAAAGTGCATAAAAAGGGTTGTTATGGGAAAAATCGATTCCGCCGATCCCTATCATCATCCATCCAAAAAGAGAGAAGAGGACCATCAAGGCAATATCAAGAGCATTGTAGCTTGGAAGACCTTTTTTGATGGCAGCGATTCTTGACCAGATGCGAATACCACTGATTGTTTGATAAAGCGCATTCATGATGAGCCATAAAAAGAGAATCGGTTCGTATAAGCTCGTTTTAAAAAAAGGAGCCCAATGGTATTTAGAAACACTCTGTACAAATTGATTCGGAAAAACCGGGTTAATCAACATCAAAAACCCAGTGGCACAAATCACATAAACAGCAGGAACAGCAAGGCGGCCTATTTTTTTATGAAAATCAGATCCTTTTGTATTAAATATGTTGATCGGAAAAATAAGAAAACAGGCTAGAAAACTTACTAAGATATGAAGGTGGATGCAGCCTTTATAAAATAACAGGAAGAAATGTGTTGTCATAGACCAAGGTTTTTTTGAGGTTTTTAACTATTTTTAAAATGACTTCAATGAAGGGAAAGTGATTTGATAACTCATCCCAAAGAGAGCAGCTCTTCTAAAGTTTCGAAACAATCAACATCTCTTAAAAGGATTCAAGAAAGAAAAATTAAAACAAGAAGAAAACTTATTTCAGATTTTATATTAAAAATAAAAAAAAGTTGACAAATGATAAAAATAAAAAAAGATTTTCACCCTTACAAAAACAGATTATTTCTCAGCCATACAAAATGGCGAGTAGGCTTTGCAGACCAGAGGGGAGCGTCATTAA
>JBMOFC010000008.1:0-62686 GCA_049314455.1 Chthoniobacterales bacterium
AGGTTTCCTTGGGATCCCAATCCCAAAAGCGACCCCATGAGTAATTCGCCCAGACGCCACCTAGGATCGTTCCTGTAGCGAGCAGCAAGACGCCCACTTGAAGAGTCCGGTAGAGGTAATTATAAAGAGATGCGGTAACTTTTTTATTCAAGATGATCCGGATCAAGGCCACATGGGCCACGCCGAGGGAGAGTGCAAAGGCAGCATAACTCAAAGTGATAGTGAGAACATGAATGGTTAACCAAAAATTATCTCGCAAGACAGGGGTAAGTGGATGAATAGAGGGATCCAAAATCAGTGGCTGGCTATCAGCCAGAATGAGCGACAAGAGAGCTACAGGAATGGCTCCTAGAAGGAAAATGCCAGCATGATACATCGTTTCAAAAAGAAGTGCGAATAACACAGTGCCAAAAGCTACCCAAATAATCGATTCATACATGTTGGTTACTGGCGGACGCCCTGCAATCAGAATGCGAGCGAGTAGCCCGAGCGCTTGGATGAAAAATCCACTCCCGGCAAAAAACCAACCGAGACGATAAAAAGCCGATTTTTTTTGAAAAAATAAGATCAAGATCCCAGCGAGTGCATAGCACATCCAAGCCCAACGGAAAGGATGTGTTTTTTGCAGCACCACTTCGAGTTGCAACTTCCAATTCGGAACTGGATGGGGCGGGTTCAGAGTTGCAAGCGCTTCACGAAGTTGCGCAACGCCTTGATCAAAAAGGATACCATGAGCATTCGCCCAGCCTTGCTGCATCAGAGTGAATGCATTTTGTGCCATGGCACTAGCGCTATCATGATCGCTCTCTTCCCATTCTGACAAGGTCTCCCAACGTGCTCCTGCGCTTACAACATTAGGAACAATACGAAAAACGGAACCGTTACTGAGTTCCTCAAAAAGGGACAATCGCATCCCGACATCAGAAGCTTCTTTCAAAATCCCTTGAAGTCGCTTCCGAGGATCGCTCTTTCGCTCCTCGAGTGCTCGTCCAATCATCTCCTGCAATCCAGCATGATGGACCAGTGTCTCATAGCTAAAAAGAGATTGCTTGAGCGGAAGTCCTAGTATTTTTTTGAGCGAAGCCGAAGAAATAAAAATGAGCGGCTCTTGAGTATGTTTTTTTTCAGGCTCCAGCCAAAATGAAGTGATGATCTCAGAAGCCTCTTCTTTCCTGCCATCAAGGACCAATGATGTTTTCCCAGAGAGAGAACGAAGCGTCTCTTCAACAAAAACAAGGTAAGGCTTACGACGACCGCTTTCTTGAATCGGAAGTGTTTCTAAAGAGTTAGGAAGTGTGCTCAGACTTGCTTGTACCAGCGAGCTACAGATAAAGAAAAAAAGAAAAAATCGATTCATGAAGAAAGTTTATTCTAACAAGCATTGTTTGTGAACAGAACGTTTTATTTTTGTTTGGTATTTGCTGCAACCACAGAAAATTGATCGGCAGCAGGTACTTTAAACTATTGCCTTTACTCAAAACCTGTCACACTCATTCTTTTATTCATGGACTCTTCCTATCCTCCTTCCAGTTTCATCCAAAAAATCTGGAATCGCTTTTCGCCGCTACATACCTTCTTTATTTATTTAGGACAAGTAGGACTTCTCGCACTGGAATCCTTCCAAGCCATTGTTACTGGACGAATTCGTTTTCTTTTAGTGCTACGTCAACTTGTCGAAATTGGCTATGGATCACAATTTGTTGTCGTGGTCACAGGAGCCTTTACCGGAGCTGTCTTCACGGCACAAATTTTCTACCAGTTTTCAACACTGAGCATGAGTTCCGCTGTAGGGCCTGTTGTCTGTGTCGCCCTTTTCCGGGAGTTGGGTCCCGTACTTACCGGACTCATGGTTGCGGGTCGGGTCGGGGCAGCCATGAGCGCAGAAATTGGAACAATGAAAGTGACTCAACAACTGGATGCGTTACGTGCATTAGCAGTCCATCCTACCGATTATTTGGTTGTGCCCCGTGTCGTTGCCATGCTCATTTCCATGCCACTCTTGGTCACAGAATGCGTTCTCTTTGGCATCCTCTCTTCCTACTTTGTAGCCACAAAGCTTCTGGGTATTCCTAGCGTTTATTTTCTGCAAAATATTCAGCATTTTATTGATGGTCACAATCTAGTGATGTCTCTTGCTAAAGGATTCGTCTTTGCCATTATTATTGTATTCATCAGCTGTCAACAAGGTCTCACCACACGTGAAGGAGCTGTAGGTGTGGGCAAGGCAACCACCGAGGCTGTGGTGATCTGCTCTCTCTGCATTCTCATTGGTAACTTTTTCCTCACGATGGCCCTTAATATGGTTTTTCCAGCAGGATTGCGCTAATACAAAGATTTCATGATCTCCTCCTCAAGCACTCCCATTATTGAAGTTCAAGACTTACGGCAGCGTTTTGGCGCTCAAGAAGTCTTACATGGCATCTCTCTTTCAGTAAGACGAGGCGAAACGCTGGTCTTGCTTGGGCGAAGCGGTGGAGGCAAAAGCGTTTTTTTGAGACATCTTATTGGCCTTATTCAACCTGCTTCTGGCAAAGTTCTTATTGACGGCCAGGAGATTTCTTCACTCACAGAGCGCCAATTGGAGGCAGTTCGGCGTAAAATTGGAATGCTTTTTCAGGACGGAGCTCTTTTTGATTCGATGAATGTTTTTGAAAATGTTGCTTTTCCTTTGCGTGAACATGGAGAACGCAATGAAACAGTCATTAAGAAAAAAGTAGCCCATGCTCTAGAACTTGTTTCCCTCACGGGGCATGATCAAAAAATGCCAGTCAACCTCAGTGGTGGAATGCGCAAACGAACAGCACTAGCACGTGCAGTTATTAGCCAACCAGCATGTATTCTCTATGATGAGCCAACAGCAGGTCTTGATCCCATTGTTTCTGATACTATCAATCGACTGATTCGACGATTGCAAAGACAACTTCAAGTAACCTCCGTCGTTGTGACCCATGATATGACGAGCGCTAACCATGTTGCTGATCGCATTGTCCTCATGCACGAAGGAAGAATCCATTTCTTGGGGACACTTGAAGAATTTCATGCTTCCCATGACCCTCTATTGCTTGATTTTATTCATGGGCGTTCCCATGAAATCGAATGACCTGAAATTCTCTACGAAATAATAACTACGAACTAAGAACTAACTTCATGGACTCTACGAACTCCTCCACACAAATTCGAGCTGGGATTTTTCTCTTCATCGGAATTACCGCCATCTGCTCCCTTGTCCTTTATTTTGGTCGTTTTAGTGAATGGTCAGAAAACTATTATCCCATCACTGTAGAATATTCAAATGCCAATGGCCTTCTCAAAGGTGCTGAAGTCTTGCTAGCAGGAGCACATATTGGAAGCGTTGCCATCCCACCTGTGGTTCTTCCCAATATGCGTGGAGTTTCGGTTGGCTTACGCATTGATGCCAACGTGAAAATTCCAAAAGAAAGCATTATTTCTATTGGAAGCTCTGGACTCCTAGGAGATCGTTTTGTGACAGTCACAGTTCAAGAAGGAGCTGATATGAAGGATTGCATCGTTCCTAATTCAGTTATTCAAGGTCAGAGAGAGTCTAATATTGCCGATCTTCAACAGCAGGTGGGAGAAATCGTCCCAAAAATGGATCGGGCTGTTTCCAACATAAGCGCTATCACCGATCATTTGAATAAAGATATTTTAAATAAAAAAGGAATCACAGACATCCAGGAATCTCTCTCCAACATTCATACAGCCACAGCACAAATGGAAAGCGTTTTGCATCAAACAGCGACCTTTCTCAACAAAGGGAATCAGGCTATGGATTCTGCTAAAGGAGCAGCAGATGATATGAAACTATTTTTAAATAATCTCCGTCGTCATGGAATTATTTTCTATAAAGATACGGCCAAGTAGCAGGGGCTACACCCTGAAAGGGTAAGGCTGCAGTAGTAAGGCCTGCAGTACAGAGCAACGAGTTTAGTTTGTTGCCTCCGGCAGTATGAATTGAAAAAATAGTGCGCCTGTGACGTTGGAAGAGACTAAAAAATAACAAGCAACCGTGCATTTCTACTCTTCACTCTTTACCCCTCATTCTTTACTCTTCACCCATGACTCATCACATATTACTCTCTTTGTTTTGTTTTGGAGTAGCCATTGCTCCTCTCCCTGCAGTGGAAACAGCAAACTCTGCTATTCAAGCTTTGCGTGAATCAGGTCGTCCCGAGATGGCAGCAGCGCTTGTCGAAGTAAAAGGAGAACATGGAGAGCCTCAACCTGAAGAATGGGTACTGCTTTGCAATGATCCCACAGCACAAGGAGGCATCCGTGAATTGACCGTTAAAGATCATCATGTCATTTCGGAACGAACACCCGTACGTCATTTTGAAGGAGAAGGGACACTCCCACAACTTGACCCCACACATATCATTATGGATTCAGGAGAGGTCTTCAAAGCTACTAATAATGAGGCAAAAAATCATCGTATTGGATTTGATTCTCTCAATTACACACTCCACACAGATGCTGTCACCGGCCAATCTCTTTGGATTGTCCAGCTCTACAGAAACGATAAAGAGAATCAACATCTTGTTGGCACATTACAATTCTCTCCGGAAACAAAAGCTCTGATTAAGGGACTGTGATGGCTCTTGCTACACAAGAGCAGTGCGTAATTCGAACAAATGAGGGTCAATCCGGCCTATTGGCAAATTTTAAAAACAACCCATTATTAATTCTTAATATGTTAAAAATGTGCCAATAGGCCGGATTGACCACCATTGGGGCTCCCTTTTCTAATGAAGCAACGATCTAACAACAACTGCGATTCCCGCCTTCGCGGGAATGATGTGCCAACTGCCAACTGCAAACTACCATCGCACAGCAATAGCAGCCTCACCCTTGTTGTCCTTGCAGCAGGCATGGGAAGTCGTTATGGCGGGTTAAAACAACTTGATCCTGTGGGACCCCATGGAGAAGCCCTTCTCGATTATTCCGTTCATGATGCCGCAGAGGCTGGTTTCACTGAAATTCTTTTTGTTATCAGAAAGGAAATTGAAACCCTATTTCAAAAGCATCTTAAAAATCGCTATACACACCGATATTCCCATCTGAAAATCAATTCCGTTTTCCAAGAAGTTACCGATCTTCCCAAACAATTTTCCTTTCCCATTGCTCGCTCAAAACCATGGGGCACTGGCCACGCCCTCCTTGCCACACGCAACCATGTCACCACACCTTTTGCCGTGGTCAATGCTGACGATTACTACGGACCTTCTGGCTATCGTCTTTTAAAAAATTTTTTACTTCAACTGAAAGTTCCAACTTCAACTACTACGCGGCACCATAGCACCTATGCCATGGTTGCTTATGCGTTGAAAAATACGTTGAGTAAACATGGTAGCGTCTCTCGAGGTATTTGTAAAACGACCAAAGCCCACTTTATCAGTGATATTATCGAGCGCATTTCTATTCGCAAGACTTCCACAGGTATTATTGCAGAAGAAAAAAATGAAGCGCTTCCGTTGAGTGGTGAAGAATGGGTCTCCCTCAATTTTTGGGGATTCACTCCAGATATTTTTTCTTATCTTGAACAAGCATTTGCTGATTTTTTAAAAAACAAAGAAAATCATACCTCGGCAGAATTTTATCTTCCCTCTGCTGTCAATAAACTTGTCCACCAAAAAAAAATTTCCGTGAAGCTTCTCCCAACTCAAGATCCATGGTTTGGCCTCACGCACCCTGCTGATGTAGCTCATGTGAAGAAGGCACTGGCTAGAATAGGACTAAGTTAAGACAACTTTGTGATGAAAACTAAAGTTAAAATAAAGTCCGATCCCCATTCCTCAATAATTTTGAGTGCAACCAGTTTGCACTCAAACTTTCGTCGCTTCACAATAAACAAACTATTTACTTGAGCAATCACCCTAGCCCGGATATTTCATGCTGATGTACTCCGGAAGCCGGGAAGTCTGATAGATGCTGCACCCAAGCTCGACGTCTTTTCTCATCAGGCTTCGCAGCTTCCTCATCACAATCAGCATGAAATATCCGGGCCAAAACCTCCTTAGCTCAATGCCATTCACCCATGACTAAAACTCCCATTACAGTTGCCTACGGCGATGGCATCGGTCCTGAAATTATGGAGGCTACGCTTCACATCATTCAATCAGCTGGGGCCATGCTTGAGATGGAACGTATTGAGATTGGCGAAAAAGTGTATCTCGATGGCAATCAGGTAGGTATTGAAGCCTCGTCTTGGGAATCGCTACGTCGCACAAAAGTTTTTTTAAAGGGACCAGTCACAACTCCTCAAGGTGGTGGTTTCAAGAGCCTCAATGTGACTACTCGAAGAGCCTTGGGACTCTATGCCAATGTCCGTCCTTGCGTGAGCTATCACCCTTTTGTGGCCACTAAACATCCCTTCATGGATGTGGTGATTATTCGAGAAAATGAAGAAGATGTTTACGCAGGTATAGAACATCGACAATCCCAAGATGTAATTAGCTGTACTAAGCTCATCTCGCGTCCTGGAAGCGAGAAAATCATTCGTTATGCCTTTGAATATGCACGTCTCAACAATCGTAAAAAAGTCACCTGCTTTACCAAAGACAACATTCTCAAGATGACCGATGGTCTCTTTCACAAAGTTTTTGAGGAAATTGCTTCCGATTATCCTGATATCGAAAAAGAACATTGGATTGTTGATATTGGCGCAGCACTCCTGGCGGATACTCCCGAGATTTTTGATGTGATTGTTCTTCCCAATCTTTATGGCGATATTCTCTCTGATATTGCAGCCCAGATTGCAGGCTCTGTAGGCCTTGCAGGCTCTTCTAATATCGGCACCAATGCCGCTATGTTTGAGGCGATTCATGGATCAGCCCCACGCATTGCTGGCCAAAATGTAGCCAATCCCTCAGGTCTTCTTTTAGGAAGTATTTTAATGCTCCTCCATATTGGCCAGGAACACGTGGCTGAACGCATCCATAACGCTTGGCTTGCAACATTAGAAGAAGGAATTCATACCAACGATATTTTTAATGACTCTACGAGTCGCCAAAAAGTTGGAACAAAAGAATTCGCTACTGCTGTCGTCGCCCGTCTTGGAAAACAACCAGAAAAGCTCCAGCCCGTCAGCTACAAAAACGAATCAGCAGCATGCTATAAAATACTCCCTTACGTGCGCCCTCAAGAAAAACGAGAACTCATCGGTGCCGATGTCTTTGTCGAATTTCATGGAAAATTGGAACGCCTTATTCTCTTGTTGCTCCGCTGTGATGATGCAGAAGATGGGATGATGTTAGAAATGGTCGATAATCGTGGCATGGTCGTCTGGCCTCAAGAACAGCCAGAGATGTTCCTGTCTGACTCTTTTCGGGCTCGTTATAAACTTCCCGATGGAACGCCCGGAACGATCTCCCATGATGATGTCATTGGACTCCTTAATCGCATCTCTTTTCAGAGCATCGAATTTCTCAAGGTGGAGCTGCTCTACAATTTTGATGGGAAGCCTGGATTTACTAGGGGGCAAGGGCAGTGAGAAAATAGGCTGGAGGCTGCAAGCTAGAGGCTATAGGATGGCCAACCCAAGCCATATTAGAAATCGATATCTTTTTGTGCTAGCTCTCTATTTCATTTTTGCTTGATTTTTTCTAAAGGTAAAATCTCTTAAAAACTCCAGCCTCTACCCCCTCTTCCATGCCCAAAGATCTTACGTTAAAAAAAATTCTCCTCATCGGCGCTGGCCCCATTGTCATTGGACAAGGATGTGAGTTTGATTATTCAGGTGTTCAAGCCTGCAAAGCATTAAAGGAAGAAGGTTATCAAGTTGTGCTGGTCAATTCAAATCCAGCTACGATCATGACCGATCCGGAGTTTGCGGACAGGACCTATATTGAACCGATCACACCAGAGATGGTCGAAAAAATCATTGAACGAGAAAAGCCAGACTCGCTTCTCCCTACCCTGGGTGGACAAACGGCTCTCAATGTCTCGATGGAGCTAGTAAGAAGAGGCATCTTAAAAAAACATAACGTACGTCTTATCGGAGCAAATGCAGAAGCCATCGAGCGTGGTGAGGATCGTACCATTTTCAAAAACCTCATGCTTGAGATTGGACTTGAGGTCGCTAATTCAGGTGCAGCTCACTCGATGGAAGAGGTGCTTGCGATTGCAGAAAAAATTGGTTCTTATCCTCTCATCATTCGTCCCGCCTTCACATTGGGAGGGGCCGGTGGTGGCATTGCCAGAAATCGCGAAGAACTCGAACTCATCGCACGACATGGCCTTGACCTTTCTCCTACACGTGAAGTCCTCATTGAAGAATCACTCCTAGGCTGGAAAGAATTCGAAGTCGAAGTCATTCGTGATTGCGCTGATAATTGCATTGTCATCTGCTCGATTGAAAATATTGATCCCATGGGGATCCATACGGGAGATTCGATGACAGTCGCCCCGATTCAAACACTGACTGACAAAGAATATCAACGGATGCGTGATGCCTCCTTTGCAGTTATTCGGGCTGTTGGGGTAGAAACAGGTGGCTCCAATATTCAATTTGCTGTTCATCCTTTAACAGGACGTATGGTAGTCATCGAAATGAATCCTCGTGTCTCACGCTCTTCGGCACTCGCTTCCAAGGCCACTGGATATCCTATTGCCAAAATTGCGGCCAAACTCGCCGTTGGGTACCGTCTCGACGAACTCACCAACGACATTACCAAAACAACAACAGCTTGCTTCGAACCCACCCTCGATTATTGCGTAGTCAAGATTCCACGATTCACGTTTGAGAAATTCCCACTGGCCGATGCAACACTCACCACGCAGATGAAGAGCGTTGGTGAGGTCATTGCGATTGGAAGGACGTTTAAACAGACACTTCAAAAAGCGCTTCGCTCGCTTGAAACAGGCCGCTTTGGCCTTGGTGCTGATGGAAAAGATCAAGAGCCTCGCCTTGAAGATGGCAGCTGGGATCTTGAGACTATTGAAAAAAATTTACGCGTTCCTTGCGCAGAACGCATCTTCATGATCCGCTATGCTTTTTTAGCTGGTCTTTCCGTTGATGACATTCATCAACTCAGTTTTATCGATCCTTGGTTCTTGCACAATATGTTGGAAATTGTCCAAGAGGAAGAAGAGTACCGCGCACAGCCTCATCATATTCCCTTGCTGCGAGCTAAAAAAATGGGCTTCTCCGATCATCAAATAGCCTATTTAAGCGGCCGCTCGGAAGATGAGGTTCGTGCCGAACGAAAAGCCAAAGGCATCTTGCCTACCTACCGTCTAGTTGATACGTGCGCTGCAGAATTTGAGGCTTCGACCCCTTACTTTTATTCGACCTATGGAGAGGAAGATGAAGTTCGAAAAAGCAGCAAGAAAAAAGTGCTGATTTTGGGCAGTGGTCCTAACCGTATTGGTCAAGGCATTGAATTCGATTATTGCTGCGTGCACGCCAGCCTTGCACTCCAAGAGGAAGGATATGAAACCATCATGGTTAATTCCAATCCTGAAACTGTTTCTACAGATTATGACACGAGTGACAAACTGTTCTTTGAACCACTCACACTAGAAGATGTCCTCAATATCTACGAACGAGAACAGTGTCACGGCGCAGTCGTTCAATTTGGGGGACAGACTCCACTTAATCTTGCGGCTGCCTTACAGGAACGAGGCGTCACCATCATTGGCACACAGCCAAAGCACATTGAGATGGCAGAAGATCGTAAACATTTTTCTAGTATGCTCCAAAAATTAGGTCTCAAGCAAACCGTTGGAGCAACAGCTCTTCATGAATCTGAAGCCGTCAAAATTGCTACTGAAATCGGATATCCTGTGCTTGTCCGCCCTTCCTTTGTACTAGGAGGTCGTGCCATGGAAATTGTGTATACAGAGGCAGATCTTCGTCGTTACATCAAAACAGCAGTCGTCATCAGCCCCGAGCGCCCGGTGCTCATCGATCGTTTTTTGGAGGATGCCACAGAGGTTGATGTAGACTGCCTCGCCGATGGTCATGAGTGTGTTATTGGCGGCATTATGGAACACATTGAAGAAGCTGGAATTCATAGTGGTGACAGCGCTTGCAGCATTCCTACTTTTTCTTTATCTGCAAGCGTCCTCGAAAAAATTCGCACTGCCACCTCTGTTATGGCCTTGGAACTTCATGTGCGTGGCCTCATGAATGTTCAATTTGCCGTGAAGGGAGAAGAGGTCTACGTTCTTGAAGTCAATCCACGCGCATCACGTACGACCCCTTTTGTCAGTAAAGCCATTGGGGTTCCTCTTGCAAAATTAGCAGCAAAGATCATGACGGGACGCACCTTGGCTAGCCTTGGTTTCACTCAGGAAATTATTCCTCAACATTTTTGTGTGAAAGAAGCCGTCATGCCTTTCATTAAATTCCCAGGAACCGACATTATCCTTGGCCCCGAAATGCGTTCTACAGGAGAAGTCATGGGACTCGATAGTAATCTTGGGCGTGCCTATGCCAAAGCACAAATGGCAGCACACCCTCCACTGCCTCTCGGAGGAAACCTCTTTGTGAGTGTCAAAGATGCAGATAAAAAAGCTATTGTGCCTTTAGTCCGCACCTTTGTTGATCTTGGATTTTCCATCTATGCAACGCGCGGAACAGCTCAGGTTCTACGAGAAGATGGTATTGAGGTCGTCCAGCTCAACAGACTTAGCGGAGGTCACCCCAATGTATTAGATATGATCAAAAAAAATAACGTCCACTTGATCATCAACACACCTTCTGGAAAATTACCGTGGCGCGACGAAGTCATCATTCGTAGTGCTGCAGTAGCTCATCGCATTGTCACCATCACCGTCTTACGAACCGCTATGGCAAGCGCGGCAGCAATTCGCAGCATGCTCTCAGGAGACCTTGAGGTCCATAGCATTCAAGAATATCATCAGTCGTTAAAAGTGGCACCGTGTTAACATTGAAATAGAGGCACCCATTCACAGGAACGGGTAAGGTTACAGACTACAGGTAAAATAAAGCCTTCGGCAACAAATCGTCTTTTTTGTTGCTTCAACTTCAACTTTTCACTTCAACTGTACTCGTTCTGAACGAGTACAAACTCCCTAACTTAGCTCCATATAATGACCCTCCTACTTGCTTTTGGACTTCCCGCAGCTCCGGAATGGACTTTTATTGCAGTACTAGCACTTATTCTTTTTGGTCCCAAGAAACTTCCTGACCTAGCGCGTGGGTGTGCCAAGCTGCTTGCAGAGCTTCACCATGCCAAGGAAGAATTCCAACGAGAGATTCTTCAAATACCTGCTCCTCCTAAGATACAAGAGCCTCTAGAAAAAAAGGCTTATCAGCAGGCTCCGTCAGCACCTGTTGAGGAAACGAGTAAAGTTGAAAGTTGAAGTTGAATTCACCACTACCTCCTGGCTTCCTTAAGCCGGATATTTCATGCTGATTCGTCGCGAGGCGCCACGCAGCCTGATGTAGACCAGTAAGGCGATGGATTGCGACGTTCCCGCCTTCGCGGGAATGACGTAGCTGTATGAGTATAGCCTTTTAAAAAGAGAAGGGCGCACTAGAAGCGCTGAAATTTTTTCTTAGGACAAGGCCGAAGATTGAGGCGCTATCTGAAGATAACGTACGATCTGAGAACGTAGTCATAAGGAAAAAGATCCAGCTTATAGCGTGCCTTTATCGATTTAATACACTATACATACTATCCGAGGAGCAGCACCCGTTCAAGAGACGGGTAAGGCTGTAGCCTACAGTAATAGCCTAATCCGTTCTGCTAAACGGATACTGAGAGCCCTCTGGGGCGCTTGCACGAGGGTCGAGCTGTCTGTTATCCGGAACGCTGAACGGACACGTATGAAATATCCGCGTTAAGTTTGACTCCATGGACTTAAAGAACATGCGTCTTCTTGCTGCTTCAACTCCAACTTTCAACCTCAACTATACCCATTCCTGTGAACGGGTACACCCTTACCCAGGCTCCTCCGAACGATAATCCCGAGTCTCAAACCGTGTGTATTCTTTGAGGAAGGTCAATGGAACCTCGCCTGTCGGACCGTTACGCTGCTTGGCGATGATGAGTTCTGCCTCTCCTTCTTTCTCACTGCGCACGGCATCATCTTTTTCGAAATAAGCTGAACGGTAGAGTAGCCCGACAAGATCAGCATCTTGCTCGATAGAACCAGACTCACGTAGATCAGAAATACGCGGTTTGCCGTCACTTCTTTTTTCTGACTCACGATTGAGCTGTGCTAAAACAATCACGGGAATCGAAAGCTCTTTGGCTAGTGCTTTAATCCCTGCTGAAATTTCTGCAATTTCAATTTGACGATTCTCCTGAGCTCTTTTGGAGTTAGACCTCAAGAGCTGAAGATAATCAATAATAATAAGGCTCAAATCGTGCCGATCCTTCAAACGTCTGGCTTTAGCACGAAGCTCCAAAATACTTAGTCCAGCCGTATCATCGATGTAGATTTTACTCTTGGACAAAGCATCTGCAGCACGAGAAAGATTTTTCATATCTTTGCTCCCCATAAAACCATCACGCACTTTTTTTAAATCTACTTTGGCACGGGAACAGAGAACGCGTTGCACCAGTTGCTGTGAGCTCATTTCCAAACTAAAAATACCAACCGACTTTTGTAGATCAATGGCCACATGCTCTGCAATATTCATCGCAAGCGCCGTCTTTCCCATGGAAGGACGTGCGGCAATCACGATCATCTCACTCGCATGCATCCCATCAGTCATCTGATCTAACAAAGGAAAACCGGTAGAAAGCCCCGTGAGGGCACCTTTGTTTTTGTGCATTCCTTCAATGGCATCAATGGCTAATAAAACTTGCTCTTTAATTTCAGGAAGCGTGTTATTCACGCGCGATTCACTGATTTTAAAAATTTGACTTTCAATCGTATCTACCAGCGCTTTGACGTCGCCTTGTTCTTCGTAACATTGAGCCGCTGAGCTTGTGCAGACGGAGATCATGCTCCGCAAAAGAAATTTTTCCTGCATGATCTCCAGGTAATATTCAATATTTGCAGCTGTTGGAATAAATTGAATGAGATGTGCCAAGGCAGCTGGACCTCCAACTGCGTCGAGCAGCTTTTGATCAGCCAATGCCTGCGTCACCGTAATAAGATCGATCGGCTTAAGCTCTTTCCAGAGCTGAACCAAGACTCCATAAATAGTCGCATGGGCAGGCTGATGGAAATAGGTTTCATCAATTCTTTCAATGCAAAGGCCCAGTGCCTCTCGTGGTGAAAGAAGAATCGAACAAAGAACGCCCATCTCCGCATCAGGACTTGCTGGCAATGCCCGGTAGGCATCGGGAGCTTTTTTTTGAGCCACAAACCTATTATCCGTCGTTTCGGATTTTTTCAAGACGGCTTGGGATTTTTTATGTAGTGTTGTTTCCCCCACAGAAAGATTGGAAGAACCCAACGCCATGATTTTTCAATCTTAAATTACTCAGCAGCTATCTCCCGGCGAGAGCGAGATATTTTAGAACCTTCTTCTTGCTCACTCTCGGACTGCTCCACTTTTCCAACCGCGGTAACGCTAAGGTGAAGCGTTGCGGTAACATCAGGATGCAGACGAACCGAGATGGTCTTATCCCCCGTTTCTTTAATGGGACGCTCCAGAACGATAGCATGACGATGAATCTCCAAATCCTGGAGTTCTGCCAATTCTTTTTTGATCAGTTCCACTAAATCATGAGCAGTAATCGATCCAAAGGCCTTTCCTGCAATACCGGTTTCTAATTCCACACTCAAACGAAGTTTATTGATTTTCGAAGCGAGCGCTTCTGCTTCAACGATCTCACGTGCTTCACGCTCGGCACGCTTTGCTTTGAGATGATTAATTTTGCGCAGTGTTGCAGGCGTTATCTCGAGTGCTTTACCGTAAGGAACAAGAAAATTACGAGCGTAGCCTGAACGAACTTTGACAATGTCAGCTTCGGCGCCAAGGGTTGAAATTGCTTCGGTAAGGATAACTTGAGAGGTGGCCATAGTAGAAAATGCTTCCAGAGTGATGAAATTAGGGAACGTGGAGCCTACTGTACCAAAGCGGAACTTGTCAATATCGGAATTTATTCATTTAGCGCTCGCTTTTTCTTGTTTGATCTGATCTAACCACTAGCAACCAAATTGTCTACAGCAACCTTATTCCCACAGGAATAATCCCATAACCCTCAAAATCCATGAACCCATTAAAAGAACTGAAGGTATTTTTTTCTTACCCGCACAATATGCGCGTGCTACTGACAGCGAATTTTATTTATGCCAGTGTGTTGCCGGTTATTTGGGCTTTTATAGGCGTCTACATCATGCGTAACACGCATAACGACGTGCATCTTGTCATGTGTTTTCCCATGGCGAATTATACCGGACTCCTGATTACCTTTTTTTTTAATGGATATCTTTTACGAATCATTCCTGTCAAATACCTCTATTCGCTAGGAATGTTGATTAGTGGCTTTTCTCTACTAGCAATGATCTCACTTAAGGACCTTGATGTGTACGGGATTCTCATAGCAGGAGGCTTACTTGGTGTTTCCATGGGATTTTTTTGGGCTAACCGTGACTACCTGGCGCTCTCCAGCACGCTAGATGAAAATCGAAATTATTATTACGGTTTGGAGAATTTTTTTTCCACACTCTGTTCTATTATTGCTCCTATTACGGTCGGTTGGATTATTGCTGGAAGCCAACTGTATGGATGGTTCGGAGGTGATCGTAACCACGCTTATTTCTTTGTGGCCCTCGGTGCTATCACGCTTGCTATCTTTGCCTCAATCACTCTTGCTCAAGGCAGCTTTACAAATCCTGAACCCACAAGGTTTCTTTATTGGAAATATGATTCCCTCTGGTACAAGGTGCTTTTTATGGAGGGACTCCGCGGGATTGGACAAGGTTTTATGATCACAGTTCCTGCAATGCTAACGGTCAAACTGCTGGGTGGACAAGAAGGAGCCTTGGGCATCATCAACACAGGAGGATCTATTTTATTAGCCATTATTTTTTATGGCATCGCACGTCTTACAAGCCCTCAACATCGCATTTGGATCCTCTTAGCAGGCCTTAGCTCATTTGCTATAGGATGTCTTTTAAACGGATTTCTTTTTAACAAAGTAGGCGCTCTTGTCTTTATTTTCGGTCAAGTAATTGCCATGGCGCTTATCGAATGTTCTTTTACTCCAGTGATCATGCTCGTGATTGACATTTTGTCGAAAAAAGAAAAGCGCAACAAGCTTGCCTACCTCTTTAATAATGAGTTTGGGCTCTACGTAGGGCGTTTGTTAGGTGGTCTACTCTTTATTTTTGCGGCCACCTCTATTTCGGATGTTTTTGCGCTTCGCTACATCCTTTTGTTCATTGGAATTGCCCAGTTTTGCTCCTACTTTTTATGCAAGCAAGTCTTGGCAACCTGCAAGACACTAGATGCTACATTAACAGCTCATGAATTGAGTACGGAGCCTCATGCTATTGCGGACTTATTCTCGGCGGAGGAGCGGTAGCAGCACTCGTTCACAGGAGCGGGTACGTAGACCACAGCCTATAGAGCCTAATCCGTTCTCATGAACGGATGCCTAAAATAAGATCGCCCCATCACTCTCAATTACTTTCTGGTACCACTTCGCGGAATCTTTGAGGATCCGCTGTTGTGTTGGATAGTCGATGTAGATAAGACCAAAGCGTTCTTTGTAGCCTTCGGCCCATTCGAAGTTATCCATGATCGACCATTGGAAGTAGCCGCGAAGGTCAACTCCTTCTTGAACGCTTTTAGCGAGGGAAAGAAGGTAACGATGGAGAAAATCGATACGTTGCGGATCATGTACCTCTCCATCAAGGGAGATCCAATCGTGACACGAGAGTCCATTTTCGGTGACGACCATCGGTTTCTGATAGCGTTCGTAGAGAAGCTTGACACCCCAACCAAGAGCCTCAGGAGTCACAGGCCAGCGGAAGGCGGTCATAGCGGCTCCTTGAAGCAGGCCAACAGCTTTTACTTTTCCCTTCTTTCCAGCACGCACTTCTATGCCGCTATAAATATTAGCTCCAAAAAAATCAATCGGTTGAGAAATGAGCTTCATATCACCCTCTTCGATTTCTGGAACGGCATCACCAAAGGCTTTCCATGCATCTTTTGGATATTTTCCAAAGACAATAGGATCGCCCCACCAGGTGTTATTCCAAACCGAAATTTTACGATCATTATTGAGATCCCAGACAGTTTGAAAATCAAACATTGCTTGCCGAGCAGCATCGACATCGCTCTTTTTTTGAGTCGCTGGAAAGGCGGCAACAACAACAGGAGCCCATCCAATTGTCGGTGCTATTTTTGCTGAAGAGCGAAGCACTTGAACAGCTCTTCCATGTGCTAAGAGAACATGATGACTAGCACGGAGCGTTTCTTTCGTGCCTAGTTTGTCTCCAGGAGCATGAATACCAAACTCCATACCGAGACCCACAAAACATTGAGGTTCATTGAGCGTCATCCAATGCGATACACGATCTGAAAGTCGGTCCACGATGATAGAGGTATACTCGGCGAACCAATCTGCACTATCACGGTTGAGCCAACCTCCCTTGCAGTAGAGCTCATAAGGAAAATCCCAATGAAAAAGAGTGACCCAAGGGTCAATTCCAGCCTTCAAGAGCTCATCGACGAGTCGATCGTAGAAGGCCAAGCCTTTTGCGTTGACCTTGCCTGTTCCTGCAGGAAGAACGCGTGGCCATGAAACAGAAAGTCGATATGCCTTGAGTCCGATTTCTTTCATGAGTCGAACATCCTCTTTGTAACGATGATAATGATCGCATGCGATCTCTCCCGTATGTCCTTGAAAAACTCTTCCAGGCTGTTCGCACATCATGTCCCAAACAGAGAGCCCCTTCCCGTCTTCTCGCGCTGCACCTTCAATTTGAAACGAGGCCGCAGCAGCACCCCATACAAAGTTTTTCCCAAAGTTCATAGATTTTTAAAAAATAGTATTTCTGCAACGCAGAAGCGCATTATTTCATCGAGGACCTTCTTCAATAGATGAAAAAAATAAAACAATCAAGACCTCGCCTATAGAATTTTGGCAGTTACAACCTTGCGCACTCTTGAAGCTCCATGCAGTATCAGTGCCCATTAACCCGGATATTTCATACTGATCGTGAAGAGGAAGCTGCGAATTCTCATGGGGTAAGGCAGGCAAGCATTTTGATGCAGGGCTGTATGTGTACATACTGCTCAAGTCAAAATGTGAGTCTAACGCAGCATCCATCAGGCTTCCCGGCTTCCGCAGTAGATTGGCATGAAATATCCGGGTTAACTGGAACGGATACAGTTGAAGTGACACGTTGAAGTTGAAGCAGCAAGATAATGTCTATTCAGAAAGTGGATGCTGGAAATTCACTTTTTTGCGTTCTTTGAGTTTCTTTTGCCTCTATTTTTCATTTCCCTCCGTTTCTATGAACGGATACCAGTATCACTTTTTTGCAACATCATGAACGAACCCCTTGAAATCCTTGTTGAGCCTCACTACCGAGGAGAGCGCCTCGATGTTTTTTTAGCACATCAGCTCCCTGAGGAATCTCGTTCGTATTTGCAAACACTCATCAAAGAAGGTCAGGTCACCTTACAAGGAAAAGCAGCACGCTGCGGTGAAAAGATCTCCTCTGGCGATCGTGTCCTGGTCCAAAAAGCCCCCAAGAAAGCCTTAGCAAAAGCCTTTGCCGAAAAGATTCCTCTGAGCATTTTGTATGAAGATGATGACCTTGTCATCATTGATAAACCAGCAGGTATGGTAGTTCATGTTTCCACAGATCATGAACAAGGAACCTTGGTCAATGCACTCTTGTACCGTTGGAATGTAGGAAAAGAGCTCTCCACTGGCTCAGCATCCTATCGCCCAGGCATTGTGCATCGTTTGGATAAAGAAACAAGCGGCTGCATTATTGTGGCCAAAAACGACCAGACCCATGCGGCTCTTTCCAAGGCATTCAGCGAACGCACTATTAAAAAAACATACCTCGCCATTGTTTCAGGCAAACCACGTCATCGCAAAGGAACGATCACTCTTTCACTCGGACGCCATCCGGTCCAGCGGATGAAGATGACCGAGAGGCGCCCTCCTGCCGGACGTGAAGCCATCACTGATTATGAGGTCCTAGCCTCCACCGAGCGGGAAAGCCTCATCGCCTGCTTTCCACACACAGGCCGCATGCATCAAATCCGGGTTCATCTTCAACATCTAGGCCACCCGATTCTGGGCGACCTCCTTTATGGAAAACGGTCCTCTCAAAGCCGCCACCTTTTGCACGCCTGGAAAATAGAATTTTTACATCCTCGCACCCAGAAACTCGTTCAATGCGAAGCTCCCTTACCAAAAGATTTTGATTTGGTAGGGTGGAAGGGCAACTGACATGATTATCAGCATCATGTAGTCTTTCTATTTTTTTATTCACTGTTTACGTATTCGTTCAAAGCAACGGATAGGAAGATAGGTGATGGTAGATAGAAGATGGGGTTTTGGTCT
This sequence comes from Chthoniobacterales bacterium, assembly GCA_049314455.1. Taxonomy (GTDB): domain Bacteria; phylum Verrucomicrobiota; class Verrucomicrobiia; order Chthoniobacterales; family UBA6821; genus CAIWMF01. The sequence goes on from JBMOFC010000008.1 coordinate 18,480, forward strand.
TCTCACATAGATAAAAAGTAGAATTATTCTTGTCAGAGGGCTTTGATCCTATCTTCCATCTTCAAACTTCTATTTTCTTACCCGTTTCTGTGAACGGTTACTTCGCAGTTGAATGGGCCTGGTTAGAGCGTTTTAAAAAATTCTGTAGTTGGGTGCATTGTCAGAACACGACCCGACGGAAGTCGGTCGGGCAGACTGCTGTTAGGCAGCCCAGCAAGGGCGAGGTGAGCTTCGCAAAGCGAGTCAAACGAGGAGCGCAGACCCGCAGTGTAGCCAGCGATACTCGAGGACGCGATCCCCGCCTTTGCGGGGATGACGTTCGGAGTGACAGCACAAGGCGCGACTACAGAATTTTTTAAAATGCTTTAGCCTTACCCCATTTTTAAAGCCCTCCATGCTTCCAGATAGAAAAAGCCAACCTAATTCCCATGATGAGGCCAAAGCAGAAGCCCAGGAGACCGATGATGGGTACGCCAAAGACTTTTGGTGGAAGACCTGAATGGACTAGGATCGAAGAAGCGATCAAGAGCGAAGCAATCAGCAAGGCGTTCACCAGACGATTAAAAACAGAATCAAGTGTCTGACGCAGAGGCTCGATTCCTTCAGGAGCAATCCTATGTTCGAGGGGAATATTGAGCTTGCCATGCTTTAACTGGGTGTAGAGGAGACGAAAATCTTGCGGAATTTCTTCCATCAGATCGATGCTTTCGGCCAATAAATTTTGGAGCACGTGCAATAACCTTTTGGGGCTGTAACTACCGGCCAGAATCTCCGTGGCATAGCCCCCACCAAGAAGGATAAAGTTGAGGTTTGGATCGAGCTCTTGACCAATCGCCTCGACCTGTGTGAGGGCTTTAATACCAAGATAAAAACTGCTCTTCATCCGAAGATGATTGGTGCGTAGCAGCTCCAGGAGCTTCGTTAAAACGACTCCCATATGAATGTCACGAAGAGCTCCTGCCAAATTTTGATCGCAAAATTCTTCTACCTGAGAGAGCAAATGCGCAGAATCTCGCACAAACCCTTCCTGAGACATTTCCAAAATGGAGCGCATCACCTGTTCGTAATTTTTTTGAACAAGTCCCATGATCAGGCGCGCAATACTTCTTCGAAAGGCCGGAGTGAACGATCCCATCATGCCATAGTCATAGAGCCCAATCACTCCATGTGGCATCACAACCATATTTCCTGGATGAGGATCGGCGTGAAAAAAACCAAATGTAAAAATCTGTTTGTAAATCAAACGCGTGATTCGCTCTGCAATGGCTTCTGGTGAGAGGTGCGCTTTTTTTAAAGCACGGAGATCATTCACCGCAATACCCGAAATAAACTCCATAGTGAGCACCACAGAACTGGAAAAATCACGATAGACTAGGGGGACATGAATATCAGGATCACCTTCAAACTGCTGCCCAAAGCGTTCGATATTGATGGCTTCATTTTTAAAATCGAGCTCTTTGAGCAATACCGAAGAAAATTCGGCCACAAGCCCTTGAGGATTGAGCCCACTAAACTCAGGAGCATATTTTGTCACAAACGAGGCAATATCAGCCAGAATGGCCAAATCCAATTCGATGATCTCTTTGATATTGGGACGTTGTACTTTGACCGCAACGACCGTTCCATTCTTGAGTTGAGCACGATGCACTTGTCCAATTGATGCGGAACCAATCGGTTCTTCCTCAAAATCAGTAAACCATTTTTTCACAGGAGCCCCCAGTGATTCTTGAATCACATGATAAACTTCTTTAATCGGAAAGGGAGGAACCGCTCCTTGAAGCTTACAAAGCTCTTCGTAATATTCCTCGCTCACGAGATCACGGCGAGAGCTTAAAATCTGACCTAGCTTGATAAAGGTAGGCCCTAGTTCCTCCAGCGCCAACCGCATCCGCTCTGGAAGAGGCTTAGAAAGCATTCCCTCTTCGTGGAGAGACACCTGTATCTCTCCCAGACCAAGGACCTGTTGCAGCACCACCAAGCGCAACACCTCCGCAAAACCATACTTAAAAAGGACTCCAAGAATTTCGCGATACCGCGGAAGATGGGATGCAAAAGCGACTGCAGAGCGAAATTGTTTTAACATGGTTTAAAAAGTGAGTTTTTTCTTACTGTTTAGGTTATCGCTGTCGCACGGACAAATTCACGATTGAGCGTGGCAATCACCGAGGCCGAAATATTCGCAGGACAGACAGCTTCGCAGGCATAGTAATTCGAGCAATTGCCAAAACCCTCTGCGTCCATGGTATGCACCATCGAAAGAACACGTTCCTTCCTCTCTGGCTGGCCTTGTGGCAAGAGGCTTAAATGAGTCACCTTGGCACCGACAAAGAGCATCGCAGAACTATTGGGACAAGCCGCAGCACAGGCTCCACAGCCGATACAAGCAGCAGCATCCATGGCACGATCCACAATTTTTTTTCCAATAAGCGTGGTGGCTGCATCAGGTGCCCCACCAGTATGTTCGGTGATAAAACCACCTGCTTGGATAATACGATCATAAGCAGAGCGCTCTACGATGAGATCCTTGACCAGCGGGAAGGCCTTCACACGATACGGTTCGACCGTAATGGTCTCCCCTTCCTGAAAACTTCGCATGTAGACTTGGCAAGCAGCACCACGACCTGGGCCTTGAGGAATTCCATTAATTACCATACTACAAGTCCCGCAGATTCCTTCGCGACAATCGGAATCAAAAGCCACAGGAATTTTTTGCTCTTCGATCAAACGATTGTTCACAATATCGAGCATTTCTAAAAAAGAGGCTTCTGGTGGAATATCATATGCCTCGATTGTTTGAAAAAAACCGGTGGCCTCCTGATACTCTTGCCTCCAAATATGCAGGGTGAAATTCATCAGTCGCTTTGCGACGTTGAGGGGTTGAAGAGTTGAAGGATTGAAAGGAGATTTCATGGCGTGTTCTACACTAAAAAATGGTGTCTGCTAACATGCTATTGGTAGTGTTGGACGGTTAAAAAGAGGCTTATTTTAAGATGATATCGCGAGTTATTGAGAATCGATATTTTTTAATGTCACTTGTTAGCTAAATAGTCACCAAGAAGTTGTATTTCCTTTCAACTCTTCAACAGCTGCGGTAGCAGTAACTCAACCCATCAACCTTTTTTACTTATAATTTCTCGTTGCTGGATGCACAAATTCATAGTTCAGCGGTTCCCTAATCAAGGTTGGATCCTTCCCCTCACCTTGATAATGCCAGGCCTGCACGCAGGAAAAGAGTTCGTCATTCCTTAAGGCTTCTCCATCGGGCAGCTGGTACTCCACACGAAAATGACCGCCACACGATTCTTCACGTAAGAGCGCATCACGACACACAAGTTCTCCGAGCTCGAGAAAATCGGCCACGCGCCCTGCAGCCTCCAGAGCTTGATTCAAAGAGGCTCCTGAGCCTGGAATGCTCACTTCTTTCCAAAAACGTTCTCGTAATATTGAAATCTCAATGAGTGCTTGCTTGAGACCTTCTGCCGTACGTGCCATGCCACATTTTTCCCAAAGGAGCGTTCCTAGCTCGCGATGAAACTGCTCTGAGGGAACAGATCCTTGAACCTCCAGCAGTCGACTCAGACGTGAGCGTACTGCCACCTCAGCATCTTCAAACTCAGGAAAATCTGTCGTGACTTTATCCCCAAATGAAGTCGAGAGATAACTACCAAGTGTATAGGGAAGAATAAAATAGCCATCAGCGAGTCCTTGCATCAGCGCGCTAGCACCCAAGCGGTTCGCCCCATGATCAGAAAAATTGGCTTCCCCAAGGACATAGAGCCCTGGAAGATTACTCATCAAGTGATAATCGACCCAGAGTCCGCCCATCGTGTAATGCAAAGCAGGAAAAATCCGCATCGGACGCTCATAGGCATTTTCACCAGTAATATTTTCATACATTTCAAAAAGATTGCCATAGCGTTCTTCAACCACTTTTTTTCCAAGCCGAGTAATGGCATCTTGAAAGTCGAGATAAACCCCCAAACCACTTGGTCCAACGCCACGCCCTTCATCACAGACTTCCTTGGCACTCCGTGAAGCAATATCGCGTGGCGCTAAATTTCCATAGGCAGGATATTTTCTCTCCAAATAGTAATCACGTTCTTCTTCAGGAATTTCCTTGGGAGAGCGACTGTCTCCTTTTTTCTTAGGAACCCAGACACGTCCATCGTTGCGCAACGATTCTGACATCAGGGTTAGCTTGGATTGGTAGTCACCAGCAACAGGAATACAAGTCGGATGAATTTGCGTATAACAGGGATTGGCAAAAAGAGCTCCACGTTTGTAAGCTCGCCAAATTGCCGTGGCGTTGGAACCACGCGCATTGGTTGAAAGGTAGTAGGCATTACTATAGCCTCCTGTGGCCAAAATCACCGCATCAGCGGCATGGCGCGTGATTTCTCCAGTAATAAGATTGCGGATAATAATTCCTCTGGCATGCCCATTCACGACAACGAGGTCGAGCATTTCGCTGTGCGTATGCATAGTGACACGACTACCTTTAATCTGATGACTGAGCGAGGCATAGGCTCCTAGAAGCAACTGCTGTCCTGTCTGCCCCCGTGCATAAAAAGTTCTAGAGACTTGAGCTCCCCCAAAAGAACGATTAGCCAACTGCCCACCATACTCGCGTGCAAAAGGGACACCTTGAGCAACACACTGATCAATGATGTTTTGAGAAACCTCTGCAAGCCTATAAACATTGGCTTCGCGGGCACGAAAGTCACCTCCTTTGAGTGTATCATAAAAAAGTCGCCAGACACTATCTCCATCATTTTGATAATTTTTAGCAGCATTGATACCTCCTTGTGCAGCGATGCTATGAGCACGGCGAGGAGAATCGTGAAAGCAAAAACAGTCAACGTTGTAGTCTTGTTCCGCAAGGGTAGCTGCTGCTGAAGCCCCTGCTAATCCCGATCCAACAACAATGAGGTTGAACTTCCGCTTGTTAGCAGGACTGACAAGTGTTGCCTCTTTTTTGAAATTTCCCCATTTAGTTTCAAGAGGACCAGGTGGGATTTTAGAATCTAAGGAAAGCATGAAAAAAAAAGTTCACAGAGATGGAAGATAAAAATGGCAGAGGATTTATTTTTTGAGAGCGTTATGAGTAAGGAAGTAATTTTAAAAAAACAGCTGCTGGGATCGAGCTGTAGCCTAGGAAAAAGATCCATGCCACGATAAGACCGGCACGTTCGAAGTGAGGACGGAGTGTTTCATTAGTGAGTCCTAAGGTTTGAAAAAGACTGCTGATCCCATGACTCAGATGCATCGCAAGCAATCCCACGCTCAGTAAATAAAATCCAGCAACCCATGGACTGGAAAAAGCAGCGACAAGCATCCGATAAACATCATGCTGACCTGATACATCATACCACTCTTGGTACTCTGGCGTCACCCACTTCCAGGTGAACTGAGCCAAATGAAACAGAACAAAGCTAAGAATGACTAGGCCTGAAAGCCTCATGGAACGGGCATATAGCGTTGTTTCCAGGGATTGTCTCACAGCATATTTTTGAGATGAAGCAGCACGATTCTCTCTCCAAAGAGCAATGGTGAAAAAAAGATGTAGTCCGGCTACAACGATCAGGCCAAGGCGTGCTATCCATAACAAGGCTCCAAGCCGATGCAGACGTGCCGCATAAGCATTCATCATTTCTGGTCCTAGAAAAATAGAAAGATTTCCCAGAAGATGAATCGTGATAAAGCCAATGAGCAGAAGGCCTGTTAGCGCCACGATCCACTTACGCCCAATGGAAGAATTAAAAAAAGTTTTCATTTTTCTATAGTAACCGGGGTGTTAATGGGGGCCGTTTCGTAAATCACTTTTGCCATATCTTCTGGCAAGCGAATGCATCCATGAGATGCTGGATAACCAGGAAGAATACCGACATGCATTCCCACCCCTTTGTCTGTGAGCCTCATAAAATAGAGCATAGGAGCTCCTTGGAAATGAGTGCCACTCGGCGCAGAGTCGCGTCGAGAATCGATTCCTCCTCGAATGATACGATTTTCTTGATCTACAAAATTGCCGTAAAGGCTAGAACGATGAACTGGATCTTTTTCCAAAATTTTGAAACTTCCTTCAGGAGTCCAACCAGGACGACGCCCTGAAGAAATAGGACTGCTAATAGCAAGTTGATTACCTAAAAAAACAAATACTCGCTGTTGCAAAAGCGAAACTCGAATAGCAACCGGCTCGTTAGCATTATTTTTGAAGACCTGCTGAAAAATCTTACCCTTTTCTTGAGCACTTCCAAGAGTGGACGAGGTCTGCAAAGAGTTTTTATTTTTAGAAGCTGCGCCATCCGCATGAGTAGAAACAAAGCAAGTAAGCATGCATAGAGGGAAAAGAAAAATAGGTGCCAACTTCATGAAAATGGATTTCCATCAATCATACAGCAGAAGCTCCCACCATGTGAACCAATTTTGAAAAAGGATGTTAGAACTTGATTTTAAAAAATGGACTTGGCCCACATTGTTAGCCTGTAGCCTGACTTAATACATCTTAGGTGGTATTGTCTTGCGCAACGAACTCAACATATGAGCAGCATAGCGAGCTGATCCTAAGAGAGCAGCATCATCATTAAGAATGACACTCAGTGGCATCGATTCCAAAAGAAGACGCATGCGACCTTTGTTCAAGAAAGACTCTAAAAAGAGAGGACGACGCAAATGTTCTAAAATTCTAGGAGGGATCCCTCCTCCCAGGAAAACGCCACCCGTAGCCATTGTCTTGAGTGCTAAGTTACCTGCTTCTGCTCCGAGAATACGAATAAAAATATCCATGGTATCCCTACAAAGGCCACAGGAGCCATTTCGAGAATGTTCGTCAATAATGGCATTGACATCTCCTGCAAGCATTTTTTCGGCAATAGCAGGTTTTTCCTTGCCACGGCCTGTGTCACGTAAAAAGCGATAGACGTTAGTAATTCCAATTCCTGCAATCACACGTTCACAGCTGACACGTCCATATTCTTTATGAAGAAATTCCAACAATGCTGCTTGAACATCATCGGTTGGAGCAAAATCAGCATGACCTCCTTCACTCGCCCAAGGATGATGGCGACGACCATCCCAAAAAAGGCCCGCCTCACCGAGTCCTGTGCCAGGCGCAATCACACATTGATTGCCAGCACGTGAACCAGCTCCTGCTTGCAACAAGAGGAAATCACTATGACGTAATTCTCCGACGCCAAAGGCCATTGCTTCCAAATCATTGAGGATCTCAACACGAGGAATTCCAAGAACATTGGGAAGAGTACTAACATCGATCAGCCAATTTAAATTCGTAGCATGAACGACCCCAGCAATATTGGGTCCTGGAACGCCAAAACAAGCCGTCATAATATTTCCAGGGATCTCTTCTTTCTCAAGAAAAGAGCGAACCGCCTCAGGAAAAGAATTAAACTGGGTGCTAGAAAGGCGATCAGAACGAAGTCGCTTTAAGGTTCCATTGGGACCATTCACCACACGAAAAAGTGCGATACGAAAGTTTGTACCTCCGAGGTCTCCTGCAAGAATAAATTTATGACTTTTAGGCATAAGAGTATTTTTTATAATTTTTATGACGTTACAAAAAGTGAATGATCTGAACCGATAGAATATTGGCATCGGCACGCAGTTTTTCCACAAGAGCTAAAGGAGGTTCAGAATCAAGATTCATCAAAACCAGTGCTGTTCCTAGTGCTTCATTTCGACTCAGCGACATATTGGCAATATTAATATTACTCTTCCCAAAGAGAGAGCCAAGATGCCCAACGATGCCAGGTTGATCTTTGTTTTCTAGCAAAAGAACAACACCAGCAGGGTGTCCCTCCACAAAACGCCCATTTACGGTCACAATACGTGGCTTGGATCCGTAAAATGTACCACCCACGCTCGATTTTTCTCCTCCAGCTTCGACGCTGACCTCAAGGAGATCTGTAAAATCTCCAGCTCCACTCTGGCGTGATTCAATCACTTCAAGACCGGAAGTTTTAAGACAGCTCGAAACATTCACACTATTGACTTCAGGCCCATGAATATGGCGCAAAAACCCTGTGAGAAAGGCTCTTGAAACAGAAGTCAAATCGTTTTCTGCAATACGCCCGCTGTAACGGATAGAAATTTTTTCTGCACGTCTTGGTCCAATATGAGCTAAAAATTGCCCCAAGCGATGAGCCAGTGTAATCCATGGTCCGAGCAACGCTAGGGTCTTTTCGTCAATATTGGGCATGTTTAAAGAATTTCTGATTTCTCCTTTGAGAAGTGCAAGACGAATAGATTCGGCGATTTCAATACCGACCATCTCTTGTGCCTCTGCAGTCGACGCTCCAAGATGAGGTGTTAAAACGAGATGGTCTAGATGCCGCAGTTCAGAATTTTCAGGCAATGGTTCCGTCTCAAAAACATCCAATGCTGCTCCAGCAATCTGCCCACTGGCCAATCCCTCTACTAGAACAGTTTCATCAATAAGACCTCCACGTGCACAATTTACAATACGGACTCCCCGTTTTAAAAGAGAAAGCTCTTTGCGACCAATCATATGTTTGGTCTCCTCCGTTAACGGCATATGAACAGTAATAAAATCAGCTCGGGGCAAGAGTTCATGAAGCTGCTCCACAACCTCTATTTGCAAAGAACGAGCCTTGCTCGCAGAAAGATAAGGGTCATAAACGAGCACCTTCATTCCAAAAGCCATGGCACGGCGTGCTACCTCGGTACCAATGCGCCCCATTCCAAGAATAGCAAGCGTTTTTTCATGAAGTTCCACCCCTTCAAATTTCTTGCGGTCCCATTTCCCCGTTTTCATACTCGCGTGAGCTTGAGGAATCGTGCGTGCCACACTCAGAAGGAGACTAAAAGCATGTTCTGCTGTGGAAATGGTATTTCCACCAGGTGCATTCATCACAACAATACCACACTCCGTTGCAGCCTCCACATCGACATTATCAATACCAACACCAGCACGACCAATCACCTTCAAAGAACGAGACGCTTGAATCACTGCTGCAGTCACTTTTGTTTGGCTACGCACAATAAGCCCTTCACAACCCTCCATAGCTTGAATTAATTCTGCTTCCTTGAGGCCCGGTCGTACAATGACTTCAAACAAACCATCTGCAACTAATGCTTCAATGCCTTTGGAAGAAATAGGATCAGCAATAAATATTTTAGGAGGAGGTTTCATAAAAATAGGAATGCCTACTGCCTCACTGGAGGGAACACAGGAAGAAGTAGAAAAGTTAAATAGGGGGAAAGAAGTGGTAGTAACTCGTATGTTAAAATGCAAACAGCATCCGTTCCTGAGAACAGACAGGAGAGATCCGGGCTAGCCCGGATATTTTATATCGATCTACTGTGAAAGCCGGGAAGCATTATGGATACTACGTTAGACTCACATTTTGACTTGGGTGGTATGTACACATACAGCCCAGCACCAAAATGTTCGCCTGTCTTGTCCCATAAGACTTCGCGGCTTCCTCGTCACGATCGGCATGAAATACCCGGGCTAGATTTGTATCTGAGAGTCGGCTACAAGGGAATCTGTAAAATACAAAAAAAATACTTTTTAAAAAATTTATTCCCTTAAAATTTTGTTTTGATAAAATGAGCGATTTTTTTTAGAACTTCTCCTGCTTGGGTTGCTTTTGGATCGCTTGAAAAAGGAACTCCATTATCACCAGAAGCTCGCACAGCCATCTCGAGGGGAACTTCGCCAAGAAAAGGAATTTCTAAATGAGCAGCTTCACGCGCTCCACCACCAGCACCAAAAATAGCGTGCTGCACCCCATCGCTAGGAGAAATAAAATAGCTCATGTTTTCAACAATGCCGAGTAAAGGAACATTTGTTTTACGAAACATGGAAGCTGCCTTCCTCACATCCAGAAGTGCTACTTCTTGCGGAGTGGTTACTAAAATAGCACCTGACAAAGGAATAGTCTGCACAATGGTCAGTTGGATATCACCTGTTCCTGGAGGTAAATCGAGAATGAGGTAGTCTAGTTTTCCCCAGGCAACTTGACGTAAAAATTGTTGAGTATAGCGACTGACCATGGGGCCACGAAGAACTGCTGGAGCATCTCCTTCCAGAAGCAATCCCATCGACATGATACGAATGCCATGCGCATCGATAGGAATGATCTGGTCTTTTTCATCGGCATGAGGACGTTCTTGTGTCCCACATAAAAAAGCCACACTGGGGCCATACAAGTCACAATCGCACAGACCAACAGATGATCCCGATTGTGCCAGTGCAATTGCTAGATTGACTGCTATAGTGGATTTACCAACCCCTCCCTTGCCACTGGCTACCGCAATCACATGGGAAACTCCTGGAATCGGATTAGGACCAGTACTTGAAGAAGTCACTGGAGCTTGGATATCAATAAGCACCGTCACCTCCTCCACCCCTGAAATAGCTCCAAGCGCGGCTTCAATCTCTTGTTTTAACAGTTTCGGTATCTGCGTCTCTGTTGTAGAAAGCTGCAGTTGTACTTTGACATGTCCACCCTCAATAACTACTTCCTTGACGAGCCCAAAAGAAAGAATGCTACGTCGAAACCCAGGATAGGCCACTTTATCAAGAGCAGCCCGGAGTTGATCTTCGGAAAAGGGAGAGGAACTCATGATTTTTTAAAAACAAGTTCACCTTTGATCAAATCCCCTTGAATAGAATCTCCCTCTTTGATCCGACCATCTAAGATTTCCAGACTCAAAGGATCTAAGATTTTTTGCTGAATCACGCGTTTAAGAGGACGGGCCCCATAAGCTGGATCATACCCTTCCTTGGCAAGATAAGCTTTTGCTTTTTCGGAAAGCTGCAGCACGAGTTTCTGTTTTTCAAGACGCTGTAGGAGTCGTCCCAATTGAATATCGATAATCTTGGTGATATCACGATCATTGAGGCGATCAAAGATCACGATTTCATCAATGCGATTGAGAAACTCTGGTCGAAAATGCCCTCGGAGCGCCTCCATGACACGACGATGACGCTCTTCGACCTTCAGATCCTCCATGATGAACTGGCTTCCAATATTACTCGTCATGATGATGACGCAATTTTTGAAATCGACCGTTCGTCCTTGTCCATCGGTAATACGTCCATCATCGAGGACTTGAAGCAGCACATTGAAAACATCGCTGTGAGCTTTTTCTATTTCGTCAAACAGAATCACGCAGTAGGGTTTGCGCCGTACTGCCTCGGTGAGCTGCCCTCCTTCGTCATAACCGACATAGCCTGGAGGTGCTCCAATAAGGCGTGCCACGGTATGTTTTTCCATGTACTCGCTCATATCGAGACGAATCATGGCATGCTCCTCATCGAAGAGAAATTCTGCCAGCGCCTTCGAGAGCTCCGTTTTTCCAACGCCCGTGGGTCCCAAAAACATAAACGATCCGATGGGACGATTCTCCTCCTGCAGCCCCGCACGAGCACGCCGCACCGCATTAGAAACCGCCTTGATCGCCTGTGCCTGTCCCACGACACGATTCATGAGGCGCTCTTCCATCTTAACGAGTTTTTGCCGCTCTCCCTCTTGAAGATTAGAAACAGGAATTCCTGTCCAAACAGAAACGACTTTTGCGATATCTTCTTCGGTAACCTCTTCTTGGAGGAGCGGATTTTCTGCAGTCGCTTTTTGAGCCATGCGTGCATTGTGAGCTTCAAGCTGAGCCGAAAGTTCTGGAATGCGACCATATTGAATCTCACTCGCCTTGGCAAAGTCACCCTGGCGCTGTGCCATTGCAAGATCATTCTTCAAGGATTCAATCTCTTCGTTGAGTTTTTGCGATTTACCGATTTCTTCTTTTTCTTGAAGCCATCGTGTTTTGAGCGTGGTGGCTTTTTCTTTGACCTCTGCTAATTCTTTTTCCAGCTTCTCAAGCCGCTCTTTGCTAGCAGCATCTTTTTCTTTGCGAAGTGCCTGACGTTCCATCTCCAGCATCATGATTTCACGCTCGCTCTGGTCGATTTCTGTCGGCATGGATTCCAACTCAATCTTCAAACGCGAGGCCGCTTCATCGATGAGGTCGACTGCTTTATCTGGTAAGAAGCGATCAGAAATATAACGATGAGAAAGAATAGCCGCAGCTACTAAGGCAGCATCTTGAATGCGCACACCATGATGAATTTCATAGCGCTCTTTTAAACCACGTAAAATAGCAATCGTATCCTCCACCGTTGGCTCTTGAACCATCACCGGTTGGAAGCGACGTTCTAGGGCTGCATCTTTTTCAATGTATTTGCGATATTCATCGAGGGTGGTCGCACCAATGGTGCGCAATTCTCCACGAGCCAGCTGTGGCTTGAGTAAATTGGAAGCATCCATCGACCCTTCTGCAGCCCCTGCTCCGACAATGGTATGGAGCTCATCGATAAAAAGAATGATCTCTCCTTCGGAACTGGTCACTTCTTTTAAAAAAGCTTTCAAGCGATCTTCGAATTCTCCTCGGAATTTGGCACCGGCAACCATCGAGCCAATATCCATGGCGATGAGGCGTTTGTTTTTCAGTGATTCGGGAACATCTCCGCTGACAATACGACGCGCAAGCCCTTCCACAATGGCGGTCTTGCCCACTCCAGGTTCCCCAATCAAGACCGGATTATTTTTTGTGCGCCGTGAAAGAACTTGCATGGTACGACGAATTTCCTCATCACGCCCGATCACCGGATCGATCTTTCCTTTGCGTGCTAACTCCGTAAGATCGCGACCATATTTCTCAAGCGTCTGATATTTCCCTTCAGGATTTTGATCGGTCACGCGTTGAGTCCCTCTCACTTCGACAAGCGTTTTCATCAGCTTATCACGTGTGATTCCTTGCTCTTTTAAAAGCTGAGCAACCCCCGCCTTCTCTTCACACAAGGCTAAGAGATAATGCTCCGCACTTAAGAATTCATCCTTGAGTTTTTCCTGTTCCACTTCTGCTCGATCGAGCGTTTTCCGAAGCTCATTACCGACAAAGGGCTGAGAACCTCCATGAACACGAGCTTGGGAGGCAATGCGCGACTCCATCTGCTGCACTAAAGAACCGACATCGATTCCCATTTTTTCTAATAATGGTCGTGTCAACCCTTCACTTTGCTCTAAAAGAGAGAGCAAAAAATGATCGTTCGTGATCTCTTGCTGCCCAAATTTAGAAGTGATATCGAGCGCTCCTTGAAGCGCCTCTTGCATTTTAACAGTGAATTTGTCAGGTCTCATAGGATGGTTCGGAGTTGTGAATGGCTCTAAGTTAAGGCAATTTTAGGATGAAAATTAAAGTTAAAATAAAGTCCAGCATACGCTCCTTAATAATTTTGAGTTCAACCAGTTTGAGTTTAAGCCACCTTCGCTGCTTTGCAGCATTTTCTTGTATGAAAGCGCAAAGCGCCACTTGAACTCAAACTCAAACTGGTTGTACTCAAACTTTCATCGCTATTAGCTTTCTACTTATAAACGTTTTTAGTTTCAACCCAACTTCAACCCCAACCTCAAATAGGTAGGTGTATCGAGATCCTCTCCTTCGACAATCGTAGGTTCGCTTTTATCGAAACGGCCCCGCTGAATCGTTTTAAGGTTGAGCGCTCCTTGCATCGGTTTTGTTTTGGAAGCGGTCGATGATTTTGTTGCTGAAAGATCATGGAGTTCTTCAGAACTTTTATAAACAGCTTCCGGGAAAAGCTCCTTCACTTCCTGGTTCAAAGGTTTTGTTTCTTCTTGAAGTCGGTTGGCAACTATAGGAACTGCTGACTGAGTAACGGGAGGCCTTTCTAAAGTCGAAGGTGAAGCATAAGAAGAGACCTCTTTTTTAAGGAGAAGAGATTCTGCTCTCGAGAGCGATAGCGCTTTGGCAGCACTACTCGTATTTCCTCCAATAATGGCCAAGAGAAAAATTTTAAGGGGTGATCCCTCCGCTTCTTGTGCATGAACGCTCATTTGAATATCGTGTTCTTCACCTGCCAGACGCTCGAGCTCTTGCATGGCCGCTTGCGCCTCGGCAAAAGAAATATCTTTAGGGCCGCTTAAGAGAAGAAAAATGTCGCTTGCTTTTGCAAAACAGCGACCGCGATCAAGTAGTGGATTTTTTAAAGCACTCTCGAGCGCTTCATGAAGGCGATTAGGTCCTGTGGCTTGACCATAACCCACACAGCTCTTCGCGCTGCGACGTTGCAATGCTTTTAAAAAATTAGAACGAGTAATACGTACAGGACCTTTATTGAGCAATATTGCAAGCAGCGCTGGCAGGGAAGCCCCCATGGCTTCATCAGAAGCAGCAAAGGTTTCACCTAAAGCAACGGTAGAAGATTTCTTAGCACAAAGACGATCATTATCCAACAGCAAGATGCCATCGGATTCTTTTTCTAAAGCAGCTAAGGAGATAGCTGCGGCGGATTGAGTCCGTTTCCCTTCAAAAGAAAAAGGAAGACTAACGCACGCCAAAGTCGCTTTTTTCGCGGCTTTACTCATAGCAGCGACACGAGGAAGGAGTTCTGAACCAAAAACACCGCCAAGACCTCCAACAAGAATCACAACAGAAGCTTGATTTATCTCTTCTACAAGGAGCGGTGCCACCTTGGCGACATCCTCAAAAGAAACATCAGGAGAAAATTCTACATCAGCAGGAAGAGCAATTTGGGTTGGTACGACCGAGGCTGCAAGTGACTCAGGATCGTTATTCACAGCCACAAGCCCAGAAAAAGAGGGATTAGCAAGCAACAGCCGATCCAAAAAATTCACTCCCGCATTTCCAATCCCAATAATGCGATAGGAAGAGGCTGGAAGCTGGAGGCTGGAGGCTGGAGAAGAGGAGGCTGTACTCATTTCAAAATTTATTTCCTTCCAAAAATACCGCCGAAAATACCTGTCACTTTAGATAAAAAGCTCTCTTGAGGAATTTGGCTATAAACCGCATTGGCATATTTGGTGAGACCAATAGCTGTCGAAAATTCAGGGTTTTCAAAGGTCGAGGTAGGGCCTGAAATATTGCTCAAAAGCGGAACAGAAACAGGAAGTTTAAAAACATCTCCAGTCAGTTTTTTGATCCCACGTAATTTGGAACAGCCTCCAGTAAGCATAATACCAGCCCCCAACAAATCCAAGTGACAGACACGCTCCACCTCACGGCGTAACAGCTGCATGAGCTCCTGCACACGTGCATGGATGATCGTATTAAGTGCCTTGCGATCGATCTCACACCCCGAAAAACCGGTATCATTTTTAAGACTGATTTTTTGTCCTGATAAAGATTCGCTGAGTAGCACCGATCCCTCTTCGATCTTTAAAAGCTCAGAACGCACAATGGGCAGCCTGAGTCCAATGGAAATATCATTGGTAATATGATCTCCTCCCAGCGCCAAAACACCACTATGTCGAACCGCTCCATCAATATAGACAAGGAAGTCGGTGGTTCCTCCTCCGATATCAATAACGAGTGCTCCTAGATCTTTTTGCTGCTGTGTCAAGACAACTTGAGCTGAGGCCAAGGAATTCATCACAATATCTTCAACATCGAGTTTCAACGATTCAAGGCAGCGCAAGGTATTTTGGATCCTATTTTTAACCCCATGTACAATATGAAAATCAGCTTCTAAGCGTGATGCCACCATCCCTTCAGGATTAATAACATTGCGATTTCCATCGACATGGTAATTTTGAATAATCGTATGCAAAAAAGCATTAGCAGAAGGAAGAGTCACTTCTTTGGCACTCATTTCGACCATGCGAAGATCTTCTTCATTGATGGCTTCATGATCATCAGGAAGAATCCAGGTACCACGATTATTGAAACTTTGCAAATGGCCTCCTGAAATGGCCACCCAGACGCTACGAATTTCGACATTACTTTTTTCTTCAGCATCAATAATCGCCTCGCGCACACACTCCGTAACACTCGCAAAGTCGATAATCTCTCCCTTGCGAACGCCGCGCGATGGCGTTTCGCCGACCCCTAAAATGTGAATCGAACCATCGGGCAATCCCTCGGCAACGATCACACAAATTTTTGTAGTTCCGATCTCAAGACCGACAAAGAGTTGCTCGCGTGACATAAAAACAGGCTGAAGGCTACAGAAAACAGGCTACAGAAAAATTGCTATATATCCGGGCTAGAAAGACAGAAAGCAACTCAACGTTTTTTGTTTGCTGGTTCATGATAGAATCGATTAACGAGCACGTCCTAGTTTAGTTACCCCAGTGAATTGTGCGGTCTTAGAAGCGCTTGCATCACTGTTGGAACGGAACGTCACCGGGGTATTATGTTCTAAGATCAGATTGGCCGTTTCAATCTGTCGTCCGGTTTCTTGGCAATGGTTAACCAGTTTTTGAAGACGCTCTATTTGTGCAGGTACATTTTCTTCACCAAAAATATAACGAGCACCTGTCTCATCGGTTACCAGAGCACAATATTCACGAGAGAGATCAAAAGAGCGAATAGTCATGAGTTCAGAATTTTTGGAATTGGTCAGAAGATTCCAAAGAGCTGCGGCAAAAGAAAATTTTTCATCCTCAATCGGTTTTCCTAAAACCACGTGAGCCGTGTCGATTCCCTCAAGCAATGGGAGCTCCAGAAGTGAGGCTTCGAGTTGTTTCGGAGCCATCACGACTCCTTTTTGATCTACCACAAAACTTTGTCCTGGAACAAAGGGCTCCTCAGGCGAGGCAACCAAACGAAAAATAGGAATACGTCGTTCCAACGAAACGTGGATAGTATTAGGCAGAAGGCGCTCTACATGGGCTTTCTTCACCTCAGGAAGATCGCTTAATACTTTTTCGGAAGCACTTAAATCAATACTAAAAATATTAACCCCTTCATGTAAGCCAGTCAGACTTTTCAATTCTGCAACCGTCATCACCGTATCGAGTGAGACTTCGAGGTTCTGCACATTATAGTCAGGATTTTTAAAAAAGAATTTGTCGAGGAACGATTTTCCTCCGAGGTACGCAGCAACAGAAAGGAGCAGCACAAAAAATGTCTTGATCAACATCATATTCATTTTTTGTGTGCGTTGCCGCTTCATGGGATCGCGACGCATCTTTACTTCCAAGAGTTGATGAGCCTGCGAACGGGTCTTGGTGCGCAGACGGCGATTATTGGCATTAGAACGACGGACGATCATGAATGAGTTGAAGTGCAAAGTTGAAGTTGAAGTGAATAAGCCGCCTGCCCCATCAAATAATATTTTTTTGCCGAAGGCAAAGTCGAAACTTAAACTTCAACTTTTACTTGCTGCTTCGCAGCAATGAGAGCTCGACAATCCTAACACATAGTGCTGCAAAATCGAGTCCGAATACCGCAGCCGCATCTGGGAGCAAACTGGTCTCGGTCATTCCAGGAATTGTGTTGATTTCTAGGACAGCAATCCTCCCGTCATCGCTTAGCATCATATCAACACGTGAATAAACTTCGAGCCCTAACGCATGATGAGCATCGAGCGCAATTTTTTGAATGCGTGCTGTGAGCGCAGAATCGAGAGGTGCTGGGATCACATGTTGACTTCCTCCAACGCTATATTTGTTTTTGTAGTCATAAAGACCATCCTTGGCTCTGATTTCAATGATCGGAAAAGCTTGCTCCCCTAAAATACCAACCGTTAGTTCTTTTCCTGAAAAAAACTCTTCTACGAGAATCTCCTCTCCAAACTGAAAGGCTCCCTCTAAGGCAGCCTCGATCTGCTTGGAATCATTTTCTTTGATAATATAAACTCCGAGGGTCGAGCCTTCCTTGGGAGCCTTGATCACAAAAGGAACCGAGAGCGATGGTCGTTCTCCCTCACGTAAAACCTCAAAAGGAGCCGTCGGAATACCGAACTCGACAAAACGTTTTTTAGAGGCAATTTTATCAATCGCCATCCGACTTCCTTCCACTCCTGCCCCACTGTAGGGAATCCCCCTTTTTTCTAAGAGCTCTTGAAGCTCTCCATCTTCTCCAAAGGTTCCATGGATCATATTCATCGCAAAGGTGACTCCCTCGGGAAGTGTGAAGTCACGATCCTTCACATCACAGGTCACCACCGAAAGTCCAACCTCTTGTAGCGCCTTTGCTACAGAAGTTCCAGAAGCGAGTGAAACATCTCTTTCCACCCCAGGCCCACCCATGAGAACGGCAATAAGATGATTTTTTAAAAAAGAGATATCCATCCGGTGATTTTTCTCTGTTTTGCAAAGAAGTCACAAGCTCATTATTGAAAAAAGACGTAACTGCCAACGATACGTTGAGAGTTACAACAGAGCGCCATTCAATGCTCTAACATTTCCACTTTTAATAATTGCAAAACGATTTTCACTTGTTTTCATGATCTACTTCATCTTAATTCGTGGACTCTATGAGTTAAGAAAAACGATTTCCATTGTCTTGCTCGACAAGCTTTAGTGATTTTAATCCTACCTCCAATGAAAATTCTGCAGCAGCCAATTCAAACTTGAACTGGACTGATAAAGGATGGATAGCTTGGTTAGGAAGGCTTTCTTGTTTTTTTAAATTCAGAAGTTTTCCTTCCAATGACTCCATCTATGCTACACACACTCAAACTGAACCTTCTTCAGCACCTCCTCTCAAGGTTAAGTCTTCTTTCTTTAGCAAAGGTTATCTTTTTTATCCTTCGGCAAGCACCGTAGACAAATCACTTATCAGAGCTCAAAATGCGCAATGGGCCGCAAGCAAAGCACCTCAGAATACTCATCTCCAAGCAAAAGCCATTCAAGACCTACAACAAGCCCAAGAAGATGTTGTTAAATTTCTCACGCCAAGAATTCCGTTAGGTTGGTGGCCCTTCGAAACTAAAAATCTTCAAACGCTTCAAGCAAAAATCGATACCTTACTTAAAAAAACAAACAGTAACGGACCTCTTGATGCGCTTATTAAAGATACCAACACTCAGCGAGACGGAGCTGTTTTATTCGACCCTGTTAATAATAAGACTACAATTGAGAGCGTTGTTAAAAGTTATATTAAGAAAACTTCTGAGGATATCAAGGACCTCAATCTCGATGACATTTTAGAAATGGATGACACTGCCAGCTCTCATATCTTAAGACTCGATGCGGATAAGAGAGGCTCTACACGAGCACTGATAATAGTGAAAAAACTTTCTACCTCACACAAAGGAGAGAAAACTGGGCTGTTGCCTTACGAGTTATTGAACTGTTTCGTGAAAAATATGGAACAAATATTGCAAGCCTTATTGAAGCGAAATTACGTGCCAAATTTGGACTTTTTAGTTTTTCTTACATCACTGTTAACGATATTAAACTTCTTTTGGAGTCTTGTGAGATCATGAGACTTCTTTCCAGTCCGCAAGGCACGATCGAGGCAGAAACAAAAAAAATCATCGCCTCCATCATCCCTCAAGGAGAGCCAAAAGAAGATTGGACGACCCTTATTTCGAAAGAGATAGTACTGCTTGCTCAAAACCATGCATCCATCTCAATCAATGGTGATACTGCAACAAGCATTGATATTTTACCCGCTGCATACTGCTCTATTTTAGGCAAAAAAGAACGCAACCTTCTTTTAAAAGCAAAAAAAGGCCTTATTGCGATTCTTAAAGAGGCTATTCCTAAAAATCATGGTAATTCTAATAACGGTGAAATGATCTCAGCCCTATCACAGGACAATGACCAACCTACTCAAGCGCGAGCAAAATCGATTTGGTCGTTTTCAGTACTGACTGCACTCGTTTTATCATCAAAAAGTCAACAGCAAGTCCAGGCACCAAAGGCAGGCAAACTACCATCAGAGCTTGAAGAAAAGATTAAGCAGCTGGCTGAAACCACAACTATTTGGGATCGATTCCAACTTAAAATAGATGGGGAAAATTTTCCTACTGAAGGAAACAATCGCTCTCTAGATATCGTTAGCTTTAGAAGCCAAATTGAAATAATCTCAGGCAAAAATCCATCAGATGTTCAAATTTTAGAAATGCTCACCATCATGAATAATGAAGGTAGAGTCGCAGGTTTTTCAACAGGTTCTACTGGTTCTCAAACAGGACTATGCTTGGATGGTTCAGATTCAAAGATTGAAAGAGAAACGGTAGATATTACTTATACAGAAGGAAAATTTATCTACACCTATCAATCAGAAGATGCCTGCTTAAGAAAAATTAAATTTCCAGAAAAAAAAGATAATGAAACTTACCTTTTACTAGATGCTCAAGGCAACCCTTCTGACAAAACTTCTCAACTTTTTAAAACACGCCGATTTTATACTCTCGAGTATACGCCTCCTAATAAGGAGAGACAACCCCCAGAGGATGATATTGCGAAGCGCATCACACTCACCGACAGCCGCCAGGGATTCTATCTTGCGTCACTTCAGCAGCCAACAACAGAAGGCAAAGAACGACTTTTTTCAACATATATTTCTCCAGATGAGATAACGAACGACATCTCTCCTTTGCAAAATTTATAACCGTTTTTGTTCACTTTGTTGGCTTGAAACAAGTCTAATCAAGACCAACAATTTGAACTTCCGTTTCGAGCACAATCCCACGCTCCTTCAAAGCGGCATTTTTAATTTCCTCAATAAGCCCAAGAACCTCTTCAGCAGTAGCTCCACCATCATTGACAATAAAATTTCCATGGATGTCAGAAACACGCGCCTTGCCAACGGCATGATTTTTTAATCCTAGTTCCTCAATCAAACGACCTGCGGAGATCGCTCGCAGCGCTTCAGAATCGTTGAAGTTATGAGTTGACGTTGAAGCAGTAGATGGATTTTTAAACATGCACCCTGCCGATGCAGCAATCGGCTGTGTCTCGCGGCGATGTTTTTTGGATATTTCCATCACAACATCAATATCTGCTCGTGCTGCGTGACGGCCTTTTAATGTGGCTGAGAGAGCATAATTGGTTTTGAAAAACGGAACATTACGATACTGGATTTCAAAAAGTGACGCTGATTCTTGAGAAGACCATGTTTTAATTTCTCCCTCCTGCGTCACATAGCGGAAGCTCATCACCTGGTCCAACATCTGATCTCCCATGGCGCCGGCATTCATGCGAAGAGCTCCTCCAACATTTCCAGGAATTCCTTCCATCCATTCAAAACCAGTGAGGCCTGCCTGACGTGCAGCTGCACTTAGCTGTTTCAACCTAACACCGGCTCCAGCAATAATTTTTTCTCCCTCGATACGATAGTCGTGAAAGTATCCCTTGGCCAAATGAACCACGACTCCAGGAATACCACCATCACGCACTAGCAGGTTAGATCCCCTTCCCATGACCATGAGGGGTATTTTTTCTTTAGTACATACTTTGACAAGTGCAGCAAATCCCTCTTCGGTTTCTGGTTCCGCCCAAAATTGGGCAGGTCCTCCCACTCGCATGGTAGTATGTGCGGCCAGTGATTCGTAGAGATGGATACGCCCAGGTCCCATTACTGAGAGGAGATGATCGCGCTCTTGCAAATCGGCAACAAGGCGCGTTATCTCTTCATGAATATTGCCTGCTCCAAGCGAAAGAATCAGATCGCCTGGTTTGATCATCGGCCAGAACTTGAAGCGGAGGCCTTCGAGTGTTGGTGCATAAAAAATAGAATCGTGTCCTGCTGCACGTCCCACCTTCACAATTGTCTCCCCAGTGACGCCCGGGATCGGTTGTTCACTTGCAGGATAGATATCGGTCACAAAAACAGTATCTGCCGCCAAAAGCACTTTTCCAAATTCTTGCATAAAGGCAACCGTGCGCGAATAACGATGCGGTTGGAATAGGACAAACAGGCGCCCTGCCACACTCTTCACCGTTCGTGCTGTTGAAAGGGTCGCTGCAATTTCTGTGGGATGATGCCCATAATCATCGATCACGAGAAGCTCTTTGCTTTCATACTTGCGTTCAAAGCGTCTCTTAGCTCCACGAAAATCCTTTAATGCCGTTGCAATGGTTTCAAAAGAGATCCCGAGTTCTAAAGCAAGCGCCACAACCAAGAGCGCATTACTCACATTGTGAGCCCCAGGAATCGTGAGTTCCAAGCGACCAAGAAGCTGATTTTTTGCAATCACAGAAAAGGAAGAACCTCCTCCTTCCTGTTTCAGATCTTCATAGCGATAGATGCATTCTGGGGCAATACCAACAGCAACAGCTTGAGGATGATTAGCGCAAACTCGCTTGGCACCTGGATCTTCAGCCCAATAGAAAAGAGCCCCACGTGTTTGCATTACGAATTTTTGATAGACAGCATCAATGGCTTCTAAATTTTTATAAAAATCGAGGTGCTCTGGCTCAATGTTCAGTACAATGGCATGCTCTGGCCCATAGTAAGCGAGCGTTCCATCGCTTTCATCTCCCTCGGCAACAAAGTAATCTCCCTGAGGATTCCACTTAGCATTTGTTCCTAAAATGGGAATTTCAGCACCCACATAATGCGAAGGATAGAGTCCTGCCTGACTTAAAACATGAGCGGCAAGCGAAGAGGTCGTTGTCTTTCCATGCATTCCCGCAATAACAATTCCTTTTTTTTCGAACATCAAGGCAGCCAGAACTTCAGCGCGTCGTAGAAGTTTTTTTTTAAGTGCCACGGCTCTATCAAATGTAGGGTTGCCAACGTGAATCGCTGAAGAATAAACAATCACATCAGCCGTCTCTGCGTCTTGCGCACGATGCCCCATGAAAAATCTCAACCCTAGACCACACAAGCGTTCTACCTCTTCACTCACGGCTCGATCAGAACCCGTCACACGATGCCCTAACGATAATAGTAGTCCTGCCAATCCGCTCATGCCTGAACCAGCAACCCCAATGAGATGAATTTCAAGAGGAGCACCATGAAGCAGTACATGGGCGAGTTGCTCTGTACTAACAAGCAAACTAGAAGTGATGGCTGATAACGGGGTCATGAGAAGCGCCGCATGATAGCAACTCTTCTCGTTTCGACTAGAGCATTTTAAAAATTGTTACAATTTAAAATTAACGCCAACACTAGGCATGGCCATGCTCAACGCATTACCCGAACTGGATCCATAAATCCAACCACAATTTGCATAAACACCGATGGTTTCAGTGATAGGATGCTCTAACCCAAAACCGATAGAACCATACCCCTGACTAGAAGTGGCCATCCACATAGCCCCACCACCCAACATGACACAAGGACAAATGCGGAACCCATCAAGTGTTATGGGATAACGAGCTAATAACACACTTTGCAACATATCAACACATTGACCTGGTTTGTGGTTGGCTTGAGCAGCAAGAACAGAATCCATGACACCAAGTCCAATATACTTTGAAAAATAGCAACTTATTCCACAGACAGGACCAATAGATTTTGAGTCCATACCACGAATGGTACCAAGCATGGATAATACACCAGCCGAAGCACTCCATTCTTGATGTGAAAAAAAACTACTAGCTTTGGAAGAAGTTTGAGATGTAGCAGTAGATTCCGTACTGAAAGCGATGCCGGTAAATAAAACAAAAATAGAAATCAAAAGATAACATCTAGATTTATTTTTGAAGTCTAATATTCCAACTATGCCATTTGGTATTTTCATGTTATATTTTCGACGCATCCCTAAGTGGGGGTGCTTTTTTAAGTTTAGAGTTCATTAGTCCACTTAAGACTAAAAACTAAAAACTAAAAACCAAGAATATGAAACAAATCCTAAAAGTTAGTTTGCTACTGATCGCTGTTATTGTTTGCACTTCTAGCAGCCTACTGGCATCTGATGCTTCACAATGCACGGAGGCATGTAAGAAATGTGAAATTGCATGCCAGAAGTGTACTGCCGTATGCCAGAAGTGTAATACAGCCTGTACTACTTGCGCAGAGGCATGTAGCAAGTGCACAGATGCATGTAACAAATGCGTTGATGCTTGCAACAAGTGCGTTGATACTTGCACCAAATGCGTAGAAGCATGCGCTGCTAACAAAAAATAGTTTATCTAATATTCCAAAGATAGGAGGATAATATTCATGTTATCCTCCTATTTTTTTTCTGAAAATAATGCAGAACTTGTTGTAATGAAGCAGGAATCTGTTCCGCTCAAAAACGGGTATCTGCGTTGACGATACAGCCACTGAACTCAGAAAAAATGCCTTAGTAATTCGCCGCTGTGGATGAGGAACAAAGCGCTACGACGCGTAGATCATTTTGCGATAGTTGAAGCAGAAACACTAAACTCAATACCCCTTCAGGACGAGTAAAGATGCAGGCTACAGGCTAGACCAGATGTTTCATGCTGATTCAACTTGAACTGTCCACACAGCAACTGCTGTGTAGCTAACCGCAGACGACCAAATACATATCCTCCGGAATCATTTTTGAAAGCGTACTCACCATATCTCCACGCAACATGGTGATGAGGGTTCCTCGTTGTGAAGCTCCGATAATCACGCGCTCTGCTCCAATAGTCGATGCAAGATCGGCAATCGCATTAGGAGGAGAATCACTAATGGTGTAACAAGGTAGAATCATCTCGCCGAGACCTTTGGTTTGCAAACTCTCAAAAATTTCTTTTGCTTCTGTATCATCGTACCATTTTCTCTTGCGATCTCCAGGAGCGATGACTGGTTGTTCACGCACAAACATGACGTAAAGGGGACGCCCCGTTTCTTGAGCTTCACTCACCGCAAAATCAAGTGTTTTGCCGAGTCCTCGCACTGCAGCTAGAATAGGCCCCCCATGATGTTGCGTTGGATGTTGGAAAGAATGCTTTTGAAGGGACCTTGTTTTAGCCGTTGAGGAAGCTAGCTCCTGAGAGGCAATAGGGACCTGAGCAACTTTATGGTGGTGCAGCTGATGCCCTTTTCCCTTAGCTCTAGCAGCCTTGCGGGCGGAATGCTCTCTTGCAAGACCACGCATAATGAGCCCCACTGCTAAAATCGTCACAGCAAAAACACGAGCTCCTGGCTTTTCTACAAAGAGTGTGATTTCAATAGCCACCAAAATAGCAAATGTCACAAACATCAAGAGACGCTCATGCGTTTTGAGCACAAGTTTTCGATCGGTAGAGGTCGCCCCCAGATTCGTAGCAATCGCTCCAACAACTCCTACGGCATAAAGCTCTGCTAATCCTGAGATATCACCGACCAAGAGAACAAGTGCTGCTGGGATAAGCGTCATCACAATGAGGGAAAAATAAGGAACTCCAAATTGATTGAGCTTTGCAAAAACAGGAGGCAACTCGTGATCCTTGGACATTAAAAAGCTAATCGAAATTAATCCGAGAATGGCCGTATTGACCGCCGAAAGGAGGAGCAACCCAAAGGTAATACTGACCGCCCAGGCAGCAATAGTCCCAAAAAGCGGCCCAAAGGAATCACCAATAAAAACTTGAGCCATGTAGCGCAACATGTAATCGCGGACTCCTTGAGCTCCTGGAGCATTTACTTCACCACTCGCCAACATCAATCCTGGTAAGGCCATCATAGCGAGACCGAGAAGAGCGGTCAGGCCAACCACCTCTGAAAGCACCACCAACAAAGCTTTTGTGGATGTTTTTGTGACAACAGGAGCATGAAGAGAACTTCCAGGATTAAGCTTCATCACGCCCGTTGCATTGGCAATGGCCTCAACTCCGGAAAGAGCAAGCACAATGCTCACAAAACCAGTCCAGTTGTGAATAATGCCACCATGAAGCGGTTTGACATGAGCGATGGCTATTCCTAAATGAGGTAACGCAAAGAGTCCAAGAAGGAGAACAATAATCGCTGTTGGAATCGAAACCATGACTGCAAATGCGCCGCTATGTTTTGGCCCCAACAAATTTAAAGCACCGATCACTAAAATCGCTGCCCCAGCAAAATAAACAGGATGCTCCACTCCAAGATATTTAAAAGCAGCTAGTGCACTCAAGGACGCAGTAACAATGTAATCAGCCACCATGAGAAAAGCTCCGACAATAGAAATCACTTCGGAACGATGACGCACACTGGCATAGACTCCTCCACCATTGGGGTAAAGACGACAAATGGTGATATAATTAATCCCAACAAGTGCTGTGAGAAGACACATCGGCACAATAAGCCAAAAGGAACTATATCCTGCCACGGCAAAGGCTAAGCCGATGACATAAGCCTTACTGGTCCCCCAATCTCCATAGAGAATCGCTGCCGCTCTCTTCCAATCAATATCACGAGGGCGTGAAGTTCCGGTGTCTAGCATGGGGAAAAAAGGCTGGAGGTTGGAGAGTATCCATTGAGGACAACGGATAGCAAGATAGAAGATAGAAGATAAGATTTAGGCTTTTGGCAAAGGCCTACACTATTTTTGCCTGCGCAAGAAGATCTCGATTTCCCTCTTCTTACCCCTTCCTGTGAACGGGTACGGCTAGAGAGGAAAAAATCCCAACAACAAATGAAGTCTATCATAATTTTATAGCATGCTCTCGCAAGCCTCACAAAGAGGCGTTTTATTCTTGACAACATCTTTTGGACGAATCTCCCTGACAACACGTAGATGAATCTGATAATGAAACACCACCGCAGCATCCTGATTCAGCACAGCCCTCCCTATCAAACTGTTCTTCAATAAGGACCACTTGCAAATCGATGCGCTGGTGAGAAAGCTGCTCGCGTGCTCGTTCTATAAAACCAAGCGCCTGCTCTGATGGCTTGTAGAGGCTGCGAAGCTCGATGCACACTGGCTTTTCTTTGAGATGCGGAAACGTTTCTTCCATTTCGCCATCAAGGATAAAGGAAAGATAGGCATTGAGTTTTTCTTGAAGCTGGAAAAGCTGCATCTCTCCTAAGTCCCACGGACGAAGTTCGAACATTGCTAAAACAAGAAGATCTTTTTGTTTATCGTGTACAAAAGCGTCTAAGGTCCCCGTTTTTTCAAGTCCTGAAGGAAGAGGAGAACAACAATCTGAGCCTTTGCTGTGCAAAGGTAGTTCGCTGTTGATAGTTCGCTGTTGGCAGTTATTGTCAGTTTGTTGATTCACTGAGAAAAAATTATAGTGGTTTTGGAAACCAAAGGTAGAGCATGCAATAGACTAATACTCCAGTTACCGAGACGTAGAGCCAAATGGGAAGTGTCCATCTGGCAATTTTTTTATGACGCTCGAAGCGTTGCTGCAATGCAGGAATAAAAGTCATGATCACCAGTGGCACTACCGCTAACGCCAAGGGAAGATGCGTGAAGAGAATGAAAAAATAAACGACACGCGGCCATCCTGTGGCGGTGAAAGGAACATGGTGCCCAGGAATATTAAAATGATAAATGAGATAGCAGGTGAGAAAAAAACAAGAAGTGAGAAAGGCCGTGATCATACAGCAAGCATGAGCACGCGGATGTCGCGTTTTAATAAAACACCATCCTGTAATGATGAAAAGCGCACTCACACTATTAAGCAATGCATTGATAAAAGGTAATTGAGAAATGGTCATTGAAGGCAAGTAACGAGTGATGGGTGAAGGTTAACGAGTGATGAGTATAGTGATGATTTTTGAATTACCAACGTAGCGTTGGCAGTCACTTGGAATCCAAAAATACTCTTTATCCGTTACTCCGCATTCGATGTGCTCCGTCAGCTTGCAAACAAGCAGAACGAACAGCCCAAGCAAAAATTCCAAGAAGTAAAAAAACAACAAAAAGTAAAAAAAGAACACTCCAGGAAAGTGCTATGCCAGCTTGAATTGTTTGCATTTCTTTAAATCCATTGGCAGAAGCCATCTTGCATCCTTCACAGGCATGCGCAAGGGACGGCCAACAGCAAATGAAGGTAAAGAACAAAGGAAAAAATCGTTTCATACTGCAAGTGTTATTTTGCCTCTACCAACGCTCTGTTGATAGAGACGGTTGAGGTGTTTGTAGATTTAAGAAATGAGTGAAGGTTGCTTTTTTAGACTCAAAAATGATTTGGCTACGATACAAATTTAATTTTTTAAAATTCAAGTTTTGCTTCTGCTCCATCCTAAATCCCTAAACGTTTAAATTCCTAAAAACTACCAATGTTATTTTATTTCGAAAAAATGAAATGACGTTGGTAGTTATGAAGGTTCACGCAAGAGAGTTCCAATATCAACGAGTAATTGTTGTACAACTTCGGGATTATTCCCGTCATAATAGCCTCTGATCATACCGTGACGATCGACCAGCATCAAGCGTGTAGAGTGAGCAGGCATTCCTTCCGGTTCGGCAGCTAAGGGTTGCTTCATTCCTTCTTTCACAAAAGTGTTAATCTCAGAAAGTGGACCTGTTAAAAAAAACCACTGAGTAGGATCTGCATGAATATTGGAGGCATAGCGCGCAAGTACTTCAGAAGTGTCATAGGTGGGATCGACGGTCACCGAAACCAATTTCACCTCGTGATTTTTGGAAAGACGTGAGGCAAGCTCTATCATGCGTGAAGTTAAGAGCGGGCATGGTCCAGCACAACGAGTAAAAATAAAATCAGCGATCCAAATTTTTCCAGTAAGGTCAGCTTTGGTCAGCATTTTCCCTTCTTGAGTGGTGAACGAAAAATCTGGCACCTCCGCGATCGGCAGTTTTTTTGAAATGGTGTGTCGCTCGGCGCGATGAAATGTCACTGCTGCAGCTACTATCAAAAGCAGCGCAATCAAAAAAACAATCCCCCATCCGAAGAGCGAAAACGAAGGAGCAGAAGAATTATTTGAGTTCATTTTGAAACTCAAACTAAATAGAGAATCGCATAAAGAAACACCCAAACCACATCTACAAAATGCCAGTAGAGCCCGACGTTATCGAGCGCTACGTGATGTTGCTGTGTAAAGGATTTGAACAAGCATTGACGTAAAAAACACCAGAGGATCAAGAGCACCCCAATAAAAACATGAGCTCCGTGAAATCCTGTCATCACAAAAAACGAGGACCCATAAACACCACCAAGATGAAACCAGAGCCCTTCATGATAGAGATGTGTCCATTCATAGGTCTGGCCACAGAGAAAGGTTATTCCCAATAGGATCGTTAAAAAGAGCCAGCGACGTCCGGTTTTACCGCTCTTTACAGAAACCTCCACCATGTGAAAAGCCAGACTGCTTGCAATGAGCACGAGCGTATTGCATCCGGTCAAAATTTTTGGCAAGGCGGGCAGATCAGGCGATGGTGGCCACTGAGCAGAGGCCATACGCAAAACAATGTAGCCACCAATAAGGCCTGCAAAAAGCATCGCCTCAGAAAGCAAAAAAATAATCATCCCTAGTTTGCACGTATACGGCGGAGCACCGTGGTGCGTCTGTTCTGTGGGAGTTGCGTGATCGAATGGTGTGGCAAGAGCTGCAGAGGACATGAAATTTTTTTAAATCTTAAAGACGCGCTATTCTAAAACTTCGATCCTGAAAAGTCATTTTAAAAAGAAAAAAATATTATATTATTTCCATTGCTGTTCAAAACAAACAGCTAATAGAAACAGGTCACAAGAAGTTCATTGGCTGCCAAGTTTCAAGTTTAGCCCGGATATTTCATACTGATTCGTTGTGAGGCGCTGCGTAGACTGATGTAGACAAGGAAGCTGACCAATTGTGACGACGGCTTTATGAGTACATACTGCCTGAGGAGCAATTCGAAGCTGACGGAGTATACATCAGGCTCTCGTAAGCCGCAGTAGAATCAGTGTGAAATATCCGGGTAGGGGCCCAAGTCGCTGCTAGCGCAGCTGTTTAGGGCTTTAAGAGCTTTTATTATATCCAGTGCAAAATACTTTTCCGTCATGATAAATGCAAAAGACTTCTTAATATGACCAACCATATACATGCCCCTGGGTACGTTCTGCCTAAACCCCAAAACCTCTAACCATCTCGCTCTCCATATCTTTTGCAATGGTATTAAATTTTTATTTTGGACAAAAGTGATTATTTTCCATTTCCAAAAACATGATCATCAATAAAAGTAGACTTCTGATTCTCAGTCTTATTTTATGCGGTTCGACAGCATTCTTAGGAATTACTGTTCCTTACAAAAATTTCTTTTTAGATCCCATGCCGATGATGGTCAAAGAAGAAATGATTTCTCCTAATGGCAACTATGTTGCTTCGTTAGATTCAGAGCCAGAAGGAAGAGTTTTAAAAATTCAAAAACTCCTCGAAAACAATGATGGAAATTTCATCTTGGATACAACACATCCTATTACACATATAGAACCACGCATTGCGGGCCTCATGTGGACTCGAGATAGTCATTACCTTCTTTTTTTGAAGATCAAGGAGGGAATGAAAATTTTCACATTTATCGCTTTGATCCTTCTCATCCAGATCAAGGCGCCACTGACCTAACACCACAGGCTCGCACACAAGCACGCATTTTAAGCCTTCCAAAAAACGCTCAGGAAGAAGTGATCATCGAAACGAATACATTAGACGAGCATCTTTTTGATGTCTATCGCCTCAATATTAAAAATGGAACATGTGAACTCCTGGAAAAAATCTAGGCAACGTCATCAATTGGATTACTGACACGCATGAAGTCATTCGAGCACGCTATGTAGAAGTAGGAACGACTGTAGAAATCCAAGTTCGCAACACTGCAAAGGATCTCTTTCGAGTCCTCACAACCTGTGATTTTGATGATAATCCAAGCATCTATGGATTTAGCCCTAATGACTCTTCACTCTATTTTTCAAGCACCAAAGGAGGGAACACCTCCGCACTATCTCAAATCAATATTTCAGCAGGAAAAGAAACCATCCTCACAGAAAATCCTGATGTTGATATTAACGAAGTCCTTATTAGCGATCATACCAATCAACTCCTTGCTGCTAACATTCTCAAAGAGCATCTCCATTGGAACATGTTCAATCAGACGCTAGAAAAGGATATGGCTGTTTTAAAAAAGCTCCATGAAGGAGATATCCATTTTCAAAGTAGCAGCGCAGATGAAAATAAATGGATTATTTTTTATGACTCTCCCACAAATCCTGCAACGTACCTCTACGACCGAAAGAGTCAAAAAGCAAACTTGCTTCATACCTCGCATGATTCCTTTTCCTTAGAAGAGCTCTCACCAATGGATCCAGTGACCTTTTTTGCTCATGATAAACTACTCATTCATGGCTATCTCACCCTACCTAAAAAAAGTGCTGCCAAAAATCTCCCCACAATCCTTATGGTTCATGGCGGTCCTTGAACACGAGATTCATGGGGCTTTAATCCCACTGTTCAACATTTCGCAACCCATGGACTTGCTGTCTTACAAATCAACTATCGGAGTTCTCAAGGATATGGAAAGAAATTCCTTCGTGCGGGAGATAAAAAATTTGGAGGAAAGATGATTGAGGATGTCATTGATGGAGCCAATTGGCTCATGGCTAGAGATACTGCCGAACCCAAACGTCTCGGCATTTACGGACGAAGCTATGGAGGATTGTTACCTTATGTGGCCTTACTTTTTATCCCGACCTCTTTGCTTGTGGTGTCGATTATGTCGGTGTTTCTGACTTGGTCACCTTGTTAAACGATACCTACGCTCCTTATTGGAAGACGATTCAGGAGATCTTATTTCAACGCATTGGAAATCCTTTTACGGAAAAACAACTTTTGATCGACCAATCACCACTCACTCAAGTAGAAAAAATAAAAGCCCCTCTCTTTATTGCGTACGGAGCCAACGATGCACGCGTCAATCGTATCCAGTCAGAAGAACTTATCGCCGCACTTCAAGAAAAAGGAAAATTAGTAGAACCACCCCTATTTAAAGAAGATGAAGGCCATGGATTCAAAAACTTCAACAATGCTTCGGAGTTCAATCAAAGAGCACTTGCGCTTTTTGAAAAATATCTCCTGCCCCAAGGCGAAAATAGGTCCATCCAAGAAGGGGAATCGAAAAGTAACGAAAACAACGTATCCATCCACCTCCCCAACCAACTCCTCTGTAAGTAGATTTCCCTTTTCGAAGCCTTCGGGGTTCTCTGAAGAGGGTTGGCAGACTAGCCCGAATATTTCATGCTGATCTACTACGGAGACCGGGAAGTCAGATGAATGCGACGTTAGACTCACATTTTGACTATGATCAACTATTCAAAAAAATAAATTACGTCTTAAAGAATCGCTTCAGCATCTCAGGGCTAACAAATAAAGTCATTAAGACCAAAACTCATGCCACTCTCAATTAATGAGGCAATTTCAGTATCCGAGAATGGTTCTCTTTCTTTGAAAGCGAAGGACACTCAAAACACTGCTCGTGACCAAGCAGGGAAAATCATTCAATGGCTCTCTCCCTCCGGAAAGTTTAAAGGAGGAACGCTGCGTCTTGTTCAAAAAAGCGATGGTACTTATGAGCTCCAAAGAAGATGCTGGTATCATTTCAGTTTTTGGGACACGAAGGAGACAGCACTTGCTCGCAAACTTATTGAGACACTCACGCATCAGATCGAGAATGTGACGAATCAGACAGCTAATCAGACTCAGCCAAGCGGTGAAAACAACAGCTCAAGAATCACAACCTTCTACAATTATCTAACACGGCCTTCGAACAAAATAGGAACACGTGAAGCAATCGAAACACTCCAAAAAAAATTGTTACCTACTCTCGTAGAAAAAGACTCTTCTATAGCGACGGAAACAACAAGCGATGCTAACGATAACTCTTCTATTCTACTAGGGAGCTTAGGCGTGGTCGAAAGAATACACTATCGTGAAAATAGACCACAAGAAACCTTTAACTTACGAGGGAGGTTAATGCTTCTACTGCCAAAATTGTTGAACTGTAAAATTACACGACAAGATTGCGATCAGCGCTTTTCCACAAAAGCAACCTTCTCTTTTGGAAATCCAACCCCATTTTCTCTTCAGTTTGAAGATGACGTAACTCTACTCCCTATCAAAAAAGAAAATGACTTGCCAGTGTTTCAATGTGGTGTTTTGGCTGCTCTCTTTGCAGAACAAAATGGGGGCGAGCTAACCCAGCTAGCAAAGCCCCTTGCTGTGGTGATAGCACTTCAGCGAGAAACAAATGGTGCTCTAGAATTGCATTATGTTTCTGCAAAAAACACTACTTCTTTTTTGGAAGAGATAGCTGCTAAACATCCGAACGCTACAGCAGGAATAGGAGCTCAAATCATGAAGTCACCTCCTGGAGATACACTGAGCAACTTGACTATGGTAAGAAGAGATATATTGGGATGGGGCATTACAACAAACTTTAATAACGTCATGAATGGATTATTCACCCATCTAGAGCAAGCGATAAAGGAGAACTATTTTCATGGAAACATCACTCTTGACACTATTATTTACGACAATGCTAACGAGGGGCGTCCGCTTTATTTGATTAACATGGATGCGGCATTCTGTGGTGGTCGACAAGAACTCTCTTTAAAAAGAAGTGCTGAAAAATCTTCTATTTACAAATCACCTCGAACGATTGCGACTGATTTTTTAAACGACTCCACTTACGGAGCAGAAACTGATGCTTATAGTATCGCCATGGTTCTCTTAGAGCTCCTTGATAAAACATGTTTTGGTCAAGTGCTAAAAACCGAATCATTCAAAAATAATAATAGCTTCGCCACATGTGTTTCAAAGGAGTATCTCAACACTTATTTAAGATATGCCAGCACGTGTCCTGCGATAACAATCAACGCAAGCATGCCTGAATACATGAGATCGAAACAGCCCGATGTAATTTCTGAGTTAAAAAAATATCCAAAAGTAAAAGAACTTATTGCCTTATGTTTTCAAATCTCTGAAGGAGGAAAAGCAGGTAAGGCTGCTTTTGAAACATGGAAAATGGCTTTTCATGACTGGCAGAAACAGAATGGATTCGAACCAGTTCAACCAATAGTGTCAAATTAACCCGGATATTTCATACTGAGTTGACTCACTCGCTCCCGCTCGGCTCACCCTATCGTGCTGCCTCAAGGCAGTCTGCCCAGCAGCCTTCCGATACACTGTGTTGTGATGAGGTAAAGCGAGCTATAGCATCTGACGTTCCCGCCTGCGCTGGAATGACGTGGCTGTGTGTACACTGCACGAGGAAGACCTCGAGCTTGGGCGCAGCATCCACCAGACTTCCCGGATTCCACAGTAGATCAGCATAAAATATCCGGGTTAAAGAAACCAAGAGATGGTGATGATTTCAATATTGATAATGATCAACACAAACGTCATCTCCGCGTTCGCAAGGATAACGTCTTTTTTGTAGAGATGATATTTGAGAAAAGCGCACTTGTTTTAGCAAGTAAGTTACAGAGTGGTAATAAAAACACTCACTACCTCCTGACACATCTTGGATCTACATAAATTATTTCCCTAAGTTGACGCCATTAGGAGAACGGGTACTAGATGTTTTCTACTGATTCAACTCCAACTATACCCATTCCTGTGAACGGGTACGTTATTGTGCCAATGCCGGTCCGCGCACGTGCATGAGCCAAAGAACAGTCGCTGTGAGTGCAATGGCAAAAAGAAAAATGCTAAGACCGATGAAGTAGCGTGTTTTTTTGGACATCATAAAGATTAATTTTTACAAAAAAGCAATGCTCCTAAAATCAATGGAAGATAGATGATGGAAGCAAAGAAAAGACGTCGCGCATGTTGCCTGGTGCGGTGGATCACAAAAAAAACAGCAGCAGCAACAAAGAGACCTCCTAGAATAAAAGCCAATACAAAATAAAGTGGAGTAGCCATTCCAATTAACCCAGGCAACAGTGAAACAGCAAGCAAACCTAAAGCATAAAGCAATGCTTGACGTGAGGTCATGAGTCCCTCGGGATCGTCCACACTGAGCATGCAAAAACCTGCTGCTGCGTAATCATCCCGATAAAGCCAGGCAATAGCGAGGAAGTGAGGCATTTGCCAAAACCAAAGAATAAGAAAAAGAAGCACTCCATCCAGTCCCATCTCGCCCGTTGCTGCAGTCCATCCGAGTAGCGGAGGAATGGCTCCAGGAACCGCTCCCAGCAACGTATTGAGGGTAGTATGGCGCTTCATGGGAGTGTACCCCAGAACGTAAATGGCAACAGTCGCAAGTCCTAAAGCCGCCGAAAGCTCATTAACAAAAAAGAAGAGAAGAGACGTCCCGATCAAAACAGAGAGTATCCCAAAGAGAAGTGCATCGCGTGGGTGCAATCGCTTTGCAGGAAGAGGTCGATCTCTCGTTCTCTTCATGAGAGCATCGAGCTCGTGCTCCCACCATTGATTGAGCGCAGAGGCTCCACAAGCGCTTAAGGCCGTTCCAAACAACGTGACCACAAGCAAAAAATAATTCATCGGCCCCACCCAGCCTAAAAGAAAACCAACCAATGTCGTGATGAGAACCAAGAGCGACAAACGAAGTTTGACAAGCTCCATGAAGTCGGAGCTTTTGCTATGCAAAGGTAGTTGTTGGCCAGAGCCATCGCTTTGTGATGGCAATTGTTGGTTGTCAGTTGCCAGTTGCCGGTGATGTTGAGCTCGTTGTGGCATTAGAAAAGTGATATTAGATTCGTTCGGCAACTCCTTTGCAAAGCCATAAAAATTTATATGCTTTTGACGAATGAATTTTAGGAGTTTTTTACGAAGGAGTTTTTTGGGCTAGCTCCGAAAAGAACCAGGTAAATTTCCTGAAATTCATTCGTCAAAGGCATCTTAGGTCGCATCAAAAAAATAGTGATTCTAGAGTTTAGCTTCTATTTATTGTCTTCTTCTATTCCTTGCATCCTTTCCATCACTGTGAACTTTTCTGTTGGCTGGCTTGCAGTAAACAAACGAAACGTAAAGAGAAAAGCTCCTCCGAGTGTCAAGGCTCCAAGCGCCATGTGCGTTGTAGCCACATCGGCTGCCTTGTTGGACCAAATTGTCCAGGCTCCAAGAATTATTTGACAAACAAGCAACACTCCCCAAAGCGTTGACCAACGACGTACCCAATGTTTTGCGGGAAAAAATTCATAACTGCGGATGATGAGAAGCAACACAATTCCAAAAAGCAAAATGGCCCCGCCGCGATGAATCATTTGAAGCGAGATCTGTGTCGTTGTTGTCGGCATCATTCCATGGGCAAGACGATCCTGGTTAATGGTTGCGACTGCCTGAGTTGAAAGGTCGGGAAGAAGATGACCATAAGCGGTTGGGAAATCAGGAATCGAAAGACCCAGATGACTATGGCGCATTGTAGCCGCAACAATTAACTGAAAATAGATGAGGACAATCCCCACAAGTGCCAACCACCGAAGCGACCCAGCCAAAGAATCACCCGACCACTTCCCTTCATAAAAACGACGGCTTGTCACCGCAGAAAAAACCACTAGCAATCCAAAAAAAGACTGCGCCAAAATCGCATGAAAAATCCCGAGCTCATCTTTGTAAAGCGTCACACGAAGTCCGCCAAGAATGCCTTGCAAGACGACACCGATCACAGCAGCAATAGCGATATTGCGAACAAAGCGACGCTTTTCTAAAAAAAATGTCAGCGCCGCTAAGATCACGGTAAGAAGACCAATCCCAGATGCTAATAAACGATGACTATGCTCGTAAAAAACGCCCCCTACCCAACGCGAGATTGGAAAAAGAAACATGTTGTAACCATAGGTCGTAGGCCAGTCAGGAACAGACATTCCGACTCCTTTTGAGGTGACAAGACCACCACTACAAAGCAACAGGAAGGTCAAGAAGGTTGTGATGAGTGCTAAGTTGTGGAGAAGGGTAGCTGGTAGCGAGTAGCGAGTAACGAGTGATGAATCCTGAGGCAACATTTCTATGATGAATTTTTTTAAAAAGGTCCTGTCAAAATATGAATTTAGAAACACTGACTATGTTTCGAGTAACAAACAACTTGTTACTCGCTACCCACACTTGTTACTTGTCTTGATCTAGTGCGCCTCCAAGGAAACATGCGCCGGAGCTTTCTCATTTTGAGGAAGGTAATCTTTTTCCATTCCTGGAACGCTGTATTCGTAAGGACCGTTATAGACAGTAGGAGTCACTGGAAAATTACCATGAAAAGTGGGAGGAGATGGCAATGTCCATTCTAGCGTCGTGGCCAACCATGGATTGTCTGGAGCTTTGGCTCCATAACGCAAGCTGTAAAAAAGATTGATAAAAAAGACTAGGGTTGCAAGCCCAAGTCCGAAGGCCCCAATCGTCGAAACCACATTGAGTGGTTGCAACTGGCGCAAGTGCTCATAAACCGTAGGATCTGAAATACGACGCATCATTCCTCCAAGCCCAAGATTGTGCATGGGGAAAAAAGTCAGATTAAAAAAGACGAGTGTTGCTAAAAAATGAATCATGCCGAGCGTGGGATCCATCATGCGACCAAACATTTTTGGAAACCAAAAATAGATGCCTGCAAAGATGGCAAAAAGACTCCCACCAAAAAGAACGTAATGAAAATGGGCTACAATAAAATAAGTATGATGAACGAAGAGATCTACGGGTGTTGAGGCCATAAAAATACCACTGAGTCCCCCAATCACAAACATCGAGACAAAACCAAGGGTGAAGCACATCGGAACGGTATATTCAATCGAACCCTTCCAAATGGTCCCAAGCCAATTGAATGTTTTAATAGCCGAGGGAACAGCAATCACCATGGTAGAAACAGAAAAGGTAGCACTCAGGGTGAGATTCATTCCACTCACAAACATATGATGTCCCCAGACAATAAAACCAAGGAAACCAATCGATGCCATAGCATAAACCATCGCTTTATAACCAAAAACAGGTTTGCGTGCAAAAACAGGCATGATTTCGGAAACAAGACCCATCGCAGGTAAGATCATGATATAAACCTCAGGGTGTCCAAAAAACCAAAAAAGATGTTGCCAAAGCAATGGTTGGCCACCTCCTGCAGGCTTGAAAAAACTTGTTCCGAAATTCAAATCAAAAATCAACATCGCTCCTGCTGCAGAAAGAACAGGAACCGCAAAAATCAACAGAATCGAGGTAATGAAAAGCGACCAAACGGTTAGCGGAAGGCGAAACATGGTCATCCCGGGAGCCCGCATCGTAATGACTGTTGTAATGTAATTTGTAGCGCCTGCAATGGAAGAAAGCCCGTTGACAAAAATAGCAGCTCCCCAGAGAGTCTGACCTAGTTGCGTTTGATTATAGGCAGCCACAACACTCAACGGAGCATAGGCCGTCCAACCCGTACCAGGCGCTCCCCCCGGAGCAAAAAAAGCTCCTAGAATAAGAAAACCGGAAACCACGTAGAGCCAGTAGCTGAGTTCATTGAGTAGTGGAAAGGCCATATCTCCAGCACCGATTTTGAGTGGGATTAAATAATTTCCAAAGGTACCAATGAGGAGCGGCATCACGACGAAAAAGACCATGATTGTGGCATGCATCGTCACAAGCATGTTGTAACCACCAGGAATAATGGTCCCGTCATCGGAAGCAAGCGTGGAGGGAAGAAAACGTCCAATCAAAGGAACAGGATGATTGGGAAAACCAAGCTGATAACGAACAGCCATGGCTAACGCTCCTCCGACCAAAAGAAAGAAAAAGGCTGTCCAAAAATACTGCAGCCCTATGATTTTATGATCGTAAGACCAAAGATAATGCATGATCCCCTTTTTTCCGTGATGGTGATCTTCTTGATGTGTGAGATGAGGATCATGATGAAGGGCTATATTGGTAGTAGGGGCAACAGAAACATTCATGGGTGAAAAGATAATCGAGATTTAAAGAATTTAGAATTTTATTTTGAAACAAGTGAAGATCCCCCAACCATAAGGTTTGGTTTCTGTAATTTCTCCGCATACCATTTGTCATATTCCTCCTGACTAACCACACGAATAGGAGCCTTCATATTGTAATGCCCTTTGCCGCAGAGTTGGCTGCAGGCGAGTTGAAAACTTCCTGTGCGCAAGGTTCTAAACCATACCCAAGCAATCGTTCGTCCTGGAACGGCATCTTGATAGAGACGAAACTCTGGAACATAAAAAGAGTGAATGACATCACGAGAACGAAGGAAAATATGCACTGGCTTGCCTACAGGAATCACCATTTCCGTCGTACTAAAGTCCTCTTTAGCGTGCGGATCGGAGGGATCAATTCCAAATTTATTCTCATTGCTTATTTTTCGAACATCCGAACGAGCTAATACACCACTAGAACCAGGGTAACGCATATCCCAACCAAATTGATATCCTGTTACTTCAATATTAATCGCATCTGGAGGCGCTGGACGATGAATGTTGTACCAAACACGGTTCCCATAAATGGCTAGCCCAAGAAAAATCAACGTAGGTAGCGTAGTCCAGATAATTTCTAGTTTATTGTTGCCATGGCTATAGTGCGCTTTGACACCAGGACGACGACGATATTTAACAAGATAATAAATATAAGTTGTCTGCACCGCAATAAAGACAAAGAGCGTAAGATAAAAAATAAAATGGAGCATTCCATCCGTCTCAAGGCCGTTAAGAGTAGCATTCGGAGGAGTCCAGTAAATGTGGCCGAGACGAGATTCCGCCATGAGTGACATAGGCATCGCAACAAGAGCCACGAAGAAGCTCCAGAAAAAATAGAAGGGGACTTTTTTTGAATGAGTGAACATGGGGAAATAAAATTTACTTGGCGGGGGCAGCAGCACCAGCTGCAGGGGAAGTGCAGAGTTCACGTGGAATCGCCTGTAGCTCTGGCATTGTCCATGCTTCGCTACGCGGAGGAGTGCTAGCGCGAACCTTCGCAACAAATTCAGGTGTGATTGGAGGGGCGTTATTACCCCATTCAGAGCGAATATAAGTCAAGACCCCTGCAATCTGTTGGTCGCTGAGTTGATTCCATGGAGCCATCGCATTGTTATAAGGCATCCCCTTAACGACGACCGGACCTTGCATTCCATAGAGGACATTTTTCACAAGATGATTATCTCCATGCCATCCTTGAGAAAGAACCCACTCACTTCCGACAAGCGGAGGATATTGTCCTGGAATACCAAGACCTGTTTCTTGGTGACAGATGATACAGGTCTGCGTGAATACCTTTTTCCCAATAGCTCTTAAATCAATTGGGGCTGCTCCTGCGCCAGATCCTCCGCCATTCCAGGCAACAAGGTCAGCATTATAAACGTTCACTTTGAAACCACCGCTGTAGTAAGCAAGGTACAAACCAGCCCAAAAAAAGAGGACCATGGAAAGAGTTACCAGCCAGAGTGGAATAGGACGCAACAAGCCACTGAGCTTGTAAGAATCAGGGGAAGCAGGATCGAAATGGGTTTCCACAAGATCTCTCTCGGGATCTAGCTCATCTTTGCGCTGCAAGGAGAGTTGCTGGTTGTCAGTTGTCGGTTGTCGATTATGTTCAGCTCGTTGTTCCATCAGAAAGATTACAATTATTTTA
Source organism: Chthoniobacterales bacterium (assembly GCA_049314455.1). Classification (GTDB taxonomy): domain Bacteria; phylum Verrucomicrobiota; class Verrucomicrobiia; order Chthoniobacterales; family UBA6821; genus CAIWMF01. Next base: position 58,593 of record JBMOFC010000008.1, read on the forward strand.
AAATACAGGTTTGAAACTTTAGGAAAAGATTATGAAATGTTTTTTCGTTCTTTTGTAACTACCAACATAATTTTTTTCAAAAGAATTAACCACAAAGAGCACATGGATAGCATAAGGAGCACAAAAAGAATTTTTTTATAAAAAAATGCTAAGAAGTTTTGAGTTCCAGCTTTTGTCTATAGCCTGCATTTATCATCTTTAAAATTTTTTATAACAATTTTTATCTCTGTGTGTTCTTTGTGTGCCGCTTTGGCGGTTTTGTGTTCTTTGTGGTTGATTTTTCTGTGTATTGTCTACGTTGGTAGTTACCTTTTTTTTAAGAATATACATCACTTCGATTTTTCTGCTGCCTGATCCTGCAGCGCAGGATCGTAGTCATGTTTGAGAGAGAGCAAGTAGGCGACCAAGTTTTTTGCCTCCTGAGTTGGAACAACCTCATATCCTTGAGGTGGAGCATGAGGACCTGTCAAGGCGACCGCTTCGGCAGAAGGCTCTCCTTCTATTTTTTGTAACCGGAAAAGATAACGATACGAAGGCATGATAGAACCAGAAACCATCACTGTTGGTTCATACAAATGCTGATAATGCCACGTAGGATCCGTCAAACGAAGACCGACATTGCTTAGATCAGGACCGATTCGATTATTTCCGAGAAACGCCGTGCGATCACGTAAATAATCAAGCGCCACCGAAGGACGTTTGCCCCATTTGCGCTCGATATCTGCACTAGTGACATCAATCTGGCGCACTTGCTGCGTATGGCAGGTCATACATCCACTAGCCGCATAAACCTGAGCGCCCAAAATAGCTTGACCACTATACTGTGGTGGCAGCAAACCATCACTCGTTGAAATAGACTTCAAATGCCCAAGTTGTAGATAGGAATAAAGGACAACACCCAGCCAACTGGATAAAAAAAGAAAGGTAATAATGAAAAAAAGCGATCTTAATCGATTCATGAGATGAAAAATAAATTAGAAGGAAACAGGTACTTTTTCTTCGATCATCTGCCAACGCATCGCAATGAGCAGTCGCACAAAACAGAAAAAGCCGAGAAGCAGCACTACCCAAGAAATAGCGACAAGCCAGCGGAAGGGAGCTGCATAGGAAAGAATGTTTGTAACATTAATAGCGGGATCATTCAAAGCAACGCCTTCTATGAGACCACCCAGAATCATGGCAGAAGCCAATAGAGCGACCCCGACGCTAGAGAACCAAAAATGAGAACGAATGAGCCAACTTGAGGACCAGGAAATCTGAGTAAGACGCGGAATGAGATAATAAAAAACTCCAAATAGAGTCATTCCAAAAAACCCCAACAGCGGCAGTAAAAAGAGAGCACTCGTATAGTCTGTAAAATTCAGAATGGCATTTGCAAACGGGAAAGCATTGAGCATGGAAAGAACGGTTACAATGATATAAAAAATTATTCCTGCTGCAACGAAACGAAGCGCTGGACTCTGCTGGAGCGTTATTTTATCTACTTGTCGGAACATATGATAGAAATTCAGCACAACCGCAATCATGGGTAAAAAGAGAAGGATATTTGTCACCACACCAGCACTCGCCATCCAAGCCGGTATAGGACCACCAATCAAGAAGCCTAAACCACTCCAACCGGCAAAAAGAAGCAGTGAAAAGAATCCCAAGAGCACAAGATAGTAACTATAGATTTTGACTCCAGTGACTTTTGGAAGGAGGTAGTAGGTAATGGCAAGAGCGATCGGTGTCAACCAAAGCTGTGTGAAAGAGCCTGCATACCAAACTTGGATGGGAGCTTGTGCAGAGCCCTCTATTTTTCCCCAAGTCAAGAGCATGTTGGCCGTTCCATATATCCATGGAAAAGAGCAAAGTGCAGCAAGAAGATACCATTGCGAAACATAAAGGGCTTGTGACTTACACTCCTTCAACAAAAGAACCACCCAAAGTCCCATAAGAAGAAAAGCAACGAATAAAATAAACGAAGCCCAATGAGGATATTCTAACAAAGGAACCGAGGTGCTATATCCAGCCAGCACTGCTAAGGAACCCAAAAGCAGAGCGCTATTCCAGAGATGGGCAGCAGCAGTCAGCACCCTCGTATAAGGAAGTGAAGCACCACTCAGGCGAGCCATGAGCCAAAGAATAACGGCAAGGCCACCAGGAATCGCCCAACCGTAGAGAAGGAGGTCCATGGCAACTGGAAAAAGACGTCCGTAGGACAAAAAATTAACTCCATCCAACAAGAAAGGGAGAACTAATTTCAGAGCACAGATAAGTCCCAACAAAGACCCCATCACAAGGCTCAACAGAGAAGTTCTGATCAGAAGAAGAATTGGCCCTGAAACGGAGCTATCTATCTTTGAACGTAGTGAGGGAGGAAGCGGCAATGGCTCAGCAAGGCCGTTAATAGCTTCTGGTGTTAAAAGTGTCGTGTCGTGATTCATGGACGAAGCAAGTAATGAGTAAAGAATAACAAGCGGCAATTGATTTTTCTTTACAGTTGCATTTAGAAATAAACTTTTATGGGAATAAAATGTTAAAATTGAACTTTATTTTGGAGTTAATAAATACTCATTACTCTTTACTTTGTGTTTTTTGGCATTCCTGCTGGCACAGGCACAAGATCGATTGGGGCGATTGGATAAACAGAATGAGGCTTCAATTTCGGATCATTTAGGCTCTTGATTTCTAGCTCCATAGCCCGTTCAATTGGGATATGCACAACGCCATGAGCCTGATCAACCCAACCATACGTCGTCAACCGCTCTTCATTGGCTTTGTTCAACTCTGCCAAATTTTTTATTCTCAGAAGAGCCCGTTCCTCATCATCGCTCATCGGTTCGGGGTTCCAACGAAGCACCAGAATAAGAGCAGCTAGGAAAAGCACTAACATTCCGAGAGCCGTCCAAAAACGAGACCATGGAAAGCCAGGCGAGCCACCGCGTTGCGATGGCAATTGTCGGTTTTCAGTTGTCATTTGTCGTTTATGCTCAGCTGGTTGTTGCATTTGAATAGTTCTTAGTAAATTTTTGTTTCTGATTTTAACAGAAGGAAATCTTGTTCCTTGTTCACACAGAAATATGAATAGAGTCTTTGAGGCGTGGATCGCGTAAAGGCCAGAGAGGGACATCTCCGAGGCGCTTGAGAAAAACAGCCGCCAAAGCTGTTCCTATAGCAATTAAAGAAAGGATATCGAGAAAACTGGGCCGAAAACCTTCAGGATGCATCATCGGAAGAACAATAATGTAAATATCAAGTAAGTGCATAAGCAAAATCCAACAGGCCACACCACAGAGATAAGCAGGACGCTTTTTAGGATTACGAAAAAGAAGCAGAAGAAAAGGAACAAGAAAGTGTCCTAGAACAAGAATAATATTGAGCACACACCAACTCTCGGTATTACGACGGAGAAAATAGGTCGTCTCTTCAGGAATGTTGGCATACCAGATAAGCATGTATTGATCGAATCCAATATAGGCCCAGAAAACGGTGAATGCCGTCATGAGTTGCCCTATGAGTGCATAATGACGCTCGGAAACAATCTCTTTTAAGTAACCTACAGAGCGAAGCGCAGTCACAATAAGCAGAATCACACAAAGAGAACTCAAAGCTGATCCTGCAAAAATATAAACACCCCACATGGTTGAGACCCATTTAAAATCAAGACCCATGAGCCAATCCACAGCAGCAAACGTCAAACAGACACCAAAAAAAGGAAGGCTAGCAAAGGTTATTTTACGAGCTATCACGGTATATTTGACATCTCCGCATTGATCCTGAGCCACAGAAATTTTGCGAAGCCAAAGAGAAGCGACACTAAAAAATAAAAAATAAAAGGCTGCTCTCATCCAGAAAAAGGGAAGATTCAAGTAAGCCATTTTTTCGTTCAAAATGTGATCACTCCCATGGGGAATCACCATCCACTTCCAAAGCAGTGGGGCAACAAAAATCAAAGGGACAAAAAAGAGCGCTAGTATAGGAAAAAGACTGGCGACATTCTCCATTTGACGACGTACTCCAACGCTCCACTCCACGTCAATGCCATGATGCACCAGAATCCAAAAGAGGCTTCCAATACAGATTGTCAAAAAAAAGACGAACGAAAAAAGCCA